>JAJYMC010000020.1 GCA_021787335.1 Bacillota bacterium | reverse complement strand
ACTACAAGGTGGCCAAAAACGGCAAGGAGATCGGCTACGTCACCACCGGTTCCTACTCGCCGACGCTCGACAAGAACATCGGCAACGCCTTCGTCCCGGTGACCGAGGCCAAGATCGGCAACGAGATCGACGTCATCGTCCGCGACCGGCCCCTCAAGGCCCGGGTCATCAAGGTCCCGTTCTACAAGCGGAAGAAGTAGGGCGCTCGGCGCCCAAGGAGGCATGAACAGTGGCGTATCCGAAGGAATTCAAGTACACCAAGACCCATGAGTACATCAAGGTGGACGGCATGCAGGGCACCGTCGGCCTGACCAACTACGCCCAGCACGAACTCGGCGACATCGTCTTCGTCGAGCTGCCGCCGGTGGGTAAGGAGTTCAAGCAGAACGACGTCTTCGCCGTGGTCGAGTCGGTCAAGGCCGTCTCCGATTGCTACGCCCCGGCCGCCGGTAAGGTCGTCAAGGTCAACGAGAAGCTGGTCGAGGACCCCTCGCTGATCAACAAGGACCCGCATGGCGAGGGCTGGATCATGGTCATCGAGCTGACCAACCCGGCCGACGTGAACAACCTGATGGATGTCGCGACCTACGAGAAGTTCGAGTCCGAAGCGGGGAGTCATCACTGATGAAATATCTGCCGAACACCGATGAGGACCGCCAGGAGATGCTCGCGGCCATCGGTGCGCGGTCCGTTGAAGACCTCTTCAACGACGTCCCGAAAGAGGTCAAGTTCAAGGGACAGCTGAAGCTGCCGGCGGCCATGTCCGAGCCGGAGCTTCTCGCGCACCTCTCCAAGCTGGCCGCGAAGAACGGCGACGCCAATGATTACGCCTGCTTCCTGGGCGGCGGCGTCTACGATCACTTCATCCCCAGCACCGTCGCCGCGGTCCTGTCGCGGAACGAGTTCTACACGGCCTACACCCCGTACCAGCCCGAGGTCAGCCAGGGCGTTCTGCAGTCCATCTTCGAGTACCAGACGGTCATCTGCCAGATCACCGGGATGGATGTCTCGCAGGCCTCCATGTACGACGCCGGCACGGCCGTCGCCGAGGCCGCCCTGATGGCCTGCGCCGTCACCGGCCGCAAGGAGATCGTCATCTCCGAGGCGGTCCACCCCGAGTACCGGGCCGTCCTCCAGACGTACATCCAGGCCCAGGACGTCAAGGTCCATGTGGCCCCGGCCAAAGACGGCCAGACCGACCCCGAGAAGCTCGCCGCCCTCGTCAACGACCAGACGGCGGGGGTCATCATCCAGAACCCCAACTTCTTCGGCTGCCTCGAACCGGTCGAGGAGATCGAGAAGATCGCCCACGCCAAGGGCGCCCTCTACGTCGTCGACGTGGACCCCATCTCCCTGGGCGTCCTCAAGGCCCCCGGCGATTATGGCGCCGACATCGTCTGCGGTGAGGGGCAGCCCCTCGGCAACCCGATGTCCTTCGGCGGCCCGTACCTCGGCTTCTTCGCCGCGAAGGAGAAGTTCGTCCGCCGCATGGCCGGCCGGATCATCGGCCAGACCCTCGACGTCCGCGGCCAGCGGGCCTGGGTCCTCACCCTACAGACCCGTGAGCAGCACATCCGCCGCGAGAAGGCGACCTCGAACATCTGCTCCAACGAAGCCCTCAACGCCCTGGCCGCGCTGGTCTACCTGGTGACCATGGGCAAGCAGGGACTCCATGAAGTGGCCCAGCTTTCGCTGCAGAAGGCCCACTACGCGGCCAAGCGGATAACCGCCCAGAATGGTTACGAGCTGGCCTTCAAGGCCCCGTTCTTCAAGGAGTTCGCCGTCAAGACCCCGGTCGCCCCGGAGAAGATCTCCGCCGAGCTGGCCAAGAAGGGCATCCTGCCCGGCCTTGACCTGGCGAAGTTCTACCCGGCCTACAAGAACCACCTCCTCGTCGCCGTCACCGAGCGGCGGACGAAGGACGAGATCGACGCCCTTGCGGCGGGATTGGGGGGACTCAAGTAATGCCCGACACCAACGAACCCCTCATCTTCGAGATGAGCCGCAAGGGCCGCACCGCCTACTCGCTCCCGGCCCTCGACGTCCCGGCCGAGGACGAGAAGAAGCTCCTCCCGGCCGGCATGGTCCGCGCCGAAGGCCCGGACCTCCCCGAGGTCAGCGAGATCGACGTCATCCGCCACTTCGTCCGGATGTCCCGCCGGCAGCACGGCGTCGATGTCGACTTCTACCCGCTGGGCTCGTGCACGATGAAGTACAACCCGAAGATCAACGAGCGGGTCGTGGCCCTGCCCGGCCTGGCCGACATCCACCCGTACGCGAATGAGGCCCTCGTCCAGGGCGCCCTCCAGCTCATGTACGAGATGGAGAAGTACCTGGCCGAGATCAGCGGCTTCGACCGCGTGACCCTCCAGCCGGCGGCCGGCGCCCACGGTGAGTTCACCGGCATCCAGATCATCCACGCCTACCACAACGCCAAGGGCCACAAGAAGAGCAAGGTCATCGTCCCGGATTCGGCCCACGGCACCAACCCGGCCACCTCGGCCATGGTCGGCTATGAGATCGTCCAGGTCAAGTCGAACGAGCGCGGCGGGGTCGACCTCGAGTCCCTCAAGTCGGTCCTCGACGACCAGGTCGCGGCCCTGATGCTGACGAACCCGAACACCCTCGGGCTCTTCGACGAGAACATCCACGTCATCGCCGACATGGTCCACAAGGCCGGCGGCCTGCTCTACTACGATGGGGCCAACGCCAACGCCATCATGGGCTATGCCCGGCCGGGCGACGCCGGCTTCGACGTCTGCCACCTGAACCTGCACAAGACCTTCGCCACGCCGCACGGCGGCGGCGGCCCGGGCTCGGGTCCGGTCGGGGTCAAGAAGGAACTCATCCCCTTCCTGCCCACGCCGACGGTGGAGTACGACGGTCAGAAGTACTTCCTCGACTATAACCACCCGCAGTCGATCGGCAAGACGAAGACGTTCTACGGCAACTTCGGCGTCGTCGTCAAGGCCTACACCTACATCCGGGCGATGGGTCCGGACGGCCTCAAGCGGGTCAGCGAGGACGCCGTCCTCAACGCCAACTACATCATGCAGGCCCTGAAGAAGGACTACTGGCTCCAGTACGACCGGACCTGCAAGCACGAGTTCGTCCTCTCCGGCAAGTGGCAGAAGGAGAAGCACGGGGTCAAGACCCTCGACATCGCGAAAAGGCTCCTGGACTACGGCGTCCACCCGCCGACGGTCTACTTCCCGATGATCGTCGAGGAGGCCCTGATGGTCGAGCCGACCGAGACCGAGAGCAAGGAGACCCTCGACCGCTTCATCAAGACGATGAAAGAGATCGCCGCCGAGTCGGAGAAGGATCCCGAGATGGTCAAGACCGCGCCGCACACGACGCCGGTCGGCCGCCTCGACGAGACCCTGGCTGCCCGGAAGCCGATCCTGCGCTGGAAGAAAGAGGCCTGACGACAGGCCCACGGCCCGGCCGCGCGGCGTGAGCCGCCGGCCGGGGCCGGCATTGATTGGGCGGGCGACGGGAAAGGCGGGTCACCGCACCCCCGCCGCCCGCCCGTTCATGATTGGGTGACGACTCCGCCCGCTAAAGCGGGGCGGCTTCTCGGTTCATCTACGACGCCCCAGCCCCCTTCGTATCCCCGAAGGCTCCGTCCGAGCCCGATGTGTTTCGCTAGGCTGCCGCCCTGTGTAGGATGTTGATCGCGGCGTTCACGTCCCGGTGAAGCGATGTCCCGCATACCGGGCAGGAGTGCCACCGCTTGGACAGCGGTTTTTGGACGATGCGGCCGCACCCGCTGCAGGTCTGCGATGTGTTCCGCGGATCGACCTCGACAACCTGACGCCCAGCCTCCGCCGCTTTGGCCTTCAGGATGTTCACGAAGAGGTTCCAACCCGCGTCACTGATGCTTCCTGCGAGACGGTGGTTCTTGAGCATGTTATTTACCCGCAGATCCTCCACGGCGATGAGCCCGTATCTCTTGACCAATGACCGAGCAACCTTATGGGCTGTGTCTTTCCGCTGGTTAGCGATGTGCAAGTGGGTCCTGGCGAGCTGGCGGACGGCCCTCCTTCTCCGATTCGAGCCCTTTTCCCGGCGTGAGACCCGCCGCTGCAATCGTTTCAGGTTCCTCGCTGCTTTCCTGAGGTATTTGACCGCCGGGAAGAACTCACCGTCGCTCGTGACCGCGAAGGTTTCGAGCCCCAGGTCTACCCCGCACATGTTGTCGGAAGGAGGAAGGGGCACCGCCTCAACCTCACAAGCAAAGGAGGCGTACCAACTATCGGCCTTTCGGCGGACGGTAACGGTCTTGATCCTCCCCTTTAGCGGACGATGCAGTTTGAGCTTGACTCTCCCGACATTCTGGAGGTACAACCTCTTGTCCTTGAGCCGGCAGCCGTCGCCGTAGGCGGGGAATGTCATAGAGTCATACCGGCCCTTTGGTTTGAACCGGGGGTAACCTGGCTTCTCGCCAGCTTTCAACCGGCGGAAGAACGCTTGGAACGCTTTGTCGAGACGGCGAAGCACGTCCTGGGTTGCGGAGTAGTTGACTCTGGCGAGGTACGGGTTCCGCTTCCGCTGTTCCCTTAGGGTATTGGCCTGATCATAGTAGTTCAGGGACTTGCCTTCGCGTTCATAGGCGTCCCGTCGCTCCGCGAGGGAACGGTTATACAAGCGGCGACAGGTTTCCAGCATCTCCAACAGGGCTTCAGACTGCGCCTTGCTCGCGTACAGGCGGTACTGGAAGGCCTTAAGCACCACGTCACCGTCCTTTCCGGAACTCTGACCACTTCGTCCGTGACGGAGCCAGCCGGATTCCCGGCGCAAGCAGATTCTACCAGTTCCCATTATACTCGAACACACGTTCGCTGTAAAGGACTGCCAAGGGAAAGGAAGGGAAAGGGCGCTGTCCTCTGCCGCCTGAAGACGGCAGTCCCCTGCGCCCGGCCTTATGGGAGAGGGGAAAACGTCCCAGAATCCGAGCCCCATCCGAGACGCCGGCCCGGCGTGGGCTTCCAGGCTGATCGAGCGGGCCTGGCGGGTGCGCCAGGAGAATTTCCCGCCGGCCATCGAATTCGACTACCCAAACAAGACCAAGGTCATCAGCACGACGGGGATCGCGTGCTCGCTGGACTGTGCCCATTGCGGCAAGCACTACCTCGAGGGGATGACCCCCATCGCCGAGGCTCTGGCCGAGGCGACCGGGGCCGCCACCGGCGCGGCCACGACCGAGGGCGACGCGGGGAAGGGCGGCTTGACCGCTACCGGCCCCGCCCCCGAGAAACCGCGCAGCTACCTCATCTCCGGTGGCTGCGACCGCAGCGGCCGTGTCCCCGTCCTTCACCATAAGGCGGCCATCGAGGCCCTCAAGGCGACCGGCCGGGTCAACTTCCACGTCGGCCTGGTCGACGAGGACGAGGCCAAGGCCCTGGCCGCCTACGCCGACGCGGTCTCCTTCGACTTCGTC
>JAJYMC010000018.1 GCA_021787335.1 Bacillota bacterium | reverse complement strand
GACGGCCGGCCTGCCCCGGCCACTTTGGCAGAAGCCGCGCCCCGACCAGCGATGCACTACCCAGCAGGCGATCAACGTTATGCGAATGCAGCTCTGGGGGCGAGCCCTGGGAGTCAGGAATTTTGGGGACTTCGTGAGGCGCGAGAGAGCATTTGCCAAGTCCTCGAAAAAGACCAATGACCCGGTAAGCGCGGTGCTCTATGCCGCAGGATAGCCAAACACGACAGCGACGAGGGGGGGACCCCCTCGTCGCTTTTTCCCGTCTGGAGACCATCACTCCGGCAGAGGAACCGCCGGTCCCGCCGCCCCCGGAGGGGGCGAATCCGCTGTTGTGTCTTGTTCCCGGAGCATCTCATCCAGCTTCGGGTTGGTTCTGATGAGCCTCACAGCTCGGGTGGGGTAGCCACCGTGTTCCCTGACGAACTCCTCGACCATGCCCTCGGCCAGGAGCCGGTCGATGGTCTTCCGGACCTCCGCCGGGCTGCACCCTGAGACGCTGGACAGGTGTTTGGTCAACTGGCTGACCCCCACGAACGGGAGGGTCTTCTCACCGCTGTCCAGGGCCCTGATCAGGTCCCCTTCGGACACGGGCTTTGTCTCCGGTCCTTCCAGCTCGTGCACGGTCGTGGCGCTGGCCCGCAGCTCCTGGCTCACGGAGCCTTTGACCCCGATGACGACCACGTCCCGCTGGAACCTGACCCGCAGCTTGGCGACGGTGCTGGCGAAGTGCCCGTCGCCGGTCATCAGCACGAAGGTCCTGATGTCATCACGGTCGAGATAGGTCTGATAGATGTCCTCGAGCATGGCGAAATCGGCATAGTCCTTGATCCGTGTCCCCCGGACCTCCGCCGGCACGTCGCTGCACTCGACGCTGGCCGTCCTGAGCTGGCCCATCATCTTCCTCAGGTGAGGCTGCTGGAAATCGGCGAAGGCCTTAGCGTGGATGACGTTCCCGTATCGCTGGGCGATCCTGATCAGTTCATGGGGGTCGGGGTTGATTCCGTAACGATTGTGGTAGCTGTATTGGATATTCTCGAAGTCGATGAAAACAGCCACTTTTTCAACAGTTGACACCGGTCCGGTTTCGACCTCCTTTACGTTGGGGCGGTCCACCGCCTTGAGCCTGTTGGCGGCAGCCGCGTCGGCGGGCCGGGCCAGAAAGCCAGCTCTTCCCAACCGGCCCTGTGCCCCCATTATACCGCGTCATCCTTTCCGACACAAACTGGGCGCCAAGCTGGGCGCCAAAGGGGACGCCAAACGGGATGCCAAACGGGATGCCAAACGGGATGCGAGCAAACCCCCTCGACATACGAAAATGCCCCGGGGCACCGCTGGCGGCGGGTCCGGGGCTGAGGAAGTGGCCGAAGAGGTGGCCGGGGACTCAGGCGGTCTTGGTCGACCCAACAATCTCGTTCATGATGGCGGCGATGCCGTTCATCCAATTCGGGTCGGCGGCGTAGTGGACGTTCATCCCGCGCAGGCTCGGGGCCCCGCCGTAGTACTGTCCGGCCGGATTGAGGTACTGGCGGGCGACGAAGCCGGTGACGAAGTCGATGCTGGCCTCGAAGCTCGGGAAGGACTTGGCGTTCTGGAACGCGTCGCTGCCCGAGGCGCCGTAGCCGAAGAGGTTCTTCTTCTGCGAGGCGATGGCGCTGCGACCGTAGTCGCTCTCCCAGGCCGCGTGGGCGGCCAGGTAGACGGCGTTGACCCCGTACTTGGCCTCGGCGGCGACGAAGGCCTGGCCCAGGCCGGCCATGGGGAAGCCCTTGAAGTACGCGTCCAGCTGAGCCGCGGTGATGTAGCTGGGCTGGCGAAGGTCGGAGTCGATCGTGTAGACCTTGACCGGGGACGGGGCGGGCGGTGTCATCGGTCCAGGCGTCGGTCCGGGCGGCGTCGGCTCCGGCTTGGGCGCCGGAACCGGGACCGGCACCGGTTCGGGGGGCGGCAATTGCGACGGCTTGGTCAGCCGGAAGATGAGGCCGGCCAGGAAAGCCACCAGGGCCGACAGCGCGATGATGGTGGCCGTGGTCATGTTCTGGGTTCGCTCCCTCCGCTCCCGCCGCTGTGGCGGGCACAAGTTCCATCCAACGAACAGTGTATTCGCGGCGGGGGAGGGATGAACCGGTCGACCTCGGCCTTATGTGACCGGCGCCGAAGCCCCCCTCGCCAGTGGGAGTGAGGAGGCCGCCGCCGCTTCGCCGCCGGCCTCAGCGCCGGACTGTCGCCTCTGCCCGAACCGCGCCCTTCCGGGCGATGTAGACGTGGGTCGGCGGTAACCTCCTGGCCGGCTCGCCCTCCTCCCGGAGGACCCTCGTCGTCACCGGGCCGATTTGTGACCGCAGGCGCTCGCGCAGCGGCTCACTCCGCGTCGCCGACCAGACGACGACCAGGCCGCCGGGCCTCGTCCTGGCCGCCACGGCGGCCAGCGCGGGAGCTTCATACAGCCGCCGGTTGGCGTCGAAGACGAGCCAGTCTGGCCCGTTGTCGATGTCCATGACGATGAGATCGTAGGCCGCCCCGCCGTCCACCGCCGAGCCTCTATCGCCGTCCACCGCCGAGCCTCTATCGCCGGCCGCCCCGCCGTCGACGGGCTCCGCGACCCAGTCGATGAAGTCGGCCAGGTGCAGCCTCACCCGGGGGTCGTCCAAGGCCGCGCCGTTGTACGCCGCCAGCGGGCCGCGGTTCCAGGCGACCACGTTCTCGTCGATCTCGACGACGTCGACGCTGCCGACCCGCGGGTCGTCGAGGGCGGCCCGCAGGCTGTAGCCGACGCCCAGGCCGGCCACGAGGACGCGCAGCTCGGGCCACCCGTCACCGCGCGACTCACGGCCGGATGAGCGGTCGCGCCCGCGTCCCACCGAGCCGCGTCCCACCGAACGCCGCCCCAGGGCCATGGTCACCATGGCCCGCTCGGACGTGCGGTTCCAGGTGGCCATGATGAAGACCCCGTTCTCGACGATCTCGTATTCGTCGCCGCGCCGGTGGAGTTGGATCTCCCCGCGCGGCGTCATTTTTCTCTCGACGACCGTGGCCGGCCAATCGGTCAAACCAGCGCACCTCTCGTATCTGAGTTTTCGGCCGAGGGCAAGCTACGCTCGTTCGCGCCCGATCGCCGGCTCACGCCAACGGAACGCCAGCCCTCTCGGAGGTAGTCCAGTGAAGGCCTCGACCCGCATCCAACTTCTAGCTCTGTGCACGGTTCCCTTCATCATGGTCCTCGGGAACTCGATGCTCATCCCGGTTCTCCCGGCCCTCAAGTCGGCCCTCAAGGTGAGCACCTTCCAGGCGGGCATCCTCATCACCGCCTTCTCCGTCCCGGCCGGCATCGTCATCCCGTTCACGGGCTTCCTCTCCGACCGCATCGGCCGGAAGAGGATAATCGTCCCGGCCCTTTTCACATACGCGTTGGGCGGTTTCATCGCCGGCGCGGCCGCCCTCATCTTCAAGCAGTCCGCCTATGGAGCCATCCTGGCCGGCCGCATCGTCCAGGGCATCGGGGCCGGCGGCACCTACCAGCTGGCCATGGCCCTGACCGGCGACATCTTCACGAGCAAGGAGCGGACCAAGGCCCTCGGCACCCTCGAGGCCAGTAACGGCCTGGGCAAGGTGATAAGCCCGGTGGCCGGCGCGGCCGTCGCCCTGATCACCTGGTTCACCCCATTCTTCGTCTACGCCGTCGCTGCTATCCCGGCGGCCCTGGCTGTGTGGTTCCTGGTCCGGGAACCGAGTAAGGAAAAAGCCCAGCAGACCTCGGCCGCCGCCTACTTCAAGGGCCTCGGCGGCGTCTTCGCCAAGAAAGGCTGGTCTCTGGCGGCCTGCTTCCTCGCCGGGATGCTCGTCCTCTTCCTTCTCTTCGGGGTCCTCAGCCACTTCTCAGACGTCTTCGAGGAGCGCTACAAGATCAAAGGCGTTGTCAAAGGGCTGGTCATCGCCATCCCCGTCCTGGCCCTGGCCATCACCAGCTACCTCAGCGGGACCTTCCTCCAGAAGCGCCTGACCAAGCTGCTCAAGATGGTGGTCATCATCGGGCTCATCCTGACCGGCATCGCCATGGTCCTGGTGGCCTTCCTCAGTAAACCGGTGCCGGTCATCGCCGTCCTGGCCCTGCTGGGCATCGGCGGCGGGCTGGTCTTGCCGGCCGTCAACACCATGGTCACCAGCAGCACCAACCCCGAGAAGCGCGGCATCGTCACGGCCATCTACGGGACGGTGCGGTTCTGGGGTGTGGCCATCGGGCCGCCGGCCTTCGCCATGGGGGTCAAGGTCGGCAAGCTGCAGACCTACCTGGCGGCGGCCGCGATCACCGCGGTCGTCTTGGCCTTCGCCATCTTCGCCATCAATCAAAACAAGATGATTCCCAAGAAGCTTCGCCAGGGCGAAGAGGGCGCCGGGGGGAGCGGCGACGGAGGCGGGGAAGGCGGCGAGGGCGACGAAGGCGAGGAGGATGAGGATGAGGACGGCGGCGGACCCAGACGCGACCGCGGCGTGACCACCCGCCGACGCCCCGCGCTGGCCAAGCCCATGCCTGGCAGCCCGAACGCGAGGCCCGTCCGCGATGGGAAGGTCAGCCCCGGCGGCGCGGCCGTCCTTGAGGACGATGACGAGGACTATGACCTCAGCGACTTCTTCTTCGAAGATACCTGGTGACCAGTCAATAAGCCCCTGAAGGCACGCTTGGAGAGAAACCCAGCTAGCCAAGGCTAGCTGGGTTTCTTTCTGGACCTTAACGCATTCATCCCCAAGCACCGCAAGTGGGCGGTTTCACCGCATTCAGATCATCGAACCCCTTCCGCAACAGCCATGGTGGGCCCCGGTGTCTCCTGCCCGATTCCTCAAATCGGGGGCAGGGGCCTCAAGATTCTCTTGAAGGGGGTTGTGACATGGTTTCCAGAGTCAGTGGGGGGGGGTAACGTCTTACAGAGTAAAGGAGGTGAGCCTAGACGCATGAACCTGTGATTCCGAAGCGGTTATTACAGGTTGTCTGGCAACCAGCGTGGATCTCTATTGAGGGCTCGCTGGTTGCTGCTATCATATTTGGATCTAACAGCTGTGAAGAGAGGGCGGAAGATGAGCAAGCGCGCCGGGGCGTATCTCTTGGTGTTCTTCTTTTAGGTCGTGGCGGTAATGGCTCCGGTGATGGCCCTCGGTTCAATCCTTGGTGATTGGAGCGATCGGGTTTTTGTCCCGTCCGCGTATCAGTTTCTGCTTAGTCTGTCTACCGCATGGTTGTTCTCGAGGCTTCGCCGAAAGCCCCTTGCACACTATGGACTGAGTCTCCCGGGCGACCCCAAAGCCATGCGGGCCATCTTGTTGGTCGTTCCAATAGCCGTCTTGCCTGCCATTGTCAGGGCTGAGGCAATCATCTCCCAGTCCTACCGCATCGACTCCAGTGCGCTGCTACTGCTCGCCCTGGGAACGGCAGTGCTGGGACCGGCGGCCGAGGAACTGCTCTTCAGAGGCTGCATGTTGACAACACTGATGGACGAGGGATTGGGCCGACCGATCCTCGGCGTCTCCCCGGAGTCTTGGTACGTTTCCATTCTCTTTATGGCTGCCCACTTGGTCGGACAGAAGGTGCCGCTGGCGCTGTTGCTCTCGCTGAACCTCACAAAGCTTCTGGCTAGCCTGGTCTTTTGCCGGATGTACGAGAGGACGAGAAGCCTTGCCGGGCCGTTCTTGGGTCACGCCCTCATGAACGCCCTCGTACTATCACCGCATCTTGTACTGAACTGGTGAAAACCTTGTCCAAGGAGGAAGCCGTGAAAGAGACCACTTCGAACAGGGTTATTCCGTCGGGCGTTGGGGAGGTTCTGGGGCTTTCATGGAGATTCTTTTGCCTCTGGCTGGGTCCACTACTTCCTGGCAATACTGATCCTTTGGTTTGCCGGCACGGCGGCTACGGGCTTGGTCATAACAGTGGCAATGGCTGTCTTCGATACGGCGGTCTTTCACCAGGCTTCTGTGTCGGCGCTTGTCGCCGGCGTCATTTTTGGGATACCAGCCCTTGTGGTTATCGGGAGCTGGCTCGTTGCCACAACGCTCAGCCTGCTTAAGGTTCAGGCGGAAGGTGGAAGTCCGGAATGGAAGGAGGGCATTCGGGCTGGTCGTAAACACCTTCGACGCCTGATCGGGACCCTGATCCTGCAGGCGATGGCCTTCCTCGCTGCCACGAGCCCACTGGTGATCGCTCTAACTTTTGCGGCCAAACATGAAGTCGGCAAGGCCATATGGGCAGGCGCTCTAGCACTTGGTCTCTCGGTTGGGGCCGTTCTTTTTCTGCAGTTGATGCCACAAGCGGCAATCATCGGGGGAACGGCCACCTGGAAGACGGCCGGAGCAAGCGTTCACGCAATCGGCCGCGCTTTCCGGTCATCACTTGTCCTCGCAGTCATCATCCTGCCCATGCCCATCATCCTGGACCAACTCGTCCATTCCGGTCCTGGAATCGCAGTAATCATAGGAGTCTATCCTCTTTTCATGGTCCTACGGAACATCGCCTTGGGGCTTGTCTATATCCAGGGGACCAAGGGTGGCCGTCCTTGGGGACGATAGCGAGGACTACGACCTCAGCGACTTCCGCTTCGAAGATACCTGGTGACAAAGGACCAGAGCCAGGCGAACGGGCGGGTGACGATGAACCACACCAGGCCGGTCACGAAGAAGGCGAGCATCCACCGGTAGGACATCTCACCGGTAGATAGACCCCTGACCGCCGCCCGCACGGCGCCACCGTAGGCCGCCGGCGGGCCTTCCTGTGCCGCGGCCGCGACCAACATGCGGGGGAACCACCGCGTCCGCATCAGCCGCTGGTCGGCGTGGTAAAGGAACATGCCGACCCGGTTGTCGGAGTTGAAGTGCAGGAGCGGCCGGTGAAAGTGGCGAGCAAGCGCCGCGCGGGAGGCCCCGTGTTCGAGGAGGGCGACGGCAGCCAGGTGGGCGCCGAGGATGGCGCTGAAGTAGCCGTCCTTGAGGACGCGCCCGTGGCCGGTGAGGTCGCCGATGGCCAGCCAGCCGTCGCCGTAGAAGCCGGCGGCCGGGCCGGTGTAGATGAGGGCCGGACAGATGGCCTTGCAGCGGAGCCGCTCCGGGGCGTCGGGGAGGTCGATATGACGGCGGACATCGGGGTTGGCGAAGATGGCGGCGATGTCCTCGCGGGTCAGGACGCGACCGAGCGAGGTCACCGTCAGCCAGCCCGGTCGCTTCGGGATGATCGCCGCCATCAGGCCGGGCGCGACGTTGTCGAGGATGAGCATACGCCCCTCCAGGCGGTCGACGGCCGCGCCGGTCGAGTCGACCTCGGTGACGCTGGCGTCCATCAACGGCGGCGGGGTGTAGCCGCTCTCGGCGGCGAACTCGCGGAGAAGCTTGCTGCGCAGGCTCCTGAGCCCGGTGGCCAGGACGAGGACGTCGCCCTCGATCTCGTGAGCGATGAAGCCGCGGCTTTGGACGTAGTGGTGATGGGTGACCCGCCAGCGCGGGCCGGATCCGCCCACGCCCTCGCCGGCCGCGCCCGCGCCCCCGCCGGTTGCGTCGGCCCCCGCCGCGCCCAAGCGCTCGATCTTCGTCACCACCGCCGGCTCGATGATCTCGACCAGCTCCGTATGCTCGCCCGCGCGGATCTCCTCGCGGAAGGTGTCGTCGAAGCCGGGGTAGCCGAACTTGTCGGTGCGGAGGATGGAGTAGAGCGGGAACCCGATGGGGAGGTGCATCTCGCCGGCCGGGGTGACGTAGATCTCTTCCTCGATGCGGCCAAGGAACTGTTCCGCGGGGATGGGGTAGTCGATGAGCGTCTCCAGGGTGTTCCGTGAGACGCGGGTCAGAAGGCCGCCGCAGTAGTTGCAGGCCGTGCTGTTGAGCAGGGTCACCCGGACCGGGTGACCGGCTTCGGCCGACAGCCTGACGATCTGCCGAGCGAAGGCGCTGCCGGCGATGCCCCCGCCGATGACGATGACGTGGGTCCCGGCGGGCAGCCCATCGGAGCCGCCGTCCGGTCTAGGACGGATACGATAGGCCGCCGGGGTCCGGCGGCCGAACAGGTTCTCGATGGTGCGGATGAGGGGCACAGGGTTCACCTCGAGTCGAAGGTTGATTCACCTCTGCGGTGAAGGCCTACTTGGCGTCGAAGGTCCGCCGCCGGGCGATGACCGCCGCGCCCACGGCTCCGACGATCTGCGGGTCTGGCGGGATGCGGACGGGACCGCCCAGGAGCCGTTTGAGCTCGGCGGCCACGCCGCTGTTGCGGGCGACGCCGCCGGTGAAGACGTACTCGGGCCTCGGGCCGACCCGCGAGACCAGCCCGAAGACGCGGTTGGCGATGGACCGGTGGAGGCCGGCGATGATCTCTTCCTTCGACGTTCCCCGAGCCAGGTACGAGATGACCTCCGACTCGGCGAAGACGGTGCAGAGGTTGGAGATGCGGGTGGGCTCGGCGACCCCGGCGGCGAGCGCCCCCATCTGGCCGAGCTCGACGCCCAGGGCGCGGGCCATGACCTCGAGGAAGCGGCCCGTCCCCGCGGCGCACTTGTCGTTCATGGCGAAGTCGAGGACAGTCCCGCCGGGTCCGACGCGGATGGCCTTGGAGTCCTGGCCGCCGATGTCGACGACCAGCCCGACCTGGGGGAAGGACCAGTGGGCGCCGGCCGCGTGGCAGGTGATCTCAGTGACGGTGGTGTGGGGGAAGGGGGCCGTGACCCGCCCGTACCCGGTGGCGATGGTGGGAAGGGCCTCGTCGTTGACCTGGGCGCGGCGGAGGACCTCGTCGTGGGCCTCGCGGGCGGCTTCGGCCGGGCGGCTCCCCGAGGGGATGATGACCGACGCGACGACGCCGTCGTCGCCGAGGACGGCGGCCTTGGTGGTGATCGACCCGATGTCGACGCCGACGGTCAGCATGTCCGCCCTCCGGCGCCAGCACCGGCCGTCGCGCCCACGCCGCCGGCCTCCTTGCGCCCCTCGAGGATCTCCAGGAAGGCGTCGACGCGGGTCTTGGTGGCCGCGTCGGCGTAGGCGCGCGGGTCGGTCATGTCGGCCTCGATGAACAGGGTCGGCAGGCCGAGCTGTTCCTGGACCCCGCGGGCCAGGAAGTACTGGCTCAGCGAGTACGTCTTGCAGCTCCGATTGGAGTGGAAGACGACGCCGTCGGCGCGGTAGTCACGGGCCATCTTGAGCAGGCGGCCCAGGCGCACCTCCGGCCCGACGTTGAGCAAGACGCCCGAGTACTGGCGGGCCATGGCCATGATCGGGTCCTTGTAGTCCTCGGGGGAGAAGCTGTACTCGCCCCAGGCGTTGGTGTAGGTCTCGCCAACGAAGACAGCGCCGCGCTCGTGGAAGTACTTCATCAGCCTGAAGTTGTGCCAGATGGCGATGTTATCCCAGACGAGGCGGTAGCGCTCGTTGGGGACAGGCCCCACGCCGTGCGCGGCCCGCTCTTTGAGCTCGTCGGCGAGCTTGCGGTAATACTTCACGCACGCGTCGGTGCCGCGGATGGCGACGATGGGGGCCATGTTTGTGAACATGTCAAGGGCGCTCGACGGGCTCGGGCTGGCCTGCCGGTAGCGCTGGACTTCCTCCCAGAGGGCGACGGTCTTCGTGGAGTTCTCAAGCACGCGCACCAGGCGCGAGCGCGATAGGCGGCGCTTTGTATGTTTCTCGAGGAAGGCGATCATCTCCTCCAGCTGGCCGCGGACGAACTCGAGCTGATGCGGCTTGACCGGTTCCTCGGGGACGTAGGGCGTGTCCAGGATGAAGAGGGGCTTGTTGTAGTGGCGGGCCATCACTTCCCACCACTTGACGACGACGTTACAGATGTTCTTGGCGCAGATGAGGACGTCCGGGGCGGGCAGGCCGCGGCCGTTGAGCGGCCCGCGGTCGGCCATCATCGAGCCGATGCTGCCGCGGGCGTAGGAGCAGAGGTCGCGGGAGTAACCGGCGCCCTCGGCGATCTCGCAGTACTCGACGGCGCACTTGCGGGAGCCGAGGATGGCCCCGTAATTCTCGGGGTAGACCGGGGTGATTCCCATGGCGTAGAGCGGCTCGACCGGCGCGCCGCTGGTGATCCAGGCGATCGGCCGGTGCAGCCGGTGGGCCCAGAACACGCCGTTGTAGTACTTGCCCATCAATTGCTTCAGGTCGGCGTCGGCCTTCAGACGGCCGGCCGGCTTGACCGGGCCGGGCTCGGCCGCGCGCAGCTCCGTCGCGCCGGACGTGCCCGTCGTTTTGTCGCTCATCGTGACGCACCCCCGTTGGCGGCGACTTCACGGCGGCCGGCGATCATCTCCAGGAAGGCGCCCAGGCGCGTCCCGGCCTGACCCTCGGTCAGGCGCCCCTGCTCGACCTCGAGGACCAGGGACGGCAACCCCATCTCGGTCAGGCGCGAGGTCAGGTAGGGCTGGTCGAAGGCGTGTGTCTCGCAGAACTTCTGAAGGAGGAAGACCACCCCGGCCGCCCGCCCGCGGCGGGCCGTTCCCAAAAGGCTGTCGACGCGGCGGTCGATGGGGTGCTTGGTCGGACATGGTACTTTAGCGAGGTAAAGCCGGGCCAGCCCGCTCAGGTCGGCCGGGGAACCCGCACCGGCGGTACCCGCCACCGCGCCGGCGCCGCCCGTGGCTGCCTCCGACGTGACGAAGGACCGCGTCCCGGTGCACAGGTCGTCGCCGACGACGACCGCGCCGGACTCTTCGACGAGCCGGATGGTCGCCGGGTCCTCGATGACCCCGCCGGTGACGACCAGCCGCACCGGTACGCTGGCCGCGTCGCCCGCGCCCGCGCCCCCCGCGGCCGCGTCGCCCGCGGCCCCCGGCCCGAGGGCCTCGACCGCGGCCACGAGGCGGGCCAGCCGGTCCCGGTACTCACGCCGTTCCATGACCACCCCGGCGAGGAAGACCGACAGGGCCTCGGTGCCGGTCAGGGGCGGCAGCGGCCAGGTCAGGCGGGCCTCCCAGAGGCGGCCGAGGAGCGCCCGGACCTCGGCCATCAGGGCCGCCGTCTCGGGCAACTTCGCAAGCACCCCCGCGGCACCCACGCCGGCGAACGCGCCCAGGGCTTCGGCCAGGTCGGCCATCTCCCGCGCGGTGTATTCAGCGACGCCCGGGGCGTCGAGTCGGGACGGGAAGTTCATGAAGTGGAAGAACCGCTGCGGCACGTTCCGCTTCCAGATCTCGGCCGCGTGGCGCAGCGAGTCACAGGTGGCGGGGAAGACCACACCGTCGAGGCCATCGTAATGCCCGCGCAGGGCCTGGTCCAGGCAACCGCGGGCGAAGGAGCAGGCGAAGCTCTGAAGGTGACCGTCGACGGGCCCGACCATCCCCGGCTCGGCGACGATCCGCGCCGGGTGGTAGCCGGCGGCGAGGATCAGCTCCTCGGGGGCATAGGTGCAGAAGTAGCCGATGGTCCCGCGGTAACCGGCGGCCTTGAACCGCGCCGCGTCGGCCAGGTAGGCCCGGCGGTCCGCGTAGACCGCGGCCAACTCGGCCACCTGCCGGGCGACCTCTTGCCGGGCGGCCGCCCGCGGGCGGTCATCCCGCCCAGCGATGTCCTGGCTCAACCGCGCTCCCTCCTCATCGGAACATCTTGTCGAACTTCTCGGGGATCCGGCCCTGCGGCACCTCCATGGCCCCTTCCATGCACAGCTCGGCGCAGCAGAAGCAGGCGATGCACTTCATCGGGTCGACGACGGGGTAGGGGTCCATCGAGATGGCCTGAGCCGGGCAGTTCAGTTGGCAGTCGCCGCACTGGATGCAGACCTCCTGCTTGACCGAGGGCACCGTCGTGCCGATGTCCTGCAGCAGGGCGACCTGCTCGGTGGGGCTGACAGCGAAGTCCGTCGGCAGCTTGAAGTCTTCGATGACGGCGAAGGCCCCCTCGACGTTGACCTCCTCGGGTGTCCAGTGGCCCAGCCCGCGCTGGGTGGCGATCTGGAAGAGGCGGAGCTCGGCCGGGTCGACCTTGATCATCCGGGCCATCGTCGCGTCGAGGGCCATGGCGTCGGGCGAGGCCAGCAGCTTGCCGAGGGGCCGGACGGTACCGTGGGTCGGGCCGTTGCCCTCCATGGCCGTGATGCCGTCCAGGATGTTGAGGTTCGGCGGCTTGATCTGGTAGATGTCGCAGAGCAACTCCTGGAACCGGCCGCGGCTCGGGGCGGCCAGGTGCAGGCGGGCCTTATAGCCGCCGGCGATCCAGCCGAAGCAGTTCTTGACCGCGCCGGTGATGGTCGTCAGGGTATGACTCTTGAAGCAAGGCAGGTTGATGAGGTAGTCGCAGTCAAGGATGGCCTTGCTGATGGGGAAGTTCGGGACGAAGCGCGACGTCGTCGCGACCTCGACCACGCGCTCGGAGAGGTTCTTGAAGTGGCCGTGAGCCGCCTGATAGATGCCGCACATCTCGGCCGTGGTCTGGGAGTTGCGGTCGACGCCGCCCGGGTTGTCTCCGACCCAGATTTCCGCGGCGCCCTGCGCCACGCACTGGTCGACGACGGCCGCGACCAGGGCCGGGTTGGTCGTCACCCCCATCTCGGCGGGGATGCCGGCCAGGATGTTCGGTTTCACGAGGACCTTCTTGCCCTTGACGTCCACCCGGAAGCGTTCGAAGATGCGGGCCACGGCGGCTCTCACGTCGGCTTCGAGTCGTTCGCGGCCGACGTCGATGATGAGCACGTCGGACATAAAAACCCCTCCCCGACAGGCAGACTAAGGACGGAAAGGACGCCAGAGGCAATGAACAAGACAAGCGAAAAAAGCAAGGTCATCCAACTTCAGTACTGCAACTACTGCAAGCGCCCGGTGAACCGGAGGGCTGTTCGCGACATGGGCTTCTTCCAGTTGACCCTATGCGATGACTGCTACTACCGGCACATCAAGGCTTTGCAGCCGACGCCGCGGAGCTAGCCTGGGTCAGGGTTTGGGGGCAGTTGAACGAGATGAGCCGCGGCGAAGGCCCCCACTCGATGACGGTCACCCGGCAATGGTCCAGGGCCAGGAGATCGACCCCATCAAGAGACAGACCGAGAGTGTGGCAGACCAGGACCTTGATGGGGCCGCCGTGGGTGACGACGGCGATGTCGCCTTCGGGATGGGCGTCGGCCATCTCCTCGATCGCGGGCAGCAGGCGGGCCTGCAGGTCTTCGAAGCTTTCCCCGCCGGGCGCCCGGGTCGAACCGGGCGCCAGTTGGTTTGCCAACCACCATTCGGGCCACCGACGCTGCATCTCGAAGCGGTTCAAGCCGGCCAATCGACCGGGGTCCTTTTCGCGAAGCCGCGCGTCGTCTGAAACCGCAAGCCCAGGGAACGCCGCCGCCACTACCTCGGCGGTCTCGCGCGCCCTCGGTAGGTCGGAGCTATACAGACCAGAGAACTTTTGGCCGCCGCCGGCCAGCGCTTCAGCCAACTGGAGAGCCTGCCGGCGACCATTGTCGTTCAGGCCGACTTCGGAATGGCCCTGAGCGCGGCCTTCACGCCCCAGCTCGGTCTCGCCGTGGCGAATCAGGTGAAGCCTGGTCATCAGGGGTTTGACCCGCCGGCTTCAGCAGTTTTCGGTCTCACCGAGACGCCCAGCTCGCACCGCCCGTCGCCGCGCCCCAGCTGCGCCGTGGCCTCCACGCTGACGTCCGATTCTGGCAGGAGCACGGCCACCCACGTCCGCCAGAGCTCGGGGCAGGACATACAGGCCTGGTCGAAGCGTTCGAGATTGGCGCGCTTGGCGTTCTCGGCGACGAAGCAACGCTGAACGGTGATGTCGACGCCGGTCCCATCGGGCCGCGGCTCGCCGGTGGCGTCGAGGCGGCCGCTGAGCATGATCCGGGAATAGGTCATGATGATGCGAAGGGCGTCGGCGAGGTCGTCGGCGCTCTTCTTGCCGAGCGCCCGCAGTGTCTCGCGCATCTCGATCTTGCCGAAGGACACGCGCACGCGGCCGTTCAGCCGCATGGCCGCCTCCAGGCCGAACTCTTCCACGGTCTTCAGGAACCACTGGCCGTCCCAGGCCAGGGCCAGGGCACCCATCAGGGCGGCGGCCCGGTCGCCGGGCAGCGGATACGGTTCGTTTGGCCACTCCAAGATTCAATCACCCCAGCGTAGCACGGTTACCAGTCGACCAGCCGGCCGGCCGAACGGTGGAAAAAAAGAACGCCGCACAGCGTTCTCTTTTTTATTTGAACATTCAATTCTACGCGACCCGGACGATTCCTTTCCATAGGAAACAAATTTCGACAGGAAACAAATCCGGCGGTTGCCTATTTATCGGCCATGCCGGCGGCCCGGGCCTTCTCCTCGTCGAGCAGGATGCGGCGCAGGACCTTGCCGACCGCTGTCTTGGGCAGAGCGGCGCGGAACTCGACCTGTCGCGGGACCTTGTAGCGGGCGATGCGCAGTTTGCAGAAGTCGATGATCTCCTCGGCGGTGGCCGTCTGCCCGTCCTTCAGGACGATGTAGGCCTTGACCGATTCGCCGAGGTACTCGTCGGGCACGCCGGCCACGGCCGCTTCCTGGACCTTCGGGTGCTGGTAGAGGACCTCTTCGACGTCGCGCGGGTAGATGTTGAAGCCGCCGGCGATGATCATGTCCTTCTTGCGGTCGACGATGTAGAAGAAGCCGTCCTCATCCATCTTGGCGATGTCGCCGGTGTGGAGCCAGCCGTCGTGGAGGACCTCGGCCGTCTCGGCGGGCATGTTCCAGTAGCCGGACATCACCTGCGGGCCACGGATGCACAGCTCGCCCACCTCGCCGACCCCGAGGACCTTCTGGCCGGTATCCGCATCGACGATGCGGCAGTCGGTGCTCGGCAGCGGGACCCCGATGGCACCCGGCTTGCGCAGACCGACCAGCGGGTTGCAGTGGGTCACGGGGCTCGCTTCGGAGAGGCCGTAGCCCTCGACCAGCGTCCCGCCGGTCAGTTCCTCGAAGCGGCTCTGGACCTCGACCGGCAAGGGGGCCGCGCCGCTGACGCAGGATCGGATGGACCGGACGTTGTACTCCTGGGCGTCGGGGTAGTGGTTGACGGCCACGTACATGGTGGGCACGCCGCAGAAGATGGTGGGCTGGAAGTCCTGGATGGTCCGCATGACGTCGTCCGGGTCGAACTTGGGCAGCAGGGCCTGGGCCGAGGCCAGGTAGACGGCCATATTCATGCACGAGGTCATGCCATACGAGTGGAAGAGGGGCAGGGCCGTCAGGAAGCGCTCCTGCCCGGGGACCGTATCGGCGAACCACTCACGGACCAGCAAGCAGTCGGCAACGAGGTTGGCGTGGGTCAGCATGGCCCCCTTGGAGACGCCCGTCGTCCCCCCGGTGTACTGGAGGACGGCCAGGTCCGCGCCGGTGAGGTCGCGCCCCAGGGTCGGGTCCGGCTGCGCCCCGGCGACGAGATCCAGGAACTGATGGATGCCTTCCCCTGGGGTGGCCTGCGGCTGGCCGAGGGAGACGACAATGACGTGCTTGAGACCGACCCGCTGCCGCACGGTCAGGGCCCGCGCGAACAGGGTGTCGAAGACCACCAGGGCCTTCGCCCCGGAGTCCCTCAGGAGGTACTCCAGCTCCGATTCGACGTACATCGGGTTGACCTGGGCCACGACGGCCCCGGCGTGCAGGGCGCCATAGTAGGCGATGAGGTAGTGGGGACAGTTCGGGAGCATGATGGCGACCCGGTCGCCCTTCTCGACGCCCAGGCCCCGCAGGGCCGCGCCGAACCGCTGGGCGTAGTCGGCCAGCTCCCGGTAGGTCGTCCGGACGCCGTAAAAGACCGTCGCGACGTTGTCGGGGAAGCGTTCGGCCGCGTCCCACAGGAATCGCGGCACGGGCACGTCGGGAAACTCCAGAGTCCGGCGGACGCCCGGCGGGTAGTGGCGGAACCATGGCCGTTCGGCCGGGACCTCCCAGCGGGACAAGCCAAGCACCTCTTTCTGACGATTGAGTTAAATGGAAAAGGCTTTCGTTAATCCGCGACCATTTCCTCCAGACCGTCTGCCGGCCAGACGGCCGATTTTTTGTCGTCCGGGGCGCGGGCGCACGGAGGAAACGCAACACGCCGCGGCGCATTCTTCCTTGGTCGCTGAGCTTGGTTTATCCAAATGATGCCGGCGGATGGGCCGGCCGGCCGAGGTGACTGCGCGTGATCAGGGTGGCCGTCGTCTCGGATATCCACGGGAACTTGCCGGCCCTGCGGGCCGTACTTGATGATGTGCACCGTTTGCACCCCGACATGACCATCTGCGCCGGGGACCTCGTCGTTTACGGTCCGTTCCCCAACGAGTGCGTCAACCTCGTCCGCACCCGCAAGATAACCACCGTGGCCGGCAACCGCGACTGGGCGGTCGGACGGCGCCAGTCGGCCGAGGCTTATGCCGTCCCCGCCGGCCGCGACCGGGACGCTGAGACGGCCGTTTACGAATGGACGACGCGAGTCGTGACGGAGCCCAACCGGCTCTTCCTATCGGCCCTTCCGCGGCGGCTCAGGCTGCGCTTGGAGAAGCTCGAACTGCTCCTCGTCCACGGGACGTTCCGCTCCGCCTTCGAATACCTCAGACCCGACGACGACCCGTCCGTCTTCACCGAGTTGGCCGAGCTATCCCGGGCCGACGTGGTCGTCGGCGGCCACACCCACCGGCCTTACCGCAGGGAAGTGGGGGAGACCCTCTTCCTCAACGCCGGCAGCGTCGGCTGGCCGAAGGACGGCCGCCCGGACGCGGGCTATCTGCTCATCGACGTGACCGGCCGGGACCTGCGGGCAGATTTCCGGCGCGTGGCCTACCCGGTCGAAGAGACCATCGCCGCCATCCACCGCTTCGACCTGCCCGACGCCCTCGGGCGGGCGCTCGCCTTCGGAACGGAGATGACCGGGCATGCGCGCTGAACGTCGTAGGGCCAACGGGGGGATTACCGTGCATCGTGGAACGGCCAGGTGGCTCAAGCATCCGGCGATCCGGTCGAGAGCCGTCCTGGCCGCCGTGTTCCCGGTGGTAGTGCTCCTCTTGGTGGTGCTCCTCGGGACGGTGGTCCCAGGAGCCGTCGCGGCCGCGCCCATTCAGCCCGATGGGACGATCTTCGCCGGGAGGTTCGTGGTCGATTACGCCGGGGTCAGCGAAGCCGTCGCCCGCCAGGTTCTCGAGGCCGGCGCGCCGATCATGGACCGGATGGACCGCCTTTTCGCCGTCGACCGAAGCGACAAGTACGCCTCGTCCCCCACGGTCCGGATCATGGTCACCCCCGCTTCAGGGGTCTCGGGGCGCAACCAGCTGACCTTGCCCGCCGGGGACGGCGGGGTGCTGGCCATCAGGAGGTCGGGCGATGGATGGGCCTTTTCCCGCGACGCGCTGGTCGACCTCATGGCCCAGGTATACCTGCGACCTCAGGTGGGGGTCGCCCGCCCCTCGGTCTGGTCGGACGGTCTGGCCGTCCTGGCCGACCCGGCGTCCACCTTGCCGCTCCCTGGCTACCGCCGCCCCGCGGACGACGCCGCCTTCCCTGAGGACCTTCGGACCTTCGCCCACGACCTCGACCTGATCGGGGAATTGAAGGTCCGGCAGACATATGACTTCTTCGGCGCGGTCCGCGACACTCGTTTCTACCGGTACCAGGCCGCGGCCCTGGTGGCTTCGGTCATCCAGGGTGGGCACGCGAACGGCCTTTTCACCCTGAACGAGCTGTCCGGTCGGATTCGGGACGAGTATGCCGGAAACATCAAGGCCGTCGCCGACCAACTCGGGCTGACCAAGCAGGGTTTGGACCCGGACAGCGTCAGTGCGGCCTACCTCGACTGGCTCAAGGGGGCCGACCCGACCCGCCTGGGAAACAGCGTGACGGCGGCGGTTCGCCGGGGCCAGACGATGGTCTGGTCGTTCGTCCTGGCCGGCATCGCTCTGGCCGCGGCGCTGCTGGGAATCGGGATGTCCGCGGTCCGACGAGGCCAGGGTGAGCCGGGTCGACTCGGCCTCCTGGGGCGGACCCTCGGCCTCTACGCTCTGGCCGGGGCGGTCGAGTACTGGGTCGGCGTCCTGCCGGTGACGACGCCGCTCAAGAACTTCTTTGAGTTGGCCCTCATCGCCGTGGTCGCCCTGGCCGTCCGTCGAGAGGCCAGGGGCCGGACATCCGGCATCCCAGGGACCCTTCAGGCCGAGTCCTTCCCGCGGACCGCCCTCATCGCCGTCGGCCTCTTCGCCGCGATAATGGCCGTGCGGCTGGCAGTCTACAGTGAGGACCACTTCATCTTCGGCAAGGCCACGACCATCCTGCTGGTCGTGCTCTGGGTCCTCCACTACGAACGGGCCAAGCTGACCGAGGTCGGGCTGACCTTTCGTCGCCTGGGCGCGCAGCTGGCCGTGGGCTTCGCCGCCCTCCTCTTATACCGCGGACTGGAGATCGCCGCCAACCTCATCACCCCGCTGTTCTTCGGCCGTCACCCGGGTGGCGTGCAGGCCGTCTGGATGGAGCCGACACCCTTCTGGAGGGGCCTTTCTTTCGTCTACGGCAACTTCGCCGAGGAGCTGTTCTTCCGCGGTTACATCCAGACCAAGTTTGACCGGGCCGCCCGGACCAAGGCCGGCCTGGTCCTGGCCCTCGCCGCGCAGAGCCTGTTCTTCGGCCTCTATCACGTCAACTACGACCTCTTCCCGTACCGGCTTGATCATCTCGTTTGGTATGTCGTCTTCGCCGGCACCTTCGGGGTGATCATGGGCCTGATGTACCGGGCCACCGGTTCGGTGGCCGTCACGGCCGTCGCTCATCCCCTCTGGAACATGCGAGTCCTCATGGTCTACGTCTGGACCTCGGGCGTGCCGGCCAATGATTTTGTCTACTACCCGGTCATGATCGTCCTGGCCCTCATCGTCGTTCCACCGGTCATGAGACGGGTGATGGCCGCCTTCGGCGAGGTCAGCTTCCGCAACCCGGCGCCGGCTTTGCGCGGGGAGGGCCGCCCCGCCGGTCTGCCCGTGCCGAGCCCGGCCCAGCTGGCCACCGCTCTGCGGGCGCTGCCCGCGCGCCTGCGCGAGCGCCTTGCCGCCGCCCGCGTCGCCGTTCGCACCGCCATCCACGACGTCTCCCGCTGGCCGCTCGAGCGCAAGCTTCTGACCGCCCTGTCGGCGCTGTCGGCAGTCCTCATCCTGCTGATGTTGACGGTCATCCCGGTCAGCGGCCGGGTCATCCTCCTGACCACGGTCGTCGCCATCGGGGCCGCCTTCGGGGCCATGGGCTATACCCGTTCCCGCTTCAAGGAGACCCTGGCCGACCTGGCCCACGAGATGGAGTTCACCCACATCGCCCGGCCCCAGGACGAGGTTGGCGACCCGCTCATCAGCGGGCTGCACTGGTCCTACCCGCCCGACATCTACAACCTCAAGATCGAGGGCGACTACCCCTACGTCGTTGGCCGCTACCGCGACTTCACGGTGATGGTCCGGCGGCCGCGGGCGGTCGAGTTCGAGCTGAACGCCCCGGACACGACCCGGGTCGCCGTCTACCACCGATCGCACGTCAAGGGCCTGACGGTCTACTCGGTCCGCCGTTACCCGCGGACACTGCGCCTGACGCCCACCGGCGACGAGGAGTTCGACCGCCGCTTCAAGGTCCAATGCCGTGACCTGGCCGAGCTGAGGTCCATCCTCAACGACGACGTGCGCCGTCGACTCGTGGCTCTTGACAGCGTGGGGGTGACCGGGGTGACCATCAACCCCCAGGGCCTCTTCTTCTACGAGCCGGGCCTGGTCACCAACGCCGCCGACCTGCGCGACATCCTGGAACTCCTGGCGGCCATGGCCGCCGGCGTGGCCGGGTCGCGCCCGCCCGGCGCGGATACGATGCCGACGGGCGGGCCAAAATAGGCGACGAGAAATCCACAGGGAGGTGTCGCCTTGCCCGAGACCAAGCGCGCGGCCAGGAACCATCTCGACCAATTGGACATCGCCGCACTCGACCAGGGCCAGCTCAGGGAGCTCCAAGAGGCCGAGGACGAGATGAACGGTAAGGACAAGGGGGGTGAGCGGGTCTACCTCATCGCCCTCACCAAGCCGCCAGGCTACAAAGTCGAAGGATAGGTGCGTTCGCCCGAGCCCGTGACTGCTACGACGCCGAGAAGGTCGAGGCCCTGCGGCCGGAGCTGGCCGAACTCGCCGGGCTGGCCGATATCTTCAAGGCCCTCAGCGACGACAGCCGGGTGATGATGGTCTACGCCCTGTCCCGCGAGGAGCTGTGCGTCCACGACCTGGCCGCCCTCCTCGGGATGTCCGTCTCGGCGGTCTCGCATCACCTGCGGTCGTTGCGCCAGATGCACTTGGTGAAGAACCGCCGCGACGGCAAGCGCGTCTTCTATTCCCTGGACGACGACCATGTCGCCGGCCTCATCCGCCAGAGCCTGGACCACTACAAACACACAAAGCCCGGCCGTTGAGGGCCGGGCTGGGGAGCGGGGGAGAACCGAGAAGATGACCGACCACAACCACAACCACAATCACGAACACGCCCACGACCACGACGGGCACGCCCATGACCACGACGGGCATGACCATGCTGCTCCCATGGCCCCGAACGGCACCTCCGGCTCAGCGGCCCGCGGTTCGGCGGGCCTTCGCGAGGAGCGGATGGAGCTGCGCGGCCTGCACTGCGCCGATTGCGCGGCCAAGGTCGAGACGACCCTCTCGCGGCTCCCCGGGGTGGCCTTCGTCGCCGTCAACTTCGCCACCAGCGCCTTGACCATCGAATACGACCCGGCCCGGCTCAAGCGGGCGCAGATCGGCCGGGCCATTGGGCAACTGGGCTACTCCCTGGCCGAACCGACCGGCCCTCGTCAGGCCCGCGGCTCGGCCATCCGCCTGACCGGCCTCGATTGCCCCGACTGCGCGGCCAAGCTGGAGCGCAGCCTGGCGGCCAGGCCCGGGGTCAAGAAGGCTGAACTGAACTTCGCCACCTCCCGGCTGGTCATCGAGCACTCCGGCCCGGTCGAGGAGATAATCACGGACATCCGCTCGGCCGGCTACGGTGCCGAGCTCATCGGCAACGGCGCTCAGGCCGTGAACGGCCAGGGCCAGCCCAACTCGACCGCCCTGACCTGGCCCATCCTCTGGGCCAACCACCGCAAGCTCATCCTGACCGCTGTCTCCGGCCTCTTCCTCCTGACCGGGCTGGTCCTTGATTGGGCCGGCGCATCGCGGTCGGTCCAGGCTGCCTTCTTCGCCGTGGCCCTCGTCGCCGGCGGCTTCTTCGTCGTCCGCGCCGGTCTCTTCGCCCTGCGCCACCTGGTCCTGGACATGAACGTGCTGATGACCCTGGCGGCCACCGGCGCCATCGTCATCGACCGCTGGGAAGAGGCGGCCACGGTCGTCTTCCTCTTCTCCTTCGGCAACCTTCTCGAGGCATACAGCCTCGAACGGACTCGGCGGTCCATCCACAACCTGATGGCGACCACGCCCAAGACGGCCGTCGTCAGGCGTGGCGGGTCCGAGGTCACGGTGGCCGCGGACGCGGTCCGCGAGGGCGAGACGCTCATCGTCCGGCCGGGCGAGCGCTTGGCCGCCGACGGCGTCGTCCTGACCGGGGCCTCCAGTGTCAACCAGGCCCCCATCACCGGCGAGGCCGTTCCCGTGCCCAAGGCCGAAGGCGACCAGGTCTATGCCGGGACCCTCAACGAAGACGGCTACCTCGAGGTCCGGGTGACCGGGGCGGTCGAGGACAGCACCATCGCCCGGGTCATCCACCTCGTCGAGGAGGCCCAGGCCCAGAAGGCGCCGTCGCAGCGGTTCGTCGATCGCTTCGCCCGTTATTATACGCCGGCCGTCATCGCCCTGGCCGTGGGCGTCGCCGCGCTACCGCCGCTCATCCTCAGGGCCCCCTTCGCGCCCTGGTTCTACCGTTCGCTGGCCCTCCTGGTCGTCTCGTGTCCCTGCGCCCTGGTGGTCTCGACGCCGGTGTCCATCGTCTCGGCCATCGGCAACGCCGCCCGGAACGGCGTCCTCATCAAGGGCGGGACCTACCTGGAGGCCATCGGAGCCGTCCGCAGCGTCGCCTTTGACAAGACCGGCACGCTGACCACCGGGCGCCCCGAGGTGGCCGAGGTCATCCCGGCCGCGGGGCAGACGGTCGGCCAGGTCCTGGCCACGGCGGCCGCCGTCGAACTGCGCTCGGAGCACGCCCTTGGGCGGGCCGTGGTCGAGCGGGCCGCGCGGGAAGGCCTCGCGGTCCCCCCCGGGGGGAACTTCGTCGCCCTACCCGGCCGTGGCGCCAAGGCCAAAGTCGAAGGGACCAACGTCTACGTCGCCAGGCCGGCCTTCTTCCAAAGTGAACTGGGCCTAGACCTGTCGCCCTTCAGCGACCGCCTTGACGCGGCCGCCCGCGAAGGCCGGACGGTCGTTCTGGTCGGGGCCAAGGGCGGGCTCATCGGACTCCTCACCTTCGCCGACAGCCCCAGGCCGGAGGCCGCGAAGGCGGTGGCCGACCTGAAGGCTGCCGGGATTTCGCCAGTGGTCCTCCTGACCGGAGACAACGCGGGCACCGCCGAGCAGGTCGGCCGGGCCGCGGGCCTGGACGAAGTCAGGGCCGGACTGTTGCCGGAGGACAAGGTGGCCGCCGTACGCGAGCTTCGTTCGCGGTTCGGTCAGGTGGCCATGGTCGGTGACGGCATCAACGATGCCCCCGCCCTCGCCGCCGCCAACGTCGGGGTGGCCATGGGCGTGGCCGGCAGCGATGCCGCCCTGGAGACGGCCGACGTCGCCCTGATGTCCGACGACCTGCGCAAGGTGGCCCACGCGGTCGGTCTGGGCCGCCGGACGGTGGCCACCATCCGGGCCAACGTGGTCTTCTCGCTGGTGGTCAAGCTCCTCGCCCTGGTCCTCATCTTCCCGGGCTGGCTGACCCTCTGGCTGGCCGTCCTCAGCGACACAGGGGCGGCCCTGGTGGTCACCCTCAACGGGATGCGGTTGCTCGGCTTCAGGACCCGTTCTTAGGGAGATTGAGGACGCAAAGGGCAAAGAGAAGCGGAAAAAACGGTCCCGCCAGGCACTCCTTCGTTCACAAAAAAAAGGCCGGCGTTCGATGATATGAATGCCGACCTTACGTTTCTGGCCTGCCCACGGGGATCTGCGCGCCGATGCGGCGTGGACCCGTCGGCCGGGGGAGCGACCTGGCGGCCGCGACCCCGCCCTTGAGAGCCCGACGCCCGTCTTTGCTCGACGTCCCTGGGGACGCCCTCGCCGCCCGGGCCGACCTTGCGGCCGGAACGGACAACTGCGACGCCGCGGGAGGTCTGCACTCAGCCGTTGACGGCACCTGACGGGACCGGGCCGACCGTTCGGGCCGGACGGGCCCCGACGGGCGAGGACCCCAGTGACGGTTCATCACCAGTCAGTGAGGCCGGACCCGATTTCGGCGCCGAGGCGACCTTCGCTGAGGCCAAGGTACCCTGACCATTCGCTCGGCGAGGAACCGTTGGCCGGACGGACGCTCGCCTTAGCTCGACCACCGTGGGCGACCATAGCATGCCCGGCCCGCACCGTCGATGATTCGATTCGGTCGATGTCCGCAGGAGGATCTCTCGTGAAGTTGATGTCAGTCAACGAATCCATCCTGGGCCTGAAGGCGGCCCGGAACATCTATTCCTCCGACGGGACCCTGCTCCTCGCAGCCGGGTTCGAGGTCAAGGAGGCCTATCTCAAGCGCCTCAACGAGATGGGCATCTACTCCGTGTACATCGACGACGGCGTCCGCGAGGTCGAGGTCGAGGACGTGGTCAGCGAGCGGACCAGGCTCGAGGCCCTGAAGATGACCCGTGAGACGATGACCCGGATGGGCGCCGGGGCCAAGTCCGGCATCGACGAGATAAGCAAGGTCATGGACGACCTGATGGACGAATTGATGGCCAATCCGGCGATGATGCTCAACCTGGTCGACATCCGGTCGATGAACGACTATACCTTCGGGCACTGCGTGGGCGTCGCCGTCCTGGCCCTGATGACCGCGATCAACCTGGGTTACAACCAGTTCGACCTGAAGAAGCTGGGCATGGGCGCGCTCTTCCACGACATCGGCAAGATAAAGATCCCGGACAAGATCCTCTACAAGCCAGGCGCACTCTCGCCTCTCGAGTGGGAGGAGATGAAGCGGCACGCGTCGATCGGGTTCGAACTGCTCCGCGAACGCGGCGACTTCAACATCGTCTCGGCCCACGTGGCCTTCCAGCACCACGAAAAGCTGGACGGCACGGGCTACCCACGCGCCATCAGGGGCCAGGAGATCCATGAGTACGCCCGCGTCGTCGCCCTGGCCGACGTCTACGACGCGGTGACGACGGACCGCCCGTACCGCCCGCGCAAGCTTCCGCATCAGGCCGTCCTGATCATCCGCGACGGGATTCGGACGCAGTTCGACCCGGACATCGTCCCGGCCTTCATATCCAACATCGCCATCTATCCGGTGGGCACCATCCTCGTCCTGAACACCGGCGAGAAGGCCCGTGTCATCGAGGTCAATAAACGTTACCCGGCCAGTCCGGTGGTCCGGGTGATCACCGCGCCGGGCGGCGCCCCGGTGGAAGAAGGCCGGATGGTCGACCTCGCCAAACAGCCCGCCACGCGTGTCGTGGGCCTGGACGGACAGTGAGCGCGCCGGCTCACAAGACGTTCATACCTTCGTTTTCCTGAAGGAAAACAAAGAGGGCGCCTCGCATGAGGCACCCTCCTTGTTTTTTGCCGCTCGGTCAATGATCAGCCGAGCACGTAGACGTTGACATTGCGGATGCCGAAGGCCGAGACGTCCTTGGCCGACGCATCCATGTAGAGGTCGATCCGGTTGCCCTGGATGGCACCGCCCGTGTCACCGGCCACGGCGTAGCCGTAGCCCTCGACATAGAGGCGGGTTCCGAGGGGGATGACGTCGGGGTCGATGGCGACCACGCCCGGGACGAGCGGCAGGCCCGACCGGGACGGTTGCCCAGCCCATTGGCCGTTGTCATGGACTCCTCCGTTGTAGGCGGTGGCCACCATGGACAGGACCTTGACGTAATCCTGCGGGACCGGCGGTTCGCCGGCGCCGCCGGACTGGCTCAGGACCGCGGCCTGCGCGACAGGCGGGGCCGCGGCGGCCAGGACCGGTCGACTGACCTGCGTCAGAACAAGCGCATATTCTAGGAGCAGGAGACCGACCCAGGCAAAAAGCCCAGCAGCGACGAATTTCCTGTTGATCAGCATGAGCAACCCTCCTTTCTGGTCTGCCCGGAACATTTGTTTTTATCTCCGGGTCTCACGAAGTATACAGATTGAACCGCTGATTGTCAAATCACGAAAGGAGCCTCTACTTGCCGACGCCGATCGACGAAGGTGGAACGATGCAAAGTCTGTTCATTCAGGGCGGCAATCCGTTAAGGGGCCGCATCCGCGTCTCGGGGTCGAAGTATTCCGCTCTGGCGGCCCTGCCGGCCACACTGCTGGCCGACTCGCCGACCGTGCTCGAAAATGTGCCGGACATCGCCGATGTCCGCATCTACATCGACATCTTGAACGGTATCGGGGCGAAGGCCGAACGGCTTGGGCCGGGGGTGGTCCGGGTCGACCCGCGTGGGGTCAATCGCCACGAGGTCCCCTACGAACTGGCCAGGTCCATGCGCGCCTCGTACTACCTGCTGCCGGTCCTGACCGTCAGGGCGGGGGAGGCCGAGGTGTCCTTTCCGGGCGGCGACGACATCGGACCGCGGCCCATCGACCTACACCTGATGGGCTTCAGACGGCTCGGGATGGAGGTCAGAGTCGAGCACGGGGCAATCCTCACCCGCAGCGGACCGGGCGGGCCCCGCGGCGCGTCAATCTACCTCGACATGATCAGCGTCGGCGCGACCATCAACATGATGCTGGCCGCGGTCCTCGCCACCGGTGTCACGACGATCATCGGCTGCGACCGCGGCCCGCACATCGTCAACGTGGCCGACCTGTTGAACAGCATGGGGGCGCAGGTCCAGGGCGCCGGGACGGATACCATCCGTGTCTTCGGCCTTGGGCCCCGGGGCAGGCTGTCCGGCTGCCACCACAGCCTGATCCCGGACCTGAGCGAGGCGGCCACGTTCATGGCGGCGGCCGTGGCCACGTGCGGCGAGGTCGTGGTCGAGGGGGTCGTCCCGCGGCATGTCGAGGCGATGACCCTCAAGCTCCGGGAGGCCGGCGCGACCGTCCTGGAGAACGGCGATTCCGTCGCCGTCCGGGGCACGGGCCGGCTGAGGGCCATCAGCAAGGTCAAGACCGGCCCCTATCCGACCTTCTTCACCGATTTTCAGCCTCCCCTGACCGCCCTCCTGACGACGGCGGACGGCACCAGCATGGTCGTCGAGACCGTCTGGATGGGGCGCCTGAGGTACATCGCCGAACTGCAGGCCCTGGGCGCGAACGTCCAGGTGACCAACAACACGGCCGTGATCCAGGGCGTGCCCGCCCTCAGCGGCGCCCGCGTCACCGCCGGCGACCTGCGGGCGGGGGCGGCCCTGACCATCGCCGGCCTGATGGCCGAGGGCCGGACCGAGGTCCGCGGAATCGAACACGCCGACCGCGGCTACGAACGGTTCGACGAGAAGCTCCGGGGCCTCGGGGCGCTTGTCAGCCGCGAAGCCTGATCCTCCAGGTGGTTTGAGGTTTGGCCCCGGCCCGGCGCATGAGCGTGCCGGGCCTTCAAGTTTCCTGGCGAAAGAAGGAGGGATTTCCCTTTCTTTGTCGTATTGGCATAACTACGTAGAAGAGAATCTACCGTAGTTATGCGCCGGAGGTGCAGCTAGATGAGCACTTATGGTGGCGGCCGGGAGGGATTCGGGGGCGGACGGCTGGAGCTCGATTTCAGTGCCTCCCCGGTCTTCGACTTCCTGGCCACTATTTACGCCGTCCTGAAATCAGGGGAGGGCTACAGCTTCGACTTCCCCGAGGGGTGGCTGGTCGGGGTCAGGCGGTCCATCGGCGCCGAGACCCTCCGGGAACTCCGGTATTACTTCGGCCAGAACCCGACCGCCCTGGACCTGATGGCCATGGTGCCGCGGTCCGGCCGGGCCGACCGAGTCGAGGGGTTCCTTCAATATCTGGAGAGCGCGCCGCCGGCCGAGGTGGCCAAGGTCGTCCTGGCTGGGCGGATGCCGGAGAGCTTCCACCCGTTGCTCGACGACCTCCTCGAGCGCTACGAGGGCGTCCGTGAGGACGACCCCAAGCTGCAGTACGTGCTCCGCTGGTTCCTGCGGGTGGAAGAGCGCGAGAAGGCGAAGGTCTTCCTGCGTTTTCCGGCCGAGAGCAAACGCCGCGTGGTGCAGCTCCTTCAGGACCTGTACGCCCGGGTCTACAGGGCTGAGGAAGACAAGCTCGGGCCATTCTTCGCGGCCGACGTCGACCACAAGCGGGCGACCGTCGGCGCGGCTGATCCGGCCGAAGTCATCGAGCGCTACACCGGGGAGAGGCTGGACCCCGAGCAGCGCGTGCAGCGTGTGCTCCTGGCCCCGTCGGTCTCCATCCGCCCGTTCACCCTCGGGGTGACCTACGGCGGCCTACGGGTAGTCATCTACCCCATGCGGGCGCGGTTCGAAGAGGCGGTCCCGGCGGAGTCGGCAACCCCACCGAGCCCGCCGTCCCCGCCGCTCTTCGACCTGAAGCCGGCGCCGAGCATGGCTCAGGCGCGCCCCACGCCGGCCCGGGTGCCGGACACGCCGTCCCCGGCGACAGCCACGCCGGCCACCACGCCGGCTCCGGCGTCAACCGCGCCGCCCGTTTCCCCGGTCCGCCGGGGGCGTGCGGGCCGGCCGGCCAAGACGGGGCGCAAGCGCGGCCGCCCGAAGGCCGGGGCCCGTGAGGCTGCCTCGCTGGTGGCCGTCTACAAGGGCCTCGGCGACGACACCCGCCTACACATGTTGCGGCTCCTGGCCGAGCGCGAACGGTACACGCAAGAATTGGCCGAGGCCATGGGGTTGACCCACCCGACCATCCTTCATCATCTGGACCTGATGCTCAAGGCCGGCCTGATCGTCGCCCATGACACCGAGCGCCTGCGTTTCTACCGCCTTAACGAAGCGGCCCTCAGCACCCTGGGAGCCAGGGTCATCGAGTACCTCGCGCAGGGACGCGGACAGGCCTGAGACCGCCAGGGCCACGGGACGGGAAAAAACCATAAAATGGCATGAAGGTTCCAAGAACAGCGGGGACAGCCGGGCAACCGGCTGTCCTCTTTGTCTTCCCGGTCGGCGGGCCAGCTTACGCCGGCCTTTCGGGACAACTGCCCATCTGGGCGTCTGTCCCGTGGCACCCTTGGGGCGGTCGGAATAGTGTGGATGGAGATTATGTCCCGTCATCCACCGGCGAAGGAGCGGATGTACCCATGGCTCGCCCCGAAAGCCCCGATCAGAAGCTGTCCGCCTGGACCGAATTCTCCGCCTACCCGATCCAGGGCCGCAGTCCCAAGCCCCGGGCCAATGGCCTGACGATGGTCATCGACAAGGGCCTGGGCCTCAACGAAACCGAGGACCTGATGGCCCTGGCCGGTGACTACATCGACCTGGTCAAGATCAGCTTCGGCAGTTCCGCGCTTTACCCGCCGCCCGTCCTCCGAAAGAAACTCGCCATCATCCGGTCCCACGGGACCGACGCCTGCCCGGGCGGCACGCTCCTGGAGGTCGCCCTCTTCCAGGGCATCCTGGACCGCTTCCTGGGCTGGGCCTCCGAGGCCGGGTTCACCTGGTTGGAAGTCTCCGACGGGACCATCGAGATGACCGACGACGTGCGCACCGACTGCATCCGCATGGCTGTCGCGGCGGGCTTCAGGGTCGTCAGCGAGGTCGGCAAGAAGGACGCCCACCACAAGCTGACGCCGGAGGAAGTCCACCGGCAGGTCGCCCGTGACCTGGGCGCCGGGTCGTTCAAGGTCATCGTCGAAGCCCGTGAGTCTGGCAAGGGTATCGGCATCTACGCCGCCGACGGCTCGGTGAAACAGGATGAGCTCGAGTTCATCGTCCACGGCGTGCCCGACCCCGGGGTCATCCTGTGGGAGGCGCCCCTGAAGAACCAGCAGGAGGCGCTCATCCTCCGCTTCGGCCCGGACGTC
>JAJYMC010000063.1 GCA_021787335.1 Bacillota bacterium | reverse complement strand
CATCCGCTCCGCCCGTTCCACGGCCAGCTTCACCAAGCTGCCGCAGTTCTTGGAGGAGACGGAGCCCCAACCCTCACGGGCGACGACGTCGTAGACGCCTAGCTCCCGGGCCAACTCCTCTTTCAGGCGGTCGGACATCACGTCCCTCTTGACTTCATTCTTGGCCATTCGAGTCACCCCTTCGTGGCGCGCGGACCGTCGGCGGCCACCGTCCGTAGTATGCCCAAATCAGACCTTCAGCCGCGGGTCCAACGCGTCACGAAGACCGTCGCCGAAGAGGTTGAGCGACAACACGGTGAGGGTGATCATGATGCCCGGGAAATAGACCAGGTGCGGCGACGAGTAAAGGTAGGCCTTGCCGCGACTGAGCATCAGGCCCCACTCGGCCTTGGGGGCCTGAGCCCCCAGGCCCAGGAAGCCAAGGGCGGCGGCGTCCAGAATGGCCTCAGACACGCCGAGGGTCGACCGGACGATGATCGGGGCCATGATGTTCAGGAGCACATGCCGCCAGATGATGACCCAGTTGGGTAGGCCGCCGGCGCGGGCCGCCTCGATGTACTCGTTCTCCTTGACCGACAGCACCGACCCGCGGACGATCCGAGCGTATCCGGGGATGGTGACGATGCCGATGGCCACCATCGCCTTCTCCAGGCCCGGCCCGAGGACGACCATGATGGCGATGGCCAGGAGCATGGCCGGGAAGGCCAGGAGGATATCCATGGCCCGCATGATGAGGTTGTCGACCCGGCCGCCGAAGAACCCGGCCACCGCGCCCAGGGAGACCCCGATGACCAGGGCCAGGGCCACCGAGATGACGCCCACGGCCAGTGACAGGCGGGTGCCGAAGATGATCCGGGAGAGGACGTCGCGGCCGATCTCATCGGTGCCCAGCGGATGGCTGAGGGTCGGCCCCTCGAAGGCGTGCTCGATCTCGGACGTATAGGGGCCGTGCGGCGCGATGAGCGGGGCGAAGACGGCCAGGAAGATGAGGAAGAGGAAGAAGGCCCCGCCGGCCACGGCCAGCTTGTGCCGCTTCAGTCGCTTCCAGATCGGGCGCCACAGCTCGGCGGCCTTGGCATAGAGGGGTTTGAGGGAGGCAATCAGTCGTTTCATGGCGCCCACTTCAACTGTACCTGATCCGCGGGTCGACGAACCCGTAGAGCAGGTCGACCACCAGATTGACGAGGACGAAGACCAGTGAGATGAGGAGGACGCAGCCTTCGACCAGGGGCATGTCGGCGTTCTGGACCGCGTTGACGGCCAGGCTGCCGACCCCCGGCCAGCCGAAGATGGTCTCGGTCAGCACCGCCCCGCTCAGGAGGTACCCGAACTGCAGGCCGATGACGGTGATGACCGGGATGAGGGCGTTCTTCAGGGCGTGCTTGATGACCACGACGCGTTCCCCGAGGCCCTTGGCCCGGGCGGTGCGCACGTAGTCCTGGCGGATGGTCTCGAGGAGGCTCGAGCGGGTCATCCGGGCGACCAGGCCCATCGAGTAGGCGGCCAGGGCCGTGGCCGGCATGATGATGTGCTTGACCAGGTCCTTCAGGGCGACCCAGTCGTGCAGGCGGATGGCCTCGAAGATATAGAACCCCGACTTGGGCTCGAAGCCGAGGGTCAGGTCGACCCGGCCGGCCACCGGCAGCCACCCGAGCTTCATCGAGAAGATGGAGATGAAGATGAGGCCCAGCCAGAAGATGGGCGTCGAGACCCCGATGAGGGCCCCGACCATCGACATGTGATCGAACCACGAGTATTGGCGGACGGCCGAGATGATGCCGACGATGACCCCGATGACGGTGGCGATGATCATGGCCACCAGGGTCAGCTCGACCGTGTGCGGGAAGCGGGCCAGAACCTCCTCGGCCACGGGGGTCTCGGTCAGCCAGGAGCGGCCCAGGTCGCCGTGGAGGGAATTCCAGAGGAACCGCCCATACTGGGTCCAGAGCGGATCGTTGAGGCCCAGCGACTGCCGCAGGGCCTCTTGTTGGACCGCCGTGGCGTGCTGGCCCAGGATGACCAGGGTCGGATCCCCGGTGATGGTCAGGACGAGGAAGACGACGACGGACACGCCCAGCATGACCGGGATGACCATGAGCAGCCGCCGGGCGATATAGGTGGACATTGAACCAGCCCCCGATCGGAATGGGCGGACCTCGCCAAAAGGGGATGTGGCCTACCGACCACATCCCCTTTGGTCCGGTCTCAGAGTCGCTTGTTACTTGGGCTTGTTGGCCTTGTAGCCGGCCTCGCGGAGGAGCTTCACGGCCAGGTCGACGTCGTAGGCGTAGGGCTTGACGTCCTTGGCGTAGCCGAAGAAGCCGGGCGGCATGACCTCGTTGGCCCTGGTCGCCGTTCCCTTGTAGAGGGTCTTGACGATGGCGTCCAGGTTGACGGCGCGGGTGAAGGCCTCACGGACCTTCGGGTCGTTGAACGGCGGCCGGTCGGTGCGGAAGACCATGTAGTTAACGTTCATGCCGGCGCCGGAGAGGAACGTGACGTTCTTGTCCCCCTGCAGGCGGGCCACGTCGGCCGGGGCGATGCCGTCGATCATGTCGACATTGCCGGCGATGAGCTCGTTGACCCGCACGGTGTTGTCATCGGTCACCTTGATGATGACCTCGTCGAGCTTGGGCGCGCCGTCCCAGTAGTTGGGGTTCTTCTTCAAGCGGATGGTCTTGGAGCCGTGGTCCCACTTGTCGAGGATGAACGGGCCGGTGCCGACAGCGTACTTGACGCCGAAGTCCTTGCCGTACTTCTTGACCGCGGTCGGGCTGACGATGGGGGCCGAGAGACCCATGGCCAGGTTGGCCAGGAACGGCGTGTAGGGCTGGCTCAGGGTGACCTTCACGGTGTAGTTGTCGACCTTCTCGACCGACTTGACGAGCCCGAAGGTGAAGCTGGCGTAGGCCATGTTATCCGCGGCCTTGCCGGGGAGCTGGCGGTCGATGCTGAAGACCACCGCGTCGGCGTTGAACGGGGTGCCGTCATGGAACTTGACGCCCTGGCGGAGATGGAAGGTGTAGGTCAGGCCGTCCTTGGAGATGTCAGCCGAGGTAGCCAGACCGGGCTGGAGCTCGGTCGTGCCCGGCTTGTACTTGAACAGGCCGTCGTAGATCTGGATGATGGGCTTGAAGGATTCGCCGTCATCCGGGATGGCCGGGTCGAGGGAGGACGCGTCCGCCCCGCGGGAGTAGACAAGGATCTTCTTCCCGTTCTTGGCCGGCTTGTCGACCTTGTTCAGATCGATCCAGCCGGTCGGGTGGAGCTGGAAGCCGGTGACGTCGGCCCGGGTGGCGACCATGTCGTTGGAGTGGCTGATGAACAGCCAGGGGGCGTCCTTGACGATGAGTTCCTGGGCCTTGACGTATTTCTCCAGACGGGCCTTGGGGTCCGTCAGGACCTGGGCGTCTTCGAGGAGCTTGTCGACGTCCTTGTTGCTGTAGTTGGCCAGGTTCATGTTGGCCGTCTTGGAGACCTGCTTGGTGTCGAGGAGCATGTAAAGGAAGTTATCCGGGTCGCCGTTGTCGCCGATCCAGCCGATGAAGGCCATGTCGCCTTCGCCCTTGTTGCTGACGGCGTCCCTGTACTCTTTCCAGGGGAGCTTCTTGATTTCGACCTGGACCCCGATCTTGGTCAGGTCGGCGGCCACCGCTTCAGCCAGCTGGTCGGCAACGGGGTTGTAAGGACGGGGGTTGGTATAGGCGTACATCGTCACTTTGAGGTCTTTCTTCCCGATGTTGCCGCAGCCGGAGACGAGCGATGTGCCGAGGAAGGTGACGACCACAAGGATCAGGACCAGTTTCCACTGCCTAAGATTGCGCAAGAACGGTCAACCTCCTCAGACAAAATCTCGGGGCGCGGGCGGTGCCCGCGTGGCCCGGACGGGACTGAACGCGCTTACGGGGAAGCGTGCTCTGGGACGGGACAGAACGCGCTATGGCTGGTTTGACCGGATAAGGGGACCGGTCGGTCCCACCACCCTTCGCGGTTTGGCCCCCCGGCTCCCACGACGACGGGAGCCCGGCGTGAGCGGTCACAAGATTCTAGGCCTTCGGGCTATTGACAACATTAAGTTCGGGGTGGGCTGTGAAATTCCTCCTACAATAGTCGGCGGTTGGAAGACAGGGAAGCCTGGGGAACTTTAGCTCCCCAGCGACCGTAATATCCGGAAAAGACAGCTCGTGCCGTCGATTGAGCCTGAGCCTCGCAGGGCATTTGACATCGTCCTCGGACTGAAGTTCGGGGATTCCCGGAAGCTCGCGCTTTCCGGTTCCTGCTTCGTCGTCCCGCGCCGTGCCCGCTGGAACGGGCTTTGGTCTTACCGGGGCTCCACAGGCGCTTCCCGCGTGTCCCGCGGTGCAGGGTCTCTCAGGCTGGAACTCCCAGGAGCCGGAGCCCCTCCGACTCGATGTTCCTGGCGGCGTTTTGGTCCCGGTCGTGGACCGCGCCGCATTTGGGGCAGGTCCACCGGCGGACGGAGAGCGGCATCCGGTCCATTCTGTGACCGCAGGCATGGCAGAGCTTGCTCGACGGGAACCACTGGTCGATTTCCGCCAGCGTCCTGCCGTACCACCTCGCCTTGTAGGATAGCTGCCGGATGAGTTCGCCCCATCCCGCGTCGTGGATCGCCTTCGCGAGCGCGCGGTTCCGGACCATGTTCTTCACCGCCAGCGACTCCGCGCACACCACTTGGTTTTCGCGGATGAGCCGGGTCGTCAGCTTGTGAAGCCAGTCCCTGCGCCGGTCAGCGATCCTCGCATGGATCCGGGCCACCTTCAATCGCGCTTTCTCTCGGTTCTTGGAACCCTTCCGCTTTCGGGCAAGCTCTCTTTGGGCCTTGGCGAGCCTGCGTTCGTCGTGCTCAAAATAACGCGGGTTGTCCACTGGCTCTCCCTGGCTGGGGATGACAGTGTGCATCAAACCAAGATCGATGCCCACCGTCCGTTCAATGGGAGGGAGAGGTTCGATCTCCTCATCGACCAGTATGGAGACATGATACCTTCCCGCCTTGTCCAGCATCACCGTGACCGAAGAGGGATCACCGGCAAATCGGCGACTCCACCGAATTGACAGAGGCTCATCCATCTTCGCGAGCTGTAGGCTCTCGCCGTCCCAGCGGAAGGCGTTTTTCATGAACGTTGCGGATTGCCTGTCCTTCCTGCTTTTGAACTGTGGTTGCCTGGCTCGCTTCGCAAAGAACGCAGCATAGGCGGTCTGAAGGTGGCGTAGGGCCTGCTGAAGAGGTACCGCGGAGACTTCGCTCAACCATGGAGCCTCCCTCTTCCATTCGGTGAGCAGTCTGGCGTCGCGGTTGTATGTGCTGCCCTTGCCCGTTTCCCGACAGAGTATCTCTCGGTTTGCGAGGGCGGTGTTATACACCCATCGGACGCAGCCGAAGGTCCGGGCCAGCAGTTCCGCTTGTTTAGGGGTCGGGTAGAAGCGGAACCGGTATGCCCGTTGCAGCTTCGCTCACCGCCTTTCGCCCTGTGCTACTGATGGACGATTTCGATCTCGCGGAGCTTGCAGTTCAAGTATACTTCGCGTGACCCGAACATACAATCGGTGTCTTCATATCCTTGGAATGAATTCCGAGGTTTTCACCGTAGCGTGCTATAATGAAGGCAGGAGGGTCCGACCTTGCCCGAGGAAAAGCCACGGATCCTGGTCGTCGACGATGAGCCAAACATCCGCGAACTAATCCGCCTCTATCTGGGGAAGGAAGGCTTCGCCGTGGAGGAGAGCGAGGACGGCGAGGACGCCCTGGCCCGGGTGAAGGCCAACCCGCCGGACCTGCTCGTCCTCGATGTGATGATGCCCAAGAAGGACGGGCGCGAGGTCTGCCGCGAGGTGCGGAAGACCAGCTCCCTGCCGATCATTATGCTCACCGCCAAGAACGAGGAAGTGGACAAGGTCATCGGCCTGGAGATCGGCGCCGACGACTACCTGACCAAGCCGTTCAGCCCGCGAGAGCTGGTCGCCAGGGTCAGGGCCGTCCTCCGGCGGGTCCGGCCGGCCCACGAGCAGGAGGCCGACGCCCTTGCGTTCAACGACTTCACCGTCAACCACGACAGCCGCGAGCTGAGGGTCCATGGCCAGGTGGTGCCATGCCCGGCCAAGGAGTTCGACCTCCTGTGGCTTTTCGCCAAGCACCCGCAGCGCGTCTTCACCCGTGAGCAGCTTCTCCAGCAGGTCTGGGAGTACGACTACTTCGGCGACCTCCGGACCGTGGACGTCCACGTCCGGCGCCTCCGCGAGAAGATCGAGCCCCAGCCCGATGAGCCCCGTTACATCAAGACCGTCTGGGGAGTCGGTTATAAGTTCGAAGGCGCTTCCTAGCGTCGTGGGGTACCACCCCAAGTTCGAGGGGACTTCCTGATGTTCAGATCGCTCAGGTCCCGCCTCATAATCTCATATGTGACGGTCGTCGCCCTGACTCTTCTGATCGGGGCTTTTTCCCTGTTTGGCCTGATTGTCAGGGCGGAACGGGTGGCCGTCACTCAGGAGACCATCGCTCTGACGAACGCCCCCCAGGTCAACCGGTTCGCCGCGCGCATTATCCAACAGGGCCTCCTGGATCCGTTCACCCAGGCCTGGTTGGAAGCTCTGGCGACCACGGCCCAGCGCTTCGGGGGCGAGTTCTACATCGTTGACACCAAGGGGAGGATCGCCGCCAAGGCCGGTCCCGGCGGCATTGATGCCGGGCACACCATCCCCACCGATCTCGTCCAGCGAGCCATCACCAGCACGCGAAGCGGGCAGTACCTGCGGGTGAACCAGCCGTTCGGTGAGCCCTCCTACCTGGCCGCGGTGCAGGTCAGGGACAACGGCAAGGTCATCGGGGCGGTGGTGGCCCGGCGGCCGGCTGCCGCTTCGTGGCGAGCCGCCCTTACCCTACTCCGTCAGCAGGCCCTGGCCGGGCTCATCGCCGCGGTACTGGGGCTGGTCATCGCCCTGGTCCTGGCCGAGCGGATCATCCGCCCGGTCCGGAAGATGACCGTCGCCGCCGAGGCCATCAGCCGCGGCGAGTACGAGCACAAGCTCGAGGTCACCGGTCAGGACGAGGTGGCTACCCTCGCCAGAGCCTTCGACGCGATGTCGGCCAAGCTGGCCGGGACCGTCGGCCGTCTGTCGACCGAGAAGACCAAGCTCGAGGCGGTCCTCTCGAACATGGCCGAGCCGCTGTTGGCCGTCGACCGGGTGGGCCGTATCGTCCTCGTCAACTCCGCGGCTGAGGTGTTCGTCGGCGCGCGGGCCGAGGAAGCCGTCGGACGGGCCTGCGGCGACGCTCTTCGCCCGCCGGAGTTGGTCGAGGCGGTTAAGCGCGGGATGGCCGAAGAGGGCGCCGAGGGCAGCGAGGAGATCAGCATCGAGGGCGGCCGGCGCTGGCTCAGCCTGCACCTGGCCCCGTTCACCCTGGCCGACGGCACCAGCGGGAAGGTCGTCGTCATCCACGACATCACCCGCCTGAAAGAGGCCGAACAGGCCCGTCGCGACTTCGTCTCGAACATCTCCCACGAACTCCGGACACCGGTGACGACCCTCCGCGGGTTCGTCGAGGCCATGCGCGACGGCGTCGTCGGCGGTGTCGAGGAACGCGAGCGCTACCTCGGCATCATGGACGAGGAGATCGGTCGGCTGTCACGGCTCATCGAGGACCTCTTCCAGTTCTCCAAGCTCGAGGCGGGGAAGATGGACTATCGCTTCGAGGGGCTCGACCCGGCTAGGCTGGTCGACCGGGTGGCCGACAAGGTCCGGCCGCGGCTCGAACGCGAGGGGCTGGACCTCCGGGTCGAACTGGTGGCCGGCGACTACCCGCTGGTCGTGGCCGACTCGGACCGCATCGAACAGGTCTTCTTCAACCTGATAAGCAACGCGGTGCGGTTCACGCCGGACGGGGGCCGGGTGACCATCTCGGCCGCCACCGATGGGGACCGCAAGCGCGTCGTCTTCAGCGTGGCCGACACGGGCGCCGGCATCCCCGCGGCCGACCTGCCGCGCATCTTCGAGCGCTTCTACAAGGCCAAGACGGCGGCGGGCCGCCGGGCCGGCGGGACGGGCCTGGGCCTGGCCATCGTCAAGCATATCGTCCTCGACCACGGTGGCGAGATCTGGGTCGAGAGCGAGGAAGGGAAAGGGAGCAAGTTCTCCTTCGCCCTTCGGCAGATGAACGGCGACGGGCAGGCGGCCCAATGACATAGGGAAAGGCGCGAATGATCGGGCTGAAACTGGCGGCGGTTCCGAAAATGCCCGTCTTCCGCCGAACCGAAATCCGTGCTATCATTGGACTTGGAGAAGAACGTTTTCAATTCCGACCAAAAGAAGCCGGGAAGGTTCGCGAACGAACCTTCCCGGCTTGTCTTTCAGAGGAGGCGATGGCGATGCGCATCCTGGTCGTCGAAGACGAACTCAAGCTGGCCACCATGCTCCGTAAAGGGCTGCAACGGCAAGGTTCCGCCGCCGACGTCGCCGGGGACGGAGAGGAAGCCCTGGCCCTGCTTGGTAGCTACCAATATGATCTGGTGCTGCTCGACATCCTCCTGCCGAAGCTCAGCGGCATGGACGTCTGCCGGGAGATGCGCCGCCGCGGATTGCTGACTCCGGTCATCATGCTCACGGCCAAAATCGCCGTTCAGGACATCACGGCCGGCCTCGACGCGGGGGCGGACGATTACGTCACCAAGCCCTTTTCCTTTCAGGAGCTTCTCGCCCGGATGCGGGCGGTCATGCGGCGCCCCGGCGAAAGGCGCACCACGACCATCCGCGTCGGCCCGCTGGCGTTCGACCAGACCACGCGCGAGGCGCGGGTCGACGATCGCCCCATCCTTCTGACCAGGAAGGAGAGCGCCCTCCTGGAATGCCTCATCCTCAACCCCGGTCGGGTCATCACCCGTCGCCTGTTGATGGACCAGCTCTGGGACGGCGGGGCGGAGGCGTCGGAAAACACCCTCGAGGTTCACGTCCATTCCCTGCGCGCCAAGCTCGGCGCCGCCGCGGGGATGATTGAAACCGTTCGCGGCCTGGGCTATCGTCTGAAGGAGGCGGGGTTCGATGATCGTTAACATCAAGGCCCGCCTCACCTTTTGGTACGCCCTCATCTTCGCCGTCGTGCTCCTGCTCGGTTCGGCGCTCTTCTACGTCACGCTGTCCCGGACCCTGTACCGCCAGCTCGATCGCTCCCTCGGGGCCGCCGCGACGGAATTCGCCTCCGACGATTTCTACGGCCCGACCTGGGTCAAACCGAACGCCCTCGCCAAGCTCGATGCCGACGGCGAGGCGGTGGTCACTCAATATGATGTCCAGCTGCTCGGCCTGTCCGGCGCGCCGGTGGCCAACCTGGGACCGGCCAACACCCTGGCCCGCGCCGCCGTCCTGCCGGCCGTGGACCGGGCTCGGCGAGGCCTGCCAGCCGAGTTTGCCGATATCGCCCTGCCCAAGCAGGCGGCCTATCGCGTCTTCACCACCCCGGTCAGCCTCGACGGTCACCCCGCGGGCGTCATCCAGATCGGCGCCTCCACGGCCGGCGTCCGCCACACCCTGGACGTCGTCCGCGCCCTGCTCGCCGGGGGCGACCTGCTGACCCTTCTGGTTCTGGTCGGCTCCGGTCTCTGGGTCGCCGGGCGCGCCCTCGCCCCCATCGACGCGATCACGGCCGTCGCCCGCCAGATCACCGCCAGCGACCTCAGCCGGCGCCTGCCGGTGGCCAAACGGTCGGACGAACTGAACCGGCTGGCTGTCACCCTGAACTCCATGATCGCCCGCCTGCAGGGAGCGCTCGAGCGGGAGCGGCGGTTCACGTCCGACGCTTCCCATGAGCTCAACACGCCTCTGGCGGTGATCTGCGGGAACGCCGAACTCCTGGCCAGCGATCTCCGAGAAGGGCGGGCGGCCGATCCGGCCATGGTCGAAGACATTCAGGCCGAGGCCGAGCGCCTGTCCCGTCTTGTCCGCCGCCTGCTCACATTGACCCGCCTGGACCGCGGCTCGGGCGGCTCGGATGGCCCAACCTCAAGCCTGGGCCGGATCACCTTTGCTCAGGTCAACGTGGGAAGCATGCTTCACCGGGCGGCCCGCCACATCCAGGCCCTCGCCCCGGAACTGCGCGTGGACGTGGCGGCGCCGGACGACCTCTGGGCCGCCGGCGACGCCGACCTGCTCGAGGAGCTCCTTAGTGACCTCACCGCCAACGCCGTCAAGTACACCCCGCCTCCGGGCGTGATCACTCTGGCTGCGGAAATCGCCAACGACCGGGTGGCGGTGACAGTCAGGGACACCGGCGTCGGCATTCCCGCCGCGGAGCTACCGCTCCTCGGCCAGCGGTTCTACCGGGGGGACCGGCCGGATTCCCGGGGGGTGGGTCTCGGATTGGCCATTTGCCGGGAAATCATGGCTGCCCACGGCGGGAGCCTCGTCATCGCCAGCGAGCCGGGCCGCGGTTCGGCGTTTACCGCCGAGTGGCCGCTTCACCCACAGACTTCAGATTCCCTTAAGGTTAACCTGCTAGCCTAGCCCTGAGGGGCACTCACCGATGGGGGGGCGGTCAGGTTAATGTCGTCTTACGAAACGCAAGCGCCAAACGCTACATCGCCGCAGCAGGAGCGGCTCCCGATCCTGGAGGCGGTTCCGAAGTCGATTCCGCGCTACGCCAACGGCATCCTCTACGGCCTCGGCGGCTTCACGCTTCTGTGCTTCATGTTGCTCGCTGCTTCCGGCATCTACATGGTCGCCTTAGGGTCCGGGCACCCGGGGTTTGTCTCGGGACACCCGGAGTTGGCCTCCTTCAGCCACTTCGTGCGGGCCGTCCATTACTGGTCGGCGCAGTTCTTCATGCTCTTCATGTTCCTCCATCTCCTGCGCGTGTTCTTCACCGGCGCCTATCGCCGGCCGCGCGAGGTGACCTGGATGATCGGCGTCCTCATGATGGTCATGGCGATCATCACCGGCCTTCTCGGCTATATCTCCCGGGCCGACTGGTCGGCGCAGTGGCATGCCGTCAGCGCCAAGGACCTTTTCAACGCCGCCCACGCCGGGACGCTTCTCAACGTCCTTGACTACCCGCTCGTCTTCGGTCTCCACGTGGCCGTGAGTCCCTTGATCATGATCGGCCTCATGGCCGTCCATTTCGTCCTGATCCGCCTGCACGGCGTGGCCAGGCCATACTAGGAGGGGGAGAGCAATGAGCGGCAGAACGACCGTGACGACCGAGGATGGGGGCAAGTACGCGGGCTACCCCCAGGTCCCGACCAACCACTTGCGGACGGCTCTCCTTTCCGTGGGAATCATCCTGATCATCATCCTGGCGGCGCTCGCCTTCCATTCCCCTTACGTGCCCGTTGTGACGATCCAATCTCTGGCCAAGGACAATCCGGTGGCCTTCGTCACGACAGCGGAGGCGGAGCTTAGTGGCAGCAGCGATACCGCCCAGTATGGGCCGCCCTACACCTTCGACGCGGCTCAGGTCTACGTCATTCAGCCTCTTCAGGCGTACTACGCGACCAATACCGCCCTCGATCACAGCGGCCTCGACCAGTACCTGGCGGCCAGCGACGACCAGAAGGCGGCCTGGAACAAGGCCTACACCGACGCTCTGAGCAACGCGGCCGCAGTCAATGGACAGGTCCAGGTGGCGGCGGGCACCTACGGTCCGGTGCCGGCCCTCCTCGAGCAGCTGCGGGAAATCGCCGCGCAAGGTTGGCTGGAAACGTCCCCGAACGACATGTCCACCGGCAACCTGCTCTTCCTGGGCGACTCCGGGGTCCTCGAGGATATGGCCAAGGACCACAACATGCTCGACGTCCAGTGGGGCATGATCCACGAAGAGCAGGCCCACTACCTCGGGGCCTGGTGGCTCACCCCGGTGTCGGCCATGTACAACACCTTCCTTAAAAATGACGATAACGCCGACCTTCATGCCGGCGTCATCCTCGGAGTCGTTGTGCTTATCGGTCTGGCCTGGCCATTCATCCCCGGGCTGAACACCCTGCCGAAGCGCCTCGGGGTCTACCGCCTCATCTGGCGGGATTACTACCTGGATCGCTAACCGGCGCCGCTTGTCCCAACTGCATTATCGCTACGGAAGCCCCGGGGTTCTCCAGCGAGGAGAGACCCCCGGGGCTTTCTTTCAGGGGCTGACAAAGTCGGCCTTGCTGACCCGCCACTCCTTGCCGACTCTCAGGCCTTGTGGTTCAGCCTCGCCCGCCCCATGAACAGGGCGGCCACCGTGCCCGCGGCCACGAGGCCCAGGCCGACGAGGAAGACGGTCTGAATGGACTGAGACAGAATCTCCTTGGCCATCCGCATCACCGGCGCCAGCAGCTCCGGCGGCAGGGCCCGTTGGGCGCTACGGTTGACGAGGACGGCGAAGAGCGATTCGGGGTCCCGCGTCACCTGGGCCTTGAACCCGGCCAGGACCGACGCGTAAGTCGCCGGGATGGCCGGGGAGAAGGTCGCCATCCGCTCGCGGATGAGGGCCAGCGCCCGGTGGTTCATGACGACGCCGAGGACGGTCACGCCGATGGTCCCGCCGATGGACCGGAAGAAGGCCGTCGATGACGTGACCACGCCCAGTCGCTCCTTGGGGAAGGCCTCCTGGACGGCCAGGACCAGGATCGGCATGATCAGCCCGAGCCCGAAGCCGACCACCAGCATCGACCCGACGGCCTGCAGCTTCGAGGTGTCGGGGGTGAGGCGGCTCATCAGATAGAAGCCGCCCGTGATGATGCTCATGCCTAGGGTCATCTGGGTCCGGAAGCCGACCCGCAGCACCAGCCAGCCGCCGACCAGGCTGGCCAGCACGAGGACGAGCATCATCGGGGTCATGACCGACCCAGCGTTGGAGGGCGAGAAGCCGACCACGCCCTGCACGAACAGCGGGATGAAGACGACCACGCCGAACATGCCCAGGCTCATCAGGAAGCCCACGATGTTGGTCACGGTGAAGACCCGTTCCTCGAACAGGTCCAGCGGGAGGATGGGCTCCTTGGCCCGTCGCTCGGCCAGGATGAAGATGACGGTGAAGGCCGTCGCGGCCGCGAAGCGGGCGATGATGGGCAAGGACAGCCAGGGGTAGTCCTTGCCCCCCTGGACGAGCCCGAGCAGGAGGAAGACGACGGCGCCGACGACGGCCGTCGCCCCGACATAATCGACGTTACGGTCGCGACCGTCCTTGGTCTCCTTGAGGAAGACGCCGACGAGGACGGCGGCGATCAGGCCGACCGGCAGGTTGACGAAGAAGACCCAGCGCCAATCCCAGAGGTCGACGATCCAGCCTCCGACCTGCGGGCCGATGATCGAGGCGACGGCGAAGAGGGCGGTGAAGATGCCTTGCCACCGGGCCCGCTGGGCGCCGGGGAAGATGTCTCCGACGATCGTCTGGGCGATGGGGACCATCGCCCCGCCGCCGATCCCCTGTAGGGCTCGGAACAGGATGAGCTGCGGCATCGATTGAGCGGCCCCGCAAAGGGCCGACGCGCCCACGAAGACGCCCAGCCCGAGGAGGTAGAACAGGCGCCGGCCATAGAGGTCGGAGAGCTTCCCGAAGATTGGGAGGGAGGCCGTCGACGTCAGCATGTAGGCGGTCGTTGCCCATGTAATAAGGGAGAAACCGCCGAGATAGCCGACGATGGTCGGCATGGCCGTGCCGACCACGGTCTGGTCGATGGCCCCGAGGAGCATCCCGAACATGAGGCCGATGACGATGAACGTGGTCCGATGGCGTTCGCCGAAGGGCGGGCTGGATGAAGATGATGGGTTGGATGGAGAGGCCTTGGCCTCGACCGGGCCAGGGTCGGTCATTCGGGGGAGGGCTCCTTTCGTTGACCGGTTACGGCCTTGCCGATGAGTCGGACGAATTCGGCCAGGTCTTCGTCGCTGAGGACGGAGAAGGTCTCTTCCATCCGCTGCCGGCGGCGCTCGCGCGTCTTGGCGAGGAGTTCGCGCCCCTTGGGGGTGATCTCGAGCCAGACGACCCGCCGGTCTTCGGTGCTGCGCTCGCGGACGGCCAGTTCGGCTCGGGCGAGCCGGTCGGCCAGCCCGGTGGCCGCGCTCAGGCTGACGCCCATCCGGTCGGCGATGTCAGAGATGCGCCGCTTGCCGGTGGCGGCCAGCCATCCGACGACCATCCGCTGGGGAACGGACAGACCATCGTCAGGGGACCTGGCGGGGCGGCCGCCCATCGTCCGGGCCAAGAGGGTCAAAGACTGTTCAAGCTGGGCCATGGCGGCCCGCCTGGGTTCGGTGGTCATGGTCAGACGCCTCCAAAATAGTTAATGACCTAAACCACCGTAAGTATAGCCGCTGCTCCCAGGAGGTGTCAACGAACCCAGGCGACAATTAACGGACCCGTAACAGACTGGAAAAGTGGAGGAAATCTCCTTGCCCGATGATAGGGGTGGAAGACGGGGCTGGTCGGCGGCCCCGACGTCAGAAGCCCCACCTCGGTGGGAACAAGGAGGTTGCCGAAGATGAAGGGATTCAGGAAGACCGCCGTGACCCTGATCGCTGCCCTGCTCGTGGTGACCATGGCCCCGTTCGCCGCGGCCGCTCAGGCCGCCCCGGCCACGCCGGCGGAGTCCCAGAACGCCGCCCCGGTCGAACAGAACTACGGCGAGATCGTCGTCGCCGTGCTGACCAAGCTGGGCGCCGGAGGGGACGTCGACAAGTTCGAGCAGGCGGGCATCGGTCCGCGGGAGGCCGTCGTCCTCGCGGCCATCGCCAACCTGTCGGGACAGCCGGTCGATGAGATGATCGGCCTGACCCGCGGCGGCAAGACCGCCCAGGAGATTGCCGAGCAGGTCGGCGTCGACTGGCAGAAGGTCCAGGACAAGGTGGCTGAGGCCATCGGCTTCAAGCGCGACAACACCGCCCGGCTGCAGCAGCTCCTGGCCAAACTGCAGGACCAGCTGACCAAGGCCCAGGAGGCCAGTCAGAAGTTGGCCACCGAGCAGACGAACGTGGAGCAGCGGATCGCCGACGCCAAGGCCAAGCTCGACAGCATCAAGAACGACCGCGTCCGCCACTGGGCCGAGATGCGCATCCAGGCCGCAGAGATGCGCCTCCCAATCATCAAACTCCAGATCGAGCGGACGAGTTTCATCGTCGACATGCTCCAGCAGCAAATCGCCGAGGTGGAGGCCGAGCTGAACAAGTAGGCACGAGTGCCGGCGGGGATGGGCTCCCCGGTTCGAAGCGCACGGCAAAGCCCGGGGGGCCAACCCCCCGGGCTTCTGCATTGCACTCGGCGCGTCTGGCCCGGCCGCGCCGCTCTCATTTCCGGTCCAGCGCGGCCGCCACCCAATCCGGCAGGACCGTCGGGATGTTCTCGGTCCACTGTCGTTCGATGCCGGCCTTGTCGCCGTAGGCGATGAACTCCCGCCACGTGGTGCGGTCCGACGCCTTGGCCCAAAAGGTGCGCCCGGCCAAGACCACGCAGAGGTCGTCGCCCGACCAGAAGTGGGCGTACCACTGGGGCCGCATGGCCTCGGCGAGGCCCGGCAGGCGGGCCCGCAGGGACGCCTCGTCCAACTGGTACCACCGGACGTGCCAGGTCGTCGCATCGGGGTCGGTGGGCCGGTCGACCACGCGCTCGGCAACCGGATCGAGTCCGGCCATCGCCCCTTTATGCGATAGACTCTCGTTAATCACGCACCCGACGAACATGGGCAAGAAGCTCACCAGCCTTTCGACTAGATTGCTGAATGGGGGAGCGAGCAAAGCGTGCCGGCCTCTCGTCGCAAAAGAAAAATGACGGCAGGTGACTGCCGTCATTTGAGCGGAAGACGGGATTTGAACCCGCGACCCTCGCCTTGGCAAGGCGATGCTCTACCGCTGAGCCACTTCCGCGCGTGTGGCGCAGGCCAGAGTCGAACTGGCGACACATGGATTTTCAGTCCACTGCTCTACCAACTGAGCTACCGCGCCATGCTACACTGCGGAGACGACGGGATTCGAACCCGCGATCTTGTGCGTGACAGGCACATATGTTAGACCAGCTACACCACGTCTCCGAGCACTCTTGAACTGGAAAGGTCCGTGTGGGCTTGGAAATGGTGGGCGAAACAGGGCTCGAACCTGTGACCCCTTGCGTGTAAGGCAAGTGCTCTACCAGCTGAGCTATTCGCCCGCTTCACCCGTCATTTGCGCGCCTCACGCTCTAATAGTATAATGGCTTTCAGGCGCCTTGTCAATTTGCCGAACGACCCATTCAGCTGACGGCCTCGCAGCTAAAGACATTATAGCAGCATAGCAGCAAACGTCACGACGCGCAAAGCGGTCGGCGTCGGACGCGCACGTCGGACGCGCTCACACGTCGGACGCGCTCGCCTTGAACGCTCATTGCGGATGTGGTATCATATTTGAGCAAGAACGGCGACATAGCCAAGTGGTAAGGCGGAGGTCTGCAAAACCTTTACCCCCGGTTCGAATCCGGGTGTCGCCTCAACGAAGAACGGCGCCGACGGGCGCCGTTCTTGACCAAAGGCCGGAGTGGCGGAACTGGCAGACGCAAGGGACTTAAAATCCCTCGGGCCTCTGGCCCATGCGGGTTCAACCCCCGCCTCCGGCACCGAGGAGACCCTCTTTCCGGGCGACCCGGGAGAGGGTCTCATCGCGTTGCGGCGGCCGCGCCGTTTGCAGGGGAAACGGCGGGGAGTGCCTAATCATCAATGACTTGGGCCAGTCGGCGATTCCGAAGTAGGTGATGACATGGCCACGGCTCCGGTCACGAACCCGAAGGCGGCCCTGAAGTCGACGTTCCTCATCGTCTGGGTCGGCCAGAGTATCTCGGGTCTCGGCAACCAACTCCTCGGGCTGGCCCTGATGTGGTGGGTCATGAAGGCCACCGGGAGCGGGGCGGCCATGGCCGTCGTGGGCATCGCCGGCACCATCCCGCAGGTCGTGCTCGGCCCTTTGGCCGGCGTCTTCGCCGACCGCCTCGACCGGCGCGTCCTGATGCTCGGCGCCGACAGCCTCAACGGCGTCCTGACCCTTGCCGTCGCGTTCGTGGCTTATAGGGGCTTGTTCTCACTGCCGCTGATCATCATCGCCATGGTGGCCATGTCCACCGTCTTCACCCTACATGGACCGGCTTACCAGGCCTCCATTCCGAACCTGGTCGGGCGCGACCAGCTGATTCGGGCCAACTCGCTGATGCAGACGGTCAACAGCGCCATCGGCGTGGTCGCGCCGGCCCTCGGCGGCGTCATCATCGCCGTGGGAGGCATCGGATCGGCCATCCTGCTCGACGCGGTCAGCTTTTTCCTGGCTGCGGCCTCGCTGCTGGCGGTCCACTTTCCTCGATCACAGGCGCCGGTCGCCGCCAACCAGCCGTCGCCCTGGCGCGACGCGGCCACCGGCTTCAGGTTCATCTTTGCCCACCGACTGCTCGGGCCGATGCTCGGCTTTTTCGCCGTCATCAACCTGACCCTGGCTCCGATCGGCGTGGCCCTGCCATTGCTCATCACCAGGGTCCTCAAGGGCGGACCCGAGCTTTTGGGGCTGTTCGGGTCGTTCGAGTCGACCGGCTTCCTGGTCGCCTCCTTCGCCCTGTCCGCCGCCCCGCGGCTGCTGAGACGTTCGGGCCTCGGAGTCATCCTTGGCATCATCGGCATCGGCATGGCCATCGCCTTGGTGGGCGCGTCGACGCGCCCGGCTCTGACCCTGGCGGCCGCGGCCATCGTGGGGATGACCATCGTCGTCGCCAACATCGCGTCGCAGACCATCTGGCAGGCAGAAGTGCCCGACGAGGTCCGCGGCCGGGTTTTCGCCGCCCGCATCGCCCTCGGCGGGGGCATCGCCCCGCTGGGGATGGCCGTGGCCGGCCCTTTGGCCGACGCGGTGGGTCCCGGCCGCCTAATGACCGGCGGCGGGCTGGCCTGCGCCGCCGCTGGGTTCCTCGGGTTGCTCGTGCCCGGCTTGGTCGCCTACCGCTCCGGTGACGCGGCCCCAGCCCCAGCCCGCGAGATGGCATAGGCCTTAAGACCAAAAAGACGTTAAGCTATCAAGGGAAATCACCGGCCCATGCCTAACTCTCGGTCATCCATTGTGACCGGCAAGCGTCGAAAGGACGTGCGAGATGAAGCTACCTGAACTGCGCATTGCGGGCCTCAAGCCGTCGCTGCCCATCTTCCAGGGTGGGATGGCGGTCCGTCTATCGACCCACCGCCTGGCCGCGGCCGTGGCTGAAGCCGGGGGCGTGGGCATCATCGCCGGGACCGCCATGACCGCGCGCGAACTGGCCGAGGAGATCCGCAAAGCGCGGGCCTTGACCAAGGGCATCATCGGGGTCAACGTGATGTACGCCGCCAGCGCCTTCGCCGAGCTGGTCAAGGCGGCCATCGGCGAGGGCATCGATCTGGTCGTCTCGGGCGCGGGCTTCTCGCGCGACATGTTCACCTGGGGTCGTGAGAGCGGGACGCCGATTGTCCCTATCGTCTCCACGGCCCGCCTGGCGCGGACGGCCGAGAAGCTCGGGGCCGCCGCGGTCGTCGTCGAGGGTTTCGAGGCCGGCGGGCACCTGGGCACGGACGAGTCGATGAAGAAGATCGTCCCCGAGGTCGCCGAGGCCGTCTCCATCCCGGTCATCGCCGCCGGCGGCATCGTCGACGGCGAGGATATCCGGGAAGCCTTCGGCCTGGGCGCGACCGGCGTCCAGATGGGCATCCGCTTCGGGGCCAGCGAAGAGGGCAACGGCAACGACCGGCTGAAGCAGGCCTACGTGGACGCCGGCGCGGACGACATCATCCTCATCAAGAGCCCGGTCGGCCTGCCCGGTCGGGCCATCCGCAACGCCTTCACGGAGAAGCTGGCCGAAGGCCGGGTCCCGGCCCCCGAGCATTGCTCGAAATGTCTGAAGGTCTGCTCGCAGGTCTTCTGCATCCGTGAGGCGCTCATCAACGCGCAGCGCGGCCGGCTCGATGACGGCATCATCTTCTCGGGCAAGTATATCGAAAAGGTCCGCGACATCCTGCCGGTCCGCGACATCATCGGCCGCCTGACCAGCCGGCTGGCCGAACTGCCGGCGCCGCCGCCGTTCAAACGGCCGCTCGTGCGGCCTGCGACCGCGACTTGACTCAAACCAATCGTATGGTATAATAGATTTTGCATCACGGGCGGTTAGCTCAGCTGGTTAGAGCGCATGCTTGACATGCATGAGGTCACTGGTTCAAGTCCAGTATCGCCCACCGAGAAACGGCAAGCTAGACATGCAGATGTCCAGCTTGCCGTTTTCCTTTTTGTGGGAAGCGAATACGGTTTTGACGGCAATTTGACGGCAGCCGACGGCAGTCCTTTGGGCTCAATGCGCTATCATGCATCTTTATACATCCGTGCCGGGCCACCCTTAAATGCGAAAGCGCCGCGGGCTAATCGCTCGCGGCGCATCTGGGGTACTACCGTTTCTTGAGGATCAGGATCTCTCGCCTTGTTCACGAGATCGCGGCTTCATCAGGTCGGACACCATAGCGATATACTTCTCCTGGACGTTCATCTGCACGTGTTGATACCGGTCGCCTGTCGTCGAGATCTTTTCGTGACCCAGGGTTTCCGAGACAACTTTCAGGGGCACGCCGGCCTCCAATGCGACCGTAGCAAACGTATGCCTCAAGTCATGGAAGCGGATAAGCCGGAGCCCTAGCTTTCTGAGACGGTGATGGAGCCGTCTCTCCATACCCCGAGGGCTGATTGGCTGCCCAGTTCGACCAGCGAACACGAGATCCAGATTACCGTATTGCTCGGCGAGTAGGCGTTCTTCCGTCTGCTTCAGGCGGTGTTCCCGCAATGCCCCGATCATGTCGTCGGAAAGAGGTATGGTCCTCTTGCTCTTGGCTGTCTTCGGCTCCTGGATCGTCGGCCGTCCCTCCACGGGGACTATCTGCTGCCGAATCGTGAGGCTTTTTCGCTCGAAATCAACATCACTCCAGCGCAAGCCCAAAAGCTCACCTCGCCTCATACCTGTCCCGAGGGCGAGCCTCCACAAGGCGTAGTAATGATCTGTCCGCATGGCCGCCAGGAAGGTCTGCACCTCGGTGGCCGTCAATGTCTTCATCTCTTTCTCTTCCTGGAGGGGCGGGTCCACCAGCTCGGCCACGTTGCGACTGATCAACCCGCGTCCGACGGCCCGGTCGAGCACCTGCTTGATGCGGGCGTGCATGTACTGCACAGTCCTCGGCGAGAGCCCGCTTCCCGCCCTCCGAAGACCACCCTGCTTCAGTTTGTCCGCGTAGAGCTTCTCCAGGTGCTCGGGCTGCAGTTTGTCGAGACGCAAGCGCCCCAGCACAGGCAAGACGTGTTTCTCTATGATCATCTTGTAGCTTTCGAACGTGGTGGGGCGAACGTGGGTCGGCGCCCATCCATCGAGCCATCCCCGGAAGTACTCATCTACGGTGACGCGGCCCTTTTGCGGTGCAACCAGCGGCATCCCAGAGTTGACCTGGTGCAGTGTATCTGTGAGCACCTTTTGTGCGTCCTTGTAGGATCCCTGTACCTGTATGTACTTCCTCACTCGTTTGCCTGTCTGGGGGTCACGCCCGCCCGAGATCTCTACCTGGTACCTGTTCTCGCCTCGCTTGCGGATATAACCTCTCACGTCAACACCTCCCGGTCAATCGCCCGGCTCTGATTCGCCCCTTGCGACACCTTCACCTTTCTTCGCAGCTAGGAGCCCCCGGCCTCATCCCCAGGTGCTGAGGTCGGGGGCTCATCGTCTCACGCAACCGCCGCAACTCCAAACAACGCGGTCAAGGCGAAAACGTCCGCCTCGATCTCCAGGTATCCCATCAACCGTGCTCTCTCCGGACTTGACTCGGCCTCCTGGTGTAACCGCTCCAGGTCGAACTCTCGCGAATGCCCACACGCCACGTGGCCGATGAGGTGCAACGTCCGCCACACTAAATCCTCGCCCTGAAGATCCAGGACGATGACAGCGTGGTCTCCCGTGTCTACGATCACATCTCCGTAGATCGAAGTGTTGCGCCCCAGCGACCAGTTAGCCTCGCCGGCATGAATCCATGCCAGGCCGTATTTCTCGGCTGAGTGCTTTAGCAGGTTTGAGCTTCGTATAGTGCCGCCGAGCGTGGCGCGGAGTTCGGCCCCGGCTAAAGCGGCCATCCCTATGCGTGGCCGCTCCAAGGTCCCACTCCGGCTCAATGCTAGACCTCCCACTTGTTATGGATTCGGGCACACCGGACAACCTGGGGAAAGATGTGCGCCCCTGCTATATATCGGTAAGGCTGCCATGATTTTTCAATTGTCAGACGTCTAATAGCGCTTTTTTGACCTGCTCCACGCGCTAACGCCTCACACAGACGGAACAGGGGGGCCTGAGGCCTCCCTGTTCGCGGATCGTGGGTCATGGTGTCTTCTCTGTATCGCCTGCTTCCGCTTCTCTCTGCTTCGCCGATCTCAAGGCCTCATCGAATGCGCGCATGACCTGCTGCAAGTGCCCTCGCTTAAGAAGTTCGTCGTTCTTCAACAGGTGGTTCGCGAGATGGAGAAACACGCCCCGTTCTTCCTCATTCAAAGTCCGTGATCCCTCGACGAAGACACTGAACCCCTCGGGCCATTTCCGCCGGACCTGCTCCGCGACCTCTCGTCCCGTGAGCAGCCAGTCCGCTGAGACGGCGTATAGCTTCGCGAGCTCGGCTAACCGGTCGGCCGGTATGTCCATGTGGCCGATTTCGTAGTCGCTCAGGGTTGGGGCGGCTATACCCGTGTACCGATAGACATCGACCAGGGTCCAGCCCCGTCTTTCCCTTAGACGTCTCAGGCGCATCCCGACTACCTTGGCCATAGTGGAGTCATGTTCCTTGGCTTGACCGCTGTCCGCGTCGTCGGCGGGCTTGTCGTCCACTTCCTTCGTCAACAACCACACCACCCTACGAGCCTATTCTTTGCCAACGTCAACGTGGTTTCCGATAAACCGTTCTCCGCTCCTTTTCACAGTATACCACAATCCGAACAGGGAACGTGTCGAAAACTCACCGTTCACTTCGGCCGTCTCTTAGTGCCAATTCTTCGCGCCGCACAGGAAACAGGCGTCCGGATAGTGTTTATGCGGAGGTACGGCAAATGCTGGGCACGGATAGTCCGAGGTGGGCAAAATTGGGTATTGTGCGGTGGACCCCGGTCGGTTATTATCATAATCAAGATACAATGAATATTTTTTTAAACACGTCGTGTGCCATCCCGGATTTCCTTTTGAAGGCTTTCCAAAGCCGAGGCCCCAGCTAGATAGCTCCCAGGAAACTGCCAGCTTTTCCAGCCAACCGAGTGATTGGAGGGGTGGGATGGCGAGGAAAGGATCTCCGCCGTCAGTTCCGGAAGCCGAGCCGCCCGGCCTTAGCGAGCAACAGAGGAGGATCTACGGGCTGGCTAGGCAAGGCAAGACGGTTCAGCAGATCACGTTGGAGATGGGCGCGAGCGAAGTCACTGTCAGGACCCAGCTCGGCAGAATCCGGGATAAGGATAGCAAGGGTGTTTGGCTACGACGCCAAGGGGTTAAGTCTATGCTCTTTTGGCAAGCCCTCAACCCCGAAGACCTCGATTTCCTGACGCGAGGACAGAGACAGGTCGTGACACTTAGGCGGGCCGGACGCAGCAGCACCGAGATCGCGCGCGTGCTAGGCTTAACGAAAGCCGCCGTCCGCACGCGCCTGAGAGACGCGAAGGCCCGTCTAGCCGCTTGGCCCAGGGCCGTTTCAGATGGCACCGAAGGGGAACTCCCAAAGGAGGAATAGGATGTCACGGAAGGCGCTTCCTCCCCAGGTTCCGGAACAAGAGCCGCCCGGCCTCAGCGAGCAACAGAGGGCGATCTACAGGCTGGCCAGGGAAGGCAGAACGGTTCGCGACATAATTGAAGCCCTGGGCACGACCGAGCTTACAGTAAGGAACCAGTTACGAAGGATCAGAGAAGCGCCCCTCGACAGCCCCTCTGACCCCGATCCAGCGACCGGATTTCACGCCGCCCTCGAAGCCCTGACTGAGGAGGAACTGGCGCACCTGAGCGGCAGGCAGCAGGAAGTGCTCCTCCTGAAGAGGACGGGGCACAAGAGCCGGGACATCGGCGCGATTCTCGGAATCGACAGCGGAACAGCGAGGTTCCATCTTCACGCCGCGGCGAAGGCCCTTGAGGGGCCGACGGACCCGAAAGCGTCAAGAAGCTACAAGGTAGACGATCTCTCCCCGGACGACGTGCGGCGATTGATTCAGGGAACCTCACCCGAGGGCGTGGACCGGGGAGCGACGAGCTACATCTACAAGTCGGTCGTCGAAGGAAGCCTCGCGGCGGACCCCCAAGCCCTGCACCGGGCTGGACTGAGAAACCACGCCACGACGAAAGCGGTCCTGACCGACCGCGCTAGGACGATTAAGGTTCTCGCCCTAAACGCCAGGCGGAGGCTCGTGAGAATCGACTCGCCAGCGGTCAGGCTCCTTCTGAAAGACGTTCTGACTGAATACTTCCGGCAGGTTGCCCCTGGCCTCTACGTTGAGGTCCGGCCCGACGCCATCGACCAGATCCTTGTCCCCGAGTACAACGCTCGCAAGCATGAGCTTCCGTCGAACGCGGGGAGTCTCGGTCTCGAACTTCTTTCCGAAGACTCCGCTTGTTAGAGGCCGGTCGTGCCCTACGCGGGCATGCGGAATGAAACTCTGGATAGCAGTCGGCCGCGTTAGCGGCCGGCTTTTCCATTATCAATGGTGGGTGATATACGCATACCTCTTTCGATCTGCGTCGGGTGGTATGCGCATACCATCAACTTGCCCTCGGGGTATGCGCATACCGACCGCCGACGTTTCAGTGGTACGCGCATACCCGGAGGTCACCACCTCTGGAGGAGGCGTCTCAAAGTGTCTGAGTACCTCGAAAGGGTTAAGATCGCTGAGGTCACCACAGACTCCGGCCTTTTCATTATTGTTGATCCCTTCGCCGTCGAGGCTCACTGGCGCAGAGTTCGGGGATCAGGGTTGGCTGGCTTACGTTTTAGGGGCCCGGGGGCGGCGGCCCTGCGGGATAGGCTCGTCGCCCTCCAATGCAAGGTGATCGAGTTGGACGCCTCCATATACTTTGGCCGTCCAACCTACGTCGCCCTGGCAACCTCCCTCGAGGATTTCGCGCGGCTGATGGACCTTGCCAGAGAGGCCGCGAAGGAGATCCCGGAGGAGGTCGTCATCACGTCTCACTGGGGCGCATCTATCGAGACAATAAGAGCCTTGAGCGAAGGCGGTCAGTTCTCCCTGGGGCCAGGGGCTTCCGGTGCCGTCGTGCCGGCCAGCCCCAAGAGGAAACTGTTTGTCTATGCTGTCTACTCCGAAGTCGAAGGAGTCCGCCGAATGGTCCGCGTGGAGGTCGACCTCGCTCCAGGAGACGGGTCCGAGCCAGAAGGCGAACTCGCGGCGAGAGACGAGGTCTGAGGTTCCTGTTCTTGCGGTTGGAGGGGTGTGAGATGAAGAAGATCGCCTACGATGCCCGTAATAGTCCCGACCTTGCCCCCGATGTCGCCGTTTCCGAGGGGCTATCGAGGCGCCTCCGCCTTCTCAGGGCGAGGTACGGCTTCACCCTCCAGGACGTGCAGACGCGGACGGGGATTCCCCTGTCCACGCTCGACTCCTACGAGAACTCCTACTATCCGCCGAGCCCGCCGGTGCTCCTGCGGCTGGCGCGGTTCTACCATGTCACCACGGACTGGCTCCTGACCGGTCGGGACGATGCGAGGACCTGGCCGGAAGGGTACGCGACTTTTGCCCGCCTCGCCAAGACGTTGAATCTGCGGCAGCGACGGCTTCTCCTTGAACGCCTGCGGCAGGTCGAGAAGGAGATCGCGGTCTGAAAAGAGAGGGGGGTTAAGGTTGACCGCCGAGAAGAAGGTTTGGATCACAAACGCCATCGTAAGAATCCGGGGCGTGGCGGCGAAAAACCAGCCGGACGCGCCCTGGCTGTCATCCTTCGACGCCTTCCTCTCGGCCTTCGGTGGCGGGGACACGCAAGCCTGCGAGGCGGCCCTGGCCAAGATGGAGGAGGCCGTGCTGCCCGTCCAGGCCACCCTTTTCCCGGTCGGCCCAGCCACCGGGAAACCCGGCGACGGGCAGCTCATCGCCGAACTGACCGGCCTTCTCCATGCCCTCCCGGGTGTCCAGCCTCTCAAGGGGCACTTCGGCCTAGTGGGCGGGGCCTATCGGAAGCACGGCTACCAGGCGGTGGTTCAGGCCATCCAGGACCTCGGAATCGAGCTGGCCGAGAGAGCCGAAATGGGTCTTCCAGACCCCCTGGAGAAGGAGATCGCCCGGATGCTCTATGCCCGGTGCGGCTGGAACCAGGGTAAGCCCTCAGAGCCGCGGCGCGGGAAGCGTTTCAAGGACCTCTATGACACCAAGCGGGGCCGGGTAACCATCAAGACAGGCCCAGCCATACCGGAAGGATACACGCTTGACGGTGCCCAGCTCGTGAGGCGCGGCAAGGAGGGAGGCGGTCAGTGAATCCGGTCGAACTCGACAAAGCGATTCTGGCGGGGGCTTTGAAAGACCCGGCGGCCCTCCAGTATGTCGCGGCCAGGGTAAGGCCGTCAGATCTCGCCACGCCCCAGGCCAGGGCGTTCCTCAAGGCCATCGTGGAGTCGAAAGGGGTCAACGTCCCGCCCCAGGCCCTCGATTTCGTAGGGGACGCGCCCGCGAAGCCGCTTGCGGACCTTGCCCCGCTCATCACCAGGACGAAGGAGTTCGCCGGGCTGAGGGAAGTGCGCTCGCTCTGCGAGGCGACCATCGAATCCCTGAACAACGGCGGGAGCAAGTCTCCCGGGAAAACCCTCGACTCCTTCCTGAAGGCGGCCGCCAAGGTCACGGTCCCGGTGGAGGACAGGGCCGTCCTCGCGCCATCCCAATGGATCGCCGGCGTGAGGGATGAAGTCCTGAAGCGCAAGGCCGTCGGGAAACCCCAGCACCTGGATCTCGGATACTCCTGGCTCACCAAAGCGTTGTCCGTTGAGCTTGGTAATCTCGTTATCATCGGGGCGGAGACCGGCGTCGGCAAGACCGTCCTCGGGCTGAACATGGCCGGCCACCTCGGCATCAAGAAACGGGTGCCCACCCTGTACCTCAACACGGAAATGTGGTGGCAGGAACTAGGGATACGACTTCTTTCCATTATGGCCGGAGCCGACGCCTACGCGATGAGGACGGGGGTGCCGACGGAGGACGACCTCACCAAGATCAGAGAGACGGCCGCCCACTCGGATGGGGCCGCTCTGTATATCAGTGACGCCCTGCCGGGGATCTCCATCGACGAGGTGACCGCCCTCGCCCGGGCCTACCGTCTGACCGCGGGGATCGATGTCCTCGTGGTGGACTACATCCAGCGGGTGGATTCAGACCGCCGCTTTGAGACCTGGGAAGCTCTTGTTGACGCCGCCAAGAGGCTCAAGAACCTGGCTCAGGAGTTGCACGTCGCCGTTTTCATGCTGGCCCAGTTGACCGACGAGCAGAAGCTCGCTGGCGCCAAGGGGATGGCGAACGAGGCCGACGCGATGCTGCTTCTTGAACGAGCCGAAGACGCCGCGGTTCCCGGAGCCACCCACAGGCTCTTTCTTTATAAGAGCAGGCACACGGCGGATGGCGTGGAGTTGTTCATGCGTCTTGATCGCAAGACGTTGCGGATGTTCGAAATCGCCGACGATCACTGACCTCAGGCTGAAGCCGTGGCCGCGCAACCGAACGACCTATCCCTTACGATGGGAGGGACATGCCCATGCATGACACGCCTTTCCTTCAGTTTCTTTCGAGCCAGAAGCCAGGCTACAGGGGGCGCCGGCGGTACTATCTCCGGGTTTTCGCCCAGTGGTGCGAGGCTGCCGACAAGGACCCGTTGACCGGCATGGACGGAGCTGACCTCATCCGCTATCGCGGTGACCTTCTCAACACGCGACATGATGCCCATGTTCGCGAGGTCATGCGCACGCTTCTTGAATTCTATGATTGGGCCGTCGCGGCTCGTCTAGTCTTAGCCAACCCCGCCCGCCAGGTGGAGCGGGATTTGCTCGCTACCCCGACACTGGATGAGGAAGAACAGCGGGCCGTCCTGAAGGCGGCTGCCGACGACCCGCTCGCCCTCGCGATTGTCGTCCTCCTCCTGCGCGCGGGTCTCCGCCTGGGGGAAATGTGCGAGCTTAATCTGCCTGATGTTGATCTGGACAGCGCTTCGCCGCGTCTCGTCGTGCGCCGGGGCAAGACCGGGTCACGGGTGGTTCCCTTAGGCGGCACGATGAGGGACACCCTCCAGGCTTATCTCACCCAACGGCCCCGCGCTGACCATCACGGGTTCTTCCTTCTGGGCTCTCCGCCGCACCGGCTGCGCGCCGGAGACGTTCATCTCCTCGTCTCGCGGATTGGCGCGCGGGCGGGCCTGAAGCGTCTCACGGCCCATCTCCTGCGCCTCGCCTGCCTCATCAACTCGAACCCGGAGCGCCAACGGCCCCCGGTGAAAGGAGGAACCCGCAACGGCGACTGAAGCCCTGTCCGTTCCGAAACCCCAGCCTCGGGTCAAGTCAAGGAAGACCATCCAGGCCGTGCGAAAGAAGACTTGCGAACTCTGCGGAGGAAAGGCTGAAGGCGAGCCCCACCACATCCGACCAAGGAGCCTCGGGGGACCCGACGCCCGCGAGAACCTTATCCAGCTTTGTTTCGAGTGCCATCGGAAAGCCCAAGACGGCCTCATCCCCCGCGACAAGCTCTTCCACATAGTCGCCACTCGCGAGGGCAAGACCTTCGCCGACATCCTTCAGGCTGTTGGCCTCCCGCGGCCTGAGCCCCAGACCGAGGTCTCCGCGCCACCGGCTCCTCCCCAGGGAGTCGCGGATCATTCAGTGGACGAACTCGTCCAGAGGTATCTCAACCTTGTCGAGGGCGAGGACGCGAGCAAGTGGGAGCGCGGGGCCATCCTGGTCGTCATGCTCGATGGGATGAAGATAAAACCTCCGGCCGTCGCGAGTCTGATCGGGTGCTCTCCGGCTCAGGTGCGTGAACTCGCCAAGACGTTCCGGGCCTTCCCGGAGGAGGCGGACCGGGCCAAAGACCTCTCCTGGTTCCATCACCGGGTCGCGGCGAACACCACGGAGCCCAAGGCGTGGATCGAGAAGGCTGTCGAGAGCGGTTGGTCCACCAGGCAGATGCGCGAGTTGATCAAGGCGGCCTGCGCCAAGAGCGATGAGGCCGCCAGGGACATCGCCCTGGCCAAGGCCGAGAAAGCTTTCACGCTGATGAAGGAGACCCTCGCGGCCGGAGGTGAGGCTGGCGCCTGGCTCCGGCGGGAACTGACGAGGCTCCTGGGAGAACCCCGCGAATCGGGAGAACCCCACGGACCTGACCCCGAAGAGATTCCTTGGTAGGAGGTGCGTCGTTTCTTGAAGCCTCTTTCTTTTATGCCCTCGTCAAAGCCAGCCCTGGCCGATCCACATAGGCTCATCCCCAAGGTTCTTGACACCAACGTCCTGATCGACGGCCGGATACTCGACATCGTGAAGGCTGGTTTTCTGGAAGGTCCCCTCGTCGTACCCGGATTCGTGTTGGACGAACTGCGGCACATAGCGGACTCCACCGATAGCCTCAGGCGGCAACGGGGCCGGCGGGGGCTTGACGTGGTTGAAGCCTTGAGGGCGGCTCGGGCCGACGTGGAGATCCGTCCCTCATCGCCGAGCGGTGTCGCGGTGGATGTGCAGCTCATCGACCTCGCTGAATCCCTCGGCGGCAAGGTCGTCACAAACGACCTGAACCTGAGCAAGGTGGCAAGAATCCGAGGCGTTGAGGTTCTGAGCATCCATGAACTCGCCCAGGCTGTCCAAATCCCGGTTCTGCCCGGCGACGCGATTGAGCTTCAGATCATCAGGGACGGCAAGGTGCACGGGCAGGGCGTCGGCTACCTCGATGACGGCACGATGATCGTCGTCGAGGGGGGCAGGAAGTTCATCGGCCAAAAGATCCACGCCGTCATCACCAAGATCCTTCAGAACGAGGCGGGGCGGATGATCTTCGCCAAGCCCCAGCAGCGGTTCGGTTAGCCGAAAGGAGGTGCCTCGCGTGTCCTATCAGAGCGCCGTTCTCATGCTTCTTAGGTCGTTCGCCATCGGTCTCGGCATCGGGTTCGTCAGTGGCAAGCTGTTCTACTGGTTTATCGACCGGCCCGACTCCTCGCCGGCCAAAAAGTGAGTAGGCCACCGCTCCCAGACTGAAAGATCGG
>JAJYMC010000012.1 GCA_021787335.1 Bacillota bacterium | reverse complement strand
CCCAGCTCGGCCAGGAGGGCGAAGTTCTGCATGTTCCTGGCCCCGACCTGAAGCACGTCGGCGGCCTCGGCCACGGCCGGGATGTCCTCCGGGCTCATCACCTCGGTGACCACCGGCAGGCCGGTCTCCTTCCGCGCAAGGGCCAGGATGCGCAGGCCCTCCTGACGGAGTCCCTGGAACGAATACGGCGAGGTCCGCGGCTTGAAGGCGCCGCCGCGCAGGAAGCCGGCCCCGGCCTCCTTGACCAGCCTGGCCGCTTCGAGGTAACCGTCCTCCGACTCCACGGCACAGGGCCCGGCGATGATCGCCAGGCGTTCGCCCCCGATGGAATGCCCATTGACGGCGACGACGCTGTCCTCCGGGTGGAAGGCTCGACTGGCCAGCTTGAACGGGTGGCCGACGCGCAGGACCCGCTCGACCCCGGGCAGGGTCTCGAGGGCGGTCACATCGACCTTTCTGACGTCGCCGATCAGGCCGACGATGGACCGCTCCTCCCCCACCACGACGTGCTCCCTCAGGCCGAGCCGGTGGATCCGCTCGACCAGAGCGCTCAGGGCCACGGCGTCGGCGCCGGGCTTCATGACGATGATCATCGAGCCTCTTCCCCCTCACCGGTCAGGTCCGGCCGCAGGCGGGCGGCCCTCCCGAGATAGGCCGGTTTGGGCTGGAACGCCCCCCGGCAGATGAGGAGCAGCCTCAGGCACCTCGGCAGGCTTCCCGGGACGGCCATCTCGGCCAGGCACATCATGGGGACCTGGTCCCAGCCGTCGCCTCGCCCCCGGAGGGCCGCCGCCGGGTAGGCAGCGTTCAGGTCCGCGGTGGCCGAGAAGATGGCCGTCACCACGTCGGACGGCTTGAGGTCGTTGCGGCTCATGACTTCGCCCGTCAGCCTGCGGGCGGCCGCGGCGATTGCTTCGGGCTCGTTGGCTTCCACGACGATGGCGCCGCGAACGGCGGTCGGGCCTTGCGCTTCGCTCATGGTCTCTCCTCCTTGCGGGCGTTTCTCTGCGCGGATGTTTCTTTGCGGACCCGCGCTGATGGATGTTTCTCTGCGCGGATGTTTCGGTTCGGGGGAAAGCAAAAGCCACCCCACGCATAGGGGGTGGCTTCATAAGCGACACCTGTCCCTACCGCGCTACCGCACTACAACTGGGTTTTGGCCGTGCTCAGGCCGGGCCCACCGCTCCCGGACAACTGCTGTCCACTACCGCCCTACGAAAAGACCCGCATCCGGCGCCCGCCATGGGGCACCGGTGGACCAGCCCTGGGAGTTGGTGTTGGGAATAACTATAGCACGAGGTCGCTTGGTCTGACAAGCCCTCATCGGCCCTCATCGACCAGGATTTGACTGGTTATGTCAAGAAGCTCGGCCCAAGGGCCGGCCGTTCATTCGTGGATGGCCCGATGAGCCAGGGCGACGGCCATGTCGTCGAGGTGGCCCAGGCCGACGCCCAGGAAGATAGCGACGTTGACGTGCTCGCCGGCGCGGGCCAGGCCGACCTTGCCGCCGACGTTGAAGCCAAGGGCCTTGGCCGCCACCATGGCCAATGCGTCGCGGGTCGCGCCGGCCACCGCCCCTTCGTGGTGGTGGGTGTCGGAGATGACCTTCTCGCGCTTGGCCGCGACGACCGCGCGCTCGACTATCTTCGGCAACGCGGATACGTACTCGCCGCCGAAGTCGACCGCGCCGACGGTGATGCCTTTCTCGGCGAAACTCTTCTTCAGGGCCGCTTCCTCTTCCCGGGTCGACGAGACCGCCATCAGGACGGCGGCCCTGGCGACCCAGATGTTCTCGCTCATCCCAGTCCTCCCGGCGCTAGAAGCGCCACAAGGATAGCTTGGTGACGTCGTCCGGGACCCGCTCGAGCCGGTCGCCGAGCAGCTCGACGGCGACCATCTCGCCGGCGAAGATCTTCGTGCCCTCCATCAGATGACCGGTGAAGGCCTTGCCCGAATCGTCGCCGAAGGTGACGTGGGCGTGGACGGCCGGCTTGCCGTCGCGGATGGAGAAGTTGCCGATGCAGCTGCCGATCTCCAGGTGATGGTCGTAACGGATGGTCTTGTAGCTCCACGTCGTCTGCTCGTAGAAGCCGATGGCCCCCGACTTGACCGCCCCGATGACCTCGAAGTAGCCCATCTCGATCTTGTTCTTGGCGGCGAACTCCTCGAGGTACCTCAGCAGGTCGGCGTCGTGGTCGAGGCGGGCCATGAAGCGTCGCCCCGGTTTGTACTCCTTCACCATCATCGCTTATCCTCTCCTCACATTCGAATGGCCACCGCGAACCGGTGGCCATTATTGTACCCGGAGTTGTGGCGGTTGCTTCCTCAGAGGACGACGACCCGACCCCTCCCGCCCTGCTGGGCCAGGCGCACGGCTTCGGCCGCGCGGCGGACGAGGCTCCCGGCGCCCGAGACCTCGGGGCTTGGGAAGGTCGCGGCCCCGACGAAGACGCCCAGTTTGGCCTCGGCGGCCGCCTCGGTGAAACGGTGCCGTTCGATGGCCAGGCGAACGCGCTCGGCGAGGACCTCCAGGCCCGACCGGTCGGTCTGGGGCAGGAGGACCATGAAGCGGTTGGCGTTGGACCGGCAGACGACGTCGGCCTCGCGGGTCAGGCGGAGGAGCAGCGCGGTCACCTGCCGTAGGATGTCGTCGCTCGGGGCCGGCCCGGCCGGCCCGGCCGGCGCGGCGTCGGTCGACCGGTGGACGCTCAGGCGCAGGCACGAGACCGCGTAGCCGTAACGTTTGCCCCGGGCGACCTCCTGCTTGACCCGCTCGAGCCCGTAGGCCCAGGTGAAGACGTCGGTGACCCGGTCCCGGATGGCCACGCGGCGCAAGGCCTGCTCGCGCAGGTGGACCTCGTCGTGGAGGCGCTTGACCCAAGCCGCGCCGTTGAGGCAGGCGGCCAGTTCACGCGGATTGAACGGGGGCGTCAGGTACGCGTGGTAAGGCTCCCCCAGAAGGCGGAAGGGCATGACCGCCGCCGCGTCGGTGGACGACCGTCTCGCGGCCCTGGCCCCGGCCCCGGCCCCAGCCGGCCGGCCGATGACGACGACGGGCGTCGACCGGCTGTCCTCGTCGACCGCCAGAGCCGACGTGACCTCCTGGGCCGAGTCCTCGCTGGCCACCACGCCGTCGGGGGACAGCCGTCGGACCTCGTCCAGGAGGCCGGCCAGCGGCGCCCTGGCGGTCATGAAGCCATAGGAGGTCAGGAGAGACTCGACCTCTCCGACCTCATCGTTGGCCCCGATGATCAGCACCAGAGGCTCCCGAGGTTTCATGGAACGCCCCCCGACGGTGTCAAAACGGGCTCAGGCTCACGCCTTCAGCTTCCGTCTTTCGCCGTCAGGCGACAAAATCCTGCCCGCCCCGCTTTCGTCGGACTTCGAGGTCGCCCGAACCCAGGCGGGACGCGCCTTTTCGGCCTTCCAGCCTTTCCCGACGGCGTTGTTGTCCACAACGCTGTCAACAGGTGTTGATAAGTCGAACGGACGTTTGCCCCGCTAGAAAGCTTACGTGTCGACCGCGCGAAGCCGCTCCCGCTCGACAAATCGACGCGGTCAGGGGTCCCTGAAATCGCGCTCGATCAGCCCGGTCAGAGCGGCCACGGCCGTCTCGGCGTCCTCGCCGACGGCCCGGATGACGACGCGGGTGCCCTTGGTGATGCTCAGAGCCATCAGCCTCATCAGGCTCCTGGCGTCGGCCGGCGGCTTGTCACCGCCTTCGACGGCCACCGTCACCCGCGCCTTGAAACGCTTGACCCGGTCCATGAAGACGGCCGCCGGGCGGGCGTGCAGCGGAACGTCGCTGACGTAGGTGACGGCCCGTTCGGCGACGACCTCGGGGCTCATCGCGTCTCCTCCTTCGGCCAGACGGTCAGGAGCACGTCCCGCCCGGCCCGGACCGTGGGGCCGGCGCTCACCTGCAGCCGCTCGACGGCGTCCACGTTGGCCACGAGTACCGGCGACAGGGCGCGCTTGCCGCGGTCCCGCAGGGCCGCCGGGTCGAAGCGGACCAGAGGTTGGCCGGCGCGAATCCGGTCGCCCTGACGGGCGAGGACCTCGAACCCGGCCCCGGCCAGTTCGACCGTGTCGAGACCGACGTGGACGATGACCTCGAGCCCGCCCGGCCCGGCGATGGCCATGGCGTGGCCGCCCGGGAAGAGCACGGCGAGGAGGCCGTCACACGGCGCGACGACGGTCACCGACCGGTCGCCTGACGCCGGCGAGGCTTCGGGCTCGGGCTCAATGGCCACCCCGTCCCCGGCCATCCGCTCGGCGAAGACCGGGTCGGGCACCTCCTCGAGCGGCACGAGCCTGCCGCTCATGGGGGCCAGCAGCTCGATCGCTCCCGTGGCCGGGGCCGCGCCCGCCCCACGGGCCATGTCGCCCTTCATCGGTCGCCACCCTCGGCCAGCGCGTCGAAGCCGACGAGGGCGATCTTCCTTTCCTCGAGCACCTCGCGAAGATGGGCGTCGGTCATTATCCGCAGCTCCCGCTCGCGCTTGTCGGTGAGGCTACTGATCGCCCGGAGCTCGTCGTCGACGAACCCGGGATGGGTGATGAGTTCAGCCGAACCCGGGCGAAGTGAGCGCAGCCAGCCGGCCACGGCGGCCACGGACAGTTCCTCGCGCAGGCGGACGAGCCCGACGGTCCGCCGGGGGTGGGCCAGCCCGCTGTCCTCGATGACCCTGGCGGCCCGGCCGGCATAGCGGGCGTAGATGAGATCCGTCGGGTCCAACCGCAGGAGGCTGGTCTGCCACGGGAGGTCACGCGGGAAGACGGCCCGCATGGCCTTCACCCCGCGCCGTTTCGCCAGGGCGACGGCGATCTCCGTCAGGCCCGGGGCGAGGTGCGCGTCGTGGTGGCTGTCGAGGTGGGTCGGCAGCCTCCCGACGAGTTCCTCGAAGCGGTCCAGTTGGGCCTCCCACTCCAGGGCGACCTCGGCCAGCTTGGCCGTCAGGCGGAGGGCCCGAAAGCCCTTGCGAAAATGGCCTTCCGCGTCGACCAGCGAGGGCACCTGGCCCGGCGGCAGCACCGGCCGGCCGGCGGTGACCACGAGGTGCAGACCGAGGTGAAGCCCGGGGTGCTCGCGGGCCATGGCCACGGCCTCGGGGGCCGCGGGCATGTTGACCATCAGGGTCGTCGAGGAGACGATGCCATCTTTGTGAGCGGTGACGATGCCCCGGGAGACCCCGGGGGTCAGGCCGAAGTCGTCGGCGTTGACGATGAGGCGGATCATGCCTGGTCGCCTCCTCGGATGTAGATGGGGTTGGTGTAGACCCAGGGGCGCCAGCGGCCGCGCCACCTCCGGGCCTCGGCCCGGTAGACGCCGGGGCCCTGGGCGGCAACCGTCAGGGAACGGCCGACGCCCTCGGCCAGCGGCCGTCCGTCGCGGAGGATGGTCAGGCGGGCCGTGGCCGGCACGGTGAGATGAAGCTCGACCTGTCGGCCGTCACGGAGGAGCGGGCTCGCGGGGGTGATTTCTTCGCCCGGTAGGGCTCGAGGTTCATTGGCGGTTTCGTCGTCGGACGCGCCCGCCGGCGCGGCCCAGAAACGCGTCCCCTTGGCCGGTCCCTGACTGGCGTCGACGAGGAGCGCCCGCCCCTGTCGTAAGGCCTCGAGCACCGCCCCGATGTCGGAGGCCGCGCCCGACAGCGCCCCGGAGCCGCCCGACAGCGGTCGCTCCAGGAGGACATTGGTCCTGAGGGTCCGGAAGGCGAACTCGTAGGTCATCACCCAGATGCGCCGCCACGGGAGTTCGGCCCCCAGGCCGTGGGCGTCGAGCCCGCCGATGCCCACCGCGCGGCGTTTCCGCCCGATGGCGTCCCACAGGGCCAGGCCTCGCGGGGATGGACCGGGGCTGAAGACCCGGGGCATGGCCAGGGCTCGCACGGCCGCCGGGACGGTCCGCTCCGAACCGAGCCACTCCGAGTAGTAGTTCCAGACTTCGACGCCGGTGAACGGCCCGTCGGGCGGTGGGCTCGCCGGCCGCTCCGCCCAGGCCACGGCCGGCCGCCAGGCGTAGCTCGGCACGTGGACCCGCGGGTTGCCGCGGTCGAAGGGGTGGGCGATGAAGCCCAGGCCGCCGCGGGCGGCCACCTCGGCCACGTAGCGGTCGGACTCGCCGAGGGCCGGGGGCACCGTCTCGTCCAGACCAAAGGCCAGGTAGTGCTCCTTCTCCGGGCTTATCTCATGGCCGACGACGAGGAGGGTCGGACCCCACCAGCCCTCGCGGGGCCGGTCGACCAGCGTGTCGTGGTCGGTCAGGGCCAGGAAGTCGAGGCCGGCCCGGCCCGCCATCCCCATGATGTGGGAGAGCGGCCGGTGGCCGTCGGACCGCGAAGAGTGAACGTGGATGACCCCGCTATACTCGTGCAACTTGCGCGACTCGGGCAATGACCGAACCTCCCCGGGCCCCGAACCTTCCCCGGGCCCCAATCAACCGAAAGCCCCGCGGGCTAGCCTGCGGGGCTCCGTAGCGCCGGCGGACGCGAGCCCGCTCTGCGTCCAAACCGTTCAGATGTCGATCTGCCGTTCGAGGATCCCCTTCAGCAACCTGACGCAGGCCTGCACGTCGCCGTAGTCGACGACCTCCGACGGGGTGTGGATGTACCGCGTCGGGATGGAGATGGTCCCGGACGGGACGCCGGCCCGCGAGAGGTGGATGGCTCCGGCGTCGGTGCCGCCGGCCTCGAGGACCTCGAACTGATACGGGATCTTGTCGGCCTGGGCGACCTGGGCCATGAGGTCCTTGACCTTCGGATGGGCGACGAGGCTCGAGTCCTTGACCTTGATGGCCGCCCCGCCGCCGAGTTCGACGGCCATCGGGAGGCCCTTCGGGGTGTCGCCGGTGCGGGTGACGTCGAGGGCGATGCCGATATCCGGGTCGACGGCGAAGGCCGATGTCCGTGCGCCGCGCAGTCCGACCTCTTCCTGGACGGTGAAGACGAAGTAGGCCTCGTTGGGCGACTTCTTCAGTTCCTTGGCCGCCTGGATCATGACGGCGCAACCGACGCGGTCGTCCATGGCCTTGGAGACGAGACGGTTCCCCAGGTCGTCGAACTCCCGGAAGTATCCGGCCGAGCGACCGACCCCGGTGACCTTCTCCGCCTGGGCCTTGTCCTTCGCGCCGACGTCGATGAAGAGCTTGTCGAGGCGGAGGTCCTTGGGGTCTTCGATGCGCTCGGCGCCGACGATGCCGATGGTGCCGTCGGCGAAGACGACGCGCTCACCGAGGAGGATTGTCGGGCTCAGGCCGCCGATGGCCCCGAACCGCAGGAAGCCCTTCTCGTCGACGTGGGTGACCATCACGCCGATCTCGTCCATGTGCCCGGCGACCATGATCTTCTTGCCGCCGTTCTTCTTGGTGGCGTGCTTGACGGCGATCAGGTTGCCGAGGGGGTCGGCCCTGGTCTCGTCGACGTACGGCCGGACCTCCTCCAGGATGACCTGACGGATCTGGTCCTCGCTGCCCGACGGCCCGTAGGTCTCAACAAGTCTCTTGATGAGGTCTTTCACAGCAGCTTCAATCCCCCTTCGGCGATCTTCGTCAGCGCGGCCACGAGGAGCTTCGCCGCGTTCTGCAGGTCTTCGAGGCTGCAGACGGAGACGGGCGAATGAATGTAGCGGCAGGGAACCGAGATGGAGGCCGTCGGGGCGCCCTCGCGGGCGAGGTGGATGCGGGCCCCATCGTTGCCGCCGGTGGTCGCCCGGCGGAACTGATGCGGGATGCCGTTCGCCTCGGCCGTGGCGACGAGGAAGTCGACCAGACGGCGGTCGGCGATGGTCCCGGCGTCCATGATGGAGATGGCCGGCCCGGCCCCGACGACCGTCGACTGCCCCTGCGGGTCCGTGCCCGGGGTGTCCGAGCAGACCGTGCCCTCCAGGACGAAGCCGATGTCCGGGGCGATGTCGTAGGCGGTGACGGCCGCACCACGCGTCCCGACCTCTTCCTGGACCGTGAAGACGCCATAGAGGTCGAGCCTGAGGGCGGTCTCGCGGAGAGACCACAGGGTCTCCAGGAGGACCAGGCAGCCGGCCCGATCATCGAGGGCCTTGCCCTTGGCCAGGCCGTCGCCGAACTTCTCGAAACGGGTCGTGAAGACCGCGTAGTCACCGACCTTGACCAGCTTCTCCGCCTCTTCGCGGGACTTGGCCCCGATGTCGATGAAGAGGCTGTCCATCCGGATGACCTGCTCGCGTTCCTTGGGGTCCTGCAGATGGATGGGCTTCGCCCCGAGGACGCCGGGCAGGCGGTCCTTGCCGACGTAGACCGTCTTGGTCATCAGGACGCGGTCGTCGATGCCGCCGACCTTGCGGAAGCGCAGCAGCCCCTCGCGTTCGATGTGCGAGACCATCAGGGCGACCTCGTCCATGTGGGCAGCAACCATGACCTTCTTGCCGCGGCCCTTCTTGTGGGCGATGAGGTCGCCGAGGGTGTCCGTACGGACCTCGTCGACGAGTTTCTCGACCTCGGGCCGGATGATGGCGCGGACCTCGCCCTCCTGGCCGGATGGGCCGGGGGCCTCGGACAGCCGCCGGAACAGCTCGACCGTCTTCGCCGGCGTCAACATGTCAATCCCTCCACGAAGGCGCGGTCGACGGAGGCGATGAACAGAGCCAACAGCCGCCCGGCTTTCTTGATGTCGCCCATGGCCAGGGTCTCGACGGTCGTGTGCATCGACCGCAGGGGCAGGCCGATGAGGCCGGTCGGCACGCCGGCCCGGGTGACCTGCATGGCCCAAGCGTCGGTGCCGGTGGCCCCGGGCGACGCCTCGACCTGGATGGGGATAGCGTTCTCGGCCGCCAGCTTCTGGAGGGCTTCGAAGACCTTCGGGTGGATGTTGCCGCCGACGGTCACCCCGGGGCCCTTGTCGAGCGGCGTGGTCTGGTGTTCGGGCACGCCCGGCTGGTCGCCGAAGCCGACGTCGATGGCCACGCCGAGGTCCGGGACGACCCCATAGGTGCTGGTGATGGCCCCGCGGAGGCCGGTCTCCTCCTGCACCGTGGCCACGGCGTAGACGTCGGCCGAGTGGCGCAGCTTGGTCAGCTGCTGGAGGCACTCATAGATGACGGCCACGCCGGCCCGGTCGTCGAAGGCCTTGCCGGACACCAGCCCGTTCTTGAGTTCGATGAAGTCGCGCCTGAGGGTGATCAGGTCGCCGACGTTGATGAGCTTTTTGGCCTCGGGCCCGGTCAGCCCGACATCGATGTAGAGGTCCTCTTTCTTGAGGGCCTTGGCCGCCTCTTCCGGGCTGACGAGATGCGGGGGCTTGACCCCGATGACCCCGGGAAGGTCTTTGCGCCCGTGGACGACGACCTCCTGGGCCGGCAGGGTCCGCTGGTCGATCCCACCGACGTCGGTGAAGCGTAGGAAGCCGCGTTCCTCGACCTTGGTGACGATGAGGCCGATCTCATCCATGTGGCCGGCCAGCATGAACTTGATTGGCGGGACGGCCTTGGCCGCGCCGCCCTTGGCCGCGCCGTCCTTTGGCTTCTCGCCGCGGCGAAGGCCGATGCAGTTACCCAGCCGGTCGAAGCGGATCTCGTCGACCAGGGGGCGGAAAGCGTCGGCGACCAGCGCGCCGACCGGCCCCTCGTAGCCGGAGACCCCGGTCCCTTCAGAAAGGGCTTTCAGGAAGTCCTTCGTGTCGAGCTTGACTGCCTTGTCCAAAGCTGTGGTCGGTCCCTCCTCTGCCCACACGCGATTGCCCCGGGCCCGCGAACCGGCCCAGGCACACCTGGGTTACATTCTCTCCCGTGGGGGGAGATTCCTCTCCTGAGGGGCGAATTATGGCCCGGACTGAAGAGCATCGATTCCCGGCGACGTGGGCCTCGTGTGGGCTGACATTGGACGTGGACTTGGTCAAAAGCCTAGTACTTCGAAAGCGACTCAGCGACCAGGGGATGGCCAAGCAGGACGAGGACCATCTGGGCACCACCGGGCCAGCCATCGCCTGGGAAGAGATCCGTCTAGGGGTTGGGGATGTCGTGCTAGGCCTGGGCCGCATCAAGTCGGCATCGCCATGACGTCGGGCAGCCTGCCGAGCAGTCGCCCGTTTCAGCGCAACCCGATCCTGGACACGAGACGGTTTGATCTCGCGCCCCGTCTGCGCTAGCCGGGGTCATCCCCCACGACCTCCAGGTCCCATAGGTAGCGCCTATCATGCGGCGATAATCAACGGACAGAGAAGTTCGCCGGAACAGCGTACCAATTGAGGAGGGCATTAGCCCAGCAAGCCAGGGGCGAGCACTGGTATAGTCCTCAGTCTTGTCGCGACCCTCTTGAGATGCTGCACGTGGTCGTTTCCTGGGGATGCATCTGGGTCGGCACTTTTTTGCCATCTTTTTTAATTTAAGGAGGAAACAGGCAAATGATGGCGAAATACTGGTAAGAGACCCACTCCTTAGGAGGTGCGTGACATGAGAAAGCTTTGGATAGTTTCGGTGTTCATCCTGCTCTTCACTTCGGTTTTCGCATCAACTGCCTTAGCCGCGCCGGACATCACCCTCAGTCATTCGGAATGTAGCGGAGATGCATGGTCTAACACCGTGTCCTGGAGGAGCACTTCTCAGGTGAGTGAATCAGTCGATGAACTCTCGCTCTTTTGGGATTTCTATGAATCTGGTCAGGTGCTGTTTGACTATGGTGACCTTACACAGTACCCATATCCTACTTACGGAGGGTCCTACCAGTTTCCGAACGTCATGCTGAGCCACTGGAATTCCAAGACCTATGCCATGCTGCCCGTCGGGACCTGGGAAACATATGGTTACCACAATGCTTGGTGGATCGATTACAATAGTATTAGACAGCACGTGGGCACTTCCACGTATGATGCTTGGCACCCGTTGATCGTGGCTAATACCAGCCCGGCCAGCGCCACTACTCTCGACGTGGAAGCGTCATTCGCTCAAGCGGCTAAAGCGGCCAACAGCGAACTCAATGGGTGGAGTTTCTATCCGTTTTTTGACAGATGGCGGAATAACCTCCTAGGCGGAGCCCTTGATGATTTCCTGTCAATGAACGCAACGTCTAGGAGTGGGTATTTAGCTATCGGCGACTCCAAACCCGCGACATTCCTAAACGAGGCGGGTGACAAGGTCGCAGTAGCAATCCAAAAGGCTGACGGTCACTTCATCATTATTATTGGGTCCCACCGGAGCGGAAGATGGACCAGAGACAAGATGATCGACAAGACGGATAGGCCTCGGTGAGTCGTGGGTTCGCCCCTCAGTCAGCGCCAATGATTGTGGTACGCACCCGGTCAAACCTGGCAAGCCAATAGGTAGCCTTCAGGTGAAACGAAGAGGCCCTGGGCACACCATCTTGGTGTTGCCCAGGGCTTTTATCGGGCCCCGACCAGGTCATATGTTGTCAAAGCCGGCGGATCACACAGACCGACCAATCAATAGTGCGATGGCGCCTGCATCGAGGGCCTGACCGCGCGGTCGCCTCTACCTTGCTAGCGAGTTACAAAGGTCAGGGTGACGGTCTGCTCGGGTTGCTGATCCGTCTTCTTGTGGTAAAGGACCAGACTCCCCTTCCCCTTGCCGGTGACAGTGAGGTACCACACTTCATGGAATACCCAGTTTCCACCCTCACGGACCCCCGGGGTTGAGGTGCTTTTCAAGGTAAGGTTGCTCGGGAACGCGATGATGAGCCATCGGTCACCGGAGTCAGGCATCGGGGGCGGCAGCCTGAATATCGGGAGCGAGACATCGACCATGGTCCCAACCCTAAGAGAAAAGCTTCGGCCGCTGTCCGCCTCGGTCAGTAGCCAATGGCCGGAGGTGGAAGCGTTAATCAACCATATTACAAGAACGACCGCGAAGACGAGCACCAAAGTCCAAGTCGCAACGCGCGGGATGGGGCCCCGGCGACGATAAGATGTCTGGTTACCTTCGGTCATTCGGTTAAGCAACCTCCTTCAAGCTTAGGCGGGAACCTCTGCACTGGCATCTCGCCCTGTAACAGACCTTTCGCCCGGATCGAGCGGTCCCAGAGCAGAAAGCTTGCCCCCATGCCCAATACACGACCTCCTATCCTTTGGTCTTGCCGCCCCTACGGGTGTTGGACGAAAACCATCGAGGCCTAGTCCTGGCCTTAGTGGCGTCCAACACCACCATTAGTATTCCAACCTGCAATCTTATGTCGTTCGGAGTATGCAATAGCCGGCGCCCAGGCCGGGCCGCACTTCCTTGGCTTCTCCAGTACTCAGTCATCAGAGAAGGCAAAGGCCCTTACAGCGGGTATAGAGTCAGGGGCCGCCTTGGTAAGCTTAGCCGGCTGATTCTAGGAAGAACGTTATCTTGCTCGACGACGGCAGCCTCTTGTCCAGCGGACTGCTCTCAGCAAAGAGGCGCCACCCCCTAAGCGGGATTCTGCGGCCATGCTCCCCAGCGGACAAGACGTAACCCGTGACTCTTGGTTGCTTACTGATAGGCATTGTCTCTATAGTGATATTCGATGGGCTGTTCAAGTTCTCCTAGCTTGTTCCAAATCTTTTCGCTAGAGGCTTCGTCGAACGGCCACCCCTAATGTTGAGTTTCCCGCCGGGGAACCTATCAACGAAAAGCCCGGGGCTGCATTTTCGTTGAGTTACTTCAAGTGACCAAACGAACCTGTTGCTGACTTTGTTTGCGACTTCTGTCAGATGAATGACCGTCTCTAACGCTTGACCTGAAAGAAGAAAGTTGCGTTATTGGCTCAGACCTCCCCGACAGTTTCAATCGAGGGGCGGCTGCTCTTTGGTGGAAACACAACCAGTTCAGAAAACATGATCATTGTCCTTGATAAACATGATCATCTTGCGATAAACATGACCATGTTTCTTGGGCCCCCGTTCGTACGGTGGCCCAAACGTCTCTGACACCATGCAGTGCCTAGAACCGTCCCTATTGGAACTCTTCATGTGCGTGTTCCTGAACCAAACCGTGTATCCTCGCTTGCAGGTCGTCGCGGACGGCTCGGTAGGCCGGGCGCCAGACATCCTCGGGGACCTCGGGCTTCGACAGCTCGTCGAGGCTCGTGATGGGCCAGTGCCGTTTGGCGACGCCGGGCGGCAGGACGGGGCAACTGTCGCGGGCCGGGTCGCAGAGGGTGATGACCAGGTCGGCCCGGGCGAGCATCTCGTCGTCGACGACCTTGGACCACTGACTCGACAGGTCAACCCCGATCTCCGCGGCGACGGCGACCGCCCGCGGGTCGACCGCCGTCGCCTGTAGTCCCGCGCTGCCAGCGACCAGGCGGCCGCCGCCGAACGTGCGCGCCAAGCCCTCGGCCATCTGGCTCCGGGTCGAGTTCAGGCCACACATGAAGAGGACGCGCAGGGGCTTATCCTCAACGACCGGGCTCATGGCCTGGCCCCCTTGATTGACTCGTCGCTCCCCGAGGGAAGCCCGACCGTCCCCGCGTCGCAGGGCTCGATGACGACCTGGCCCTTCGGGCCGGCGGTCACGCCCAGATGCCGTAACCAGGCCGCGGACTCGTCCGGGAAATCGAAGCGGTAATGGACGCCGCGGCTCTCCTCGCGGGTGGTGGCGGCGGCCGTCACCATCCGGCCGACGAGGATGAGGTTCTCCAGTTCGAGGGCCTCGAGGACCTGGCGGTTGTCGGCCGCGGCGAGGGCCCGGACCCGCGCGGCCATCTCCTCGAGTTCGGCCGCCGCCGTTTTAAGTCCGCCGCCGTCACGGAGGGGACCCAGGCGTCGGTCGGCCAGGGTGTTGAGGTCGGCCCGCAGGGCGGCCGGGGCGTGGCCTTGGCCCGCCGGCCTGCCTTCGCCGGCGCCCGCGTTGCGCCGCCACGTCTCGATCGTCTCGGACAGGCGGGCGACCGAGTCGGCGGCGGTTTCGGGCGCGGGGGCGGCATGGCCATGCCCCGCGGTTTCGGCCACCGGGCCGGCTCCGGCCGCGAAGCCCGCGGCCCCCTTCCCCGCCCTGGCCCCGAACACCGCCAGCTGCGAGAGGGCATTACCGCCGATGCGGCTGGCCCCATCGGTCCCGCCGGTGACCTCGCCGCAGGCGAACAGGCCGGGGATGGCCGTCCGTCCCTGGTCGTCGAGGCGGATCCCGCCGGTGAAGTAGTGCTCGACCGGGGCCACGCGGACCGGCCGCTTGGCGCGGTCGAACCCCGCCGGGTAGAAGCGCCCAAGGGCCGCGAAATACGGGTCCTTCCAGTCCTCCTCGCTGAGCGTCTCCAGGTGCAGGAGGACCTGACGTCCCTCGGCCCACTCGGCGGCCACGGCGATGGCCGCGCGGTCACGGGCGAAGAGGTTGGCCTCACGCCCGGACTTCAGGCCCCACTCGGGCAGGAGCCGCTCGATGAAGGGGACGCCGTCCGAATTGGTCACGGGAACCTTGTCGGTGATCTCGAGGCCGATCATCCAGATAGGTCCGCCCGGTTCGGCGAAGCCCAGTGGGTAGAACTGGACGAACTCCATGTCGATCAGCTGTAGTCCGGCCCGAAAGGCCATGACGTAGCCATCCCCGGTGGTCCGGACGGGGTTGTCGGTCCGGCCGTAGAGACGCCCGGCCCCGCCGGTGGCGAGGACGACGGCGGACGCCGGACGGAAGACGGCCTGCCCGGTCCGGAGGTCGACCCCGACCAGCCCGACTGCCCGGCCGTCCTCGACGGCCACGGACGAGGCGAAAAAGCGGTCGTCGAACTCGACCCCGGCCTGCCGGCAATGGTCGACGAGGGGCAGGGTCAGGCCGGTCCCGCCGGTCAGGCCGCGCTCGGGCAGGCGGCTGCGGACAAAGGCCCCGCCGCGCCGGACCTGGATGGGTACGCCGAAGTCGGCCAGTCCGGGGACGGCCTCGGGGGACCCAAAGGCCAGGGCGTCGAGCATCTCCGGCACGTTGAGGCCGCGCCCGGTCTGGGCGGTCAACTCCCGGTGCCGTTCCGGGGTGACCCCGCCGACGCCCAAAGTGAAGCCCCCGCCGGCGTAGGTGGTGCAGTTGCCCATGCCGGGAGGGGCCTTGGAGAGCACGGTCACATGGGCGCCGGCGCGGGCGGCGACAGCCGCGGCGATGAGCCCGGCCCCGCCCGCCCCGACGACCAGGACCGGCGCCATCCTGTCTGGGTTCAAAGGACTTCCTTCTTTCCCGTGGCGAAGCGCTTCAGGTCGGGCAGATGCTTGGCGACGATGACCGCCGCCAGGGCCACCCCGGGGAGCACCCAGTTGACGTCCTGCTTAAGGAACCACAGGGAGATCGGGATGGACAGGACCCCGGCGACGGTACCCGCGTAGGAGTTCTTCAGCAGGATGGTGCCGAGGACGACGACGCCCGCGGCCGGCAGCAGCGCCCACGGCGCCAGCAGGAGCAGCGAGCCGATGGTCACCCCGAGGCCCTTGCCGCCCTTGAACCCGATGAAGACCATCCAGTTGTGGCCGGCCACGCAAGCGACGGCGGCCCACATCGGGAGGTAGGTCCCGGGGGCCAGGCGCTTGGTCAGGTAGACGGCCAGGAGGCCCTTGCCGAGGTCGAGGAGGCCGGTCAGGATACCGGCGGACAGGCCGACGTTGCGGGCGGTGTTCATCCCGCCGACGTTGCCGCTCCCGATGGATCGGATGTCGCCCTTCTTGAAGACCTTGGTCATCAGGAAGGCCGACGGGAACGAGCCGAGCAGGTAGGCCCCAACCAGAATCATGATGACGAAGAGCGGGCCGCCCGCGGACGTCCCCGCGGCCGGTTCCGGTGCCACGAACATCGCCGTCACCTTCCCTATTGTTCAGTGCAGAACATGACCCCGAACGCCCCCGGGCCGAGGTTGGCCGAGATGGCCGCGCCGGCCCGGAAGATGAAGAGTTCACCGACGTTGAAGACCTTCTGGAGTTCGCCCGCCAGGGCTCTGGCTGTGTCGACGACGTCGACGTGGCCGATGGCCACGCTGACCTTGACCCCCTCCGGGATGTGCTGCCGGTAGATCTCCACCAGCCTGGGGATGACCTTCTGGGCCCCGCGGACGCGGTCGAAGGCCGTGATGACGCCGTCCTGGACGGTCAGGATGGGCCGGATGCTCAGGATTGATCCGATGAGGGCCTGTGCCCGGCCTATCCGCCCATTCCGCTGCAAGTGCTCGAGCGACCCGACGGTCAGGAAGAGTCCGGTCCGCTTGAGGACCCCCCGAATGGCCGCGAGGATTTCGTCCTTCGACTTTCCCAGCCTGGCCAGGCGGGCGGCGGCGAGGACGGTGAAACCGGCGGCCATCGAGGCCGTCTCGGTGTCGATGACGGTGATGTCCCGTTCCGGCAACATGTTGCGGGCCAGGTTGGCCGTCTGAACGGTGCCGCTGAAGCCGGATGAGATGTGGATGGAGATGACCGAGGAGCCGTCGGCGGTCAGGTCCCGGTAGACCTCCAGGAAGTCACCGGGCGACGGCTGCGAGGTCCGCACGACGAGCTTCTCGTCGACCATCCGGCGGACTAAGTGCGCCTGATCGATCTCGACCCCGTCCTTGTAGACGTTCGTCCCGATGGTCACGTAGACCGGGATACGGGTGATGCCGGCCTCCCGGGCGAGGTCGTCCGGGACGTCCGTGGCGCTGTCGGTCACTATTTTGATCAATGGGCGGCCCCCCAATCCCTACCATTTGTGGGCTTGTAGGTTGATTCAATATATTAAACCAAAGGGGGCCTCAATCCTTCTGACCCGGGGCACCGAATCGCTCACAAGACCGCCGGAGGCCCAGCGACGTGCCTTGTGTCCGCCGGGGAACACAGAAAGGGCGCCCCGCCATCGGCGAGACGCCCTTCTCGTGCGCTTATACCGTCTTCGCGGAGTCAGTCCCCGATGTCCTGGAAGCGGTCCTTGAGCCGCTTCATCACGTCGGGGAGGGTCGTGTACTCCATCTCCTCGAGGTGCAGGCGGTGCGGCTCGAACGGGCCGAGGTGACGGATGTAGTCGGCGACCTCGTTGCACTTGGCCCGGGCGGCGTCGAAGGCCACGTCGGCGAAGAAGTCCTGCGGGCCGACGAGCTTGCCGTTGGCGAGCTGGAAGCCGAGGCCGACGACCCGCGGCGGGCCGTCGAACCTGGTCGGAGTGGACTGAGCCCGGCTGACGGGCATCAGCGGCCCGGTGTGCGAGCCGCGCATCCAGCCCGAGACAAGGTGCGGGTTGGCGAAGGGCTCGAGGACCTCGCCCACGGCCGGCAGGCCGCTCTGGCACCGGACGATCATGACCGGGTCGTCCTTGCCGACATAGCGCCCGGCCATCAGGTTCAGGCGCTGCGTGCTGGAGGTCGCGGCGATCTCGCCGGTGGTCTTCGAGAAGATGCTCTTGATGCAGTAGTGGCCGGGGGCGCCGATGAAGACGAGGAGGTCATAGAGCTCTTCGGGCAGGGAGAAGAAGACCTTCTTGTGGTCGATGAGGTCGTGGACTTCGAACTTGAATCCCTGATGCATCTTGGGGTCGATGACCAGCCCGATGGTGTTGAACGGGTCGGCGAACATCTTGTAGAGCGGATAGTTCCAGGCACCCGGCTCGGTCTTGTCGGCCATGAAGACGATGACGGGCTCCGAGCCGCGCTCGGTGAACTCCATCTCGGCGACGCCGGGGCCGAGGCCGCGGACGTTGCCCGAGAAGGCGTCGGCCAGAAGGTCCTGGCCGGCGCCGTAGAGCTTGAGCTCGCGGGCCACGTCGGTGCAGGCCGTGAAGGTATTCCAGGCGAGCTGGTGGATGTCCGCGTTGTCGACCCCGTGCCGGTGGGTCATGATCAGGTTGATGTCGTCGCCCACCGAGGAAACGTGGTAGTCGACCAGGAGTTGGTCCTTGTCGGCCCGCGCGAGGCTTTCCTTGGCCCTGGCCATGAGGGCCGGATGGACGCTGGAGTGGCCGACGAAGCCACCGACGTCCGCCTTGATGACACTCAGGGTGATCTTGTTGTTGCTCACTGCCTTGTTCTCTCCTCCTTCGCCCTTTTCGGACATGCGGATCTGATAAGCCCGACCTTCAGCCAATGTTCTCCCCCCGCTGTTATCAATGAATTCGAAACTTAATGGTGCCGCTGTCAGAGGGTCTCGAGGAGCCGCGCCAGGAGGGCCGCCCGTACGGGCAGGGCGCTCAGGGCGACGTGCTCGGTGACGGCGTGGCCCCCGTCGCCGTAGGCTCCCAACCCATCAAGGGTGGGAAGGCCGAGGGCGGCGGTGAAGTTACCGTCGCTGCCCCCGCCGGTGCCCCCGGCGGCGATCTCGAACCCCAGCTCGGCGGCCAGCGTCCGGGCCTTCTCGTAGAGGGCCAGGTTGCCGGCCGACCGCTCCATCGGCGGACGGTTCAGACCGCCGGTTATCTCCAGCGCCGCCCCGGGAAGCACGGGGGTCAGGGCGCGGATGGCCTTGTCGATGCGCTCACCTTCAACCGGGTTCATCACCCGCACGTCGACGCTGGCCGTGGCCTCGGCCGGGATGACGTTGGAGCGCGTGCCGCCCTGGATGACCCCGACGTTGACCGTCGTCCCGCTGTCCGGCCGGTTCAGGGCCTGCAGGGCGAGTACCTGGTGGGCGAGTTCGTGGATGGCGCTGATGCCCTTCTCGGGGTCGGCCCCGGCGTGGGCGGCCCGCCCGACGGCCTTGACCCGGTAGGCGCCGGTACCCTTGCGCCAGGTCTTCAGGGAGCCGTCGGCGTTGGCCGGCTCGAGGACGAGGACGGCCTCGCTCTTCCGGGCCTCCGCCTCGATGAACGGCCGGGAGGTGCGGCTGCCGGTCTCCTCGTCGGAGTTGCAGAGGATGGTCAACGGGCGGCGTGGTCCGCGCCCCAGGGCCTTCAGGGCCCTGACCGCGTAGAGGGCCTGGACGTGACCGCCCTTCATGTCGTAGATGCCGGGCCCGTAGGCCCTGTCGCCCTCGATGCGCACCGGGCGCCGGGCGAGTTCCCCGACCTCCCAGACCGTGTCCATATGGCCCAGGAGGAGAAGGGGCTTGCCGGCGGACGAGCCCGACGAGCCCGACGGGTTAGCCGCCCCGGACACGTGGACCAGCAGGTGATCGCCGGCCTTGTCCTGGCGGAGGACCTCGACCTGGGCCCCGGCCGCCCGCCAGAGGTCGGCCAGGCGCGCGGAGAAGCGGTCCAGGGCGGCTTTGTCGGAACTGGGGCTCTCCAGCTCGACCAGTTCCTTGAGGGTCCCGAACATCGCCGCGGACTGCCCTTTGAGGTGCGATAATAGCTGCGTCGCTGGCTCAGTCATCAGTCGACCTCCTGAAGTGGTGTTCACCCGTCGCCAAGCCGGCGGGCCAGGAGGTCGGCCACTTCGCGGAGGGTCTCCCCGCGCAGCTCATTCCTATATTGCTCGCGGACCGCTCTCCTTACTTCGGCCGCGGCCTTCTGGAGAAGCTCCGTGGCCTTGGCCGGACGTTCGATCCACTTGCCGAGTTCATTCCAATCGGCGTCATAAAAAACGGCCGTCGGGATACGGAACTTCCCTTCGACCGAGTAGGCCTGGACCAGCTCCGGGCTGGCGTCCCGCCCGAACACACGGAGGGTCATGCCGGGGACCGTGTCGGCCAGTCTGGCCAGCACCGGCAGGTTGTCCTGACAATCGGGGCACCACTCCTCGGAGACGACCACAACATAAAGAAAGCCGCCCACGTGGTGGACGAACCCAGCGAACTTGGCGGCCGTCTCCGGTGGTATGACCGTGCCAGCATAGTTCGACCGGAGGGCCTCCCCGGCGACCTTGCTGTTGGTCGAGTACTCCGCGAAGCTGCGACCGGTCTTGAAGCGATTGGCGTCCATCGTAGCCATTCTTACTGCCACCCCTTCGGCGAGCGGACAGCCGGTTTGTAAAGCCGATTTGGGAAAAAAGGAACGGGGGGATTGCTTCTCTCATGTCGTCCGAGTTTCCTGCCGCCCCCAGGTTGGGTTAGGCAAATTTTTGGCAGGAGAAAAACCTCGAAGCATGGAAACCTGCATCCACTCAAACCTGGGGGTGTCACACGTGAACCAACGGGTCAAGACATGGTTGGCCGTCCTCCTGATCCCGGTCCTGATGGTCGGGTTGGGCCTCTACGCCAAGAACCTGACCACCGCGGAATGGAACAAGGTCGTCCAGTACAACAGCAAGTACGCCTATAGTCTGCAACCGGGCGAGGCCTCGCAACCCACCTCATCGCAGGTCGTCCTGATCATCATCGACGGGCTGCGGGTCGACGTCTCGAAGAAGATGCCGACCCTCAACGAACTGCGCCAGAAGGGGGCCTCCTTCACCCTAACGACCGGGCAGCCGTCCCTCTCGACGCCCGGCGCGGCCGTCCTGGCCAGCGGGACTTATCAGGAGTTCCACGGGGTGACCACCAACTGGTATGAGGGCCCCCTGAAAGTGGATAGCATCGAGGCCGCGGCCAAGCGGGCCGGCCTGAAGACCGGCGTGGCCGGTGGCAAGGGTTGGGACCAGCTGGTCGGGCCATACTGGGATGAGAAATACTACTACGAGTGGTCCGACCAGTACGATGACCAGACCCGCGACGCCAGCATCAAGCTCATCACCGAGAACCCTTCGCCGAACTTCGTCCTCGTCCATTACTCCGATACCGACGAGCAGGGCCACGCCCACGGCGGGGCCAGCCCTGAGTACCTTAAAGCGGCCCTCGGCATCGACAGCCGCATCGCTGAGTTCCTCAAGAACGTCGACCTGACGAAGACCACCGTCATCGTCACCGCCGACCACGGTCACATCGACACCGGCGGCCACGGTGGCTGGGAGCCCGTGGTCACCACCGTCCCGGTGGTCATGGCCGGCAAGGGCATCAAGCCCGGCACCCCGGCGCTCGGCGCCGGTGAAGGCGGGCAGGGCGACGTCCCCACGACCATCGCTGCGCTCCTGGGCACGTCCTTCCCGGCCAATACGGTTAGCCGGGCCCTCTGGCAGGCGCTGGACCTGAGCCCCGCCGACCGGGCCGCCAAGGGTGTCGCCCTGGCCAAGACGGAGCTTGGGTTCACCCAGGCCTACCTGAACACCCTGGGCCGGACGGTCCCGGCCGAGGTCAAGGGGAACCTCGATAACATGAACAGCCTGCTGGCCGCGGGCAAATACGCGGACGCCGCGACCGCCGCCGACAAGGCCCTCGCGGCCATGGACAAGGCCCGAGCCGGTGGGCGGGCGGCGATCGTCCGCAAGGGTCAGTTCGGCCGCCTACCGATCGTCCTCATCCTGGCCCTCCTCCCGCTCCTCGTGGCCTGGGCCCTGTGGCGGAAGCTGCCCCTGGTCCTCCCGGCCGTCGGCGGGGCCGTCCTCTACTTCATCGTCTACAACCTCCTGTTCTTCGTCGTCCACGGCTACATCTGGTCGCTGTCGGCCTTCAACAGCGAGGACCAGATCATGGCCTTCTTCAACGCCCGAATGCTTGAGGCCGCGCTGACGGCCGTCCTGGCCGCCCTGGTCGTCGGGGTCTACGCCGGGGCCAAGCGGTCCACCCTCGACCAGTCGGCCGTCCCGTCCAACGGGGTGCCGTGGTACCTGTCGGTGGCCCACGGCGGGGCGATGGTCTCGTACTTCATCGCCTACGGCCTCTTCTTACAGGTCCTCCTGGCCGTCCTCAATTTCGGCCTCGACTTCACCTGGTACCTCCCGAACCTCCGCCTCGGCTTTAAGTTCTACCTCGACCTGCTCCAGGGGGTCACCTCGAGCCTCGCCGCGGTGGCCACGCCGCTGGCCGCCATGGGCGGCGCCGCTCTTGGCCGCCTCCTCATCCCGCACCGCAAGGAGACTTCGCTGAAAGCATGAGCCGAAACCCGCACCCCGAACGCCTCTACCATGACGATGCCTATCTGACGAACTTCGAAGCCACGGTGACCTCGGTCGCCGTGGCTTCCGACGGTCGGTCGGCGGTCGTGACCCTCGACCGCACGGCCTTCTACCCGGAGTCGGGCGGCCAGCCCGACGACCGCGGGCGTCTCGGGCCCTGGCCGGTGGCCAGGGTGGTCGAGGATGAGGCCACCGGGCAGGTCCTCCACACGCTGGGGCCGGCGGAGTCCGACGATGGGCCCGCTGGCGGGCCGGGCCCCGGCTCGTCCGGCTTCCCCGCCGCCGGTGATCGCCTGACCGGTCAGGTCGACGAGGCCCGGCGGCGCGACCACCGGCAGCAACACGCCGGTCAGCATCTCCTGTCGGCCGCCTTCGAGAAACTCCTCGACGCCTCAACGGTCGGCTTCCACCTGGGCGAGGAGGCCGTCACCATCGACCTCGACCGCCCCTCCCTCTCCCCCGACGAAGCCCGACAGGTCGAGGACCTGACCAACACCGCCGTCCTCGATGGCCGGCCCATCGTCGCCCACTGGATGACCTGGGACGAGGTGGCCAAGCTGCCCCTGCGCAAACCGCCCACGATCCGCGAGGGCATCCGGGTGGTCGAGGTCCGCGACTTCGACTGGTCGCCCTGCGGGGGCACGCACCCGGCCAGCACCGTCCAGATTGGGACGGTCAAGATCGTCGGCGTCGACAAGGTCCGCGGCAATGTCCGCGTCGCCTTCCTCTGCGGGGACAGGGCCCTCCGGGATTACCGCCTCAAGGACGAAGTCGTCCGCGGGCTGGCGGCGACCCTCTCGGCGCCCCCGGCCGAACTGCCCGAGGCCGTCCGGCGCCTGAACGACCAGGCTCTGAAAGCAGGCAAGGAACTGGCCGAGGCCAAGGCGGCGCTGATTGAGTACGAGGCCGAGGCTTTGTGGCGCGAGGCCGGCGCTGCCGCGAGCGGCGCAGTCGCGAGCGGCGCGGGCGCCGATGGCTGTCGCGTGGTTGTCCGCCGTTTCGAAAGCCGGCCGATGGCCGAGATCAAGCTCCTGGCGGCTCGCCTGGCGGCCCGCCCACAGACAATGGCCGTGTTGGCAACGGCCGGCGACGGTCAGGCCCAGGTGGCCCTGGCCCGCTCGGCCGACCTCGCCGCCCTCGACCTGCGCCCCATCATCAAGGAACTCCTCCCCCTCATCGGCGGCCGCGGCGGCGGCAGCCCCAACGCCGTTCAGGGCGGCGGGCCGAATGTAGCCGGTCTCGATGAACTGCTCAGCCGGGCCACCGTCGCCATGCGCGGGGTCTAGCCAACGCGGGGCCGGATCGGCTGAGAATTCCCCCATAGACCCGAGAGGCCCATGGGCCGGCTTTCGCCGAGTCCATGGGCCTCTATCGTCTGAGGGGCCACTTTCGCACCGCTCCGCTAGTCTCGACCCTTGAACCTTGGCGTTAACTCCGATACCGGGTCACGGTAACCGATCCGCTGGATGCCCTTGGTCTCGATGACCACCAGGCGCTTGCACTTGCTGCAATGACATCTCCCCGGACCGTGCAGACGAGCTTGTTGCAAACGCACCTGACGGGGTTCAGCTCATCTCCTGGACCGGTGCCACCCTCATACATCCCCACGGGCTTTCCTCCTTTGACTTGTCTCCAGAGGGTGATATTGGGGTTCGGGATTGGCTCGGCCCGAGGCAACTGAAGTTGTCTTAGGACTCGGCTTCATACCCGCGAATGGGCTCGCTCGTCTCCGCTATTGATAATCCTAGCACGGCTTTTGTTTAGTCGCAACGGCAGTCTCCCCCCCCTCGCTTAGCGTCGTGACCAGAATAGCAATACCGGCCGGTCCTAGACCTTGAACTTTGCGACCATGCTCTGCAACTCCTGGGCCAAGGAGGCCAGGGACTGAGTGGAAGCCACGATCTCCTCGACCGAGGCGTTCATCTCCTCGGTGGAGGCCGAGACCTCCTCAGACGAAGCGGCGTTCTCCTCGGAGACGGCCGCGCTCTTCCCGACCGATTCGGTCACCTGAACGGCGGATGCCGCCATCTGTTCAGTGGCCGCGGTGTTCTCCTCGGTCACGCTGGCGACCCCGTCGACCGATTTGACCACCGCCTGGCTCAAGGACGAAACCTGTTGGGCGGCGGCCGAGATCCCCTCGACCTTCTCCATCGTGCGCCGGGCCGCGGCGATGATCCGCTCAAGGGCCGCGCCGGCTTGGCGGACCAGATCCGACCCGGCCACGGCCTCTTTGGTCGTCTGGCTCATCGCCTCCAGGGCTCCGCTGGTGCCGCTCTGGATATTCCCAATGAGCTCGGCGATTTCCTTGGTCGCGCGCTGCGACCGCTCGGCCAGCTTCCGGACCTCCTCGGCGACGACAGCGAAGCCCTTTCCGGCCTCACCGGCCCGGGCCGCCTCGATGGCCGCGTTGAGGGCCAAGAGATTGGTCTGCGCGGCAATCTCGTCGATGACCTGGACGATCTGGTCGATCTGGGCGGAGGACCGGCCAAGCTCGCTGAGGGCGGCGGCTGTCTCATCGACCTTGCCCTTGATCCGCTCCATGCCGTCGATGCTCGCCCTGACCGACTGTCCGCCGTCGTCGGCCGCCGTCAGGGCCTCATTGGCAACCGATGACATGGCCTGGCCGTTGGCGGCGATGTCCTCAATGGCCTTGGCCACCTGGCCGACCATCGACGACGCTTCGCTGACCCCGTGGGCTTGCTCCTGTGCGCCACGGGAGATTTGATCGATAGCCTGTTTCAACTGGTCGATGGCGGCCACCGTCTCGGTCAGGTCCTTGGACTGGCTCTGAGCCCCGCCGGCGATCCCGGTGACGGCCTGGGTCACCTGGCCGACGGCCTGCCCCACCTGATTCGACGTCGCCGCCAGCTCCTCGCTGGTCGACGCCACCTGTTGGGCGGCCTGGTTGACCCCCTGGATCATCTCGCGCATCCGCTCGACCATTACATTGAAGGAGTTGGCCATGTCGGCGATCTCGTCGCCGGAGGCGGCCGCGAGGCGGTCCACGGTCAGGTCGCCCTCGGCGATCCGGTTGGCCGCTCTGGCGGCGGACGTCACCGGCCGGACGATTGAGATGGTGATGATCGCCCCGATGAAGACTCCCATAGCCGCCGCGACCAGGGCCACGGTTATCGATATGGCCCTGGCTCGCGCCTCTTGGGCTTCGACCAGCTGGCCCTCGTCATCGGCCTGCTGCTTGTTCAGGTCGACCACCCGCTCGACGGCCGCTCGAGCGTTCTCATAGATGGCCTCGCCCCGTTCCTCGGCCAGGCGTAAGGCCTCAGCCGCACGCCTGGACGTGACCAGCCCGTCGATCTGCTCATGAGTTTTCAGGTAGTCCGACCACTGAGTTCTAAACTCGCTGAGAGCCTTGGTCTCCTCCCCGGAAACCAGCGCCTCGAGTTTCTTCGCGTCCGCCTCCACGTCGGCGCCGTGCTTGGCCAGTTCAGCCTCGACCTTGGCCGTCGGGCCCAGTTCGATCAGCCGCAGTTCGGCCGTCCGGAACTCGGCCAGCGCGAGGGACAGGTCGTCGGCGACCTCGACGCCCGGCATGGCGTCACCGACCAGAGTCTTCGTGCTCGCGCTGACCCCGGCGAGGCTGATGATGGCTATCACCGCCACAACGACCAGGCAGGCAATCACGAGCAGATACCCACCGATGATCTTTGTTCCCACCTTCAACCGCAATCTGAGGAAACGCAAAGCCGCCACCTCCGTGGTTTCCAACCTCGCCGAAAGCAGGCTTTGAAAGCCTGCTTGGGCTATGGCCGGACGCACACTCGGAAGTGGCGGCGTAGATCCGTGCTCGGTGCCTCGATGCTGGCACCCCTGTATATTGGAAAGACGGCCGAGAAAATTCAGCGCCGCCGAGCTCGTTCAATCCTCACCCGGCCCCAGGCGGCGGGCGCCGTCGCGCCCGCGCCTGCGGACTCAGGCGTTCACCCTCTTCGCGATCTCTCCCCAATCGCAGTACGTCTCGAACGACTCCCTCGCCACCCGGATGGCTCGCTTGTCCCCCGGCTTGATCTTCCGCGACACCTGCTGCAGCCGCTCGATGGTCCGGTAGGTGTCGTAGTGGACGAGGATGATGGGGATGCGTTTGTCCTCGGCCCGGGCGACCACCCGCACGTCGGGGTACAACCCGCCGGTGAGGACGAGGCATGAAGTCCCCGTCTCCAGGGCGGCCAGGGCCAGGTCGGCCCGGTCGCCGCCGGTGATGACCGCCTTGTTGACCGACCGCCGCAGGTAGGTGAAGGCCGACTCGGTGGTCATCGCCCCCACGAGGACCTCCTCCACCAGGAGGTCGAGCCGGTCCTCGGCGGTCAGGATCTCGCCGCCCAGAGCGTCGGCGAACTCGGCCACGGTCGGCGCGGCGATCTCGACCTGCTTGGGGATGACCCCCAGGACGTCGAACTTGTGCTCCTGCATGATCGGGACATAGATGCCCTTGACCTTATCGAGCCACGGCCGCGGGACGTTGTTGAAGATGGTCCCGACGACCTCCAGCCCGCGCGAGGCGACATACTCGTTGTAGGACAGGGCCGTGTCGAGGCTGTAGTCGTTCTCGATCCGGTTGACCATCAGGACCTTGGCCCCGATGGCCTTGGCGATGGTCGGCGAGTCGAGCCCCAGGGAGAGCATGACATGGGGCGAGGTGATGCCCTCGACGATGACCAGGTCGGCCCCGGCCGAGACCTCCTTGAAGGCCTGCAGCACGGTCTCCAGGTTCTCGCCGTCCTTGCGGTAGCGGGTCAGGTAGTGCGGGCTGGAGTTGAAGAGGACGATGCGGTCCAGCGGCTGAGGCATCCCCAGGACCTCCCGCATCAGGAGCGCGTCGTCGTCATCGAGGTGCTCCGGCCCGGCTGACACGCCGACCGGCTTGAAGTAGGCGACCTTCTTCCCCTCTTCGCGGAAGCGCAAAGCCAGCGCGAGGCAGACGGCCGTCTTGCCGCTGCCCATGGTCCCCATGACGTAAAGGGTCTTCAACCCAACCACCTCATCCCTGCGTATGAAGGCTGCCGGTCCGGCCGCAACGCGGCCGTGTCGGCGCTGGGCGGAACGACTCAGGAAATGGTTATCTTGACGTCGAGGGCGGTGATGCCTTCCGGCTGCTCGCCCTTCTCGTAAGCGAAGAGCGGGTTGATGTCGATGTCGGTGATCTCCGGGAAATCGCGGGCCAACTGGGCCACACGGGCCAGGGCGTCGACGATCGCCCCGACGTCGGCCGGCTTGGCCCCGCGGAAACCGCGCAGGAGCGTGTAAGCCTTGGTCTCGCTGATCATGGCCTCGATCTCGTTCCGGGTCAGTCCCTCGACGAGCCGGAAGGAGACATCCTTGAGCAGGTTCACGTAGATGCCGCCGAGTCCGAACATCAGGAGATGCCCGAACTGCAGGTCTCGCGAGAGGCCGATGATGAGCTCGGTGCCCTGCGGCATCATCTTGTAGACCTCGACCCCGTGGATGACGTGGCCGGGCAGGAAGCGGTGGATGTTGTCGAGGATCTCGACGAAGGCCTTCTGCACCTCTTCGGGCGTCTTCAGCCCGACCTTGACCCCGCCGACGTCGGTCTTGTGAAGGATCTTCGGCGACGCCACCTTGAGGACGACCGGGTAGCCGAACGAGTCGGCGGCCTGGGCAGCCTCCTCCGGGTCGCGGGCCAGGACGGCCGGGGCCGATGGGATGCCGTAGGCGCGGACGACGCGGGCCGCCTCGCTGCCCAGGAGGACGCGCCGGTGGTCGTCACGGACCTTCTCGAAGACGTTGGCCACGAGCTTCTTGTCCACATCCTCGATGCGCTCGGGGCGGCCCACGGCGGCCAGTTGCCGCATCTTCCCGTAGCGGACCATGCCCTTGATGGACTGGATGGCCGGTTCGGGGAAGTCGTAGACGGAGACGCCGTTCTTGAACATGTAGTCCATCGCCCCCGCCACCCGCTCGCCCCCCATGAAGCTGGCGAAGACGGTGACGTCCGGGTGGCGCCGGTGGATGTCGACGACGGCCTCGGCCGTCTTCATCGGCTCGGCCTGGTCCGGCGGGGTCAGGAGGACGAGGAGGTTCTCCGTCGCCGGGTCGTCGGCCACCAGGTCCAGGGCGAACTTGTAGCGCGCGCCGTCGGCGCTGCCGATCAGGTCGACCGGGTTGTAGAGGGCGCACTCGGGCGGGAGCCCGTTCCGCAGGGCGTCGACGGTCTCCTTCTGGAAGCGGGCCATGGCCAGACCGTTGGCCTCGACGGCGTCGGCGGCGATGATGCCCGGACCGCCTGAGTTGGTGACGATGGCCACGCGGTCGCCCTTCGGGGTGGGCTGGTTGGTGAAGGCCACGGCCAGACCGAAGAGCTCCTCCATGGACCGCGCCCGAAGGACGCCGGCCTGTTTGAAGGCGGTGTCGTAGGCCAGGTCGGAGCCGGCCAGGGCGCCGGTGTGCGAGGAGGCCGCCTGGGCGCCGGCCTGACTGGTGCCGGACTTCAGGATGATGACCGGCTTCTTGCGGCTGGCCTCGCGGGCCACGCTCAGGAAGCGCCGGCCGTCGGTGACCCCCTCGATGTAGACCAGGATGACCTTGGTGTTTGGATCGTCCCCGGCGTCGGCGATGAAATCGACCTCGGACAGGTCCGCCTTGTTGCCGAGGCTGACGAACCTGGAGAACCCGAGGCCGTTGCGAAAGCTCCAATCGAGGATGGCGGCCTGGAGCGCGCCGCTTTGGGAAACGAAAGCAATCCCGCCCTTGAGGGCCATGCCGGGAGCGAACGACACGTTCAGCGGGGTATGGGTGTCCATCATCCCGAGGCAGTTCGGGCCGAGCATCCGCATCCCATAGCGGTGACAGATGTCGAGCAGCTTGCGTTCGCGCTCGAGACCTTCCTTGCCGATCTCCTTGAACCCGGCGGTGATGGTCACGAGGTTCTTGACGCCCTTGCGCCCACACTCCTCGGCCACCGGGAGGATGGCCGGCGCCGGGATGACCATGGCGACCAGGTCGACCGGCCCGGGGATGTCGGAGACGGACGGGTAGCACTTCAGCCCCATGATCTCCGTCTCTTTGGGGTTGATCGGGTAGATGCCACCCTTGAAGCCGCTATCGATGGCGTTCTTGACCACCGAGTGCCCGATCTTGCCCTCGGTCTTGGAAGCCCCGACGACGGCGATGGCTCTTGGGTTGAAGAACGATGTCAAGGAGGCCTGAGGCACCAACTCCACTTCCTTCGTGGGCGAGCGACGGTTCTCGTGTTGGGGGTGAACAGTAGTGCGAAGGGGTAGCGGCCGAGGGCTTTTCCTTTTGCTTCCTAGTGTAGTTTAACACAGGTCACCCGGCCGATAAACCCCCGGGGGCGAAGTGGCACATTTCCGGAAGTCAACTAATTGGGATTGACATCCTCCCCGGACTGAAGTCCGGGGATTCCCGGAGGTTCACACCTTTCGGTTCCTGCTTCGTCGTCCCGCGCCGTGCCCGCTAAGACGGGTTTTGGTCTTACCGGGGCTCCACAGGCGCTTCCCGCGTGTCCCGCGGTGCAGGGTCTCTCAGGCTGAAACTTTCAGGAGCCGGAGCCCCTCAGACTCGATGTTCCGGGCGGCGTTCAGGTCCCGGTCGTGGACCGCGCCGCATTTGGGGCAGGTCCACCGCCGGACGGAGAGAGGCATCCGGTCCATCCTGTGACCGCAGGCATGGCAGAGCTTGCTCGACGGGAACCACTGGTCGATTTCCACCAGCGTCCTGCCGTACCACTTCGCCTTGTAGGATAGCTGCCGGATGAGTTCGCCCCATCCCACGTCGTGGATCGCCTTTGCCAGCGCGCGGTTACGGACCATGGCCTTCACCGCCAGCGACTCCGCGCACACCACTTGGTTTTCGCGGATGAGCCGGGTCGTCAGTTTGTGAAGCCAGTCCCTGCGCGGGTCGGCGATCCTCGCATGGATCCGGGCCACCTTCAATCGCGCTTTCTCCCGGTTCTTGGAACCCTTCCGCTTTCGGGCAAGCCTTCTCTGGGCTATAGCGAGCTTGTGTTCGTTGCGCTCGAAGTAGCGCGGGTTGTCCACAGGTTCTCCATGGCTTGGGACAACTGCGCGGATCAGGCCGCAATCAATGCCCACCGTCCGCTCGATGGGAGGGAGAGGTTCGATCTCCTCATCGACCAGTATGGAGACGTGGTATCTTCCCGCCCGGTCTAGGGTCACCGTGACCGAGGAGGGGCCACCCTTGAACCGGCGGCTCCACCGGATCGGCAGGGGCTTCTCCATCTTCGCGAGTCGCAGCTCCTCGCCGTCCCAGCGAAACGCGTTCCTCATGAATACAGCGCTTTGTGTCCCATCCTTCCGCTTGAAGTGGGGCTTTGCTGCCCGCTTCTCAAGGAAATGGCGGTAGGCGGTCTGGAGGTGGCGCAGGGACTGTTGCAGCGGCACCGCGGAGACTTCGTTTAGCCAGGGAGCCTCCCTCTTCCATTCGGTGAGCAGTTTGGCGTCGCGGTTGTATGTGCTGCCCTTGCCCGTTTCCTGATACAGCCTCTTACGGTTTGCGAGGGCGGTGTTATACACCCATCGGACGCAGCCGAAGGTCCGGGCCAGCAGTTCCGCTTGTTTGGGGGTCGGGTAGAACCGGAACCGGTATGCTCTTTGCAGCTTCGCTCACCGCCTT
>JAJYMC010000041.1 GCA_021787335.1 Bacillota bacterium | reverse complement strand
CTTGAACTGTGGCTTCTTGGCTCGCTTCGTAAAGAACGCGGCATAGGCGGTCTGAAGGTGACGCAAGGCCTGCTGAAGTGGTACCGCGGAGACTTCGCTCAACCAAGGGGCTTCCCTCTTCCACTCGGTGAGCAGTCCAGCGTCCTGGTCGTATGTGCTTCCCTTACCCGTTTCCTGGTATAGCCATTCTCGGTTCGCAAGGGCCTTGTTGTAGACCCACCGAACACAGCCGAATGTCCTGGACAACAGGATCGTCTGCTCAGGAGTCGGGTAGAACCGGAACCGGTACGCTCGCTGCAAGGCTCAACTCACCTCGCTCTTGCTCTTCGATGTACCGTTGGATGATCTCAGCTGACACATTGCCGGCGGAACCGGCGAAGTTCGAAGGTGCCCATAGCGTCCCGCGCCCCGTCTCGCCTGAGCCTACCGGCTACCGAACCCACAAGCACCCTTCGCCTGTACTTCGGAATCCAGACCATGTGATACGTGAGGCGCTAGCTGGAATGCCTGCCGACCTTGAAGTCTCTCACACCCAAAATATACCATGTACGACCCGAACATACAATCTGCTTCATTCCTCGGAATGAATTCCGGGGTTTTCGTCGAAATTCAATATAACGTGGAAGCTCGTGGCGGCCGGCGATGACGGGCGTGGCGGGACAGTCGGCGGCCGATTCTAGAGCGCCGTGTGGGCCATCATCCTGGCCGACATGTCCTGCGGCTTCGATAATGTCATGGGCGTGGCCGGCGCCGCCCACGGGAGCGTCTTCCTGGTCGTCGTCGGCCTCATCATCAGCATGCCGATCCTCATCTGGGGCAGCACCTGGGTGTTACGCCTGATGAACAGCTATCCTATCGTCATCTTCGTCGGCGCCGCCGTCCTGGCCCATACCTCGCTGGCGATGCTCATCGGCGACGATGCCCTGGGACTGGCCGGGCGGTTGGGCCTGGTCGGGCGACTTGTTCCGTGGGCCGCCGCGTCGGCGTCGGCTTCAGATTCCACGTCGTCCGCCGGGGATGGCCGCCGCTGACCGTGGCACTGAAAGAGGCCTTGATAATGTGGCCATAGTCATGGAGCGCCGGCGCGGATACGACCGGGGCCCGGGCCGCGGCTCAGTGAGCCAGACTGCCGCTCAGAAATAGTGAAGCCCAGGGGGGATCCTTGCCCCACTGGGCTTCGTTGTGAGGCCGGGGTTGTGGGGCCTGGTTCGCCCAATGCGCTTTCTGGAATGAGGGCGATTGGAGTGAGTTGTCTGAGGCGAGAGTGTCAGTTCCTTTCTCAGTTCCTCCCGGTCGTGAGGTGCCAGACCGGAAATCTGTGACCGATCACCCCCCTCTACAGTCCTGCTCGGCGCCAACGAACCGAGACACCCTGGGCTTGTCAGGGGGTAAGCAGGGGCGAAAATACCCCGAGGTATTTCTCGCCCAACCTCTTGGCAGTATTGTCTTTATTTTTATCCCCCACCTCCATCACCCGCGGAAAACTTCTGCCATTCCGGCCGGGTAACCTGGGGCGCCGGCTGGGGGCAGGTGAGGTACTTGCCAGCTTGTTCTGGGCCTACCGCAGATTAATCAGGGTTGTGAGGGGCGCGAGGTCCCATTGCCGTGAGCCGGATCAAGATGTCATTTTCTTTCCCGTCTCCTCCCAGCGGGAGGCTGAGAACCGGAAAGACTTTGACACCTAAAGCGGAGAACCCGTCCAGAAACGCGGAAACGCGAAGGCAGACCTGAAGTCCAGGCTTGCCCTTTTCAAATCGGTTCTGGCACTCAGCTCGAGCACTCGGTGCGGGCACTCGGTTCGGGCGCTCGGTCGATTCCGGTCAGGCCGTCTCCGTCTTGGCCGCGCCGGCCGCCGTCTCCGGCAGCCTGAAGAAGCGCGCCGCCGTGCCCCCGAGGACCTCGGCCATCTCGTCGGCCGAGAAGGTCAGGCCGTACTTGGCCCCCTTCTCGGGGGCGTCCTTCAGCATCTCCACACACTGCACCGTCGGGGTGATGGCCGAGAAGGCCGGCCAGTCGGTGCCGAACATAACCCGCCCCGGTTTGATGTGGTCGAGCACGCCCCGCACGGCCCGGTAATACCCGGCCTCGCCGCCCATGGATGACGGCCAACCCGACAGGTCCAGGTAGACGCTGGGCTTGACGGCGGCGATGGCGGCCGCCTCGGGCCACCAGGCGTAGCCCGAATGGACCATAACGATGGGCAGGTCGGGGAAGTCGGCGGCGACCGCGTCGACCCGGATGGGCTGAGCGTAGCGGCCCTTAAGGGGGGGCGGGTTGGTCCCCGTGTGGACGACCACCGGGACGCCGAGATCCTGGCACTTCCGATAGAGCGGGTAGCAGACCGGGTCGTCGGGGTAGAAGCCGGCGTTGGGGTGCAGCTTGAGCCCGACCGCGCCCCACTCGCGGACGCCCCGTTCGAGGAGGGCCACGGCGTCCGGTCGCCGCGGGTCGACCCCGATTTCGCCGGGCCGCTCGCGGTCACCTGCCGGAAAAGTCCGAATAGCGCGCCGGTCGCTTCCCTGTTTTTCCGCATCGTGGCGGGTTTTCCGCGTCTTAAGCAGCAATCTTCTGGAGGATAGCTGTCCACCTCGTCGAAGCTAACCCTCATGCGTTTGATACTCGTCGGATTCGGCCGCGTCGGGCGCGACCTCGCCCAGATCATCGCCGACCAATATCGCGACCGCTTCAAGGTCGTCGCCATCGTCACCGGACGCCACGGGTCGCTGGCCGACCCGCGTGGGATCGACCTGCAGGCCGTCCTCCGCGGCGGCCTTGGCGGCCCGCAGGCGGGCGCCCCATCGGCCCTCGAGGTCATCGACTCGACCGAGGCCGAGGCGGTCATCGAGCTGTCCACGCTCAACGTCTTCTCGGGGCGGCCGGCCATCGACCACGTCGAGGCGGCCCTGAAGACGGGCAAGCACGTCGTGACGGCCAACAAGGGCCCCATCGCCTGGGACTATGAGCGCCTCGCCGCCCTGGCCCGCCAGGTCGGGAGGCGTCTGCTCTTCGAGTCGACGGTGATGGACGGGACGCCGGTCTTCAACGTCGCCCGCTATGGCCTGCGCGGTTGCCGCGTGACGGGCTTCTCCGGCATCCTCAACAGCACGACCAACTACATCCTGGCCCGGATGGAGGAGGGCGGGTCGAACGCCGAGGCCGTCGCCGAGGCCCAGCGCCAAGGCTTTGCCGAGGCCGACCCGACCCTCGACGTCGAGGGCTGGGACGCCGCCACGAAAGTGGCCGCGTTGGCCAACGTGCTGATGGGCGCGGGCATCACGCCCTTGATGGTCGAGCGGAAGGGCATCACCGGCGTCACCGCGGCCGACCTGGCCGCCGCCCGCGCCAACGGCGAGACCATCAAGCTCGTCTGTGAGGCCCATCCCGCGGGCGAGGGCGAGGCCCGTTCCGCGGGCGCGGGCTCAGCCGCGTCCCGCCTCATCGCCCGCGTCGAGCCCAGGCGCGTGCCTCTGTCCAGCGACTTCGGCCGCATCCCAGGCACCACGTCCATCCTCACCCTGCGGACGGACATGATGGGCGACATCACCATCGTCGAACATGAGCCGGCTTTGACGCAGACCGCCTACGGGGTCCTCAACGACCTGCTCGAAATCATCGGAGAGGAGGGCCCGAAATGGCCCAGAGCAAAACCATGAACCAACCCGTCGACCTCAGTTTCTGCCGGGACGAGTTCCCGGCGATGGAGATGAAGGTCAACGGCAAACCGGCGATCTTCCTCGACGGCCCCGGCGGGACGCAGGTCCCGGCGCCGGTGGCGGAGGCCGTCGCCGACTACCTCCTCCACGCCAACGCCAATACTCACGGCCTCTTCGCCACCAGCCACCGTTCGGACGAGCTCATCAGCGAGGCCCGCTCGGCTGTGGCCGACCTGCTCGGGTCGGCGGCCGACGAGATCGCCTTCGGGGCCAACATGACCACCCTCAACTACGCCCTCTCGCGGGCCCTGGGCCGCGAGCTGAAGCCGGGCGACGAGATCGTCATCACCGACCTGGACCACGAGGCCAACCGCGGCCCGTGGCTCGCCCTCGAGGAGAAGGGCGTGGTCGTCAAGTCGGTCCGGGTCGACCCCGACAAGCTGGTCCTCGATTGGGACGACCTGGAGTCCAAGGTCGGCCGGAAGACCCGCGTCCTGGCCATCGGCTTCGCCTCCAACGCCCTGGGCACGGTCAACGACGTCAAGCGGGCCTCGGCCCTGGCCAAGAAGTTCGGCGCCTTCAGCGTCGTCGACGCCGTCCACGCCGCGCCGCACCTGCCCATCGACGTCCGCGACATCGGCTGCGACTTCCTCCTCTGCTCGGCCTACAAGTTCTTCGGCCCGCACATCGGCATCCTCTACGGCCGGGCCGAGGTCTTCGACAAGCTCCGTACCTACAAGCTCCGCCCGCAGGACGACCACCGTCCGCACCGCGTCGAGACCGGCACCCTCTGCCACGAGGGCATCGCTGGGACCACACCGGCCGTCGAGTTCATCGCCACCCTCGGGCGGAAGGCCGCCGAGGCCGCCGGACGCAAGGTCCCGAAGGGCCGCCGGGCCGCCCTCGTCGCCGGGATGGAAGCCATCCAGTCTTACGAGGACGAGCTGGCCGGGAAGCTCCGCGACGGCCTGCGGGCCATCCCGGGGACGCGCGTCTTCAGCGCCCCCGAGGGCACTCTCCGCACGCCGACCGTCTCTTCGACCTATCAGAAGATGCGCTCCGAAGACATGGCCAAGGCCCTCGGCCGGGCCGGCATCTTCGTCTGGGACGGCGACTTCTATGCCACCACGCTGGTCTACGACCGGCTCGACCTCGGCGCCCGGGGCGGCCTGCTCCGCATGGGGCTGGCCCCCTACAACACCGAGGACGAGGTCGAGCGGACCCTCGACGCCGTCGAAAGGCTGGTCCGCTGATGAGCCTCCGCGAACCCGACCTGACCGACGTTCTGTCGGCCAGGCGCATCATCGACCGCTACCTGCGCCGCACGCCTCTCCTCAACCCGGGCGACCTCAGCGAGCTGCTCGGGGCGGACGTCTACGTCAAGTGTGAGAACCTCCAGCCCATCGGGGCTTTCAAGGTCCGCGGCGGGCTCAACCTCGGCTACCACCTGACGCCTGAGGAACGGGCCGGCGGGCTCATCACCGCCTCCACCGGCAACCACGGGCAGTCCATCGCCTACGCCGCGCGGACCTTCGGGGTCAAGGCGACCATCTACGCCCCCGAGGGGGCCAACCCGGTCAAGCTGGCCTCGATGCAACGGCTCGGGGCCGAGGTCGTCCTCTTCGGCAAGGACTTCGACGACTCCCGGACCCGCGCCGAGGAGGACGCGGCCGCCAAGAAGGCGCGCTTCGTCAGCTCCGGCGACGAGCCGCTGCTCATCGCCGGCGTGGGCACGGCCACCCTGGAGGTCCTCGAGGAGGTCCCCGACCTCGACTATCTCTTCGTCCCGGTCGGTGGTGGCAGCGGCGCCTCGGGCGCGGCCATCGCCGCCAAGGGCATCAACCCGAAGATCAAGGTCATCGGGGTGCAGTCCGCGGGCGCGCCGGCCGTCTACGAGTCGTGGAAGGCGCGGCGCCCGGTCAGCCTGGGCCGCCCGCAGACCTTCGCCGACGGCCTGGCCACGCGCGTCCCCTTCATGCTCCCGTTGAAGATAATGAACAGGCTCCTTGACGATATGCTCCTCGTCTCCGAGGACGAGCTGCGCGAGGCCGTGGTCATGTACGTCGAACACGCCCGCCTCATCGCCGAAGGCGCCGGGGCCGCCGCCCTGGCCGCGGCCAAGAAGCTGGCCCCGACCATCAAGGGCAAGAAGGTCGGGCTCATCCTCAGCGGCGGCAACCTGCCCATCGACCTGCTCCGGTCGATCCTCGCCGGGTGACCGGCGGCCCTATGAGGAAATGAAGAAGCGGCCCGAGTGGGCCGCTTCGCTCTATGCGCTTCGTAATCCACCTCGGTCCGTGCTTTGAGCTTCTCGGCCCGCCTCCCTCAGCGGACCAACGTCCTGCGCAACAGCCAGTCGCTGGAGACGACGCCGAACCCGAAGCTCTCGTAGAGGCCGCGGGAGGTCTGGTTGTCGACCTGGGTGGTCAGCTCGACGTAGGCGGCGCCGGCGTCGCGCAGCGGGCCAAGGGCGTGGGCGAGCATCAGCCGGCCCAGGCCGCGCCCCTGCAGCTCACGGCGGACGCCGAGGCGGCCGATGTAGCCCTGAGGCGGGTTCCACGAATTGATGTTGTACCCGACGACGCGGCCGCCCATGGTCAGGACGAAGAAGTTCCCCTGAGCGTATCCGACGCTCGACCGGAAGCCGCCCTCGTCGATCCACCACAGCGGGTCGAAGGCCGAGTGCTCCACCTCGAGCAGGGCCGGCAGGTCGGCCTCGGAGAAAGGCCGCATGACCGGCTCAGGCTGGCCGGCCGCGGCGCGCGCGGCGGCCGCCCGGTCGAGGGCCGGCCTCACGCCCTCCGGCACGTCCAGGTCGGGCTTTCGATAGTGGACCAGTTCCTGAAAGGCCTCCCAGCCGGCCGCGGCCATGCCCGGCAGCAACGCCCCGGGGATGGGGATGGCGATGACCGACTCGGCCTCGGCCAGGGGCGGGAGTTCCCCCGGGTCGGCCGCCAGGGCCGCCTCGGTCAGCCCGAGGGTGGCCGCCAGGCGCGCGTCCGTGGCCTCGCGCGAGTCGACGCGGACATTGACCGACATGACCTCCGGCCGGTTCTGCCACGACCGGACCAGCGAGTAGGCGCGGACCCGCCCGGCCTCGTCGACCGCCAGCCAGGACCACAGGAGCCTGTTCCGCAACTGATCCAGGAAGGCCCGGTGCTCGCGCAGGCTGAGGCCCTCTTCCCGAAAGGCCTGCAGGGCCGGGACCAGGGACTCCTCGAACGGATGGAAGGTGAGGGGTGGCATCTCTCGCTCCTCCTCTCATGAGAACGCGGATCCAAGGCGTGACCCACTCTTCTCCGGCGAGGGGGATGTTTCCTCCGCCTACCAAGGAGGTCGACCACATGGCGAAAGAGACGACAGGCAAGCGGACGGTGACGAGCAAGCCGACGACGGGCAAGCGGGCGACGCCGGGCAAGCGGGCGACGCCGGGCAGGAAAGGCAAGGGGCTCAAGGTCTACATCTCGGCGGACATGGAAGGCATCGGCGGCGTGGTCAACTGGGACGAGACCGGCCGGGAAGGGTTGGGCGACTACGACCGCGCCCGCAAGTTGATGGCCGGCGAGGTCAACGCGGCCATCGAGGGCGCCCTGGCCGCCGGGGCCACCGAGATCCTCGTCAACGACTCGCACAATTCGATGCGCAACCTCATCATCGAAGACCTCAACCCGGCCGCCCGGCTGATCAGCGGGTCGCCCAAGGCGATGAGCATGATGGAGGGCCTTGACGGCAGCTTCGATGCCGTCTTCTTCGTCGGCTATCACGCCCGGGCGACCACGCTCGGGGTCCTCAACCACACCTATACCGGCAGCCTGCTGGAGTACCGCGTCAACGGCCAGATCCTCGGGGAGACCGGGATGAACGCGGCCACGGCCGGGGATCACGGCGTGCCGGTCGTCCTCGTCACCGGGGACGGGACGGTCTGCGCCGAAGCCCGGGCCCTTCTCGGCGGGGTCGAGACGGTGGCGGTCAAGGAGTACATCGGCCGTTACGCGGCCAACAGCCTGCACCCGACGAAGTCCAGGGCGCTCATCAAGGAGGCCGCCGAGCGCGCCCTGAAGGGCCTCGGCAAGGTCAAGCCGCTGAAGGCTCGGCGGCCGGTCCGGGTCGAGCTGAAGTTCAACGCCACGTCCCTGGCCGACGGGGCCTGCCTGATGCCCGGGGTGGAGCGGGTCGACGACCTGACCGCGGCCTGGGAGGGTTCGGACTACCTGCAGGCCGTGCGGGCCGCCCGGGCCATGATCTCGCTGGCCGGTCGGACCTGACCACTGGGGACCAAGGAAGGTATCCAAGAGAATCGACGGGATGGCGTTCCGGCTGACGGAAACCGGGCGCCATCTTTTTTCGTGGGACGGAAATCCATGGCAGACCCCTCAATAGCTGTCCTGCTGATCGTCGGGTAACTCGCCGACAGCCTTCAGGACCTCCTCTAGCTCGAGCCGCTCGTCGGCCCGGGCGACCCAATCGTCCGCGTCCGCCCCCATCGACGCCGGGTCGAGGGCCAGGGGTGCCCCGTCCGGCCTTGCGGAAGTGGTCAGCGAGCGTTGGCGGCGATCCGGTAGAGCCAGGCGGCGATGGTCTGTTTTCGCCACTCAAACCGGTCGATGGCCGCCAGGGCCTTGTAGAACACCTCGGAGACGATGTCCTCGGTGTCCTGGCGATGCCGGACACCGGGAAAACGCACGCGCGGACGGCGACCATTCCGGGGCAAACTTAGTCCATGGTCGACTTTCAAAAACCGGGCGTTTCACCGCCCCCGCCCCGGGCGCCCCGCAAGTGAAAGATTTCGCAACCGTGAAGGAGTCACGGTGGCGTCGTCGAAAATCAAACTGGAACAGCGGGAAAGTAGCGGCCGCAGCCCACAGGGTGCGGCTTTATCCCTTGAAGGAGGTGTCTCGTAGGGTGCGGGAGATTCAGGCCAGCAAGGTCACGGAGACGGTGGCCCGCCTTTGCATGGAAGCCAACTACGACCTGGGTGAGGACGTGCTGGACGCCTTCAAACAGGGCCTCAAGGCCGAGGAGTCGCCGGCCGGCCAGGACATCATCAAGCAGCTGATGCAGAACGCCAAGATCGCCGCCGACGAGCGCGTCCCGATGTGCCAGGACACCGGCGTGGCCGTCGTCTTCCTCGAACTGGGGCAGGACGTCCACGTGGTCGGCGGGAGCCTGGTCGACGCCATCAACCAGGGCGTCAAGAAGGGTTACGGGGAAGGCTACCTCCGCAAGTCGATGGTCGCCCACCCCATCGGGGACCGCAAGAACACCGGTGACAACACCCCGGCGGTCATCCACACCGAGATCGTCCCGGGCGACCAGCTCAAGATAACCATCGCCCCCAAGGGCGCCGGCAGCGAGAACATGAGCGGGGTCAAGATGTTCCCGCCGGCCGTCGGCGTCGAAGGGGTCAAGAAGTTCGTCATCGACTGGATACGCGCCGCCGGCTCCAATCCCTGCCCGCCGATCATCGTCGGCGTGGGCATCGGCGGGACGATGGAGAAGGCCGCCCTCATCGCCAAGAAGGCCCTCCTGCGGCCGGTCGGCCAGCACCACGAGCTGGCCGACGTCGCCGCCCTCGAGACCGACCTCCTTGAAAGTATCAACAAGCTCGGCATCGGGCCTCAGGGCCTGGGCGGGCGGGTCACCGCCCTGTGGGTCAACGTCGAGGTCTACCCGTGCCATATCGCTTCCCTGCCGGTGGCGGTCAACATCAACTGCCACGCCAGCCGGCACAAGGAAGCCGTTCTCTAGGAGGGGTCGAACATGACCGAGAAGCGCGTCACCACCCCGCTTACCGCGGAGACCGTCAGGTCCCTGAAAGCCGGTGACCGGGTCTTCATCACGGGGATCATCTACACCGGCCGCGACGCGGCCCACAAGCGCCTGACCGACCTCCTGAAGGCGGGCCAGCCGCTGCCGGTCGACCTGCGCGGGCAGATCATCTATTACGTCGGGCCCGCGCCGGCCAAGCCGGGTCAGGCCATCGGGTCGGCCGGGCCGACCACGTCGTACCGCATGGACCCCTACACCCCGGCGATGCTCGAGTACGGCCTCAAGGGGATGATCGGCAAGGGCATGCGCAACAGGGAAGCCCGCGACGCCATGGTCAAGTGCGGCGCGGTCTACTTCGCCGCCGTCGGCGGGGCGGGCGCCCTCATCGCCAAGACCATCAAGAAGGCGCGCGTCGTCGCCTACGAGGACCTCGGCGCCGAGGCCATCTACGAATTCACCGTGGAGGACTTCCCGTGCATCGTCGTCAATGACGTCTACGGGAACGACCTCTACGAGGAAGGCGTGAAGCAATACCAGCGAGCTTGAGCGCTCAACATCAGAGGAGGCGGGCACATGGCACTGCGGGATGACGCCCTGAAGCTGCACAAGGACAACCAGGGCAAGATCGAGGTCGTCAGCAAGGTTCCCCTGCGCGGCAAGGACGACCTGAGCTTGGCGTACACGCCGGGTGTGGCCGAGCCGTGCAAGGACATCGCCAAGGACAAGGGCCTCGTCTATGACTATACCGCCAAGGGCAACCTGGTCGCGGTCGTCTCGAACGGCACGGCCGTCCTCGGTCTCGGGGACATCGGCCCCGAAGCCGGCCTCCCGGTCATGGAAGGCAAATCGGTCCTCTTCAAGTACTTCGCCGGGGTCGACGCCTTCCCGATCATGGTCGCCAGCAAAGAGGTCGACGACGTGATTAAGGTCGTCAAGCTCATCGAGCCGACCTTCGGCGGGGTCAACCTCGAGGACATCTCCGCCCCGCGGTGCTTCGAGATCGAGGCCCGGCTAAAGAAGGAGACCAGCATCCCCATTTTCCATGACGACCAGCACGGGACAGCCGTGGTCGTCAGCGCGGCGATGCTTTCGGCGCTGAAGCTGGTCGGGAAGAAGGTCGAACAGGCCAGGGTGGTCGTCAACGGGGCCGGCGCGGCCGGTATCTCGGTCACAAAGCTCCTCCTCGACCTCGGGATCAAGGACCTCATCCTCTGCGACACCAGGGGGCCCATCTACGAGGGGCGCCCCGAGGGCATGAACCCGTTCAAGGACGAGATCGCCAAGCGGACCAACCGCCAGAAGGTCAAGGGCACGTTGGCCGACGGTCTCAAGGGGGCGGACGTCTTCGTCGGCGTCTCGGTGGCCGGCGCCGTGACCAAGGAAATGGTCCAGACGATGAACCAGAAGTCGATCATCTTTGCCATGGCCAACCCGACCCCGGAGATCTTCCCGGACGAGGCCAAGGTGGGTGGGGCGGCCGTCGCCGCCACCGGGCGGAGCGATTTCCCGAACCAGATCAACAACGTCCTCGCCTTCCCGGGCATCTTCCGCGGCGCCCTCGACGTACGGGCCAGCGACATCAATGAGGCGATGAAGGTCGCCGCCGCCAGGGCCATCGCCGACCTGGTCACCGACGCCGAGCTGAACGCGGATTACATCATCCCGAAGCCGTTCGACCGGCGGGTGGCCCCGGCCGTCGCCGCCGCGGTGGCCAAGGCGGCCATCGACTCGGGCGTGGCTCGGCTCAAGCGGGACCCGGCCGACATCGCCGAGGGGACCCGGCAGCTGGTGGAGAAGGTCAACAGCCGGCAGGTTTAAGGCCCCGGCTCTCAAGAGTCCACAAGGTTCGCCCCGGCGCGGCCTGCCTCGCTGGGGCGAACCCGTTCCACAGCTTGGACGAGGGCATCCGCGGTGACGCTCGGGCGGTCGAAACCATTGAGCGGGGCCCGACAGAGGCCCCGCCATGCTGAGTTCGCTATTTTCTGTATCTTGGCCCACGTGCTATGCTGGGCCTATCGACCAAAGGTCAGAGTCACGTAGCCGCCGGCCTGTAACTCGGCTCTGCTGACAGCCTCAGACTAGTTCTACCATCGATAGCCGTTGACATCCTCCCCGGATTGAGTCCAGGAATTCCCGAAAGCTCGCGCTTTCCGGTTCCTGCTTCGTCGTCCCGCGCCGTGCCCGCCAAAACGGGCTTTGGTCTTACCGGGGCTCCACAGGCGCTTCCCGCGTGTCCCGCGGTGCAGGGTCTCTCAGGCTGAAACTTTCAGGAGCCGGAGCCCCTCAGACTCGATGTTCCGGGCAGCGTTTTGGTCCCGGTCGTGGACCGCGCCGCATTTGGGGCAGGTCCACCGGCGGACGGAGAGAGGCATCCGGTCCATCCTGTGACCGCAGGTATGGCAGAGCTTGCTCGACGGGAACCACTGGTCGATTTCCACCAGCGTCCTGCCGTACCACTTCGCCTTGTAGGATAGCTGCCGGATGAGTTCGCCCCATCCCACGTCGTGGATCGCCTTCGCCAGCGCGCGGTTACGGACCATGGCCTTCACCGCCAGCGACTCCGCGCACACCACTTGGTTTTCGCGGATGAGCCGGGTCGTCAGTTTGTGAAGCCAGTCCTTACGCCGGTCAGCGATCCTCGCATGAATCCGGGCTACCTTCAATCGCGCTTTCTCCCGGTTCTTGGAGCCCTTCCGCTTTCGGGCAAGCTTTCTCTGGGCTATAGCAAGCTCATGTTCGTCGCGCTCGAAGTAGCGCGGGTTGTCCACGGGTTCTCCGTGGCTGGGGATGATAGTGTGCATCAAACCAAGATCGATGCCCACCGTCCGCTCGACGGGAGGAAGAGGCTTGACCTCCTCGTCCACCAGTATGGAGATGTGGTATCTCCCCGCCTGGTCCAAGGTCACCGTGACCGAGGAGGGGTCGCCCTTGAACCGGCGACTCCACCGGATCGACAGGGGCTTCTCCACCTTCGCAAGTCGCAGCTCCTTGCCGTCCCAGCGAAAAGCGTTCCTCATGAAGGAAGCGGACTGCCTGTCTTTCCTGCTCTTGAACTTCGGCTTCTCGGCCCACTTCGAATAGAACGCAGCATAGGCGGTCTGAAGGTGGCGCAAGGACTGTTGTAGCGGCACCGCGGAGACTTCGTTTAGCCAGGGGGTCTCCCTCTTCCATTCGGTGAGCAGTTTGGCGTCCTGATTGTACGTGCTGCCTTTCCTCGTCTCCTCGTAGAGACGTTTCCGATTCGCGAGTGCCTTGTTGTAAACCCACCGGACGCAACCGAAGGTCTTGGCCAGCAGTTCAGCCTGCTCAGGGGTGGGGTAGAACCGGAACCGGTATGCTCTTTGCAGCTCTGCTCACCACCTTATCGCCCCGTACTACTGATGGACGATCTTGATGTCGCAGGGCTTACAATTCTAGTATACTCTGTGTAACCCGAACATACAATCGGCTTTATCCCCGGAATAAACTCCGCGGTTTTGGCCGTGGTGTATTATAATAATAGGCGTGCAAGACCGACCCGCAGCGAGACTACGCCATAGTAGGTGATGACGTTGAAGCTGTACGAACACCTGGCCAAGGAGGTCTTCGCCAAGAACGGGATTCCCACGCCGCCTGGGCGCGTGGCGATGAACCCGGACGAGGTGGCGGCCGTGGCCAAGGAGGTCGGCGCGCCGGTGGCCATCAAGGCCCAGATCCTGGCCGGCGGCCGGGGCAAGGCCGGCGGCATCAAGTTCGCCGACAATCCGGAGCAGGCGAGGGCGGTCGCCAAGGAGATGTTCGGGGCCGACCTCAAGGGCTTCAAGATCGACCGCCTTCTGGTCGAGAAGAAGCTGAAGATAGAGAACGAGCTGTACGTGGGCGTGGCCGTCGACGCGGCCGCCAAGCAGCCCCTCCTGATCGCCTCGGCGTCGGGCGGGATGAGCATCGAGGAAGTCCCGGAGAAGGACATCGTCAAGCGGCCGGTCGACGTCACCTGGGGCCTCTACCCGTACGCCGCCCGCGAGGCCGTGCAGCGCCTGGGCCTGACCGGGACGCCGGCCAAGAAGGTCGCCGACATCATGGTCCGGCTCTACCAGATCTTCCGGGCCTACGACGCCGAGCTGGTCGAGATCAACCCGCTCATCATCTCCGCCGGGGCGGGCCCCGGCCAGGAAGAGGTCATCGCCGCCGACGGGCGCTTGAACGTCGATGACTACGCCCTTTTCCGCCATAAGGACCTGCCGACGACCGACGAGGGTACCGCCCTCGAGAAGCGGGTCAAGGCCATCGGTCTGGCCTACGTCGAACTGGACGGGGACATCGCGGTGATGGCCAACGGGGCCGGGATGGCCATGGCCACCCTCGATATCCTCAGCCGTTACGGCGGCCGGCCGGCCAACTTCCTCGACGCCGGCGGCGGCGCCTCGTCCGAGCCGATGGCGCAGGCCATCGACGTCCTTCTGTCGACCAAGCCCACGGCTATGTTGATAAATATCTTTGGCGGCATCACCCGCTGCGACGAGGTGGCCAAGGCCATCCTCTCGGTCAAGAACAGCCGCGGCATCCCGGTGCCCCTGGTCGTCCGCCTGGTCGGGACCAACGAGGCCGAGGGCGTGCGGCTGCTGAAGGAAGCGGGCATCAGCGCGTATCGGTCCTTGGACGAAGCGGCCGCCAAGGTCGTGGCCGCGGCCGGGGGGGCGAAGTAGATGGCTATCTACATCGACGAAAAGACCAAGGTCCTGGTCCAGGGGATCACCGGCAACCAGGGCGCCTTCCACGCCAAGCAGATGCTGGCCTACGGCACCCGCGTGGTGGCCGGCACCTCGCCCGGCAAGGGCGGCCAGGAGGTCGAGGGCGTCCCGGTCTACGACACGGTTGAAGAGGCCGTCTCGGCCCGCGGCGCCAACGCCTCGATCATCTTCGTCCCGGCGGCGGCCGCCAAGGACACCATCTTCGACGCCATCGACAATGGGATCAAGACCGTCGTCGCCATCACCGAGGGCATCCCGGTCCAGGACGCCATGGAGATCATGGCCTTCGCCCGGGCCCACGAGGCCGTCGTCATCGGCCCCAACACCTTCGGCATCATCTCGCCGGGGAAGTGCAAGATCGGCATCATGCCGAACCAAATCTACACCCCGGGGAGGGTCGGGGTCGTCGCCCGCAGCGGGACCCTCAGCTACGAGATCGCCAACAGCCTGACCGAGGCCGGCCTGGGCCAGTCGACCGTCGTCGGCATGGGCGGTGACCGCGTCGTCGGGCTGTCCTTCATCAACGTCCTGAAGAAGTTCCAGGCCGACCCGGACACCGAGGCCGTCGTCCTCATCGGCGAGATCGGCGGCCGGGCCGAGGAAGAGGCGGCCGAGTACATCAAGGGCATGACCAAGCCCGTCGTCGCCTACCTGGCGGGCAAGGCCGCCCCTCCCGGCAAGCGGATGGGCCACGCCGGCGCCATCATCGAGCGCGGCCGCGGGACCTTCGAGTCGAAGGTCAAGGCCCTCGAGGCCGGCGGAGCGGCCGTCGCCGAACTGCCGTGGCAGGTGCCGGAGCTGTTGAAGGCCCGCCTGGCGGCGTCCAAGCCCGGCGGCGGCGAGACCGCCGCGGCCAAGAACGGGAATGGGAATGGGGCGAGTGGCGGGCGGAAAAAGCGCTCGCGTGAATAGGAACCCCGGGTAAAATCAAGCGAGCCGGCCGCGATGGCTGGCTCGCTTGATTCATTAACAAGGTTACGGCCATAAACATCAGATTGAAGGACCTGGAAATGTGCCTCCTCGAAGGCCAGTCTGAGCTGTGCTCGAGGCTTTATCCCCCGCCCTCACCGCCTCCCACCATTTTCTCAGGGGGTGACCCGATGCGGGTGCGTAGGAGGCGCGCTCGGTGATGGCCGTGAGCACCTGACGCGCCCGGACGCCGTCGACGCCCGCGGCTCGGAACCACCACTTCAGCAAGGCCGGCGTATCAATGAGAGTCCCACCGTGGCCGGTGACGAGGCGGCCCGCGGCGCGGTCATCGGTGAGGATGGTCAACCGGCGAGCCAGAGCCACCGCGCAGGCCGCCGCTTCTCCGTCGCCAACCAGACGCGCAAACCCGACGAAGCGGGCCAGCTCTTGCTCTGTCAGTTGGACCACAGAGAGATGGCCCGAGGAAATGGGCTTGCACAGGTCAACCGGGACTCTGTCCATCGGGCTCGCGCCAGCCGACTTCCGGTCCGCCCCGTCGGCGTGGATGTAGAGCGCTTCCTTGCTCACCTGCGGAGGGACGAGAAACGTCATCCCCAAGGCGTGGAGGGCCGCGAATGAACCGTCCACGGCGTACAGGTTGATGAGACTGCAGGCGTCGATGACGACCTCGGCGGGCAGCCTGGCCGTCCTGCTCATCGCTTTCCCTTACGGAATGGTTCGACGAGCTTGTCCAGACTGTCCACGCCGGTATCCTGAAGGAGCGCCCTGACCCTGTCCCGGGCCCCCAGGCGGTCCGTCCCGAGGACTTCGGCGAGTTGCCCCTCGGATATCCGCGCCTGAGCATAGGCCTTCATTGCCAAGAGCAGGTATCGCCGGGGGAGTTTCTCCTCTCGCCCGGTGACCGCGGACGTGCCAAACACGGCTGGGGCCTCGCTCCCCCGAAGGCCGGCACGGTCAATGTCGGCCCAGGCACCTCTGGGGAGCCGCCGCAGCTCCTCAAGCCGGGAGACGGCGGTTTTCAAGGACACTCCGAAGTCGGCGGCCATGGCCAGGACGTCCGCCGGGGACAAACCGGCCTCGCCAACCCGGTAGATTAGGTCGAGCCGATGGCTGATGGCTTCGGCGGGCAGCAGGAAAGAGCCGGCGAAGCTCGCGGCGGCCCGGTCGGCCCATGAGGCACCTTGACGTTCCCGCGCGGTCAGGACGTGGGCCTTGTACCGATCCATCAGGAAGCGGCCGTACTCGAAGGCGAGATCCCATCGAGTGACCTCCAAAGGCTGGTCACGGGCTACCGCCAGGCAGCCGCCGTGCGCGGAGGTATAGGCGTAGAGGGCCGAGACGCCGCTGGGCAGGTCGAGGTAGAAGACGCGAAGGCCGCCGCCCTCTTCGAGGAGCAGCCTGAGGTCTGGGACTGGCCCGTCGCCCAAGACGAGTCGGCTGCGCTCCGCCGCGGCCAAAAGCTCGCCGGCCCGGTCGGGGGGAAGGTGCGTGACCTCGTAGGTCTGAACCTTCGGAGTGGAATGGACACCGTTGACTCCTTCGAGGAAGGCGTAGTCGTCGCAAAGCTTGCTGAACTCATCGGTCGCCTCGGGTGCCAGACTGGCCGCGGGGATGGCCGATAACTGGGCCCGGACGGATCCGGTCCCGGGGGTCGCTCGCAGGAAATAGCTCACCTGCCGGCCGTAAAGGTCGGACAGCTTGATAAGTTCATCAGGTCGTATCGGCCGTTGCCCTTTCTCGATGGCCGTCAACGTGGTCCTGGCCACCCCCAGGCTCCTAGCCGCTTGCCCCTGGGTGAGCCGCCGGGCCTTCCTGGCTTCCCGAAGCCTGATCCCGACTCCCTGGGGGTCGAGGCCGTCGATCCCTTCGCCCACCCCAAGAACACCTCCTGGAACACCCGTTGCGGCCGGGCATTTGCCAACTCCCATGATATCCCAGTGGCCTGACAATGTCAACAAAAACGTGACCGTATGCCATAAGAATGTCATAACGTTCAGGGGAGACGCCGGTCCATTCGCCAAGCTAGACTTAGATCGTTTTGACTGGCGAAATTGGGCCGGTCATATTGTCGGGGAAAACCCAGTAAAGCTGGCGTTTTAGGTGTTGACAGGGCTCGGGGACGGCCTTATAATTCAGTTGTGAAGACGGGAACTAAATCCCATCATCACCGTCGAGCAGGTCTGAGTTAAGAAATACTTAACTGTTGATATCCCCAGCGACGAAACCCGGACCTGGTTCGGGGCGTATCAAAGGATGTGCCAGGCGGACCCCGACCGCCACCATAGCGTCAGCTTCCCGCCCGCTATCTTAGCCCTCCAATCCCAACCTCCCTACTGTCATCCACACGCCGCAGCCGTCTTCGCACCTTCGCCCTCGCCAGTCTCCTCACTCACACCACCATACGGCGACCATTCGAGCCATCTACACACGATCATCAGCTGCAACTACCGTTCTTTCTTCGCCCTCCACGATGTCCTTACACCCCTCCCAACGCCATCGCAACCTTCGCCCCCACATCTTCAACGATTGAAAGTGGCAGTAGCGGGCCAATCCAGGCGGACCAGTCGCAGGTCCGCCTGGTTTTTCTGTGTCCGGCGAGAGGGCCCGGCCGTGGCGGGGACGCGTCACACGGGGGAACGTACACGAAAAGGGCCCCACCCTTGGCGGAGCCCCCGACCAGATTCCCCTTTTGCTACTGCTGACCTTGCTGCGTCACTTTCGCCCGGCTCAACCGCCTGGCCCGAAGCCACAGCCAGGTCACCAGGCCGACGACGGCCAGGGCCGGCAGGACCACGAACAGGACATCCCAGGACCACAGGCGCAGCTCGAAGGTCTGCCAGCCGGCGCCGAGACCGATGCCGGCGGAGACCAGGGCGATGCACCACGGCAGGACGCCCAGGGTGGTGAAGCCGACGAACTGGGGGAGGGGCATGCGGGCGATGCCGGCCGGCAGGGAGACCCAGGTCCGAATGATGGGCACGATCCTGGCCCCGCTGACGGCTCCCCGGCCGAAGCGGGCGAACCACGCCTCGGAACGGTCAAGGGCCTCCGGGGTCAGGTGGATGTAGCGTCCATACTTGAGGAGGAAGGTGCGGCCGCCGGCCGCGCCCAGCCAGTACATCAGCAGCGCGCCGGCCACGCTGCCGCCGACCGCCGCGCCCACGGCCCCATAGAAGTTGAGGACGTCGATGTGGACCAGGTAGCCGACGAACAGGAGCATGGGCTCGCTGGGGATGGGCAACCCCGCGTTCTCGACCAGCATGCCGGCGATGATGGCGAGGTATCCATAACGGGCGACTTCGCCGATGATGGTGCCGAGGAAACCTTCGATGGCTCTTCCCTCCCGAGACGTGTCAAACACCATTCTAACATTCATCCACGCATGGCGCAACCGAATATCCAATCACTGGGAGCGCGATGTCATGGCCCCCTCGCCCCCCTGGACAGACTACGAGGAAGGAAAGCCGGAGCGCGCCGAGAAGTAATCAGTTTGGAGCGGCGCCACACCAGCATACCACATCACATGCTCCGGAACAGGGGGTGAAGCATTGTCCAGCCGACGGCACCTCAGCGAGCTTCGTGGGAACTCCGATCTGTATCCGCGGAACGTGAGGACCGGCATGTACGCCTGGCTCTTCCACCGCATCACCGGCCTGGCCCTCGTGTTCTATATCATCCTGCACATCTTCGTCATCGCCTCGGTCAACTTCGGCGGGGGTTCCTTCGACGCCACGATGAGGCTTCTGACCAGCAAGCCGTTCGTCCTGATCGACCTCACGCTCGTGGCGGTGGTCCTCTATCACAGCCTCAACGGTTTGCGGATCATCTTCTTCGACCTCGGTTACGGGATCAAGAACCAGCGCGGCATCTTCTGGGCGTTGATGGCGGTCGGCACCGTCATCTTCGTTTTTGCCGCCGTCGCCAGCTCGCGACTGCTCTTCCGGGCCTGACAAAAGGAGGTTACCCTACGTGAGTGTCAGGGATCAGGGTCAACCGGCCTGGCTCGTCGGCCCGGGAGGGGCGATGGCCTGGCTGCTGCAGCGACTCTCCGGCTTCATCCTCATCATCCTTCTGGCGACCCATCTCCTGCTCCTTCATTACGGCGGTGACCAGCAGCTGGTTTTCGCCAGTGTGACCATCCGCCTGAAGACGCTCCTCTTCATCATCATCGATACCGGCCTTTTGGCCCTCGGCCTCTACCACGGGTTGAACGGCCTGCGCAACGTCGTCCTGGACTACGACCTCAGCCGCCGCGCGGGGTCGGTCCTGACGACGGTCCTCTGGATCGTGGGAATCTTCATGACCATCTATGGCGCCACCGCCCTGTACTCGTTCTGGGCAGGCCGCGGCGTCTTCGGGGGGTGAGCCGATGCCGAGTATGTATCATCAAGTCTTGATTGTCGGCGGCGGGCTCGCCGCCCTCAGGGCCGCCATCGAAGCCAAGGACGCCGGGCTCGGCGTGGCCGTCTTCACCCGGGTCCACCCGGTCCGGTCGCATTCCGTAGCCGCCCAGGGCGGCGTCAACGGAGCCCTGGCCAACGCCGAGAAGGGCGCCGACGATACCATCGAGAAACACGCCTTTGACACCGTCAAGGGCTCGGACTTCCTGGCCGACCAGCCGGCGGCGATCACCATGACCGCCGACGCGCCCAAGCGGATCATCGAGATGGAGCACTGGGGCTGCCCGTTCTCGCGGACCAGCGACGGCAAGATCGCCCAGCGCCCGTTCGGTGGGGCCGGTTACCCGCGGACCTGCTACGCCGCGGACAAGACGGGCCATGCCCTGCTCCACACGATGTACGAACAGGCCGTCAAGCGGAACATCAAGGTCTATGAAGAGTGGACTGTCCTCTCGCTGGTCGTCGAGAACGGCGTCTGCCGCGGGGTCATCGCCCTGGACCTGCGCGACGGGGACATCCACCCGATCGGCGCCGACGCGGTCATCTTCGGGACCGGCGGCACGGGCCGCGTCTACGGCCGCTCGACGAACTCCATCATCGTCACCGGGTCCGGCATGGCCATCGCCTATCAGGCCGGCGTGCCCCTGAAGGACCTGGAGTTCATTCAGTTCCACCCGACCTCGCTCTTCGGGAACAACGTCCTCATCACCGAGGCGGCCCGCGGCGAGGGCGGTTACCTCCGCAACGTCAACGGCGACCGGTTCATGGAGAAGTACGCGCCGAAGGCCATGGAACTGGGGCCGCGCGACATCGTCGCCCGCTCCATCCAGACCGAGATCAACGAGGGCCGGGGCTTCCCGGGCGGCTACGTCGCCCTGGACCTGACCCACCTCGGGGCGCAGAAGATCCTCGAGCGGCTGCCGGCCATCCGTGACATCAGCATCAACTTCGTCGGCATCGACCCCATCGAGAAGCCCATTCCCATCCAGCCGGGCCAGCACTACACGATGGGCGGCATCGACACCGACGTCGACGGGGCGACGACCCTCAAGGGCTTCTACGCCGCCGGCGAGTGCGCGTGCGTGAGCGTCCACGGGGCCAACCGCCTGGGTGGCAATTCGCTCCTCGAGACCATCGTCTTCGGGCAGCGGGCCGGGGCCCACGCCTCGCAGTACGTGAAGGGGAACGGCCGCGGGCGGCCCTCCGAGGACCTGCTCTTCGACAAGCTCCACGAGGTCCGCGGGCGCTGGGAGCGGCTCCGCGCCGCCGACGGCCCGGAGGACCCGGCCGCCATCCGCGACGAGATGAAGGCGACGATGATCGAGAAGGTCGGCATCTTCCGCGACGCGCAGAAGATGACCGATGCCGTCGAGACTGTCAAGCGGCTGCAGGACCGGTATCAGAAGGTCCACGTCAACTACCGCGGCCGCCGCTTCAACCTGGACCTCCTGCGCACCTTCGAGCTGGGGATGAAGCTCCAGTTGGCCGAGGTCATCGCCAGGGGCGCCCTCGACCGCAAGGAGAGCCGCGGTTCGCACGCCCGCACCGACTACAAGGACCGCGACGACGCCAACTGGCTCAAGCACACCATGGCTCACCACACCCCGGGCGGGCCGCGCTTCGACTACAAGCCGGTGGAGATAACCAAGTGGCAGCCCGAAGCGAGGAGGTACTGAGATGAGCATCACCGATACTAAACCTCAGCTCAAAGGGCAGAACGTGGCCACCGTCAACATCTTCCGCTACGACCCGTCGACCACCGACGAGGCCCATTACGACAGCTGGCAGGTGCCCATCACCGGCTCGATGACCGTCCTCGACCTGCTCTTCTACATCCTCGAGCACGAGGACGGCTCGCTGGCTTTCCGCTACGCCTGCCGCGAGGCCATCTGCGGGAGCTGCGCCCTGTACGTCAACGGGACCTACCGGCTGGCCTGCAAGACCCAGCTCAAGGACCTCAAGGCGACGGAGATCAACATCAGCCCGCTGCCGCACCTCAAGGTGATCAAGGACCTGGTCGTCGACATGGACCCGTTCTGGGAGAAGTACGAACGCATCAGACCGTACCTCATCACCCGGGACGACCTGCCGGAGAAGGAGTTCCTCCAGGACCCGGCCGACCGCCTGAAGATGGACGACATGGTCGACTGCATCCTCTGCGGGGCGTGCTACTCATCGTGCCCGCAGTGCTGGACCGACCCCGAGTACCTCGGGCCGGCCGCCCTGGTGAAGATGAACCGCTTCACCGTCGACACCCGCGACCAGGCCAACCAGGAGCGGACCAAGATCTTCGACAACGAGCACGGGGTCTGGCGCTGCCACACCATCTTCAACTGCGTCGAGGCCTGTCCCAAGGACATCAACCAGACCTACTCCATCCAGCACCTGAAGCGCCGGGCGGTGGCCCGGAGGTTCGGGGGGAAGTAGGGAGACCGGTAAAGAGGCACGTCTTGACCCTCAACGAGAGATGGTTCGAATGATTTGAGGCCGGCGGAACAACCGCCGGCCTCAACTCGTCTTAGTAGCCCATTCGGTTATCCTCGTCCGACTAATAGATCTGTTTGACAACTTGAGCCGCGACCTGGACGACGAACCGAGCATCCTCGATGGCTCTTTTTCCGTCATCCGGGCCGTATTCGGACGTGGGGACGAAATCGGTGTCGCCATAGAAGGCCAGCTCTCGCTCTTTCCGCAGCCACTTCGAGATGTCCGCGAGACGCCCGGCCTCAGCCGCGGCCACCGCGCCGAGGCGATCCCGAAAGTCGAGCAGCAGCCCCCCGACGTCGTGCTGTTTCGGCGGATCCACTCCAACCTGCCTGAGCATGGCCTTCATGGCCAGCTCGACGAGCTCCTGGGCCTCCCTGACGACGTCGCTGTAAGCCCCCTCCTTGAACAGCAGGTCGAGGACAAGCAGGCGCTTCTGCGCTTTCACCAGATAGCTCTGAGCGAGAGTCAGGTTGGTCATAGGTCGATCACGTCGCCGGGGCGATAATCGGGTTTCAGGTCCCAGTACCAGGCGCCCCGGTACTGAACCCGCCGGGCCCCCAGCGACCGCAGCCGGTCGCGCAGCTTCCGCAGATAACCCCCCATGAAGCCGTCGCGGTCAAAGAGGATTCGGCCGTCCTCCGTCATGTCAAGGAACAAAGGGCTGCCCAGACCGACTTCTTCCGGGGTCTTGAACACCGGGGAGAGAGAGACGGCGAGCCCCTTGTCCTTCATCGAGCCAAGAATAGAGTCCAATCGTCCCTCGACGCTCTCGAACTCCGTCACACGCTTGAGGCGTCCCGCCGGCAGGGGGTCAGCGACAATCAGGACATCGACGTCGGACTCGGGGCCCGGCGTGCCCCTGGCGGTGGATCCGAAGAGGACGATGGACACAAGCCGTGAGCCATAGAAGGCTTGGGTCTCATCGGCGAGGCTCTCAATCAGGTGGCTGTATTCCTCTCTCAGCATCGCCGTCACCCCCATGCCGCAGTATTCTTTCCCGGCACGGAGTAATCCTGCCCCCTGAGCCGCGGGAGGAGAGCCCGGTCTCACATCCGCTCGAACCGCTCCACGTTGAGGATGAAGACCGTCGCCCCGCCGACGACCACCTCGATGGGGTAGGCGGCAAAGGAGTCCGGTGCCCCGGCCCCCATGGGGGCCATCGGCGTGACCATCTGCTGTCGGGTCTGGCACGTCTCCTTGATGGTCTTGAGGACCTGGTTGACCTGCGGGTCGTCGACCCCGATGAGCAGGGTCGTGTTGCCCTGCCGCAGGAACCCGCCGGTACTGGCGAGCTTGGTCGCCCTGAGCCCCTTGGCGACCAGGGCTTCGACCAGTCTGGGCGCGTCCTTGTCCTGAATGACCGCCACGACCAGCTTCATGCAGTCACCCCTTTCCAATGATATGATGTCCGGCGGCCCGGGGGGCGAACAGAAAGGGCCCCCCGGACACTGTCCGCGGGGCCGCAAAGTCTGACCCTACGACCCCGCCGCGCGGCGCCATGTGGCGCGCCGCGGCCGGGCCGGCTTTGCCCACCCACGCCTACGAGGTTAGCTGACGGGTTCGGGCCGGCAAACTGGCCCTACGCGGCCGCGCGAGGCGGCTTGGCGATTCACCCCTGAAACCTGGGTCCCCCGTTTCCCTGACCGGGAATTCAGCGCCCTATGCCAATGTTTCCGGGAGCACTCTTGGAACAACTGGCTTGTAGTCCCATTTTAGCTGGTCGGGAGGCGCGGCGTCAACCCACAGGGCCTGGCAGGGCGGCCATCTTCTGGAGGGCCGCTCCGTCACTGGACGGGCGAGCCGCCGGACGGGCCCTGCGGCGCGGTGCCGCCGGCCGGCGCGAGCCGCGAGCCGTGCAGATAGGCGAGCCCCATGGCGATGGACGACCAGATGGAGAGGATGATGTTGAAGACGGTGGAGATGACATCCGCCAGGGCGCCGGTGCCCCTGAAGATGAAGGAGACGATGAGGCCGGCCAGAAGCACCGTCAAGATGATGACCACGATGGGCACGAAGGCCCGGCTGGCCGCCCTGGAGCTGGCCGTGATCGCCGCGACGACCGACATGTGGTCGAGGACGATGGCCTGGACGGTCAGGGACATCAGGAAGACGACCACGACGCCGGGGATGATCAGCAGGACAAACCCGACCATGGTCATCAGGGTCACGAGCACGGACGTGGCGACAATCGTCCAGATGAAGGGAAGTCCACGGCGGATACCCTCCTGCCAGTCCAGTGGCTGGTTGTGCCACTGCATGTCGAAGAGGCTGACGATGGCGGCGCTCTCGATGGCCGACAGAACCGCCCCGATGATCATGACGATCGCGGCCGGACCCAGCAGTGACCCGAAGCTGGTGCCCGGCGTGAAGTTGTAGGTCGCGCCCATTCGGATGGGCAGGCCCAGAGACACGGCGAGAAGCGCGCTGATGACCCACGCCGGGATGTAGATGATCAGCATCACCGTCAGGTACTGGGTCCAGCCACTCGCGAACATCCGCCACGATTCCTGGAAGACCACGGGGACATCGGCCGGGACCGGTCTCTCTTCCAACTGGAAGCCCCCTCTCGAAGACGTGGTGGAAGGGCACGTCACGCCAGCGACGGTCGGCGGCTACCCCCATGACGGGCCTATGCGGCCCGTCGGCGTAGCATTCCACATCGAGAGTGGGGAACCCTTCCAGGGCGTCAGTTAGTACCGGTGGACGCGGGATGGTGTTAGGACCTGCTGGTTGCCAGTAATTGGAAGGAATTCCAGTCTACCTCCGTCGAATAAGGTATCCGGCGAGGGCCGGTCCGCCGGCAGGCGGGGCTGCAGACCCGGGCCGGGGCTGGTCAGCGACCTGTCCAAGAAAGGGTGGTTAGCGGGAGAAAAGGGTCGGGGAAGAAACACCGACCACCAGCCTTCGAAGACCTTCAGTGGTGACGAATACCTCAAGTCTTTCGTGATTGAGGGGGATTCGCAGTGAAGAAGCTTCTAGTGGCCCTCCTTGCCGTGGCTGTCCTGGCGTCGATGGCCGCCGCCCCGGTCCTGGCCGCAGCCCTTGAGAAGGCCCCCAAGGGGCCCCCGGCGCCGGTCGTCGAGAAGCAGGCGGGTGTTCCCGATGAGCTGGCTGTGTTCGAGGGCCTCAGCCTCGAGCCTTCGGCCGCCGCGGCCTCCCAGGGCAAGGCCGGGATCGTCCTGGCCGACCTCGACGGGAACAAAGTTGCGGATTTTCTCGATGACCTTCTGGCCGTGTCCCAGGCGGGCGACCAACTCCCCGTCATCGTCCAGCTCGACCAGGCCGCGGGACCATTCCTGAAGGCCGCGGCGGCCAAGGTCGGCAACATCGGCCCCGGCTTCGTGTATGACGCCGCCTTCAACGGCTTCGCCGCGACCCTGACCAAGGGCCAGATTCAACTGCTACAGCACCTGCCCGGCGTCGTCCGGGTCGAGTACGACCTCCCGGTCTACGCCACCCTGTCCACCGCGTCATCGTCCTTCGGTGTGACCAAGGCCCGCACCGACTTCGGCGTCACCGGCAACACGGACGGCAACCTCACCGGCTACTCCAAGAACGACATCGTCGTCGCCGTCATCGACACGGGCATCGACGCGGCCCACGTCGACCTCGACGGGGGCAAGGTCATCGGCTGGAAGGACTACGTCAACAGCCGGACGACGCCCTATGACGACAACGGCCACGGCACCCATTGCTCGAGCATCGCCGCCGGCTCCGGTGACGGGAACGTCAACTACAGAGGCGTGGCCTACGGCGCGGCGCTCGTCGGCGTGAAGGTCCTGAACGCCGCCGGTTCCGGCTCGATGAGCACCGTCGCCGCCGGCATCAACTGGTGCATCAGCAACAAGGCGACCTACAACATCCGGGTCATCAGCCTGTCCCTGGGGACCAGCGGTTCCTCGGACGGCACCGACTCGACCTCGGTGGCCGTCAACAACGCCTACAGCAACGGAATCGTGGCCGTGGTCGCCGCCGGCAACAGCGGCCCGGCCCGCTATACCATCGGGTCGCCGGGCGCCGCGGCCAACGCCATCACCATCGGGGCCATGGCCGACACCGGCGAGAAGGGCTTCTACCTCGCCTCGTTCTCCAGCCGCGGCCCGACGGCCGACGGCCGGACGAAGCCCGACATCGCTTCCCCAGGCGTCAACATCATGGCCGCCAAGGCCAACTCGACGAACCAGTATGTCTCCTATAGCGGCACGAGCATGGCCACCCCGTTCACCGCCGGGACCGCCGCCCTGATGCTGGCGGCCAACCCGGGCCTGACCCCGGCCCAGGTCAAATCGACCATCACCGGCACCGCACAGGGTTGGGGCCCGGCGGGCCAGGACGTCGACTACGGCTATGGCCGTCTGCAGGCCTACGAGGCCATCAAGTCGGCCGGCGGTTTCACCGGCACCGGCCCGGCGGTGCCCACCCACACCTACCAGACGGCCTCTCTGACCGGCGCGGGCGACTATGACAACTGGAGCCTGTCAGTCACCTCGACCGCCTATCCGGTGGCCGTGACCCTGATCATGCCCAACTGGAGCGGCTCCAGCACACCCGACTTCGACCTCTACGTCTACAACCCCAGCGGCACCCAGGTCGGCAGCAGCTATGGGACGACCCGCCAGGAGACCGTCTACTTCACCCCGACGGTCACCGGCACCTATACCATCAAGGTGACCTCGTACACCGGCTCGGGCACGTACTTCTTCGACGTCAGCTACAAGTAAGATCGGCCAGGCCCACGGCACCGAGGGGCAGGCTGATCGGACGGGAACGGCAAGGCCCGGGTGGTTCGCACCCGGGCCTTCTCCATGTCTCCGCGCTCGCGGACCGGCCGTCTTCCAGGAAGGCCGCCTCTACCTGAGGGGGGAGCCGCCCGGCGGCGGACCTGACGAAAGGCCAAAAGCTCGCGGAGGCGACGACCCCCAGGCCGCCGTCGCCCAACAGGTCACTGACGTCGGTCGTCCACGAGCCGACCATATACGTCATGCGGTGGTGCCGGCCAGGGCCACCACGGTGGATGCCCCCGCCGTCGCTGGGATGAAAGGCCAAGCGTGGCGGACGCCAGCCCGCCAATCCAGCGGTTGCTCGCGCCACTGCAGGTCAAAGAGACCCACGACGGTGGCGCTGCCGATGGCCAACAGGACGGCCCTGACCACCACAAGGACGGTGGTCGAACTGAACAGAGGTCCGATCGAATAGACCGTGCGCGGGCGGCCCTTCAGCGTTCAGCCTCCGTCAACGGCCCGCGGCCTTTAGCCCCGCGGCCATCTCCGCCGCTACCTCCCCGGACGCATGGATGATGTGGTCGAGGTCCGCGTCGCTATGGGCCATGGACACGGCGCCGCCGCCCCACTGGGTGAAGATGCCGTGGTTGAGCATCCGGGCCTTGAACTCCCCATTGCGGAAGGCCACGTCGGTGTATGCCTCGATGCTTTCGCAGTCGTTCACGGGCCGGTCGTCCCGGGGGAAGCTGACGCTGTACAGAGAGCCGACGCCGAAGCACTTGACCGCGACGCCGTGGGCCCGCATGGCCGCCTCGACACCCTCGCGCACCCGCCGTCCCTTCTCCTCCAGGGCCGGGTAGATCTCATCCTGATGGGCCTCCAGGTAGCGGAGGAGGGCCCGCCCGCCGCGCATCGCCGGGAGCATGCCCGAGAAGGTGCCCCCGCCGATGAGGGCGATCTGGTCCTTCGGCCGCCCGGACGTCGGGTCGGTCAAGGCCATCAGGTCGCGGCGGCCGGCCACGAGGCCCAGGGCCGAGCCGGCCCCGAGGACCTTGCCCATCGTCATCAGGTCGGGCCGCAGGCCGTAGCGCGCCTGGGCGCCGCCCAGGGCCAGGCGGAAGCCGGTGATGACCTCGTCGAGGATGAAGACAGCCCCGGCCTTCCTGGTCTCGGCCTGGACGGTCTCGAGGTAACCGGGGACCGGCGGGACGAAGTACTGACCGACGGCCTCGATGACCACCGCGGCCAGGTCCGGGGCGTACCGCTGGATGGCGGCCACGGTCCCCTCGGGGTCGTTGAAGTTGATCCCCTTGGTGAACTCGGCCGTCTGCGGGGGCAGCCCGGCGCTCTCCGGGACGTCCATCGGGTGATGGACCAGGGTCACCAGGTCGTTATTGGAGCCGTGCCAGCCGCCGCGGACCTTCAGGACGACGCGCCGGCCGGTGTGGGCGCGGGCGATGCGGAGGGCGTGCATCGTCGCCTCGGTGCCGGAGACGCCGAACCGCAGGGCCTCGGCCGAGGGGACGAGGCGGCAGATGTCCTCGGCGAACTCGACCTGCCACGGCGTGAGGATGCCCCAGTGCGAGCCGACCTCGGCCGTCTCGCCGAGGACGCTCGCCACCGGCTCGGGCTTGTGTCCGAGGATGTGGGTGAAATGACCCATCCACAGGTCGATGTACTCGTTCCCGTCGACATCCCGGATCTTCGAGCCCTCGGCCCGGTCGATGTAGATGGGGTAGGGCGGGTAGAAGCGCGGGTTGTGGGACACCCCGCCGGGCATGACCTTCCTGGCCCGCTCGTAGAGGGCGGCCGAACCGGGGGTCCGGCGGCGGTAGGTCTCCAGATATTCGGACATCAGGGGCACCTCTTCTCAGGCTGTCTTTTTTACCGCCGCAGCACGCGGCCGGCGCGAACGCCAGTGTGTTGCCCGTCGTTCACGGTCAGGCGGCCGTTGACGATGACCTGCCTGATGCCGACGGCGAACTGGTGCGGGTCGGCGTAGGTGGCCGTGTCGGCGACGGTCTCGGGGTCGAAGACGACGAGGTCGGCGAAGAAGTCGCAACGGATCAGCCCGCGGTCCTGCAGCCCGAGCTTGGCGGCGGGGAAGCCGGTCATCTTGTGGACGGCCGTCGCCAGGGGGTAGACGCCGAACTCACGGGCGTAGCGGAGGGCCCGGACGAAGGTGCCGTAGCTCCTCGGGTGGGGCTTGCCGCCGAGCCGCGGCGAGACGCACGACGCGTCGCTGCCGAGCATGACGAACTCCTGACTCATCAAGGTCCGCACGTCGTCCTCGTTGACCAGGTGGATGACGGTGTGGGTGCCGACACTTATCTTCCCGAGGATGTCGAAGACGGCGTCGTAGGCGTCGATCTTCCAGGCGTCGGCGATCTCCTGGACGTTCTTGCCCTCCAGGGACTTGTCCGGGCAGCTGGAGATGAGGACGTGGGACAGGGGGACGGTGCCGAAGTCGTTGTCCCATCCGGGCAGGCTGCCCTTCATGTCGGCCTTGATCTTCGGCCGTAGGGCCGGGTCCATCACCCGCCGCCTGGTCTCGTCGTTACCGCCCTCGTGGACCCAAGGGGGCAGGAGGGCCGCCAGCCCGGTGCTGCCGGCGGTGTACGGGTATTGGTCGGCGGTGACCTCGACGCCCTCGGCCCTGGCCGTCTCGATCTGTTCGATGAGCCGCGCCGTCTGGCCCTGGGACGGGCCGGCGCACTTGAGGTGCGAGATCTGGACGGGCATCCGGGCCTCGCGGCCGACGCGGATGGCCTCGGCGACGGCCCTGAAGAGGCCCGCCCCCTCGCTGCGCATGTGGGTGAAGTAGATGCCGCCCTTCTCGGCGGCCGCCCGGGCGAGGTCGACGACCTCCTCGGTCTCGGAGTAGGAGCCGGGGACGTAGATGAGCCCGGTGCTGAAGCCAAAGACGCCGTCGTCCATGGCCGCGGCGATGAGCCCTTGCATCCGGGCCAGCTCGTCGGCCGTCGGGCGCCGGGCATCGGGGCCCATCACGGCCAGGCGGACCGTCCCGTGGCCGACGAGCCCGACGACGTTCAGCGACACGCCCTCGGCCTCGACCCTCTCGGCGTACTCGCCGAAGGTCCGCCAGTCGACCCTGAGGTCGCGGCCCTGGGCCCGGAGCATCGCCTCGGTCCGGGCGGCCGTGGCGTCGGTGTATGGGGCGGGGGAGGTCCCGCACTGGGCGACGACCTCGGTCGTCACGCCCTGCCGGATCTTGGCGTCGGCCGTGGGGTTGAGGAGGACGGTCAGGTCGGAGTGGGAGTGGGCGTCGATGAAGCCGGGGGCGACGGTGAAGCCGCGGGCGTCGATGACCGCCCTGGCCCGGCCGGCCAGCGGGCTCTCCTCGCCCGGGCGGGCCTTGACCACCGCCGCCAGGCGGTCGCCCGTGACCCCGAGGTCGGCGTAATACCAGGGCACTCCCGTGCCGTCGAGGACCTTGCCGCCGGTGATGACCAGATCGAACGTCTCCGCCATCGTCGCGCCTCCGTTCCGCGGTCGCGCCTTGCGTGGACCGGCCGAACCCGCGTTTTGGCTGGCTCTTCGGCGACGGGCGGGCGAATTCCTGCCCGGACGGGGGCCATGCGGCGGCGCGGCGGCTCGGGCAAAAAAAGGCCCCGGTCATCGATCGGCCGGGGTACCTCAGTGAGGGGGGCGTACGAGTGTGTCGTGAGTTGGGGGCAGGACCTTCCCTACAGGTGAGATCGCGCTCTAGGGCGTGGTCATGCCGGTGTTGCCGTTGGTGTTGCCGCCGTTCGGGTTGTTGCCGTTCCTGTTCACGTATGGGGTGGTCGCCCCGTTCAGCCTATCCTCGAGGGCGTTGACCACCTGGGTGAACATCCGTCCCGTGAACTGCATGTTCTGAAGGCGGTTGCCCGGTCGGGGGTTGCCCGTGCCGAAGCCCGCGCCCTGCCTGCCGGTGCCGGATCCACCCTGGCTCTGGCCGAACCCGCCCGGCGGGGGAGTCCAGCCGCCAGTGCCGCCAGTGCCGCCAGTCCCGCCAGTCCCGCCAGTCCCACCAGTGCCGCCGGTGCCACCGGTGCCGCCCGTCCCGCCGGTGCCGCCCGTCCCGCCGGTGCCGCCCGTCCCGCGCCGACCGCCGCCCATGAACCCGAGGAGGTTCCGCCCCGTCTGGTTCTTCAGCGTGGCCAACTGCTCAGGCGTCATGATGCCCTTCACCTCGGCCAGGATCTGCTGGGCCCGCTTGGGCGAGATGGTCTCGTCCAAGGTCAGCGGCCGCAGGATGGTCAGGATGCGGTCGATCTGGTCGTTGGTCAGGGCGGTCGAGTCCGTGGCGTAGGCCAATGGCACCGTCCCGAAGATGGTCTGGGTGAAGTCCCGGGAGAAGGCCGCCCGCTGCCGGGCGGCGTAGGTCAGGCCCCCGTAGGTGCCGCCGGCGATGACCAGGACCGCCGCGACGGCCACGATGATGAGTGTCTTCCGGTTCTTGAACATGACCTTCCGCACCTCGCTCGTGGTTTTACTCGTACCGCAGGGCTTCGATGGGATCGAGGACGGCCGCCGTCATCGCCGGGTAGATGCCGAAGAACAGGCCGACCGCGGCCGAGAAGACGAAGGCGGTGATGATGGAGGCCATCGAGACCGTTGACGGGATGTTGATGAGCGAACCCAGCCGGCCGAGGCCGACGCCCATGAGGACGCCGATGAGGCCGCCGGTCAGGCTGAGGATCATCGACTCCACCAGGAACTGGGCCAGGATGTCGCGGCGCTTGGCCCCGATGGCTTTGCGAATGCCGATCTCGCGGGTCCGTTCGGTGACCGAGACGAGCATGATGTTCATGATCCCGATGCCGCCGACGATGAGGGACACGCCGGCGATGCCCCCGAGCATGAGGGTCATGGTCTGAGTGGCCGTGTTGACCGTCGAGAGGATCTGGTCCTGGCTCTGGACCATGATGGCGTCATCATTCGGGGGGTTCTGGGTCGGGAACTTCTTCTCATAGATGGCGGTGATCCGGGCGACGGCCGGGGCGGCCTGGTCGGAGCTCTTGGCCTGGGCCAGGATGGTGGCGATGCGGTTGGTGCCCATCATCCGCTGGGCCGTGGAGATGGGGATGATGACCCGGTCGTCGTAATTCATCCCAAGGCCCTGACCCTTCTCCTCCATCAACCCGACCACCGTGAAGGACGAGCCGTTGATGAGGATCTGCTCGCCGATGGGGTCGCGCTCGCCGAAGAGGTCGGTGTAGACCTTGTAGCCGACGACGGCCACGTGGCGCCGCTGGTCGATGTCGGACTGGATGAGGAAGCGCCCCTCGGCCACGTTCTGGTTGCGGACCTGCTCGTAGCCTGGCGCCGTGCCCTCGATGGTCGTCGAGTAATCGCTGGTGCCCCACTTGACCGTGAACTGCCGGGTCAGGTCGGGGATGGCCGCGGCCAGCTCGGGGACGCGGCTCGTCAGGTCGGCGACGTCCTGGAGGTAAAGGCGGCCGGCGCCCCCGCGCGGAGTCACCATGATGAGGTTGGAACCGAGCCCCTGGATCTGCTCCGTGACCATCGCCCGGGCCCCCTGACCGATGGACACCAGGGCGATGACGGCGGCGACGCCGATGATCACCCCGAGCATGGTCAGGGCGGAACGCAGCTTGTTGCCGACGAGGCCGCCCCAGGCGACCCGAACGCTTTCGAAGATGTTCATCCGCGCCCACCTCCCGCGCCGGCGAAGGGCATCGTGCCGGGCGAGGCCACCAGCGGCTGGGACACGACTTCGTCGCGGACCAGCTTGCCGTCACGGACACGGACGATGCGCTTGCAGTGGTGGGCGATCTGCTCGTCGTGGGTGACGATGATGACCGTCCGGCCGCGCCGGTTCAGGTCCTGGAAGATGGCCATGACCTCGGCCCCGGAGCGGCTATCGAGGTTGCCCGTGGGCTCATCGCCGAGGACGATGGCTGGGTCGGTGGCGATGGTCCGGGCGATCGCCACGCGTTGACTCTCGCCGCCGGAGAGCTGGGACGGCCGGTGATGCATCCGATTCCCGAGCCCGACGGCCTCGAGGGCCTTGCGGGAGGTCTCGCGCCGTTCCGGCCCCGGCACGCCGCGGTAGAGCAGGGGCAGCTCGGCGTTCTGGAGCGCGGTCAGACGCGACAGCAGGTTGAAGTTCTGGAAGATGAAGCCGATGCGCCGGTTGCGCTCCTCGGCCAGTTGATTGTCGTTCTTGCGGCTCATGTCCTCGCCGAGCAGCCGGTACTCGCCGGATGTGGGCCGGTCCAACATCCCGATGACGTTCATCATCGTCGACTTGCCCGAGCCGGACGGGCCCATGATGGCCACCATCTCGCCCTCTTCGATGGTCAGGTCGACGTGGTCGAGGGCGTTGACCGCGGCCTCACCTGGGTTGTAGATCTTGGCGACCTGCCGAAGTTCGATGACCGGAGTGGCCACGGGGCTCACCTGCCCCCCGAATTCTGGTTGTTGCCCGGGTTCTGGTTCCGATTGCCGCCGAAGTTGCCGATGCCACCTATGCCGCCCATCCGGAAGCCGCTGCTGTTCTGCGACGAGAGCGTCCCAGTGATGACGGTCTGGCCCTCGCTGAGGCCCGAGTCGATCTCGATGTTCGTGTCGTCGGCCAGGCCCGCCTTGACCTCCACGGTCTGCTCCTCGCCATTGGCATCGATGATCCGAACGTAGCTATGACCGCGCACGGCCTTGACCGCCTCGACCGGGACCATCAGGACGTTCTGCTTTTGGGCGATCATGATGGTCACATCGCCGGTCATACCGGAGTAGATGCCGTCGGCCTTGTCCAGGGCGACCTCCACCGGGTAGGTCGTCACGCCCTGCGCGGTCACGCCGGCCGGGGAGATGCTGGTGACCTTGCCCGTATAGGTCTTGCCCGGTAGGGCCTCGACGGCCACCGTGGCCGTCTGGCCCACCTGGACCTTGGTCACGTCGAGCTCGTCGACGCCGATGGAGACGACCATGGCCGTGGTGTCGGTGACGGTGAAGGCTGCCGCCGCGCTGCCGCCGGTGCTGGTCTTGTCGCCCGGATTGAGATTCTCAGCCGTGATCGTCCCGGCGAAGGGGGCGGTCAGGGTGAGATCGCCGCGCTGCCGATAGAGGGCGTTCAGGTTGATTTGCATCTGATTGAGCTTGGTTTCCTCCGCCTGGAGGTCGGTGGCACTGACCGTCGACGGGGGGTTCTTCAGGTTATCCAAGTTGGCCTGGACGCTGGCCAGGTCGATCTCGGCCTGCTTTTCGGAGGCGATGACCGAGTCGTTGCTCAGGGTGACCGCCGTCTGGCCGGCCGTGACCAGGTCGCCGGCCGTGACGTTGAGGGCGGTGATGGTGCCGGAGACCTTGGAACCGACGGCCACGCTCTTAGCCGCGGCCGAGCCGTTGATGCCCCCTGGGTCGGGTGGTTCAGGGAGACGGTACCGGTCATTCCCGGACGGACCCCATCATCCGAGGTTGGGGCGTCAACGGTGAAGGTGACGGCATAGGTGGCGTCATACGTGCCCTTCGGAGTGCCGACCGGATTGACGTAGGTCACCCGGCCAATCCGATTGGCACCGTTGGCGAACGCGGCAGTCCCGGTCTCGCCTTTGTAGACGTACGGGAGCAGTCCCTGGCTGACCGACAGGTTCATCGTCAGGTGGTCGAGGTCGACCACGGTGAAGAGGGGAGAACCGGGCGAGGCTGAATCGCCGATCGAGGCGTTTACGGTCGTGACCGTCCCGCTCATCGGGACCTCGACCGTCAGGTTGTCCACGTCGGCCTGCTTGAGGGCCAGGGTTCGCTTGGCCTGGTCGACCTTCTGGGTGGCCAGGTTGATGTCGCTCTGGCTAGCCTTGGAGGCCGGCGCCTTCATGTCGTTATAGCGGGCCTGCTCCACGGCCAGGTTGGCCTCGGCCGTGGTGATCTGGTCGGCCAGGTCGGGGTTGCTGATGACCGCCAGGGTCTGGCCGGCTTTGACCTTGTCGCCGAGCTTGACGTAGACCGCCTCGACCGTGCCGGTCGTCTGCGGACGCACGTCCTGTTGCTCACGGCCGAGGATGGTGCCGTTGTCGGAGACCGTCACGACGACGTTGCCGCGCTCGGCCTGGGCCGTAGCGTACTTGGCCAGGGCCGGCGTGTTCTTCGCCTGGCGCCAGCGGATGAAACCAAAAGCTCCGCCGGCGACGACGAGGATGACCAGGATGAGGACCAGGGTTCGACGCTTCACGATAGTCCCTCCGTATCCATTTGGACCGAATGCGATGGAGCTTGTGCCAAGAGGTGTGACTGAACGAACATATGGTGGGTCCGTACTGACCTAGGTTCAAGGTTACGCCGAAATTGTTAAGCACTTATTAATGCCGTTAATTAATTTCCGGTTAACGTTCGACATGAATAACTCTTAATCACATCGGCGCCGGCCGCGGCCGGAAGGAGTGCGGCGGCTCGATGTGGTAATTTCAATCGTGTTTAGCTGATTGGACCATTCTTGGGCCGAATTCAGTACCGACCTTGCGTCTTGAACGAAGGGGGATATGCCCTTGTGGGATGAACTCGATGCGCCGTGGCGGGCTTGCCTTGAAGAAGCGTGGACCGCTTATTGCGCCGGGTCCGCGCCGATCGGCGCCGTGATCGTCGATGGACACGGCCGCGAGCTGGCCAGGGGCCGCAATCGCCGGCGCGACAAAGCTAAGAGCGACGGCCGGCTGGCCGGGCATGCCCTCGCCCACGCCGAGCTGGAGGCCCTGACCTCGACCGACTGCTACAATGGCGAAAAAGCAACCTATGAATTGTACTCGAGCATGGAGCCGTGCCCGATGTGCCTGGGTGCCTTCTACATGTCCGGCCTCCGCACCCTGCACTACGCGGCCCCGGACCCCTGGGCGGGGGCCGTGGACCTGCTCGGGACGACCCCGTACATGAGCCGCAAGGCCATCCGGGTCGAGCGGGGGCCCGAGGACCTGGCCCTGCTGAGCCTGGCCCTGAACGTCGAGTCGACGCTGCGGCGGGACACCGCCCCGCGGGCGGAGATGTTCCTCGAGGTCTGGGCGGCCCACGTGCCGCAGGCGGTCGCCCTGGGCCGGGCCCTGTTAGAGTCCGGGGAGCTCGACCGCCTGCGCCGGGAGGGGGCGACGGCGGCGGGAATGGTGGGTCGGGTGGCCGAACTCGTGGGACCCTCTGACATGAAAGCCGCCCGGTAATAATGCTGGAGGTGGACGGACCATGGACCTTGGACTGCGGGATAAGGTGGCCTTGGTGACCGGCGGGTCCGGGCTCATCGGTTCGGCCGTCGCCAGGCGGCTCGGCTTGGAGGGGGCTCGCGTGGCCATCTGCGGTCGCCGATCAGATCGCCTTGAGGCGGCCGGAAGTCGTTTGCGCGAGGAAGGCATCGAGGTGTTCGCGCGTCAGGCCGACGTCACCCGCCCGGACGAGGTGCAGTCGCTCCTCGAGGCCGTGGTCGATACTTACGGCGGCCTCGACATCCTCGTCAATAACCCGGGCGGCTATGTCAAGCTCGGGCCGTTCAGTTCGGTGGAACCGGACGAGTGGCGGCAGGGCCTGGAGCTGAACCTCATGACCGTGATCGGCGTCTCCCGCGCCGCGCTGCCCTATATGAAGGCCCGGCCCTGGGGGCGCATCGTCAATATGGGGGCCTTCTACCTGGCCCCAGGTGCGCCGGGCGTCCTTACCGAGCTGGCTGAGAACGCCGTGGCTAAGACGGCCGTGGCGGCGGCCACCAAGGTCATGGCCGAGGAACTGGCCCCGAAGATCACCGTGAACTGCGTGGCTCCGGGGCCGGTCGGGATCGATCACCCCATGCGGCCGATGACCAAGGGGTTCCCCGTCCCCAGGCCCGCGGACCCGGATGAACTGGCCGACCTCATCGCTTTCCTATGTTCCAGTCAGGCGGGTTACCTCACCGGCCTGACCATCCCCTTCGACGGTGGGTCGACCAGGAGAATCCTCTGACCAATCCGAGGTGAGCCGTTATGTCTAGAGTCGAGGCTTTCTACGACAGTCATGCGGAGAATGAATGGACCCGTCTGGAACGTCACCGCACGGAGTTCGCCGTGACCATGCGAGCGCTGGTCGAGCACCTGCCCAAGCCGCCGGCCAGGGTCCTGGACGTCGGGGGCGGACCGGGTCGATACGCCATCGCTTTGGCCGGGCGCGGTCATCAGGTGACTCTTCTGGACCTCTCGGCCAATCTGCTCGCGGTCGCCCGGGAGAGAGCCGCCGAGGCCCGCGTGACCTTGGACGACTATGTCCACGGCAACGCCCTCGACCTGACCGCCTTCGGGCGGGACAGCTTCGACACCGTCCTCCTGATGGGCCCGCTCTACCACCTGCTGACGCCGGCCGACCGGCGCCGCGCGGTGCGGCAGGCGGCCCGGGTCCTCCGGCCTGGCGGGCTCCTCTTCGCCAGCTTCATCAGCCGCTATGCGCCCTTCCGGGACGTCGCCAAGTACGAGCCGGAGTGGCTGGTCCAGCACGCGGGGAAAGCGGCCAAGCTGCTCACGACCGGCACGCTGCCGTCGCCCGAGGGCTTCACCGACGCCCATTTCGCCCACCCGTCGGAGATCCGCCCGCTGTTCCGGGCGACGGGGCTGTCGGTCGTCGACCTCGTCGCCTGCGAGGGCGTGGTCAGCATGATCGAGGATAAAATCAATGAGGCCACCGGCGAGGTTTGGGAGGCCTGGGTCGATTTGAACTACCGGCTGGGCAAGGACCCGTCGGTCCATGGGGCGGCCGAGCACCTGCTGGCCGTGGCCAGGAAGCCGAGGCCCCGGAAGCCGGTGGTCCACAAGCCGGCGGCCCGGAAACCCGTCAAGGGGAAGAAGTGAGCCCCGTGAATGTCCGCGTTGAGGTCGTCAGAGTCACGGGCCGCTGCGACGCGGGGTTCAGGGCCGGCGAGACCTTTGCCTTCGACGGATCGCGGCTCGTGCCCGAACGGGGCGAGGCCCGCGATTGCCCGGTCGTCGGGGCGTTGTTCGGCGGGAACCTCGGGCGCCTGAGACTACGGGCGCCGCTCTGTCTATCATGCCCCGACCCGGGCACGGGAGCCGGGGGTAACGTCCTCTTTAGAGTGTGGATACGGAGCGGGGAAGGAGTCCAAGCCACCGGCGGACGGACCGCGGCCGGACGGGCCGAGGCCGTGGCCGGAGAGACTCCACCCCTCCGGGCCGAAGCCGTGGAGGTCCTGGGGGTCTGCCCGGCTGGCCTGAGTGTTGGCGAGGAGTTCCCCGTGGGCGGAGCGGGAGCCGACGGCCTCACCGTCACCCCCGGGGCCGTCCGTCCGGTCTGCGTCTGGGCCGCGGGCGCCTTCGCCCCGACCGTCTGGCAGCTGCGGGCCGGGAGCCGTTTCTTCGGCCACGCCTCCTGCCCAGGCTGCACGATTGACCCGGCCCACGAGAACCGCGTGGTCTTCCTCCTCGGGCATGCCGATAAATGGGACCTCTGCCGGCTCATCTCCGAGTATCTTAGGCTGCGGCGCGACCACGGCGAGCCGCCGTCCGCGGCCGCCCTCTCGACCCGGGCCATGGCCCATCAGGAGGGCGGCGACTTCGCCGCCGCGGCCGAGGCCATGCGGCAGGCGGTCGAGGCCCTGCGGTGGCACTTCAGCGAGCGAAAGGACCAGCGGCCATGACCGGCGCCATCGACTACGACCGTATCGCACGCGACTATGCCCGGGACCGCGACGCCAGCCCGCGGGTCATCGCCGCGATCCTCGGCGGCCTGGGCGACCGCCCGGCCCACGACATCCTCGAGGTCGGCTGCGGCCCGGCCGACCACCTCCATGTGCTGGCGGAGGCCCTCGGGGCGGCCGGGTGTGGCTTCGACCGCTCCGCGGCTATGCTGGAGGAGGCGGCCAGGAAGAACCCCGGCCTGTTGCTGAGCCAGGGCGACGCGGCGGTCTCCTACCCGTACCCGGACGACCGCTTCGACCTCGTCTTTTCGGTCAACGTCATCCACTACGTCGCCGACCTTGGCCGCCACTTCGCGGAGGCCCTGCGGGTCACGCGCCCCGGGGGGACCGTGGTCACCGTCACTGACTCCTGGGACGACATCCGCCGGCGGACGATGACCGAGTACTTCCCGGAGACCGCCGCGGCCGAGTTCCAGCGGTACCAGGACACGCCGGCCATCGAGCGGGCCATGGCCGGCGCGGGCTTCGCGGGCATCCACCTGAGCCACAGCGAGTACCGGTTCGACCTCACCCGGGAGTACCTCGAGAAGTGCCGTCAGAAGGCCTTCTCGGCCCTGCGCCTCATCAACGAGGCGGCCTTTACGGCCGGCCTGGCCCGGCTCGAAGGCGCCGTCGCGGCCGGGACCGGCCAAGTTCGCGAGCTCTACACCTACGTCTGGGGGCGTAAACCTTGACTCAGAAGGATCCCGCTCGGCCTGCACCCGCCACCGGCAAGTCGGCCTCGCCGCTGCTCACCATCGCTCCGCTGACCCCCGACCGCTGGGCCGACTGCGAGCGACTCTTCGGGCCGCGCGGGGCCTGCGCCGGTTGCTGGTGCATGTGGTGGCGGCTGCCCCGTTCGGAGTTCGGCCGGATGAAGGGAGACGGGAACCACCGGGCCTTCAAGGCCATCGTCGACTCGGGCGAGGTCCCGGGGATCATCGCCTACGATGTGGGCGAGCCAGTCGGCTGGTGCTCCGTCGCGCCCCGTGAGAGCTTCTCTGCCCTGGAACGCTCACGCAAACTCAAGCGCCTCGACGACCAGCCGGTCTGGTCGGTGGTCTGCTTCTTCGTCGCCAAGGGCCACCGCCGTCAGGGGCTCACCGTCAGGCTGCTCGAGGCCGCCGCCGATCACGCCCGGGCCCATGGGGCCCAACTCCTCGAGGGCTATCCGGTCGAGCCGGACGGCGACTACCCCGACGTCTTCGCCTTCACCGGCCTGGCTGGGGCTTTTCGGCAGGCCGGCTTCGTCGAGGTCGCCCGCCCGTCGCCGAGGCAACGGATCATGCGGCGCGAACTGGGGCGAGCCTAATCAGACCTCGGCCGACAGCACATCTGGAAAATGATGACTGGACATAGAGGAACCCGGTGAGCTTGGCAAGAAGTATGACACCATGGTCCAAGTAACTGGGGTGAGTGGGGGTGCCTGAGATAAGCTCTGAGCGGGCACTAGCCTATCTAAGAACTCAATCTGGAGGAATTGTCTTCAGACCTAGAGAGTTTCGTCGATGAAGTAGAGGCCGTAATACGGGGAGAACGATATGACAGAAACACGGGAGAAGCTTCGAAGCGACGAAGTGCTTCAGAGGTTAAGAGAACTGGGTGAATTGGACACGGCATCGGTAATAGTCTCGGGGTCAGTAGCCCGCGGTCGACAGACCCCGAACAGCGACATAGACTTTCTTGTCTTGACCAAGTCATCCATATGCAAGTGGGTTCCGCCCATTGATGTTCACCTTCACCTTGGAAACCCGCGGTGAGTTTCTCTCAAGATTGAGGCAGGGAGAGGATTTTGAGGCTTGGGCGATCAGGTTTGGGGTCACAGTATCAGATCCATCAGGTTGGTGGGAAAGCACAAGACTGGATCCGGACCTTCGCAGGATATGGCCCGATTGGCGAAACAAGGTTAACCACGCTGAAAAGAGGCGTCGGCTTGCTGAGCAGCTGATAGAGGACGGAGACATCGAAGGGGCGGCTGAGGAATACTTGATGTCCGCCTCTCACCTCGCCAGAGCGGTTCTGCAAAAGGCGGGCGTATTCCCCCTATCGAGGCCAGAGATGCCGGGGCAGCTAAACGTGTTAGGACATACGAGTCTCTCCAAAGCACTCATGGTCTTGGCAGCCAGGCCCACGGAGGCAGCCAAGTTGCGAGAAGTAGTTCCTGTGGTTGACAAGTATCTTCTGGAGCTGCAGCATGATCAGTTGGCATGCGCTGCTGCCCGGCAGTAAGATCAGGTCCCGAAACCAGGGGGACTTGGCTGAGGCTCTAAGCCAGACATACGAAGGCCGGCTTTTCAGCCGGCCTTCGTATGTCGAGGCGCCCGCTCCGGCCGGGTGGGAAGCCCGACCGGTGGAGGCGGGTGTGGTCAACGCTCTAGGCCGCCGGTTCTCAGGCGTGCAGCAGCCATCGTAGGCGTGATGTCCAGTCAGAAGACCTGTTCCGATGCGGTCTGGCCGGTAGGCGGTCGGCTGCGGGCGGGAAGGGAATGGCCGCCCGGTGGGCGAATGATGGAGCAGGCCGCGAGGCTCGCTCCGAGGGGGGAAGAAGATGCGCCAGATCAGGCAGCTCACCGACGAAGCTCAGTTCCTGGACTATGCCCGCATCTGCGTCAACGCCTACCCGGGAGAGAAGGCTGAGGCCGAGACCATGGCCAAGCGCTTCCGGGAGACGGCGGAGAACAACCCCACCGTCAGTCAGTGGGGCGTCTACGAAGACGCGACGATGATCGGCGGCATGTTCCTCCTCGACCTGGAGATGAACTACTTCGGCCGGTTCGTGCCCGCCGGGGGCGTGGGCATGGTGGCCGTCGACCAGCTTCAGCGCAAGCGCGGCGCGGCCAAGGACATCGTCCACTTCTTCCTGGACCGGTGCGTCGAGCGGGGGCAGTCGGTCGCCCTCCTGTACCCCTTCCGGCCCGACTTCTACCATCGGATGGGCTTCGGCCATGGGGCCAAGATGGACCAGTACTCGTTCACTCCGGCCAGCGTGCCCGCGTCACCGTCGACCGGCGGCCTGACCTATCTGGGCCCGGACGACCTCGACCGCCTTGAGGCGTGCTACGCTCGAGCCGCGGCCAGGCAGCACGGGTACTGCCGCCGCTCGCGGTGGCAGATGAGCCGTCTGGCCAAACGCGTTGGCGAGGCGAGGACCCTTGTTGGGTATACCGCCGGGGGTGAACTGCGCGGCTATCTCGCCTTTGATTACCGTAAGGGCAGCGAGAGGAACTTCCTCAAGAACGACCTCGTCATCCGCGAGTGGGTCTGGGACGGGCCCGAGACCCTGATGGCCCTATGCTCCTTCCTGAACTCGCTGGCCGACCAGGTCAACCGGGTCGTCTACGCCACCCAGCAGCGGGACTTCCACTATCTCCTGAAGGACGCCCGCAACGGCACGGATAACCTCTTCCCGTTCGTCACTCACGAGACCAACCTATCGGGCGTGGGCCTGATGTATAGGGTGGTGAGTTTCGACGGGATGGTCCAGGCGATGGCCGAGCGCGACTTCAACGGGGTGACCGCCGCCGTCGACCTGGAACTGACCGACACCTTCCGGCCGGCCAACGCCGGGTCGCACCGGTTGGTGTTCGAGGGCGGGCGGCTGCGGGCCGGCGCGAACGGGTCCGCGAAGGGCGCGGCGACGAAAGCCCCGTCGACGAACGCCGCGACCCCCAAGGGCGGCGGCGCCATCCCGATGTCCATCGATGTCGCCGACCTGTCCTCGCTCCTGATGGGCGCGGTGGATGTCGCCACCCTGCACCGCTTCGGTCGGATCGGGGTCCCGGCCGCGTCGGTCGGCCTCCTGACCAAGCTCTTCACGACTACGGAGACGCCGGAATGCCTGACCAGTTTCTGAGGATCCCGCCTGACCCAGGGCCGCAACCCATCGCCCTGCCGATCGCCGTGGACGCCAGACGAGTGGCGGCCTGCCTGGGCTCGGCCGAGCGCGTGGCCGCCCACCCGGCCTTGGCCGCCGCGGTCGAGGAAGCCATGGCGCAGGCTCGCCCGATCCTGCACCCGGTGGCCGTCTGCGCGGTGGTCGCGCCCCGAGAGGTCCCGCTGCCGGGGCCGTCTGTGGCGGGCTGGGATGCCGTCGAATGGGTGGTCCCCTTCGCCGCCACCATCGGCCCAGCCGTCGAGCTGGCGGCCATGGCCGCCGCCGGGGAGGGGAAGCTGGTCAGGGCCATGGCCCTGGACGCGGTGGCCTCCGCGGCCTGCCTGACCCTGACCGACAGCCTGGTCCATCACCTGGCCACCGGCCCGGCCGCGGCCGCGGGCTTCGAGGCCGTGAGCGTCGCCTTCCCCGGCGACGAGGACTACCCCCTCGAGCACCAGTCGCGTCTGGTGAGTCTGCTGCCGGCGCCGGCCCTGGCCGCCGCCGGACTCGCGGTGCAAGCCTCCGGCGCGCTGTCGCCGGTGAAAGCAGTGGCCGGGGTCATCGGCCTGACACGGGCGGTCGCCGGCGGGGACGCGGGCGGCCACGCGCCCGTCGGCCGGCGGGCCTGCGGACGCTGCCCCATCCGGGGGCGGTGTCCTTTCGCATCATAAAGCATGGCATGACCGCCAGACCGCTGACATAGGGAATTACCGCGACGGGCTCTTTCTTCCGCTCCTGGTCGAAAGGCGGACGAAGGAGGATCGGACGATGAGTACACCGGTCGAGAAGGCCCCGGTCAACGCGGGAGGCGGCCGTGGCCGGGCCGCCACCATCGGCTGGGCAGCGGTGGGCATGTCGACGTTCCTGTCCACCGCGACCGCCCTGTTCGCCATGCCGGCGGCCGACACCCAACTTCGCGAACTACAGCCCCAGATGCTCATCCTGGCGCTCCTGCTCATCGGGGTGAACCACGCCGCCATGCGCCTGCGGCGGGGCGGCCTCTTGTACATGGTTCTGGGCGTGCTGTTCTTCCTCTTCTTCCTCGTCGCCGGTTGGGGGGTCATCATCCGCGGCTTCTGGCAGGTGCTGGTCATGGCCGCCGTCCTGGCCGCCTGGAACTTCGTCACCGGGGCGCTGTACCTCATCGGGCGGCCCCGGCCCGGGCGGGCGGAGACCTGGGTCATGACCGGCGTGCCGCTGGCGACCATGCTGGCCGAGATCATCTACATCATCAGCCTCTGAACCGAGGCGATGGCGCGGCCGACCCGAGGCAAGAGACGAAGAAGCCCCTCCCGCGGGCGCGGGAGGGGCTATGCTTTGTCGGAGGGCTTTAGGGCATTAAAGCAAGCGGCCGACGGCCGTCAGTCACCGTGCTTCTCGGAACCTTCGCCGCCATGGCCCGGATGACCGTTCCGGCGCTTCGTGCGGGCCAGGCCGGTCGGTTCGACGCTCAGGGCGTCGCCGCGGAAGAGGGTGCCGACACCAGAGGAGAGCGAGGAGTGGTCGGTGCCGCAGACGGGGCAGCGCCCGTCGGGCCTCGGCCGGTGGGCGACCGCGTCGGCCTCGTAGATGGAGAGGGGCTCGTTGTACACGGTCATCGTCCCCTCGTAGTTGCGGAGCACGTATTGGCCGGGCGCCTGGGAGATCAGGTACTGCGGGCTGAGCGGGATCTTCCCGGCGCCTCCCGGGCCGTCGATGGCGAAGGTCGGCACGGCCAAGCCCGAGGTGTGGCCGCGGAGCATCTCGATGATCTCGATGCCGCGGGACACCGGCGTGCGGAAGTGGGACAGGCCCTGGGAGAGGTCGCACTGGTAGAGGTAATATGGGCGGATGCGGGCCTTCAGAAGCCCGTGCATCAGCTGGCGCATGGTCACCGGGCAGTCGTTGATGCCCCGCAGGAGGACGGTCTGGTTGCCCAAGGGGATGCCGGCGTCGGCCAGGCGCGCGCAGGCCCCGACGGAGGCCGGGGTCAGTTCCTTCGGGTGGTTGAAGTGCGTGTTGAGGAAGAAGGGGTGGTACTTGGCGAGCATCTTGACCAACGCGGGCGTTATCCGCTGCGGCATGACCACCGGCGTCCGCGTGCCGACGCGGATGATCTCCACGTGCGGGACGGCCCGGAGGCTCTTGAGGACGTACTCCAACCGGTCGTCCTCGATGGTCAGCGGGTCGCCGCCCGAGATGACGACGTCACGGACGGCCGGGGTCCGGCGGATGTAGTCAACGGCCGCGTCGATCTCGTCCTTGGTCCGCGGCCGGTCGTTCTGGCCGGCCCAGCGCCGCCTGGTGCAGTGGCGGCAGTACATCGAGCACTGGTCGGTGACGAGGAGGAGGACCCGGTCGGGGTAGCGGTGAGTCAGGCCCGGGGCCGGCGAGTCGATGTCCTCGAACAGCGGGTCCTCGAGGTCCTCGGCCGCGAAGTGCAGCTCGTTGATGGTCGGGACGGCCTGGCGACGGATGGGGTCATTGGGGTCGTTCGGGTCGATGAGGGAGGCGTAGTGAGGCGTGATGGCCATCCGCAAAGTGCCCAGGCAGCGGCGGATGCCCTCCTTCTCCTCGGGAAGGAGGTCGACGACCCCTTCGAGGTCCTCCACGCTCATCAGGCGGTTCCTTATCTGCCAGTGCCAGTCGTTCCATTCGGCGGGCGTCACGTTGGTGAAGCGGGGGATGCTGCGGTAGTCTCTCATTCGGCTTTCCTCCTTGGACTGGCGAGGCCGAGGACACGCAATTTGTACTGGAGGGTCGTGCGGGGGACGCCCAGGGCGGTCGCGGCATGGGAGACATTGCCCCCGGCGGACTCCATCGCCTTTTCGACCAGACCGCGCTCGAAGGCGGCCACGGCCATATCAAGGCCGTTGGTGCCCGGCGGAAGCCCCGCCGGCCCGAACCCGTCGGCCGCAGCGGTTCCCGTGGACCCCACAGCGCCCACGACTGAGGCGGCGGGGGCGGCGGCGATCGCCGGCGGCAGGTGCTCGAGGTCGATGACCGGCTCGCCGGACAGGGCCATCGCCCCTTCGACGGCGTTGGCCAGCTCGCGGACGTTGCCCGGCCAGTCGTGGCGCAGCAGGGCGTCCATGGCCCTGGGGGTGCAGCCCCGGACGGCCAGACCGTGCCGGGCGTTGCCGTGCCTGAGGAAGTGCTCGACGAGCAGAGGGATGTCGCCCCGGCGTTCCCGCAGGGGGGGCAGCCCGATGGTCACGGCACTGAGCCGGTAATACAGGTCGTCGCGCAACTGCCCCTCGGCGATGGCCCGGTCCGGGGCCAGGCCGCTGGAGGCGATGAGCCGGACATCCACCAGGCGGACCTTCAGGTCGCCCAGGCGGCGCACCTCGCCCGACTCGACCACCCGGAGCAGCTTGCTCTGGAGGTTCCGGGGCATCGAGTTCAGTTCATCAAGGTAAAGTGTGCCGCCCGAGGCCAGCTCGAAGAGACCGGGGCGGTCGGTGGCTCCGGTAAAGCCGCCGCGCGTGGTCCCGAAGAAGATCCCTTCAAGGAGGGACTCCGGGAGGGCGCTGCAGTTCTGGGCGAGGAAAGGCCCTTCCCGGCGGGAGGAGGCATTGTGGATGGCCTGGACGAGCAGTTCCTTGCCGGTGCCGGTCTCGCCGTAGACGAAGACCGGGAGGGTCGTGCCGGCGGCGCGGGTGGCCGACTCCTTCACCGCCAGCAGTCTCGGGTCGCGGCCGGTGATCCCGGCGAAGGTCACCCGCGGGCGGCCCGCGGCCGACGACCTCTCCGAAGCCTTGGCCGGGTAGAGTTCCTCCCGCAGGTGGCTGATGGTCTCGGACAGCTCCTTGACCGGAGTGATGTCCCGGGAGACCTCGAGGGCCCCGACGAGCTTCTCCCCGTCCGTGATGGGAACGGTGGTGTTGATGCAGTGGATGGCCGTACCGCGCCGGGTCACGTAGGTCTGCTGCTCGTTGAGGATGGGCTGGCGGGTGCGGAGGACCAACAGCAGCGTGCTGGTCTCGCGGCTCAGGGACGGGTAGACCTGAAGGACATGGCGGCCGATGACCTCGTTGGCATCGAGGCCGTCGAGTCTGGCCGCGGCCGGGTTGTAGTAGACGGTGTACCCGTCGGGGTCGACGACGTGGATGGCCTCGTCGACCGTGCCCAGGATGGTCCGCAGGACGGTCGGGTCGACCGCCCCCGGTAAGCGCCTCTCTGGTGGGCCTTCTAGCTTATGCTCATTCATTTACTTCTCCTTGCTAATCCCTTTATCTCCGCCGAGCACACCGCGACGGTGGGCGCCCAGGTAGCCTCGACAGAAACGGTCCTGGCCCAACAGCGCCCTGGTCGCGGTGAGAAAGGCCATCTGCTCCTCGTCGAGCGGGTTGAGGATGGCCGCGTCCAGGCCGGCGGCCATCGCCAGGACGAGGAAGGCCGTGTTCAGGAGCTTGCGATTGGGCAGCCCGTAGGACACGTTGGACAGTCCGCAGACGACGTGGGTCCCGGGAAGCTGGTCGCGGATGGCCCGGATGGTGTCCAGGACGACCAGCCCGTTGTCAGTGCCCGTGCTGATCGGCTGCACCAGCGGGTCGAGGAGGATGTCGTCGCGGGCGACGCCCATCGCCGTAAGGCCCTCGACGAGCTGGTTGGCGACTTCGAAGCGGTATCTGGCGTCGACCGGGATGCCGCGGTCGTCCATGCACAGGGCCACCAGACGCGCCCCGTACTTGGGGGCCAGCGGGGCCATTCGTTCGAAACGGTCTTTCTCCAGGGTCACCGAGTTGACGACGGCCCGGCCCCGGTGGGCCGCCAGGGCCGCGTCGACGGCGGCCGGGTCGGCGCTGTCCACGCAGCAGGGCTTATCGACGGCCGCCTGGACCGTGCGGACCAGCCAGGTCAGGGCCTCGGGCTCCTCGCCGACCAGGGTCCCGGCGTTGACATCGATGTAGTCCACGCCGGCCTCCGCCTGGTGGCGGGCCAGGTCCTGGATGCGGGCCGCGTCGCGCGTCCGGACGGCTTCCCCGACGGCTTTGCGGCTGGTGTTGATGAGTTCACCGATGGTGATCATCGGACCGCCCCCTCTGTCGCCACGGCATCAGGCCCCGACGAGCCGCTTGGCGACGGCCACGGCGGCCACGGCGTCTTCGGCGAAGTCGTCGGCCCCGATCTTTTTGGCCCAGTCGCCGGTCACCGGCGCCCCGCCGACCATCACCTTGAGGCCGCTCCGCAACCCCTCCTTGGCCAGCGCCTCGATGGTCTGCTGCTGTTTGACCATGGTCGTGGTGAGGAGGGCCGACATCCCGATGATGTTCGGCCTCAGCTCGCGGGCCTTGGCCACGAAGGTCCCCACGGCGACGTTGGCCCCGAGGTCGGTGACGACGAAGCCGGCCGCCTGGAGGAGAGCCCCGACGATGTTCTTGCCGATGCTGTGGATGTCCCCCTCAACCGTGCCGAGGAGGACGTGGCCGAGGGTCTTGCGGGCTTCCTGCTTGGCCCGCAGGAGCGGGTCGAGGACGGCCATCGCCGTCTGCATGGCCTCGGCCGAGGCCACCAGCTCGGGAAGGAAGTAGTCGCCGCGGGAAAAGCGGGCGCCGGCCTCCTCAATCCCGGGCACGAGGCCCTTCTCGACGATCTCCAGGGGCTCGACCCCTTGCCCCAGAGCCTCTTTCGTGGCTCCCTCCGAATCCTCGATGATGCCGTCGATGACGATACCTTTCAGTTTTTCGAGCAAAGCGCCCTTGTCGGACATGGCCGTTCCTCCTCGTGGGTGTTGGCTTCAGGTAATGGGTTCAGTCCCTGATGGTCTTCTCGGCCTTGCGGATGATCTCGTCGAGTTCCCTCTGCACCTCAGGGGCCAGGGGCTCGGTCTGATAGTCCTTGAGGGTCCGGCGGGCGATCTCGGTCGCCTTCTCGAAGGCGCCGGCGCGGCCGGAGTCCTCCCAGACCTGGAGCGGGCTACGGTCGACGACGGTCGGCCGCCAGATCTCCCGCATGTGGGCCCGGGTGTGCTTGTGGGCCAGGTAGTTGCCGCCGATGCCGACCTCTTTGATGACCTTGACGGCCAGGGTCTCGTCGTTGACCTCGATGCCGGCGGCAAAGCGGCGGGCGATCTCGTAGATCTCGCAGTCCATCACGATCTGCTGGAAGGACATGATCTTCGAGCCGTTGAGCATGCCGGCTCCGGTCATCATGGCCACGGTGGTGAGGACCGAGGCCAGCGTCGAGAAGACATTGTCGACGGCCGCCTGCCAGTCGGGTACCTTGGCCCCGGTGGCCATCGTCCCCATCGACAGCGGGATGCCATAGTAGGCGCAGATCTCCTGGAACCCGGCGGCGAGGAGGTAGTCCTCCGGGCCGCCCCCGGTGTAACTCCCCAGGCGCAGGTCGATGGCGGTCGGCGCGGCGGCGAAGAAGAAGGGCGAGCCGGGGTAGGCCGTCTGCATCAGGACCAGCGGGGCGAGGGCGTCGATGGTCGTCACCACGAGGTTGCCGGCCAGGGTCGCCGGGCCGGTGGCGCAGGACATCGGCATCGGCATGAAGCCCGTCGGCAGCCCGTGCTCCGCAGCCACCAGCGAGGCCTCGAGGCTCCCGCCGTCCTGACCGAGCGGGTCCATGGCGCACTGCATGACCGAGAGGAGCGGGCGCCGTCGCAGTTCCTCGTATCCGCCGGCGACCACGGCCGCCATGTCCACGGCGTACTTGGCGATCTCCTCGGTGATGATCGTCTCCGGCTGGACGTGCTTGGCCGTGCCGGTGAAGGCCGCCTGCAATTCATGCAGGGGGCGGGTCTTGGCCGGGACGTCCTGGGCGCTGACCATCGGCCCCCAGTAGAAGGCGATCTGCGGAAGCGAGTCGGCCAGGCGGGCCGAGTCCTCGATATCCTGCTTGGTCGACAGGCGGCGTTCGCCGGTCCACAGGTCATAGGTCTCGATGCCACAACCGTCGGTCGACAGGTAGCTGTGCTTGCCGTCGAGGTCCAGGCTGTTCCCCGGGTCGCGGGCGCCAAGGGTGTAGCGCTTGGGCGCGGCCTTGAGGGCCTTCTCCACCAGGCTTCGCGGGAGCTTGGCGACCATCTTCTGGCGGTCGACGGTGGCGCCGGCACCGGCCAGGATGTCCAGGGCCTTGTGGGACGGCATGGAGACCCCGACTTCCTCCATGATTTCCAGCGCGGCCAGATGGAAGCGCTTCAGGTCGTCCGGGGAGAACAATCTGGTCTGGAGTTTCAGCTCGATGGGGACGATCTTCTGATGGGCCATGAGTCCTCTCCTCTCTCATCCGAGGACGGCGTTGAAGGCGGCGAGGTTGGACCTCGGCGGCCCAGCCGTCGGTTCTCACCGGTCATACAGAGCAAGAAGCGTGCCAGGAATCCGCCATCCGGGGCACCGGGTTATGAATCGCGGAAATAGCGATGGGGCTTGGGCCGAAGGGACCAGAGCGGGCGGAAGGGTGGGGTGGGGGGTGTGGAGTGGGTGGGGGAGCGACGAAAATCCGGCTTTTCGTCGGGAAAGAGCGCCGATTTTCCGTCTAACGAGCTACTGGGGGCCCTCCTCGCCGAAAACTCGGCATGGCCATTCTTCGAGGACTCCCCCGTCGAATCCTGCCCGAAGAAGGACGCCGTTGCGACCGGCGGCCGTTTTTTGATTCCGAGGGCGAAACTCGTTCACCTGTTCTAGCTGGGAAGAAGTCCCTAAGTCCAAGGTCGGCGAGGCGGTTGACAGGCCCCGGGGTGGACCGGTATAATGTGTTTAGACCCGAACAGATGTTCGGGCAAATTCTGTACCTTGGGGTGGGATCCATGAAACGGGTCGCCTTCATCGAGCTTCGTGGGCTCCTGTGCGGTAAGCTGACCGCTGTGTCCTCCGGCGCCAGCGTCGTCTTGAAGGACGGCGCGGTCATCGACTATTCGGCCGAAGCCGGGTCGGCCGGTGTCAGCGTGGGCATCCGGGAGCGACATGCCCGGCAGGCCTGCCACTGGGCGACGTTGGTCCGTTACGACGAGGCCGCCGCCCGGCCGGTCATCGACGCCTTCCTCGAGCTGGTGACGAGAGTCTCACCCATCGTCGAGCCGGTCTCCGAGACCCAGGCCTTCGCCGACCTGACCGGTCTGCCCGACGAGGCGGCGGCCCTGGCCGCCTTTGTCAGCGCCCTCGTCCCGGACCTGGCCGACCGGGTCCGGATCGGGGTGGCTTCTTCCAAGCTGCTGGCCAAGGCGGCCGTGGTCGGCCTTCAGAGCGGCTATGCCCCGGGCCGCCTTTGCCGGGTGACCAGGCTCCCGGGGGCCGAGGTCATCGAGGTCCTGCGGGGGGCTGAAGCCGAATATCTCGCCCCGCTGCCGCCGGACCGGTTGTGGCGGCTCGACGGGGCCACCGTGTCGGCCCTCGAGTCGCTCGGGGTCACCGCCATCGGGCAACTGGCCAAACTCCCCCAGAGTCAGTTGAACCGGCGGTTCGGGTCGGGTGGCCGGCTCCTCATCGACCTGGCCCGGGGCATCGACCCGGTCCCGGTCCGGCCGCTCTACCCGCGGCGCGAACTCGAAGAGCGAATGGCCTTCGACGAAGGGACGGCCGACGCCGGCGTCATGGCCGTCGCCCTCGGCCGGATGGCCGCCAGGTTGGAGGGCCGCTTGAGCCGGGACCTCGAGGGTTGCCGCCGTCTCCTCCTCGAGGTGCGGGCCGGTCCGACGGCCTACCACGCGGCCCGTGGCTTCGCCCGTCCCGAGGCCTCGGCGGGGGCGCTGCGCACGGCCCTCCAGAACCTCATCGCCAGGCTGCCGGTGAACGAGCCGGTGACCTCACTGAAAGTGGTGGCCGGCGATGTCCAACCCGCCGTCGGCATCCAGCCCGACCTGTTCTTCGAACCCGTCACCGACTCCCACGAGCGGGTCGAGGCCAGGGAGCGGCTCGGCCACACCCTCGAGGCCCTGAAGAAGAAGTACTCCGACCGGGTGATCACGCTCGGCAAGGACGACGAGGTGCCCCGGCGCGAACGGATGCTGGCTCTTTGGGATCCGTACCGCTCAAGCTCAAGTTCTGTGTTGCATCTGGCCGCGTATCGGCGTTAGGTTTGAGGACATCGGCAGTGGACTGAAGTGCAAGCATTTTAATCTCCTCATGCAGATGGTGGAGCGCAATGAAGTGGCCGAAATCGTGATCGCCCACCAGGATCGGTTCGTCCGATTCGGCTACGAATGGTTCGAGTAGTTCTGCGCAGCACCGGCACCAAGATTGTAAGGTCATGAATGCCGAGTCGCTGTCACCCGAAGAGGAAATGACGCGGGACCTCTTATCGATCATTCACTGCTTCTCGTCGCAGTTATATGGCCTACGGAAGCACAAGCAAGAAATAACCGCGATGGTGAAGGGTGGTGAATAGGCAGTGCTACTTGCCCATAAGATCAGGCTGAACCCAACTCCAAAGCAGGAGACGTACTTCCGCAAGGCTTGCGGGACAGCGCGCTTTGCCTATAACTAGGGCCTTGCTGAGTGGAAGAAGGCAGTGGAAGCTGGCGAGAAGACGAACTGGATGGCCTTGAAGAAACGCCTGAATGCCGCCAAGAAGACGGACTTTCCTTGGATGTACGAGGTAACAAAGTGCGCCACGGAAGCAGCCCTGTCGGACTTGGGTTCGGCCATGGGTAACTTCCGCATCAAAAGCCGGCAAGCGCAAGGGCCGTAAGGTTCGCTTCCCGAGCTTCAAGAAGAAGGGCCGTTCACCAGACAGATTCTACGTCAGCAACGACAAGTTCCGCGTCGAAGGCAAGTTCGTCTGCCTACCACGAATCGGGTAGCAATGACCGAAGCGCTCCGGTTTGACGGGAAACTCATGGGTGCAACGGTGTCCCGGACTGCCAATCACTGGTTCATATCAATTCAGGTTCAGGTTGAGGACAAGCCCGTCATTCACAAAAGCCACGTGAAAGTCGGGATTGATCTTGGCCTGAAGGCAATCGTCGTGGTGTCCACTGGAAAGGACGTCCAAGCCCCCAAGCCCCTGAAGAAGTCCATGAGGCGCTTGGCGCGGCTGAACCGCCGCCTGCACCGAAAGGTGAAGGGAAGCGCCAACCGTCGAAAGGCTGCAGAACGTGTCGCCCGTCTGCATGAGCGGATCGCCAACATTCGCCACGACTGGCTGCACAAGACTACAACCATGCTGGCAAGGCGCTACGCCTTCGTCGCCATCGAAGATTTGAACATCGCCGGGATGCTACGACACGAAAAGCTGGCACGCTCCATCAGCGATGTGGGCTTCGGCGAGTTCAGGCGGCAATTGCAGTACAAGGTGCCGAGACACGGTGGAACCCTGGCCGTGGTCGACAGGTTCTTCCCGTCCTCCAAGGCTTGCCGGAAATGCGGAAGCATCAAGGAAGACTTGACCCTCAAGGATCGGACATACGTCTGTGTGCACTGTGGTCATATCGAAGACCGTGACCTCAACGCCAGCCGAAACATCTTGTGTGAAGGTCTTCGTACCGTGGGCCGCACGGGAACTGACGCCTGTGGACAGAATGCCTCTATGCCAAAGCGGAAACGTTTCGGTGTAAGCAAGCTGGGTGAAGCGGGAAACAACGTAAACTCTAGCGACCTCTGCCCGACGTGAACACGTTTGGGTATGTTGCGGAAAGCAGGGACCAATGTCCCGGATCATCGACCGCCCCGTGCCCGTCGAACTCAATCCTGACCTCACTCCCAGGGCCTTTCGCTACCGCGCCCACCACCGGGTGAAGGAGGTCCTCGACCACTGGTTCGAGGCCGGCGAATGGTGGGATGGCGACGGCCCGAAGGAAGTCTTCAGAGTGACCACCGTCGACGGCGGGACTTTCGAGCTGTCGCGGGAGGTCCGCAAAAACGACTCGCCCGGCGGACAAGCAGAGGCGCCGGGCGAGTGGCGACTCTATAAGGTCTACGACTAAAAATCGGGGACAGCCATGTTCTCTCACCTTCACGTGCACAGCCAGTTCTCTTTCCTTGACGGCGCCAGCCGGATCGAGGACCTTGTCCGAAAGGCCGCCGCCGACGGTTCCCCGGCCCTGGCCGTGACCGACCACGACAACGTCAGCTCGGCCATCCCGCTGGTCAAAGCGGCCAGGGCGGCCGGTATCAAGCCCATCCATGGGGCCGAGGTCTGGGCGGCCTCGCCGCTGACCCGAGAAGGCGGCCACCTCACCCTCCTGGCCCTCGGCCCGCGCGGTTACGCCAACCTCTGCCGGCTGGTCAGCCAGGCCCACCTGACCAACGAGCGCCTCAAGCCCCGCCTGGCCTGGGCCGACCTCGCCGCCCACAACGATGACGTGGCCGTCCTTTCCGGATGCCGCCGTGGTGAGATCCCCTCCCTGGTCCTGCGCGGTGACTATGCCACGGCCCTGGAGGTGGCCCGTCGTTACCGCGACCTGCTCGGGCCGGACCGGTTCTTCATCGAGGTCCAGAACGAACAGCTGCCCGGAACCACTGGGCTCCTCCGCGACCTCAGGGAACTGGCCGACCACCTCGGCCTGCGGCTGGTGGCCACCAACGACGTCCACTACGCCACCCCGGACCGCTTTCCCGCCCATGACCTCCTGACCTGCGTCCGGACCCTGACCAAGATCAGCGACATCCATCCCGAGCGGCGGCTCAACGCCGAGAACGACCTCAAGTCCCCGCCGGCGATGGCCGCCCTCTTCGCGGAGTTCCCGGAGGCCATCCGCACCGCTGAGGAGATCGCCGAGCGCTGTGGACCAGCCCTGGACCTTGATGCGCGCTTCTACCCGCGGTTCGAGGTCCCGGCTGGGACGGCCGCCGATTACCTCAAACGGGTCGTCGAGCAGGGGGCCCGCTGGCGTTACGGGACCATCACCGCCGCCGTGCGGCAACGCTTGGACCACGAGCTGGACATCATCACCCGCCTCGGCTACGAGGACTACTTCCTCCTCGTCTGGGACGTCGCCAAGTACGCGCGCAAGGAACGCATCCACTTCGCCGGGCGCGGCTCGGCCGCCGACTCGGCCGTCGCCTACTGCCTGGGCATCACCGACGTCGACGCGGTCCGCCGCGGCCTCCTCTTCGAACGCTTCATGAGCCTGGAGCGGGCCGAGAAGCCGGACATCGACATCGACTTCGATGCCCGCCACCGGGACCGGGTCACCAGGTACGTCTACGACCGCTATGGCGCGGAGCGCGTGGCGGCGGTGGCCACCTTCAACACCTTCCAGGGGCGGTCGGCCATCCGCGACCTGGGCAAGGCCCTTGACTTTCCGCCCGAGGAGATCGACCGGCTGGCCAAGCGGCTGCCCTGGATCGGCGCCGATGAGGTCGAACTGGCCTTCGAGGGCCTGCCCGAACTCAAGCAGGGCGGCCTTCTGCCGGCCCGGCGTTACCAGCGTCTCTTCGAGGCGGCCAAAGCCGTGGCCGGTTTCCCGCGTCACCTGGGCACCCACCTCGGCGGGCTGGTCATCTCGGCCCGCCCGTTGACCGAGGTCACCGCGCTCCAGGAGGCGGCCAAGGGAATCGTCGTCTGCCAGCTGGACAAGGACCTCGCCGAGGACGCCGGCTTGGTCAAGCTGGACCTCCTGTGCCTAAGGACGATGGGGGCGGTCGAGGAGGCGGTGCGGTCGATCAACGGCGCGGTCCAGGGGAACGGCATCTCGGGCGGACGACGCGCCGGCGCGGCCCCTTTCGATTACGAGAAACTGCCCCCCGATGACCCGGAGGTCTACCGGCTGCTCCGGACGGGCAAGACCATCGGCGTCTTCCAGCTCGAGAGTCCCGCGCAGCGGGCCCTCCAGGCCCGGCTCGGCGCGGATAATATGGAAGACATCGTGGCCAGCCTGGCTATCATCCGCCCCGGGCCGATCAAGGGCAACATGGTCGAGCCTTTCGTCGAGCGCCGCCGTGGCCGCGAGCCGGTCACCTACCTTCACCCCAAGCTGCAGCCCATCCTGGAGAAGACCTATGGCGTGGTCCTCTTCCAGGAGCAGGTCATCGAGATCGCCACGGCGGTCGCCGGCTTCACCCCGGGCGAAGCGGACCGCCTGCGGCGGGTGATGAGCCATGCCCGTTCGCGCCAGGAGATGCAGGAGATCGGCCGCCTCTTCATTGAGAAGGCTATGGCTCAAGGGGTCGAGCGGGAGGTGGCCGAGACCGTCTTCGGCTACATCGCCGGCTATGCCAGCTACGGGTTTTGCGAAGCCCACGCGGCGGCCTTTGCCAGCACCGCCTACAAGACGGCCTACCTCCTCCGTTACTACCCGGCCCACTTCTTCGCCGGCATCCTCAGTCTGCAGCCGATGGGCTACTACCCGCCGAACACCATCTGCGTCGAAGCCAGGCGGCGCGGGGTGGCCATCCTTCCCCCCGATGTGAACAAAAGCCAGGAGGCGTTCGCCGTCGAGGAGGCCGCGGGCAAGCCGGGCATCCGAGTGTCCTTGAAGGCCTTCAAAGGGATGAGCCGCGAGGCATTGGACTCCATCATCGCGGCCCGTGCTGGGCGGCCCTTCGCCGACCTCTTCGACTTCTGCGCCCGGACCACCGTCGACCGGGACATCATCGAGAACCTCATCAAGGCCGGCGCTTTCAACGCCCTCGAGCCGAACCGGCGGGCTCTCCTCTGGCTCCTCGACGACGCCCTGGCCAGGCGGACCGTGGGTGGCTTATTGGAGACGGCCGAGCCGGCGCCTCAGGATTCGGTGGCCCAGTGGCCGGCGGTCGAAGACTTCACTGATTTCGAAAAGGTTGCTTTCGAGCATGATATCCTCAGCATCCAGGTCAGCCGACACTACATGAGCCTCCTCCGCGAACGGCTGAAGGCCGACGGCTTCACCGCCAGCCGCTCGCTGGCGACGATGGCCCGCGGCCGCCGGGTCAAGGTGGCCGGGCTGCTGGTGCGGCCCCATCGGCCGCCGACCAAGAGCGGGAGGACGGTCGTCTTCCTCTCCCTCGAGGACGAGTTCGGGCTGGCCGACGTCACCGTCTTCGAAAACGTGTACCAAAAGTACGGCCAGTACATCTTCTGCGACCCGTGCCCGCCCCTCGTCGTCTGGGGCAAGGTCGAGCGACGGGGGAAGGGGGTCAGCGTGACCGCTGAACGGGTGGCCCACCTCGACCCGAAGGACCTGCCGCCGCCGTCCCGTCCGGCGCCTGGGGGCGTCCCCGCCGGCCCTGTCCCGCGCCCCGCGCGGTCAAGCCCGCCCTTTTACAGTCGGAAGAAGGGTTAAGCCCCCGGACCGTCGAATATATTTGCACAAGGCTGTGCACAACGCAAGAAAGTGCCAGCCTGAGGCCGCCGCCCCGACGGTCGGCAACCCAGACGTCCAATCAGGGGGTCCACCGATATGCCAGAGGACATCACACCCGAGGAAGGTCCGAGCGCCGAGACGCAGGCCGCCAAGGCCGCGCCGGCCCATCGTGCCCGGGCCGACGCCCGCGAGAAAGAGCGGCTCGACCGTCTCGCCCGCGGTGACTACGACCTTTTCCGCGACAGCCTGGCCGACTTCTACGAAGGCCCCGACCGGGACATCTTTGCCAAGGTCGGGCCGTTCTGGCGTTTCACCGAGCTGAACAAAGAGAGCGGCTACTATCTGTACCGCCGCACCCTCCTGGGCCCGTCGGCGAACCGGGTCAAGGTCCGCGACGAGGACACCGGCGAGGTCCGCGAGATGGTCATGATGGCCTCCAACAACTACCTGGGCCTGACCACTCACCCACGGGTCATCGAGGCCGGCATCAAGGCCTATGAGAAGTATGGCGCCGGCGCCGGCAGCGTGCCGCTCCTGGCCGGGACCGTCGACCTCCACGCCGAGCTGGAGCAGAAGCTGGCCCGGTTCAAGGGCTGCGAGGACGCCATCGTCTTCCCGGCCGGCTACTCGTCCAACGTCGGCTGCGTCACCGCCCTGGCCCGCGAGGGCGACATCATCGTCAACGACATCCTCAATCACGCCAGCATCGTTGACGGTTCCAGGCTCTCCGGGGCGACCATCAAGGTCTTCCCCCACCAGGACGCGGAAGCCCTCGACAAGCTCCTTGGCCGCCTGCGCCGCCAGGAAGGTGACCACGGCATCCTGGTCATCGTCGATGGCGTCTTCTCCATGGACGGCGACATCGCGCCGCTGCCGGAGCTCATCCCCGTCGTCCGCAAGCACGGCGCCCGCCTGATGATCGACGAGGCCCACGCCACCGGCGTCATCGGCAAGAACGGCCACGGGACCCCGGAGCACTGGGGCGTCGATGGGCAGGTCGACATCGTCGCCGGGACGCTCTCCAAGGGCCTCGGCGGGGTCGGCGGCTTCGTCGCCTCCAACAAGGAGGTCGTCAACTACCTCCGCTTCTTCGCCCGCTCCTACATGTTCTCGACAGCCCTGCCGCCGGCCGTCTCGGCCTCGCTCAATACGGCCCTCGACGTCATCGAGGACGAGCCAGAGCTGCGGGCGCGGTTGTGGAAGAACATCGACTACATGCGCGAGAAGTTCCTGGCCATGGGCTGGAACCTCGGCAACGCCGAGACGGCCATCTTCCCGCTGATCATCGGCGACGACTACAAGGTCAAGGAGATGGGCCGCCAGCTCGACCGGATGGGCATCTACGTGAACCCGGTCTTCTACCCGGCCGTGGCCCGCAAGCTGTCCCGCATCCGCCTGTCGCTGATGGCCACCCACACCCAGGAGGATCTGGACGACACCCTAGCGGCCATCGAGAAGACGGGGAAGGCCGTCGGGGCGATCTGAGCCCTCCGCCTCGTCCCGCAATCGTTCCCTGACCCAGCTAAAGAGCCTGGTCGGCCGACGGCCGCCCAGGCTTTTTTGCTTGCGGCGCAGGACAAACGGTTCTGGTATGGAAAGAATGGATTTGGCCTTTTCATCGACAAGTTCCGACTCTCACTGGTGGCTCATCGCTCAGATCGATCCATCTACCTAACAGGGAGGACCGCCGTGAGCGACATCAAAGCATCCATTCTCGAAGCTGTCGGACAGACGCCCCTGGTGGAGATGAACCGAGTCAGGCCGGCCAACGGTACACGGCTGTTGGCCAAGATGGAGTTCCTCAACCCCGGTGGAAGCATCAAGATTCGCCCGGCCTACGCCATGGTCATGGCCGCCCGCGCGGACGGCCGGCTGAAGCCGGACTCGATCATCGTCGAGGCCACCAGCGGCAACCAGGGCATCGCCCTATGCCTGGTCGGCGCGGCCCTGGGCTACAAGGTGCGGATCGTCATGCCGGCCAACATGAGCGTGGAGCGGCAGACCCTGATGCGGTCATACGGCGCCGAGCTGGTCCTGACCGAGCCGGGCCGGGACATCGGCGAGGCCATCCGCATCGCCAAGGCGACGGCCGAACGGATGGCCAAAGAGGACCCGCGGGTCTTCTTCGCCAGCCAGTTCACCAACCCGGCTAATCCGGCGGCGCACCGCGACGGCACCGCCGCCGAGATCATCGCCCAGATCGGCCGCGGCGGGCGGGTCGACGCCTTTGTTTCCGGCATCGGCACGGGCGGCACAATAACCGGGATCGGGCAAACGCTCAAGAAGGAGTTCCCCGGTTGCCTGGTCGTCGCGGCCGAGCCCTCCAACGCGGCCATCCTGGCCGGCGGATGCATCGGCCATCACGTCCAGCAAGGCATCGGCGACGGCCTGATTCCGGAGGTCCTTGACACGAAGCTCATCGACCGGCTTGTGACGGTATCAGACGAAGACGCCGTGGCCATGGCCCGGCGCCTGGCCATGGAGGAGGGCCTCTTCGCGGGGGTCTCTTCGGGCACCAACGTCTGGGCCGCTCTCCAACTAGCCGAGACGCTCGGTCCCGGCAAGACCATCGTCACCATCTGCCCCGACACCGGGGAACGATATCTGAGCCTGAACCTATTCGGCGCGAACTGACCACCGGCGCGAACTGACTACCGGCGCGAACTGACCACCGCCGCCAACCGACCACCCCAAGGAGGATATCGACGATGCAATATGAACACCTGCGCACCGACGACCGCGAAGTCTACGACGCCATGACCAAGGAGCTCCGCCGCCAGCGGAACGGCCTGGAGCTGATCGCCTCGGAGAACTTCGCCCCCCTGTCGGTGATGGAAGCCCAGGCGACGGTCTTCACCAACAAGTACGCCGAGGGGCTCCCGAAGAAGCGCTATTACGGCGGTTGCGAGTACGTCGACGTGGTCGAGCAGCTGGCCATCGACCGGGCCAAGGCCCTCTTCGGGGCCGAGCACGCCAATGTCCAGCCGCACGCCGGCGCCCCCGCCAACACCGCCGTCTACTTCGCCATCCTGAGCCCGGGCGATAAGGTCATGGGCATGAACCTGGCCCACGGCGGTCACCTCACCCACGGCCACCCGCTCAATTTCTCCGGCCGCTACTTCAACTTCATCCCCTACGGTGTCTCGGAGAAGACCGAGACCATCGACTACGATGTCGTCGAGAAGCTGGCGCTCGAGCACAAGCCCAAGATGATCGTCGCCGGGGCCAGCGCCTACCCGCGGTTCATCGACTTCCCGAGGCTCCGCCAGATCGCCGACAAGGTTGGGGCGATGCTGATGGTCGACATGGCCCACATCGCCGGCATCGTCGCCGCCGGGTACCACCCGAACCCCGTGCCCTATTCTGACTTTGTCACCACGACCACCCACAAGACCCTGCGCGGGCCGCGCGGCGGGCTCATCCTCTGCAAGAAGCAGTACGCCAAGGACATCGACCGCGCCGTCTTCCCAGGTCTCCAGGGCGGGCCCCTGGAGCACGTCATCGCCGCCAAGGCCGTGGCCTTCAAGCTGGCCGCCACGCCTGAGTTCAAGGCCTACCAGAAACGGGTCGTCGATAACGCCATGGTCCTGGCCGACTCGCTCACGGCGGCCGGCTGCCGCCTGGTCTCTGGCGGCACGGACAACCACCTCATCCTGGTCGACCTGACCCCGAAGGGCCTGAACGGCCTCGAGGCCCAGGACCGCCTGGCCGAGGTGGACATCACCGTCAACAAGAACGCCATCCCCTTCGACAAGCTCCCGCCGGCCAAGACCAGCGGCATTCGCGTGGGCACCCCGGCCTGCACGACCAGGGGCATGGGGGAGAAGGAGTTCCGCGAGGTCGGTTCGATCATCGGCGAGACCCTCGGGCCCGACTTTGCCGTCAAGAAGGCGTCCCTCAAGGCCCGGGTGGCGGCCCTCTGCGAGGCCTTCCCGCTCTATCCGGACCTCGGCTAGGCGGATCCCAGGCTCATCCCAGTCGCCATGGGGAGATGAAGGATACCGGTGCATGTGCCAGTGTCGGTCGTCAAGTGCTCGACGTATGAGACGGAAGCCGTCGACCGCGCCGTCGCCGAGAGCGTCCGGCTGGTCGGCGGGATGGAACGATACATCGTGCCGGGGCAGCGGGTCTACGTCAAGATCAACCTGCTGACGAAGCGCCACCCTGAAGAGGCGGTCACCACCCACCCGGCGGTGGTCGAAGCCGTCGTCCGGATGGTCCAGGCGGCCGGCGGCATCGTGACCATCGGCGACAGCCCGGGCGGTCCGTACACGGAGCGCTGGGTCGGGCCGATCCGGCGGGCGGCCGGGATGGACGAGGTCGCCCAGCGCACCGGCGCGGCCATCGACCAGGAGTATGTCGAGGCGACCCGCGCCTTCCCCGAGGGGAAGCTGGTCAAGAGCTTCGTCCTGACCAAGGCGGCGGCCGAGGCCGACGTCATCGTCGCCGTGCCCAAGCTGAAGAGCCATGGCTTCATGTCCTTCACCGGCGCGGTCAAGGTCCTCTTCGGCTGCATCCCCGGACTTCACAAGATGGAGTACCATGTCCGCATGCCCGTCGTCCAGGACTTCGCGGACATGCTGGTGGACCTGGCCCTCTGCGTCAAGCCGGTGCTGACGGTGATGGACGCGGTGGTCGGTATGGATGGCCCCGGGCCGTCGGCCGGCCGGGCGCGGCCGGTCGGCTTCATCATGGCCAGTCCCAGCCCGTTCGCCCTGGACGTGGCCGCGCTGGACGCCTTGGGTCACGACCCGCTGCGCGTTCCCACCGTCGTCGCCGCAGCTAGGCGAGGTCTTCCAGGAAATATCGAAGATATAAATCTACTTGGCACGCCGCTCGGCGAGGTCCGCCTGCACGACTTCAACCTCCCCGGCACCGCCGGGAAGGGCCTCATCGAAAGCCGCGTCTCGCCCGGGGTCGGGCGCGTCATCCGGCGGGTGGCCGGCCCGCGCCCGGTCTTCCACCATGACCTCTGCTCCGGTTGCAGCGATTGCTTCAAGAACTGCCCGCCAAAGGCCATCGCCATGCGGGAGACCGGTGTCCGCAAGGACGGCGGCAACGGCGCCCGGCCCAAGCGGCCTTATGTCGACCTCGACACCTGCATCCGTTGCTTCTGCTGCCAGGAACTCTGCGCCCAGAAGGCGGTCGAGATCCACCGCCCGTGGCTGATCAGACGGGTGCTGAAGTAGGTAGGGAACTTTAGATGATAAGGACTTAAAAAGGCCCGTCGGGCTCCGGCCCGACGGGCTCGCCTTTTCGCCAACTCGCCCCCAAAACACTAATCGCCTCTCGTCTCTGGGTTGCCTGACATGCAGGGATCAGGGCTTTTGAAAACCTTTTAAAGGAATTATAGTCCGATTATGATTATTTGGCCTAGTGAGGCAGGAATTCAAATCTGCGCTCTGTAAGTTCTTATTCCATGAAAGGAGTGCTCTCACGGCGTGAGAACTAAGCTTCCAACAATGGCTAGCCTGGAGCGAGCACTCGCCATCGTCTTTGCCCTCGAACGGTTCCCGGACGGTCTTTCCGCGTCCCGGCTCTCCAGCGAGACCGAGACATCGCTGTCGACTTTGTACCGTTACATTGCCGTCCTCACGGCTCACGAGATCATTCACTATGACCGCCGTCTTGCCCGGTATCAGCTAGGGAATAGGCTCCTTTCATTGGCGAGCAAGATTCCAGCTCAAAGGGAACTGGTCAAGTGCGCGCTACCTCACATGCAGTTGCTCTCACGGGAGATTGGTGAGACCGTGATCATCACCCAGGTCACGGGGTATGAGGCAATTTGCCTGGAGCGAGTTGAAAGCGATACGGTGGTCCGACTCTCGTTTGAGAAGGGCGCCGTGCTTCCCCTACACGCAGGGGCCTCGGCCCGGGTGCTGATGGCCTATCTCAGCGACGAGGAGTTGGAGGCCGTCGTCCAGCACGCAGGACTCGACCGTTACACCGAAAACACGATCACCGATGCCGCCCAATTAAGAGAACTGCTGCGTCAGGTGCGAGAGCAGGGACACGCCATCAGCGACGAGGAGTATGACCGAGGCGTCACGGCCATCGCGGTTCCCATCTTCGATCCCGAAGGCCGCGCGATAGCCGGTCTGAGTGTGCCTGGCCCACGTTTTCGATTGGATGAGAGAAAATCGGCCTGGGTACTTCAGAAACTCAAGGAAGTGTCCCAGAAGATCACCGCCAGTTTGAGCGCCAACACTAAGCAGGACTTGGAAAGGGGGGGGCGATTGGTTTAGATTGAACTGGTCCCAGCCAGAAGCCGGACAGGCGGCGTGCGGGGTAGTTTTGGATTCGTTTCTATCCCAACATGGGGCACAGAGAAAAAGGAGGAAAAGCAGCGGCATGAAGACAAGACGCCTGATAAGCGCAGTGGCTCTACTGACTGTGGCGATCGCCTTTTCCCTAGCCGGATGCGGAAAGTCGAGCCAAAAGGCTGCGAAGGTTCCAACCGAGCCCGTGAAGATCGCGATTTCTTCCTGGACAGGGTTCGCGCCGCTTCACATAGCGGCCCAGAAGGGCTTCTTTGAGAAACAAGGCGTGAAAGTCGATCTCCAGGTGATCCAGCGCGTGACCGACCGCCGGTCGGCCTTGGCTGCCAACCGGATCCAGGGCTTCGCGTCGACGGTGGATACCCACGTCATGACCGTCGCGGCGGGCATACCGGTGGTGCAGGTGCTGGCCCTCGATGACTCGTACGGCGGGGACGGTGTGGTGGCGAAGAAGGCGTTCAAGTCCCTCAAGGATCTCAAAGGCAAGAAGGTGGCCCTCGAGACGGGGGGCGGCGCGAGCTATTTCTGGTTCCAGTACCTCCTCAAGCAGCAGGGGATGAAGCTTTCTGACGTGAACGTCCAGAACATGAGCGCGGGCGACGCCGGCGCGGCTTTCGTGGCGGGCAAGATTGACGCCGCCGTTACGTGGGAACCCTGGCTCTCCAAGGCCAAGGCCACCACGTTCGGGCAGGTCCTCGTGAGCAGCACGGACACCCCGGGTATCATCGTCGATACGCTCGCTTTCCGCAAGGATTTTGTCACTCAGTATCCTGATGCCGTCCGCGGAATCACCCAGGCATGGTTCGACGCCCTCGACTATGCCAAGACAAATCCGGACGACGCCAACGCCATCATGGCCAAGGCCATGGACCAATCCGTGCCCGACTTCGTGGCCTCGCTCTCCACGGTCAAGTTCTATGGCCGGCCGGAAAACGCCGACTACTTCGGGACGGCGGACAAGCCCGGCAAGCTCTATCAGATAAGCGAGGAATGCGCCAACCTGTGGCTGGAAGAGAAGCTAATCGATCAGAAGCCCGTGATCGCTGACCTCATCAACGGGTCCTTCATTAAGTAAAACGTGCAGTCGGCCGGCATGGGCCGACCCACGACGCCAAGGCCTGACAGTGGGGTGCCGGTAGGTTCTTGCTGCCGGGGGGCAAGCCTTTCGGCACCCCGCTTCGCCTCGGGGGGCCGGCGAATTGCGGCCGGTCGGGCGTGAATCCCAGTTAGGTCCACTTAAGTGTAGGCAAGGAGGAGCAGCCGTGGAAGACCCCGTCCAAGTCCGAACGTCCCCGGAGCGGAGGCGTGGACTGGAACTCATACCGAGAGCGCCCATATCCACACGCCTCTATATGGCGTTGGGTGTGGCCTCTTTCGCATTCATTCTGGCCGTGTGGTCCCTTCTGACCTATACGGGGATGCTGGACCCGCTTTTTCTGCCGACCCCGACCAAGGTCGCGGCGGCCGCCTTCAATCTCCTGGCCTACCACGGTTATCTCAATGACGTGATCGTCACGGTCTTCCGGGTGTTCGCCGGCTTCTTCCTGGCCGTGCTGATCGGGGTGCCGCTCGGAATCCTGGTCGGGACCTACAAACCGATCGAAGCCATGGTCGAACCGGTGATGGCCTTTGTCCGCTACATGCCCGCATCGGCGTTTCTCCCGCTTTTCATCATCTGGATCGGGATCAACGAGCCGGAGAAGGTCGCGGTGATCTTCTTCGGGAGCTTCTTTCAACTGGTGCTGATGGTCGCCACGTCGACCAGCAGCGTCCCCCAAGAACTGGTCGAGGTCTCCTATACCCTAGGCACTTCGCCGTCCCGTGTGTTGTGGAGGGTCCTTTTGCCCGGAGCCTGGCCGGCGATTGTCGACAACCTTCGAATCATCCTTGGATGGGCCTGGACCTACGTCATCGTGGCCGAACTGATTGGGGCCTCATCAGGCATGGGGTTCATGATTATCGAGTCTCAGCGGATGCTGCGCACCTGGAACATCATTGCCGGCATAGTGTCCATCGGTATCCTGGGACTTGTGGCCGACTACGGCTTCAAGTGGTCGCGCAGCGCCCTGTTTCCGTGGGCCGACTGATACCGGAAGACGTGGCAGCAATGATTTAAGGGACTGGAGTGGATCGAGATGGAGCAGGACCGCGTGGTCGTGGACGGAGTGTTCAAGGCCTATGAGAGTGGGGGCCGGAAGGTTCACGCCCTCGACCGGATCGACCTGACGGTGCGGGACAAGGAATTCGTCGCCCTCCTTGGACCGTCTGGTTGCGGCAAGTCCACTCTGCTCAGGATCATCGGTGGCCTTATTGCGCCTTCCGCGGGCCGCGTGCTCGTGGGAGGGGCTGAAGTGAAACGCCCGGGGCCGGATCGCGGGATGGTGTTTCAATCCTATACCCTCTTTCCTTGGCTCACGGTGAGGCAGAACATCGAGTTCGGGCCCAAGGAGAAGGGCATCAGTCCTTCCGACCGGTCCGATATCTCGAGCCGCTATATTGAAATCGTTGGTCTTAAGGGGTTCGAGGACAGTTTCCCAAAGGCCCTATCCGGCGGAATGAAGCAGCGCGTGGCGATAGCCAGGGCTCTCGCCAACGACCCGAGCGTGCTGCTCTTGGACGAACCCTTCGGGGCGCTGGACACACAGACCCGCAGCCTCATGCAGGAGTTGCTCCTAGACGTCTGGGAGCAGTCTCACAAGACCATTCTTTTCGTGACCCACGATGTTGATGAGGCAATCTTCATGGCCGACCGGGTTGTGGTGATGAGCGCTCGGCCAGGCCGGATTAAGAAGGTCATCGAGGTAGGCCTGCCCCGTTCCCGCGATTACCAGGTTCGCACGGAGCTGGCCTTCCTAGAATACAAGCGCATAGCCGTCGACCTCATCCGCGAGGAGACCATCAAGACCATGTCGCTTGGTGCGGCAAGTGGCGAAGCCTAGATCGGGGTGGGCATGTAGTCAGATGCCCAGGTCTCGGCGCGGTGCGGCCTTTTGTGCGGGGGGTGGTTTTCAGTGGTGGTACGCCTTCCTTGGGGGGCGCGGGAATACCTGGATATAGACTTGCCGGCTGGCTGGAAACTGGCCGGTGAGCTGTTGCCTACGCCGGCCCCGTCGCTGCGCGACGAAGCCGGGGCGATTCTGGCCGCGCTGCGCGGGCCCGTCCAGTCCCCCGGGATACGCGACATAGACCTCAGCGGCAAACGTATAGCCGTCGTCGTCGACGACCTCACCCGGCCGACCCCGGTCTCAAAGGTCTTCCCCCTGCTCCTGGAGGAACTTCTGGCGGCTGGGGCGAGGGCACGGGACATGAGCGTCATCGTTGCCCTTGGCACACATCGCCCCATGACCCCGGAAGAGATAGGAAGGCGCTTGGGCATCTGGGATCCGAGCCGGCCTCCCCAGGGCCCGGGCGCGGGGGATAACTCCAAAGGCGCATTGATGCTCGGAGAGCTTGCCGTGGTGAACCACGATTGCCGCGACCGAGCCCTCCTACAGCGCGTCGGCCGGACGGCCGGCGGAACGGATGTGCTCGTCAACCGGTACCTCTGCGAGGCGGATTTCGTGGTCCTCGTGGGCACCATTGAGCCTCACCTTCTGGCGGGGTTCGGCGGCGGGCTCAAGAACGCGGTTCCAGGTTGCGCGGGCGAAGATGTGATTGCCGAGGTTCATCTGGGGGTCAAGGCTTCATCGCGGTACACCATGGCGGGAACGCCGGCGGCCGACTGCGTAACGAGGCGCCGCCTCGAGGAAGCGGCCCAGATGGTGCCGGCCGAGTACTTCATGGTCAACACCGTGCTGAATCCCGATGGGACGATCGCGGGCGTTTTCGCCGGCGATCCCGTGGCCGCGCACCGGAGCGGAAGCGATCTCGCGGCGCGGATCTACGGTGCCCGGCAGCCGGTGGGGCCGGAACCCCACACCCTGACCTCGAGAGCCAGTGCGGACATCTTCCTCGTCAGCTCCTCACCCATGGACCACGACCTCCGGCAGGGGACAAAATGCCTGGCCAACGTCCTCCCCGCGGCGCGGGAGGGCGCCCTCCTCCTGGGCTTCCTCCGGTGCGAGGAGGGCGTCGGCGACATGTTCATCCCCCCTGCCCTGTGGCCCCTTGGAAAGATGCGCCAGTACGCCGCGGTCCACGGGGCTGAGGAGCTTGTGCGCATGCGGGCGGAACTCTCCGGCCTCCACATGGATATGGACGCGGTCTACATGAACGAGTTCATGGCCGAAGTGGCGCGCCGGCACCACGTCCTCATCTACGCCCCTGACCTACCGCCCGATACGGGAGAACGCCTGGGCGCCTTTGAGCTCTTCTCCGACCTCGGTTCCATGCTGGCCAGGGCGGTCGAGTTGAAACCCACGGGAGTGGCCGTCTCCTCTCCACTGGGAGGAATCTGCTACCCCGCCGTTCACACCGCAAACGCGAATCTGAATGAGGAGGGTCGTCATGTTCCTCACAGCTGAAGAAAAAGCCATGTTGAGCGGCGAGTTTGGGGAAGGGGTCGCCCTGGCGATGAGGGTTCTCGTGGGCATCGGCGAGGCCTTCGACGCTCCGCGGATGGTCGAAATCACCCGCGCTCACGCTGCCCTGAGTAACCAGGAGGCGGATACATGGTTCGCCGAAAGGCTTGCCAAGGGCGGGGCCACCTGCAGAGTTCGCCCGACGGTGAACCCCGGGTTCGACCTGGACTACTTCCGCAAGGTAACGACCATCTCCGACGCCGACGCGGAGATGATGGAACGCACTCATAACGCGTATAAGGCGCTCGGGGCGATCCTGAGCTACAGTTGCACGCCCTACCTGTTCGACAACATACCTCACCGCGGCGAGATCGTGGCCTTCTCCGAGTCCAGTGCCACTCCGTACGTGAACTCGGTTTGGGGGGCCAGGTCCAACCGCGAATCCTCCCAGAGCGCGCTGTGCGCCGCGGTGACCGGCAGGGTCCCTCTATACGGCTACCTCCTCGATGAGAACCGACTGGGCAAGGTCCTGGTCAAGGTCGAGGCCCGGATCAAGAACGACTTCGATTACACCCTTCTCGGCTACGCGGCCCCCAAGAAGATCGGCAACGACGTGCCGGTGTTCGTGGGAATGCCGGAGGTCCCCACCCCGGAAGGTCTCATGAACTTGGGCGCCGAGCTCAACACGGCGGGCGCCGTGACCATCTACCACATCGTCGGGGTGACGCCGGAGGCGCCGACGATCGAGGCCGCCTTCGGAGGCCGCAGTCCGGAGCGGACCGTGACCATCACCGATCAGGACCTCAAGGAGACCCACCGGCACCTGTCCAAGCCCCCCGGCAAGATCGACTTCGTGATGATGGGTTGTCCGCACCTCACCATCTCCCAAGTCCAGAAGATAGCGGCCATGGTGAAAGGGCGGAGGCTTGCCAGCGAGCTGTGGGTGAGCGTCTCGTCGTACACTAAGGAGATGGCCGGAAGGATGGGGCTCCTCCAGGAGATCGAGGAGGCCGGCGGCCACGTGGTGGCTGACACCTGTATTGACGAGCCCTGCTGGCACCACCTGGCCGGCAAGGTCGGGGCAACCGATTCCCCGAAGTGCGCCTACTATGCTACTCGCCGCGACATGAGCTTCGTCATCCGCAGCCTCGAAGAGTGCGTTGAATCTGCGCTCAGGGGGGAAGCCAAATGAACGAGAAGGGTGCCCGCAGTACCCACTCCGCCAAGACCTACACGTGTCACAGGATCTCACCGGGCGTCGACCGCGGAGAGGTGTTGTTCTCTCGCGACGCCATGTGCTTTTACCTGGTTGACCCGTCGACGGGGACCGTGATCGAAGACGGTCACGACCTGAAGGGCAAGAGCGTGGCCGGCAAGGTACTGGTCGTCCCGGGCGGAAAGGGAAGCTCGGTGGTCCAGGCTGACGGGCTCTACCAGCTGGCGATGAAGAACAACGCCCCCAAGGCCGTCGTCGTCAGCCACCCCGATACGGTCCTGGTCGCAACCTGCATCATCTTCAACATCCCCATGGTTGACCGCGTGGACCCCGCCTTTTACGAGGGAGTGCACGACGGCGACGTCGTTGAGGTGAATGCGGACGCTGGTGTGCTGACGAAGGCGTCGAGCGAGAGACCATCTACGAAACAGCATGGCATCCACGCCCCACGCGGCCCGGTGCGCACCTGTAAAGGATGGGCCCAGGAAGCAGCCATGAGGATGCTCATGAACAATCTGGATCCCGACGTGGCCGAAGACCCTGAGCGGCTCATCGTCTACGGTGGCTCGGGCAAGGCCGCCCGCAACTGGGAGTCGTACGAGGCCATCATTCGCACCCTGAAGACCTTGGAGAACGATGAAACCTTGTTGATCCAGTCGGGGAAGCCCGTTGGCGTCATGAAGAGTCACCCTGAGGCGCCGCGGGTTCTCATCGCTAACTCCCTTCTCGTGCCCCACTGGGCCGATTGGGACCACTTCTGGGAACTCGAGAAGAAGGGCCTCATCATGTTCGGCCAGATGACCGCCGGAAGCTGGATCTACATTGGCTCCCAGGGCATCGTCCAGGGCACCTATGAAACCATGGCCGAGGCAGCGCGACAGCATTTCGGTGGCACCCTCGTCGGGCGGTTCGTGCTCACTGCGGGCATGGGTGGCATGGGCGGGGCCCAGCCGCTCGCGATCACCATGAACGGTGGCGTCGCCCTCGTCGTCGAGGTCGACCCACATCGCATTGAGCGGCGGCTCGACACAAAATACTGCGATGCGATGTCGACGGACCTTGATGAGGCCCTCGCCATGGTGCGAAAGGCAATGGCCGATCGCCAGCCGTTTTCGGTGGGGCTCGTCGGCAACGCGGCCGACGTCTACCCTGAGCTGGTTCGGAGGGGCGTTACTCCGGACGTCGTGACCGACCAAACCTCGGCCCACGATCCCCTGAACGGCTACGTGCCGAACCGGATGACCCTCGCCGAAGCCAACGCATTGCGGCGGAAAGACCCCGCCGATTACCGCCGGCAGGCCGTTCGAAGCATGGGCGAGCACGTCCAGGCGATGCTCGACTTCCAAAAGAAGGGCGCCGTGGTGTTCGACTACGGCAACAACATCCGCGCCCAGGCCAAGGAGGCGGGGGTCAAGGGCGCCTTTGACTTCCCGGGTTTCGTGCCGGCCTTCATCCGGCCGCTGTTCTGCGAGGGCAAGGGCCCGTTCCGCTGGGTCGCGCTGTCCGGCGACCCCAACGATATCTACCGGACCGACGAAGTCCTCCTGAGGGAGTTCTCGGACAATGAGGCTTTGGTCCGCTGGATCCGGCTGGCTCGCGAGAAGATTAAGTTTCAGGGGCTGCCGGCCCGCATCTGCTGGTTGGGATACGGGGAACGAGCCCGCTTCGGGCGTCTGGTCAACCAGATGGTGCGGACGGGCGAGATTTCGGCGCCGATCGTCTTCGGTCGCGACCACCTCGATTGCGGCTCAGTGGCCTCACCCTACCGCGAAACCGAAGGTATGAAAGACGGCAGCGACGCCATCGCCGACTGGCCCATCCTCAACGCCCTCATCAATGCCGTGGGCGGCGCCTCCTGGGTGTCGGTGCACCACGGCGGCGGCGTTGGCATCGGCTACTCGATCCACGCCGGGCAGGTAACCGTGGCCGACGGCAGCGAGGCTGCGGACGCGCGGCTTCAGCGGGTGCTCACGACGGACCCGGGCATGGGCATCATCCGGCATGCCGACGCCGGCTACCAGGCCGCTCTTGATTTTGCGAACCAACATGGGATACGGATTCCCATGACCGAGAGGTAGGAAATGACGCGAATCATGGAATGCGATCAGATCCTGGAGAACTGGCTCCTGGGGGATGGCATTCGTGAATTCCACTAGTCCTCTCATCTGGATCCTCGACGACGAGTGGTCCGATTATAATATCGAGCGCTCGGTCCTTGAACCCCGAGGGTTCACGGTGGTCACGACTCGAAGTCGTGAGTTCGGCCAGCACTACCCCCTCTATGCGGGATCGGCCGAGGGCGTTTTGTGTCAGGTGTCGTTTCCGCTCGATTCCGGCTCCATTGCCGGTCTCGACCGGTGCCGAATAATCGCCGTGTTTGGGGTCGGTTACGAGAACGTTGACGTGCGGGCGGCGACGGAAAAAGGGATCCACGTCACCCACCTGCCCGACTACTGCACCGAAGAGGTATCCGACCACTGCCTGGCCATGTTGCTCGCCCTGTCGAGGCGCATCGTCTGGCACGACCGGTCGGTGCGGGCGGGTCGTTGGGACCCTCACGGGCAGAGGGCTGTCCGGCGTCTTCGCGGTCAGACCCTGGGCCTCATCGGCTTCGGCCGGGTCGCCCGGATGGTGGCGGCCAAGGCGCGTGGGTTCGGACTGGCCATCAAGGCCTTTGACCCCAACGCCGACCTGGGCGCCATGGGGGTCGCCGGAGTAATTCCTTCCAGTCTCGACGACGTCCTCGCCACCTCGGACTTCGTTTCCATCCATGTTCCCCTGACCCCGAGGACGCGCGGGCTCATCGGAGCGCACGAGTTTGGGATGATGAAGTCCGGTGCCTTCTTGATCAATACCTCTCGCGGAGGCCTCATCGACGAGGATGCCCTCGTGGCGGCGCTGGCCGGGAGCAAACTGGCGGGCGCAGCCCTGGACGTCCTGGCCGCCGAGCCACCCGACCGGAGGAATCCGATCCTCGGCCTTGAAAACGTGATCCTCACTCCCCATGCTGCCTACGCCTCCGAGACGTCGCTTGTGGAGCTCAAACGACGTTCGGCCCAGAACGTGGCCAACGTCTTGCAGGGGAACCGCCCGGAATTCGCCGTCAACGAGATCACCTGATCACCCTGGGCAAGACCGAACCCTGAGAGAACGAATCTCTCAGGGTTCTTTGTGTCTCATGTTCTGGGGTTCGTCGCCACCGGGCTGGTGGTCCGGGGCCGGGCCGGTGCCGTTACCGGCCCCGACCCTGGCGGTGGCCCGGCGATGCCGCCGAAAGGACCATGACCACCCACTCGATGCCGTCGGGCCCTGTCCGCCGCCCGCTCTCCATGAAGCCGAGCTTGGCGAAAGCTCGCCGGGCCCGGACGTTGTCCGGCAGCACCTCGACCTCGAACCCGCTTTGGCCGAGTTCCTCGAAGGCCCGCTTGATGGCCAGCGCCATGGCCTCGGTGCCGAGCCCCTGTCCTCGATGCCGGGACTCATAGATCTCGGGCACCAGCCCGGCCCGGCGCGTAACGACCGGCCCCGCCGCCGGCTCCGCTGGCCGTGCGCTTAAGTCATACAGGTCCAGGCTGCCGATGAGCGAGCCGTCTGGGCCAAGGATGGCCCATTGTTCACTCGTAGTTTCCTTGACGCGCGCTTCCCACCAGCGCCGGGTCTCGGCCATGGCCTCATCGAAGCCCGTCCTGGCGTATTCGGGATGCCCGGACATCAGCCCGACCAGTTCCGGGTCCACGCTCCAACGGGCCTTGGCGGGCAGGTCGTCGGGGCCGAGTGGCCGCAGGGTCACCCGCCGCCCGCGGATCGGTTCGCCTCGCTTCGGGATCATCGTGCCATCTCCCTTTGGGGCGCGTTATGCAACCTCACCCCGGCCAAGCAGCCGGAATAGGATGGGTCAGAACTTGACCCGGGGGAGGAGTCCGGTGGCAGCCCTGGAAGACGCCCTGACCTATGTCCCTTTCGGCAGTCGCATCCTGCGGCTTACCCTACCGCGGATGAGCGGGACCGACGTCAAGGTCCTGCAACACCTCTACAACGCCAGCCCGGCGGCCAAGGCCGGGGAGGTCCCCACCGACGGGCTTTACGGTTCGGAGACGGCCCGAGCGGTGCAGAAGCTGCAGGCCCTCTTCGAAGTCGACACCGACGGCTTCGTCGGGCCGAAGACCTACTATGCCCTCGGCCACCTGACCGGTGGGTACCTCGTCAACGGACCGGAGTTCGGCAGCCGCGTCCTGTCCGAGGGCGAGTCGGGGAACGACGTGCGCATCCTTCAAAACCGGCTGGTCGCCAGCGGGCGCAGGTATGCCGTCATCCTCGGGCGGGCCCCGGATGGGATATTCGACGTCCGGGCGACCGAAGCCCTGCGGGCTTATCAACAGGACGTCCAGAGCCTCAACCCGGGCGTGCCGACGGACGGCACCTGCGGCCCGGAGACCTACGATTCGCTGCATGTCTTCAGCGGCCATGGCGGTCGGCCGATGCGCCGGCGGCGTAAGGGCTGCGACGTCGTGTCGCTGCAGCGCTGCCTGGCCGCCATCGCCGGCTTCCACGGCGAACAGGACGGCTTCTTTGGCCCCGAGACGGAGGCCGCCGTAAGACGGCTGCAGCGCATGGCCGGCCTTGACCCCGACGGCGTGGCCGATTCCAGCGTCTTCTACGAACTGGCGACGCGGTCGTAGTCCGCCTGAACGGCAGGGGGAATGGCCTCGGAGGGCGAATCAAGGACGTGCCATCGACGTAAGAAGAGTGCGGGGGTGGAAGTCGTGCGTTTGCTCCGTGGCCTCGGGCTGACGGTCCTCGTGGTACTGCTCTTGGCCGACCTTCTGGTCGGCCTTGTCGGGTTGGGGGTCCGGACGACGGCGCTCAGCCCGGGATTCGTCCTCCGGACCGTGGACCGCGTGGGCTTCTATGACGTCATCCGCACGGCGGCGGTCGACGCCTTCGCGCCCTCGCCCGAACTGCTCGGGGCGACCGGGGCGAAGGCCATGCGGACAGCCATTGAGAACGCCTTCACACCGGCCCTCATTCGCGAGCAGGCGCAGGTGCTCATCCCGAAGGCCCTCGACCTGGTCAGGAACCCGCCAGACAAGCCCCAGTTGACGCTGGACCTGACCAAGTTCCGCCAGAACCTGAGCACGTCCATCGACCAGGAGGCCAAGAAGATCGGCGCGCCGTCCTGGCAGGTGGCCGTGGTCAAGGCCGAGGTCAACTCGCAGATCCCGAAGCAGATCGACGTTCTGGGAGAAGGCGGGCTGACCCGTGCCAACCTGGTCGAGGCGTCCAGGTACTATCGTTACTACAGCCGGGGGCTGCTGGCCGCGAGCGGCCTGGCCGTCGTCCTGGGACTTTTCATCTTCCTCCTGGCCGGTCGCCGGTACTGGGGCCAGTGGCTCGGCGCTCCCGTGCTGACCGCCGGCCTGGCGGTGGCCGTGGCCTCGTTCCTGGCTGGGAAGTGGGTCGCGCCGATCCTGGCGGACATTCAAAGGAGCGGCTCCCCCATGGCCGGCGTGAGTGCCAAGACCATCGCCGGGATGGTTCAGGGGGCGGCGGCCGCGGTGCAGAGCCAGTTCTTGCTCATCGGTCTTGTCGGGGCGCTGGTCGGAATCGGGCTGTGGGTCCTGGGCGCGATGACGGCGCGGCGTGCCCGTGCCACCCCGCCTGTCGCCCCCCCTACCGGGGCGGGAACCGCGACGCCGGCCTAAGACAGGGATATGACCGGGGATAAACGCGCGGGCCAGGGCGACGAAAAGCCGCCCTGGTCCTGGTTTTTTTCAAAGCATTTTTCAAAGCAGATGAAGACGCACGTCAGAACGGCCGACCGGGCCGAGTGATGCCTCAGGCCCCCGCCGCCGGCTTGGTCTTGCTTCCGGAGGAGGAGTCGCTGCTAGAGCCGTCGCCGGACGCCTTGGTTTTATCGTCGGACTTGCGGTTGTCGGTGACATAGAACCCGGAGCCCTTGAAGATGACCGTCGAGCGGCTGATCAGCTTCTTGACCGGCTTGCCGCACTTGGGGCAGGTCCGCAGGGCGTCAGCGGTGATCGGTTGTTCCACCTCGAAGTGGCCGCACTTCGGGCACTTGTATTCGTAGACCGGCATCGGAAGGACCTCCTGAACACTGGTTTGCCAAGCGAGCCGTCTGAAGCGTCGGCAAAAAGCCAGCCCAAAGAGCTGGCTCCAGCGACGTCTCTAAGTTCTTATATAGTCCAAACAGGCGGTCTTTGTCAAGCGACGTCCTCGAGTGCTAAATGGTCGATTCATCGACCATCGCCGCGCCCGGTGCCTATATCGTCACGCCGAGGTCGGCCAGGACGGATAGCGGCATCTCGAAACGAGCCGTTTTCAGCGGGTCGACGACCTGCGAAACGGCGACCGTTCCGGCCGCGCTGCATAGCATGCCGGCTTCGTTCAATCCCAGCTTGCCGCGGCGCATCAGGATTCCCACCATGTCCCGCGTGGCCGCCTTGACCGCCGCGTCGAGGGACTTCGCCGAGGCTATCGTCACGAAATGCGACTCGGTCAGGATGGCCGGGTTCTTCAGCCCGAGGTCGGCCAGGTCGCGGCGCACCTCGACCCGGACCGTCACGTCGGCGCCGATCTCCACGCCCGTGCCCATGATCTCGCCGTCGCCCATCACGGCGTGGACGTCGCCCATGGCCAGGAGGGCGCCCTCGACGGCGACGGGGAAGAGGACCGTCGCGCCTGGGCCGATGAGGCGGGTGTCCATGTTGCCGCCGTGGCCGCCCGGGGTGCCGCAGGGGACGGGCTCACCGGCCGGGGCCACCCCGATGACCCCGATCATCGGTCGCACGGGCAGTTTGACGCGGTCGCTGAAGGCGGCCAGGCCGCGCGACACCTTGACGAACTTGACCTCGGTCGCCCGGACCCGGTCGCGCAGGATGCCCTCGCCCTCGAGCGCGGCCATCAGGCCCAGCGGAGCCATCTTGACGGACTTGATGCTCACCGCCAGGATGTCGCCGGGCCGGGCCCCCTCGACGTGAACGGGCCCGGTCGCCGGGTTGATGTGGGCCCAGTCGACGGCCCCGAGGACGGGGCTGGCCGGCGTGACCTGCCCGCTGAAACAGTCCTGGGTCTCGAAGACGAGGTCGGCCGGCGGCCGCACCTTGAGGGCGGGGCGGTTCTCGCGGCTAAAGGCGTAGATGCTGTTCGAGCGGGCGACGCGGGTCGCCGCTCGGCTGCCTTTGTTGCTCATGGTCTGCCTGTTCATGGGCATCACCCCGTTGGGGAATTCGCAGCTAGGGCCGACTTCACCTGCCTCGTCCGCCGCGGACGCGGGGAATCTGCCATTTTCTGACTGTTCGAGCCCTCAGGGCGAAGGTGAACGCCACCGCCCGCCGAAGTCTCTTAAGACATGGGCGGCCAACACACATCAACCATCCAGGCCGTTGGGGGAGGGCAAGGTCCGTGAACGAAAACGCTCAGGCTCTAAGCAATGGCTTGACCGTCTTCATCCGCGAGCACCACCAGAACCCTGTCGCCGCCTTCTTCATCTTCTACCGGGTCGGGGCCAGGTACGAGGTCCCGGGCCTGACCGGCGTCTCTCACTGGGTCGAGCACATGATGTTCAAGGGCACGCCGAAGTTTGGAAAGGGTCAGCTTGACAAACTCGTCAGCAAGAACGGTGGTTACTGGAACGGCTTCACCTCGGAGGACCTCACCGCGTACTACGCCGTGCTCCCGGCGGACCGCATCGAGCTGGCCGCGGAGATCGAGGCCGACCGCATGGCCAACTGCCTCTTCGACCCAGCCGAGGTGGCCTCGGAGCGCAACGTGATCATCTCCGAGCGTGAGGGGGCCGAGAACCGGCCGACCTTCTGGCTCGACGAGGCCGTCACCGAGGCGTCCTTCCAGGTCCACCCGTACCGCCACGGGGTCATCGGGGCCAAGGCCGACCTCCTGTCGATGACCCGCGAAGACCTTTACGGGTATTACCGTTCGCACTATTCCCCGGCGAATGCCGTCGCCGTGCTGGTCGGAGACATCGAGGAGGCTCGCGGTCGCGACCTCATCGAGAAGCATTTCGGCGGGATCCCCGGGGGCCGGCCCCTGCCGCCCCTCGGCGCGGTCGAACCCCCGCAGACGGAGGAGCGCCGCGTCGTCGTCCGCCGCCCTGGCCCGACGAGCTATGTCATGATGGCCTATCATCTGCCGGCGGCCGGCCACCCCGATATCGCGCCGTTGATGGTCCTCGATGCCGTGCTCTCAGGCGGCAAGCCTCCCTATAGCTTCGGAAGCCGGCCGATGGGCCGCAGTTCGCGATTGTACCGGGCGCTCATCGACGGGCGGCTGGCCGCCGCCGTCGACAGCCGCGTCGGCCTGGCCATCGACCCAGGGCTCTTTAACATCTCGGCGACGGCCCGGGCCGGTACCGGCGCCCGCGAGATCGAGGAGGCCATCACCGCGGAGGTCGAGCGGCTGCGGGCGGAGGCCGTCCCAGATGACGAACTGCGGCGGGCCAGGAAACAGGTCCGGGCGCAGCTGGCCTATGTCCGTGAGGGCGTCGAGAACGAGGCCCTGCTCCTCGGCGCCGCGGAAGTGCTGGGTTGCCCGCGCCTCGACGACGGGCTGTCCGAACAGGTGGCGTCGGTGACGGCCGACGCGGTCAGGGCGGTGGCCGAGAAGTACCTCGGGGAGAGCAACCGCACGGTCGGCTGGTTCGTCCCGGCGCAGGCGGGGGACGCCGCGGCGGGGGCGGGCGGGGGCGGAGCGCACATGTTCTTCCACCACGAACCGCGGGCTCACCACGAACCGCCGGCTCACCTCGAACCGCGGACCGCCGGCGCGTCCATGCCTGGGCCGGAGACCATCAGACGGCGCCGGTTGGCCAACGGCGCCATCGCCCTCGCCGTCAACAACCCGGGCCTTCCGTTCGCCCTGGCCAAGGCCACCCTGGTCCTGGCCCCGGCCGACGAGGCGCAGGGGCGGGCGGGCATCCAAGAGGTCTGCGCCGAAGGGGTGATGCGCGGCAACGCCCGTCGCACCTTCCAGGAGCAGAGCGAGCTGACCGACGCCAACGGCATGTCCCTCAACGCCGCGTCCGACGGCGAGAAGCTGAGTTTCAGCGTGACCGCCCTGAACGAGGACTTCGCCCAGGGCTTGGCGATTATGGCCGACGCCGCGCTGGTGCCGACCTTCCCCGACCCCGAGATCGAGACGGTCAAGGGGCAGTTCCTGACCAGGATTCGCGAACGCGACTCGGACACCAGGCGCCTCGCCGTGCGGCTGTTCCACGAGGCGGCCTACCCGCACAGCCATCCCTACCACTACCCGGTCCTGGGGTATCCGGCCGAGGTCCAGATGCTGCGCCCGGAGGCCCTCCGCGACTACTACCGGGCGAGGCTCGTCCCGGCGCGGCTCATCCTGACGGCCGTCGGCGGGCTCGAGGCCGAGGGCATGCTCGATATCCTGGAGGCAGCCTTCGGCGGGTTCGCCGGGCCGGGCCTCGTCGGGCCGGGTTCGGCCGGGCCGGGCATCGTCGGCGCGGCTCCGTGTCCGGCACCGCCGCCGGCCTCCCGCCCGGCCGAGCGGGTCGTCATCCGCCGCGACCTGGCTGGGAAGACGCAGTCCGACATCGTCCTCGGCCTGCCCGGCATCCCGCGCAGCGACCCCGACTACGACCGCCTCTACATGGCCGACCTCATCCTCGGCCGGATGGGCCTCGGCGGGCGGCTCGGCGGCGACATCCGCGACCGGCAGGGGCTGGCTTACTACGTCTATACGGCCCTGCGGGCAAGGCGCGGGCCCGGCCCCTGGTTCATCTTCGCCGGGGTCAACCCAGCGACCGTCGACCGGGCCGTCGACTCGATGGTCGGCCACCTGCATCGCATCGCCACCGAGCCCGTCTCGGACGAGGAGCTGGCCGACGCCAAGGGCTACGCCACCGGTACACTGCCCATCAACCTCGAGACGGCCGAGGGCCTGTCACGGGCGTTGGTCGAGATAGAGCTATACGGCCTCGGCCTGGATCACCTGCGGCGGCTGCCCGATATCTACCGGGCGGTCACCCGCGAGGATGTGCTCGAGGTCGCCTGGCGCTGCTTCGATCCAGAGCGGCACGTCCTGGTCGTGGTCGGGCCGGGGCTCGGACCGCAGACCTTCACCTGCAGTGGGCGCTGAATGCCCGTCATCGGACCACGCGAAAGAGAACGGGGGCAGCCCAAAATGGCTGCCCCTGCTGTTCTTACGGCCTATAAGCTTTGAGGAATTGCCACGGGGACATGACCGGCACTGGCGAGTCGGGGGTCGTGCCCATATGCTGGTCTTCGCTAACAATACAATCAGCGTGCCCAGCGATCGCGCACTCGAAGAATTTGTTATCGTCGGGGTCTACGCAGCCAGTGAACTCGTGTAAGGGGACCACTCTCTCGGCTCGCCGGAGCAAGCGCAGCACTTTGATTACGGCTGGTCGAGCTCTCGCCTTGGGAAAGCCGGCCTCATAGGCGTGAGTGGCTATCACGGCCAGGATTTCCTCTTCGGTGGAGTCACTTACCAGCAATCTGACTTGGTCCTCACTAACAAGCCGAAGCACCCGCTTGGGCGGCGGGTGCTCGTAAAAAACGGCCCGGACAAAAACATTCGTATCAACGACGATTCTTAGCATTCTTTCTGACCGATGCGATTATCTCCTTGGACCGTGCGGGCGTCAGACGCCCCGCTTTGGCGACTGCGGCGCCCCACTCGAACAGGTCCGTCAAGTCGGTCGAATCGGGGTCGACAGGGGGCAGGGACCGCTCTATCTTGGCTGCTCGACGCGCCCCAGCCTTTTGGGGCAGACCACTGAAAGCCTTTTCAACAGCGGTGGCCATCGTATTCCCCCTCTCCCGTACTGGTGGCTTGTCTTTCAACACGGACCTCACCGTTCCTCCCGGAGAAGGGGATTGTCGACTGAAAAACCACACCGCCAATCTGTCCGGCTTTATCTTATTATCCTCACCTTCAGGCTCCTCCACCCGCTGACCAGCAGGGTGACCAGTAGCGCCCCGAGGAGCAGCACCAGGCTGATCACCAGCAGGTTCAGGCCGAGCCCCAGGGCTCGGTAAAACCCGCTCATCACGCCAACGGCCGGGGCGTAGGCGAAGCGGCTGAAGACCGGGCGGACGATGGCATCGATGGCCGGGGCCGCCGGGCCGACGAAGAGGAGGGTGAAGCCGGCGGCGAAGACCGCGTGGAGCAGGCGGGCCACCACATATGGGCCCATGCGGATGTCCGTGCCGGAGAGGACGCTCATCACCTGGCCGTGCACGGACAGGCCGCTCCAGGCGATGATAGCGCTGGCCACGGCGACCTTCTGAAGGAACGGGGCCTGGGCCACGCTGGCCGCCACCGTGCCGACGTCGATCTCGAAGATCCCGGACAGCATCGACGGGACCAGATTCGGGCTCAACCCGATGAACCCCAACACGGGCGCGAGGGCCTGGCTGACCCAGGCCACGAGGCCGACGGCCGAGAGGACGCGGATCATCACCGAGAAGAGCATGATGAAGCCGCAGATCATCAGGAGGGTGCGGACGGACTCGTTGACCGCGTCGCCCAGCATCTTGCCGAGCGAACGCCCGTCCTCGCGGCGGGCCTTGTAGAGGGCGCGGGCGGCGCGGACGAGCATGAAGCCGCGGTCTCCGGCGCCAGGGACGTTGGGGGCGAGTCCATCGTCGGCGTCGTCGTCGGCGGCCGAGAAGCGCGCCCCGACCCTGCCCCTGCCCGAACCCCCGGCCAGCTGCAAGCGCTCGGCGCGGACCCCGTAGAAGCGGAAGCATAGCCCGACGGCCAGGGCGGACAGGTAATGCGCGGCGGCCATGGCGTAGCCGAGGCGGGGGAGGCCGAACATGCCCACGGCGACGGCCCCGAAGATGAAGAGCGGGTCGGCGGTGTTGGTGAAGGCCAGCAGGCGCTCACCCTCGATTCGGCTGCACAGCTTGCCCGCGCGGAACTTGGCGGTGATGACGGCGTCCATCGGATAGCCCGCGGCGAGGCCCATGGATAGGACGAACGACCCCACCCCGGGGACGTTGAACAGCGGCCGCATCAGCGGCTCGAAGATGACCCCCATGAAGTGGACGACGCCCATCCCCAGCATGATCTCGGAGAGCACGAAGAAGGGCAGGAGCGACGGGAAGACGACGTTCAGGAAGAGCTTGAGCCCGTCGGCCGCGGCGTGGTAGCCCTCTTCGGCGAAGAAGACGAGGGTCAGGGTCAGGGTGAGGGTGGCCAACCCGGCCAGGGTGGCCCACCAGACCTTGCTTCTCATCGGCGCCGCCTCCGTCCTCATGATCGCTAATCTATATGGGCAGCGGCAGGCGGCTATGCTGGCGCGAAGGGACGAGCCCCCCGAGCCGAGATAACAGCGCTTGAAGGGTCGCCCGAGCCCGGTGGAGAAGAAGGAAGAACTCCGCCGTCCCCCGGGCGAATCTTCAGGAGGCTGACGGATGGGACAAGACCGAAGCCGGGCCGCCGAGGCTCACCTGACCGCGGGGGTGCACCGGGCCGCACGGCACGTCCTCGGACAGTATCTGCGGGCCACCGAGTGCAAGCGCCTCACCTGCTTTACCGACCCCGGCCGGCAATGGCTGGCCGGGGGCTTCGTGTCGGCCGCCCGCGAACTGGGGCTCGAGGCCGCTTTGGCCGAGTTGCCCGCGGCGGCCGCCCCCGATGAAGTCGCCCAGCGCCTGGCCTCCCTCGGGGAGCGAGATATCGTCATCGCCGCTTTCTCCGATACGACGGCCGCCGTCGGGGTGCGACCGGACCCACCGCCGGCCTATCGTCAGCTCTTCCCGGCCTTCCGCCCGCCGGAGGGTTTCTCCGGGCGTTCGGCCTTCATCCGCCCACGCTATCCGGAAGAAGACTTGCTGCGCCACCTGCAGACCGACGTGAACCTGGCCGATCAGGCTGCCGCGCGGGCGATGAGCCTGAAGAGCGGCGCGCGGTTGCGGGTGACGGCGCCGGGCGGCGCGGACCTGACCCTGGAGTTGCGGTCACCCGTCGCCCTACCATATAAGGTGGCCGGCCAGTCCCGACACGCCTACCTGCCGCCGTCCGAGGTCGCCTGGGGAGTCGTCGCCGGGAGCGCCCGGGGGAAGATCGTCGTCGACCTGACCGCGGGCGAGTTCGTCGTCAACGGTGTGGTCATCGACCTCCTCGGGGCGGTCGACGCCCCGGTGACCATCGAGGTCGCGGATGGCCGTCTGACGGGCATCCGCGGCGGGGACATCGCCCGGCGGTTGACGGCCCTCGTGGACCGCGCGGGCGGCGGCTGTGACCAGCTCGTGGAGCTTGGCTTCGGCCTGTCCCGCGGCATCGTCACCGGGGCCATCGCGGCCGACGAGTGCCTGCAGGGCACCTGTCACTTCGGCTTCGGCAACGACCTCTTCTATGGGGGCAACAACGACGCCCCGGCCCACTGGGACGTGGTGGTCAGGGCCCCGACGGTCCGCGTCGAGCCTTGACCCGCGAGGAATTGCGAGGGCTCTTGGAAGAGGCGCATTTTTCCCAGGTCACATGGCTCATGCCCGACGAAAGCGGCTTCTTCCAACCACTGGTCACTGCTCGCAAATAGAAGGATCGGACCCGTTGGCGACAGGATCCGACCCTCATGGCCCAGTCCCCTCCTCCTCGAGGGCGCTGGGCCGTTCTTGTTTTTCACTCGAGAGGTCATGGGTTGCGCGGCCGTGAGCGAGCCGAAAAAGCTTTGCCTGGAGCAAATATATTATTGCCAGGGCAAACTTTCTGCTATATGATGTAGGGCGTTGACGTGAAAGCGGGTGACTGCATGAACGAAAAGCGCAGGCAGGCCGTGCAAGACACGGCCCAGAACATGAAGCGGCTGGCCGTGGCGTTCCAGGGTGCCGCCGCCCCGGCTTGGCTCGGCTTGGACCTGACCATGGGGCAGATCAAAGGGCTCTTCGCCCTGGCCAAGTCCGGTGGCGCGACCATCGGACGCCTGGCCGAACGGCTCGGTGTCGGCGAACCGACTGCCAGCCTCCTGGTCGACCGCCTGGTCCGCCAGGGTTGGGTGGCCCGCAGCGAGGACCCCGAGGATCGCCGCCGGACCATCGCTTCACTCAGCAAAGAAGGTACTGACCTGGTGGCCAACATGCGTCACGGGGGCCGCGAGTCCCTGGAACGTTGGCTGGCCGCCATGACCGACGGCGACCTGAGCGCCCTTCAGCGCGGGCTGCAGGCCCTGGCCGCGGCCATCGAGGATGACGCGCAAGGGCAGGCCGAAACGCGGAAGCCTGCCGGCGACGCCGAACACCCCGCCGCCGCTGATGATGAAATCGGAGGGAGAACCATTGGAATCACCGACCCTTGAAACGCATGAACTCGACCAGCCCATCGGGCTGCGGACCCTCGCTCCCGGCCGGCTGGTCATGGTCATCGTCGCGACCATGCTCGGCATGCTCCTCTCGGCCCTCGACCAGACGGTGGTCGGGACGGCCATGCCCCGCATCGTCGCCGACCTCAACGGACTCCAGCACTACGCCTGGGTCTTCACCGCCTACATGCTGACCTCGACGGCGACCGTCCCACTCTACGGACGTCTCTCCGACGTTTACGGCCGCAAGCCGTTCTTCGCCATCGGCCTGTCGCTGTTCCTCGTCGGCTCGTTCCTGTCCGGACACAGCCACACCATGGCCCAGCTCATCATCTTCCGCGGGATCCAGGGTCTGGGCGCCGGGGCGATGATGCCGGTCATGCAGTCGATCATCGGTGACGTCTTCCCGCCGGCCGAGCGCGGCAAGTGGCAGGGCCTGATGATGGCCGTCTTCGGTCTGGCCACCATCGTCGGCCCGACCCTCGGCGGCTGGATCACCGACAACTGGGGCTGGCAGTGGGTCTTCTACGTCAACCTGCCGGTCGGCCTCCTGGCCATCATCGTCGGCCTGCTGGCCATCCCGGCGCAGGCGCGGCGTCAGCAGCACGCCATCGACTACGGCGGCGCGGCCATGCTCCTCGCCGCGGCGGTCCCGATGCTCCTCGCCTTCAGCTGGGCCGGCACCGAGTACGCCTGGAAGTCGGCCCAGATCATCGGGCTGTTCGCCTTCTCCGCCGTGATGTGGGTCGTCTTCTTCGTCGCCGAAGGGCGGGCGGCCGAACCCATCATCAGCCCGAGCCTCTTCAGGGAGAACATCTTCACCGTGTCGGTCATCGCCTCGTTCGTCATCAGCGCGGGGATGTTCGGCGCCATCATGTACCTGCCGCTCTTCGTCCAGGGCGTGATCGGCACCACGGCCACCAACTCGGGCGCCGTGATGACCCCGATGATGCTCGGCTTCATGGCCTCCAGCATCATCGGCGGGCTGCTCCTCTCGCGGACCGGCCGCTACCGCATCATCTCGCTGGTGGGCTTCGTCATCGCCATCTTCGGCATGTACCTCAACGCCAGGATGACGGTCAACGCCACCAACGCCATCGTCATTCGCAACATGATCATCACCGGGCTCGGCCTGGGCGTCCAGATGAGCCTGTTCACCATCGTCGTCCAGAACGCGTTCCCCTTCAAGCGGCTCGGCGAGGTCACGGCCAGCCTGCAGTTCTTCCGCTCAGTCGGCGGGACCATCGGCGTCGCCGTCCTCGGCACGCTGATGACCAACCACTTCAACTCGGCCCTGCAGGCCAACCTGCCGGCCACCCTGGTCGGCGCGGCCGGCGACAAGCTGGCCCTGCTGGAGAACCCGCAGATCCTGCTGGCCCCCCAGGCCACGGCTCAGATCCAGCAGGCCTTCGCCCAGTTCGGCCCGCAGGGGATGGCCCTCTTCAAGCAGCTGATGGAGGCCATCCGGCAGAGCCTGGCGACCTCGATCACGGGCCTCTTCATGGTCGGCATCGTCTTCCTCATCGCCGGCTTCGTGGTCACCGTCTTCATCCGGGAGATCCCGCTGCGGCGCTCGCACCATACCCCCGAGGCGGCCGTCGAGGCCGAGACCCCGGCCGCGGCCCCGTCGCAGGCCGAGTGAGGCTTCGCTGATCCACGGCTCCACGATCTCCTTGGACCATCAGGCCCGCCGGCCACCGGGCCTTTTCGTTAAGATTCTCTCACCCAATCCTCACCGATTGCCGCGTCGTCGCTGGTTGACTTGCCCTGCCCAGGAGGTTATCATTAGAAAGGTGCCATAGGCTTGTTTTATGTTGCTTTTGTGGACCCAGGATTGTGAAAACGGGCATTAGGCTGACGGGAGGCGGACACCTTGATCGGATTCTCCAAACTCCTCTGCGGGACAGTCACCGCGGGCGACACCCTCCGCTATAACCGGGAGACGGCCAAGCTGCCGGCGAACATGCTTCAGTTCGCCGTGGACAAGCGGCCGGTGGTCGTCTGGACTTCGACCCGGCGCTGCAACCTTCACTGCGTGCACTGCTACGCCGAATCCGAGAACCACGAGTACCCGAACGAGATGACGACCGAGGAGGCCCGCCGGTTCATCGACGACCTGGCCGAGTTTCGCGTGCCGGTCCTCCTGTTCTCCGGCGGTGAGCCGTTCATCCGCCCCGACCTCTTCGAGCTTGGCGCCTATGCCAAGGAGAAGGGCATCCGCACGGTCATCTCCACCAACGGCACGCTGATCACCCCCGAGAAGGCCCGGCAGGTCAAGGAGGCCGGCTTCTCCTACGTCGGCGTAAGCCTGGACGGCATCGGCGAGCATAACGACAAGTTCCGCGGCCACAAGGGCGCCTATGAGTTGGCCCTCGCCGGCATCCGCAACTGCCTGGCCATCAACCAGAAGGTCGGCCTGCGCTTCACCGTGACCAACCACAACTACAAGGACGTCGGCCCCATCTTCGACCTCATCGAGAAGGAAGGCATCCCGCGGGCCTGCTTCTATCATCTGGTCTACGCCGGCCGCGGCGAGGGCATCTCCAAGGACGATCTCAGCCACGAGGAGACCCGCAAGGTCGTCGACCTCATCATCGACCGCGTCCGCGCCATGCATGCCCGTGGCCTCGAGAAGGACATCCTGACCGTCGACAACCACGCTGACGCCATCTACCTGTACATGCGCCTGCTCAAGGAGGACCCGGCGCGGGCCGCCGACGCCCTGACCCTCCTGGAGTTCAACGGGGGCAACAACACCGGCGTCGCCATCGCCAACGTCGACAACCTGGGCTATGTCCACCCGGACCAGTTCACCACCAGCCACACCTTCGGCAACGTCCGTGAGCGCAAGTTCGGCGACATTTGGACCGACCTCTCGAACCCGACCCTGAAGGGGCTCAAGGACCGCAAGGGTCTGCTCAAGGGGCGCTGCGCCAAGTGTAAGTGGCTCGACCTCTGCAACGGCAACTTCCGGGCCCGGGCCGAAGCGGCTTACGGCGACTTCTGGGAGTCCGACCCGGCCTGCTATCTGACGGACGAGGAGATCGGCCTCGGCGGGACCGCGGCCGCCACGGGGGCGAAGTAAGACATGGCTGACGAAAGCAAGCAAGGCGGCCACCCGGGCGGCCATCCCGGCTACGCCGACATCAAGGAAGCCCGCGCCCACGGCGAGCACATGGGTGAGGCCGACGCGGTCGAGTTCCGCCGTAACAAGGCCAATCAGCTCCGCGTGCTTTTCTGGGAGCTGACCGACGGCTGCAACCTGAAGTGCGTCCACTGCCGGGCCACGGCCCAGGCCCAGCGCTCGCCCGACGAGCTGACCACGGCCGAGGCCTTCGGCCTGGTCGACCAGATCGCCGAGTTCGCCAGTCCCATCCTCATCCTCACCGGCGGTGAGCCGCTCTACCGGCCGGACGTCTTCGACATCGCCACCTACGCCAACGGCAAGGGCCTTCGCGTGGCCCTGGCCACCAACGGCACCCTCGTCGACGACGCCACGGCCGACCGCATCGTGGCCACCGGCGTCAAGCGGGTCAGCATCAGCATCGATGGGGCCAACGCCCAGACCCACGACTCTTTCCGCGGCCTGCCCGGCAGCTTCGACGCGGCCCTGGCCGGCTTCGACCGGCTGAAGAAGCGCGGGATGAGCCTGCAATTCAACACGTCCATCGCCAAGCACAACGTCCGCGAGCTGGAGGACATCCTCAAGCTCGCTCTGGAGCACGGAGCCGACGCCCTGCACATCTTCATGCTCGTCCCGGTCGGCTGCGGCCTGGAGATCGCCGATCGCCAGATGGTCCCGGCCGATGAGTACGAGCGCGTCCTGTCGTGGCTCTACGACGCGTCGCGCAAGGCGCCCATCGAGTTCAAGGCGACCTGCGCCCCGCACTACTTCCGGGTTATGCGCCAGCGGGCGAAGGCCGAGGGCGTGACCATCACCCCGCAGACCCATGGCCTGGCCGCCATGACCAAGGGCTGCCTGGCCGGCACCGGTGTCATGTTCATCTCCCACACCGGTCGCGTGCAACCCTGCGGCTACCTGCCCATCGAGGCCGGGGACGTCAAGCGGCAGCCGCTCAAGGAGATCTGGGAGTCGTCCCCGGTCTTCCTGGACCTGCGTGACGTGACCAAGCTCAAGGGGAAGTGCGGCGTCTGCGAGTACCGCAACGTCTGCGAGGGCTGCCGGGCGCGGGCCTACGGCGTCACCGGCGACTACCTCGACGAGGAACCGTTCTGCCTCTACCAGCCGGGGACCGACAGCCGCCGCGAGGGCCGAGAAGGCGGCGAGGCGCGGGCCGCCAAGGCCTAGGCCTAGTGCCGCCAGACACAACCCAGCGGTAGGTAAAGACGAAACCTTTCCAGGGTTACCGGCGTATTCCTAGGAGGAATGCGGCCCTCGAAAGCGAACCAGTCGTTTTGGCCGAGAGCCGGTTGGTTCACCACAATTTTCCCACCATCAACACACCAAGGGGAGGCGAAAACGTCGTGCTTAAGCTCTTGGGAATCATGGCTCTGATGACCGTGATCGTGCTTCTGTCCCTCGTGTTCGGTCCTAAGGAAAAGACGGACAAGAAGTCCTGACACCCGAAAGAGGAGAAGGCGGGAGCGATCGCTCCCGCCTTCTTGGCTTTTGTGGGACCGCGGCGGGGAAACCTGGAAGGGAAGCCGCCCGTACCAGAGGTGCGGACGAGCCCTCTCAGGCCCCAGCCTTGGCCGCCTTGGCGATGATCGCCGCGGCCCGGTCGACCTCTTCCTCGGTGTTGTAGAAATGGGTCGACAACCGCAACGCGTTGAGCTCGGCGACCGGCCGGCTGATCACGCCGTCCTTCTTCAGGGCCTCGTAGAGCTTCTCGAACGGCCAGCCGGCCAGGGTGAAGCTGGAGAGGCCGGTCGCCCCGTCCGGGTCGGTCGGTGAGAGGACCTCGACCCCCGGGATGGCCGCCAGGCGCTCCTTGAGCAGCGCGGCCAGCTTCCGCACGCGGGCCTCGATCTCCGGCCAGCCCAGGTTGTCGAGGTAGTCCAGGGCGTAACCCCAGCCCACAAGGATGTGCCAGGGGCGCGTGGCGAACTCATACTTGAGGGCCGAATCGTGGAACTCGAACCGGCCGACCTCGGGGTAATCGCAGACGCTGGTCGAGCCGCCCCCGACCCAACTCGGGCGGACCCGGTCCTGCAGGTCACGGCGGACATAGACGGCGCCCGTGCCGACCGGCCCGAGCATCCACTTGTGGCCGTTGAGGCTGTAGAAGTCGGCCCCCGTGGCCGGGATGTTCACGCGGAACTGGCCGCAGGTCTGGGCCCCATCGTACATGACGAGGACGCCGCGGTCGTGGCACAGGCGGGAGATGTCGGCCACCGGAAGGCGCAGCCCGGTCATCGAGGTGGCGTGGCTGAAGGCCAGGAGCCGCGTGCGTGCCGTGATCGCCCGCTCCACATTGGCCAGGGTCACCCGCGGGTCGTTGCTGAGCTTGACCACCTTCGTCTTGATCCCCAGGCGGCGCGCCAACCACAGCCAGGGGACGAAGACGGCCGGGTGCTCCTGGTCGCTGATGAGGACCTCGTCGCCCTCGCGCCAGTCGAGGCCCCAGGCGACGATGTCCACGCCGTCGGTGGCGTTGGCGGTGAAGGCCAGTTCCTCGGGGGCCACCCCGAGCCAGGCGGCGAGCCGCGCGCGGACCGGGTTCGTGGCCTCGTGCATCCGCCCGTAGTTGTCCGGGTGGCCCGGGCCGCCGTGCTCCCATTCGAGATAGAGGTCGACGAGCTTGCGGTTGACCGGTTCGGGGCTGGGACCAAGGGTCCCGGTGTTCAGGTAGGTGCAGCGAGACAGGACGGGGAAGTCCCGGCGGACGGCTTCGATGTCTCTCATCGGATGGACAGGTCTCCTTTACGTGGTGTGTGTCGCTCTGTCATGGGCAAGGCCAACCGATTAGCGGTTCGACCCGCGGCGCCCGAGTCCTGCCGCGGGTCGACGGATGTGGGGGTCTGCGGCCGTGATGACCTTCGTCGGGCTCGGCCTGACCAACCTCAGACGCAACCTGGGTCAGAGCGCCCTGGCCATCGGGGCCATGGCCCTGGCCGCGGCCATCCTGTCGGCCAATCTGACCCTGGCCCAGGGTTACCCGGCCGAGAAGGACCTGGCCGCCCGCCGGGTCATCGGCGGTGATCTCGTCGTGCGCGCGGGGCGCTACGCCTTCTCCCGCGCGTCGCTGGCCGGCGCCGGCGAGCTGTCCCTGGCCACCTGGGACCCGGACGACGTCGGGACGTCCATCGTCTTCCGGCCCGGTCTCTACACCGGTGGGGCCCTCAAGGCCGCCGACGGCCGCGGGCCGTGGTTCGACCCCGCCCCCGTAGCCGCCGCGCTCGGGACCAAGGGGCACGTGGTCTCGGTCCGTCCCGTCTATGCCCTCCCGGCCTTCGAGACCCGGTCGAACCCGGACCTGGCCGGCGTCACCTTCGGGGCGATGTCGGTGCTCAGGGCGGCAGACCCGGGGGCCGGCGCGGTGCCCAGAGGCTCCGCCTCGGCCGCCGACGACTTCGCCTCGCTGATCACCGCCGGTCGGGACCTGACGCCGGGCGACGAGGGGCGCCTTGTGGCCGTGGTCGACGCGAGCCGGGCCGGCTTCCGCAACCCTATTCTGCCCGGCGCCCTGGCCGGGCTCAGGGTCGGCTCGACCCTCCGCCTGACCGTGCCGGCCATCGCCTCGGAAGGCAACGCTTCGGACGGCAACGCTTCGGACGGCAACGGCGACCGGCTGGTCTTCGACCACTCACGCGGCCGGGTCTATGAGTTCACCGTGGTCGACGCACGGGCCCTGGCCTCGGGCCCCACCGAGAGGGGCGCCGGCAACGAGTGGACCGGCTCGACGCCCTTCGTCTACATCCCACGGGCCACCTTTGCGACCATCTACGCGGAGAGCGGCGGGCGCCCGCCCATCCCGGTCACCGAGGTGGCCGTCACCCTCGACGGCATCGCCCGTCTCGAGGAAGTCGCGACGGGACTGCGGGAGGCCCTTCCCGGCTTCACCATCAGCACGGCGGTGGACGAAGCGGCGACGGCCCTCGGCGGACATGACCCTGGCCGGGTCGCCCTGCCCATCAAGGCCGACTCGCTGATGGCGGTCCTCATGTACCTCCTGGCGTCCATCCTCATCGCCGTCAACCTGACCACGGTGATGGCCGGCAGGCGCCGTGAGATTGGCATCCTGCGGGCGGTCGGGGCCCGCGGGGTCGATGTCGTCGTCATGGTCCTGGCCGAGAGCGCGGCCGTCTCCATCATCGGGGCCGGCCTCGGCTACCTTGCCGTCTACCCGTTCGCTCTGTGGACCCTGGTCACCGCCCACGCGGAACCCGCCGCCGTCCTTGCCCGGGTGGGCGCCGACGCCTGGCGGGTCATCGGCGGCGCCCTGGCCATGGGCCTCCTCTTCGGCCTTGTCCCGGCCACCCGCGCGGTCCAACTCACCCCGCAGGAGGTGCTCAGGAGCGAATGAGCGGCGAGCTGTGGTCGGCCGCCTGGGCCAGCGTCCGGCGGTGGTCGGGGAGATACGCGCTGATGGCCGCGCTGCTCGGGGCGGGCGTGACCATCTTCGCCATCGTCCACCCGTTCTTCGCCGCCGCCGGCCGGGACCTGGTCGTCACGACCAGGCCGACCGCGCTGCCCGCGGACCTGGTGGTCGAGGTGCAGGTCCTGCACCACTGGGTCCCTTACACGACCGACCCCCGCAACGTCGACGTCCCCCCGTCGCAACTGGAGGTCCCGGGTGAGCACATCATCGCCTGCCCGACCGACCCGGCCGGCGGGCCGGAGTTCGCGGCCCTGGCCAGCGCGCCGGGGGTCAGACACTACGAGCCTGTCCGGCGAGTTCAGGCCTTCACCCCCTGGGGAGTGAGGCCGACCCTGTCGTTCGTGCCGGGCAGCCGGTTCCTGGCCGGGGCGGTCGAACTGGTCGCCGGACGCCTGCCGGCGGCCCGCGGCGAGATGGCCCTGCCGGAGTCCCTGGCGGCCGGGCGGCCCATCGGGGGCGTCATCGAGTTCCGCTACCTGCTGTCTGGGTCGGTTGCCCCCTTCACCGGCAACTACCTGGACTACCTGGGGAAGGCGACCACCGAGCGCTTTACCCTGGTAGGGACCTTCCGGCCGAAGCTGGACTACCTCGACCAGCCCGTCCTCCACCTGCGGCCGTCCGACCCGCAGGTGACCCGGATAAGCGGACGAACAGCCGGCCTCGAGGATACCCCACCGAACCTCCTGTTCTTCGACATCGGCGGGGACGCGGGGGTCGAGCGGCTGCGGGCCTGGCTCACCGAGGGACCCTGGTGGGACGACAAAGGCAACTTCCACACTGGCCGGCGTTATCCGGTCGTCGAGATGACCAGCCGGTCGAGCGCGGCCGCCCTGGCCGGCGACATCGTCGGGATGGACGTGACCTTCCCGGCGGCCGTGGTCACCATCCTGGTCTGCCTGTTCGTCGGCGCGGGGGCCATGGGGACGATGCTCCTGTCCTTCCTCGACCGGCGGCGCGAACTGGCCATCCTCAAGACCGTCGGCCTCGGCGGCGGCGCCATCTCCAAGCTCCTGGCGGCGGAGGTCCTCATCGTCGGCGCGGCCGGGGCGGTCTTCGGCGGCCTGGCCTCGCCGGCCATGTCCTCAGTTTTCGGTTATACCGTACGCCCCGGCGACCTGATCGCCGCCGGGCTCGGCGGGGTGGCCGTCCTGTTGGCCTCGACCGCCCTGCCCATCCTGCTCGCCCGCGCGGCCACGGTGACGCAACTCCTCACCGGCCAAGCCGTGCGCCTGATCTACCGGCGGGTGGGGTGAGGTCCAGTCGACGGGTTGGACCAGGCAAGGCCCGGCACGAATAATGATGAGGCCCTCCGGCGGTGGAGGGCCTCTTTGGCGTCTTCTCTATGAATTGAAGTCTCAGGCCGGCAGTTGAAGTCTCAGGCCGGCGTCCCGGCGCCCTTGGCCGCCGGGGGCGTGGCCGGGGCCGTGGCGAAGGCTTCGATGGCCGGACGGAACTTGAAGGTCGTCCACAGGACGATGGGCAGCATGACCAGCGTGAAGACGGCGTAGTGGACGATGTTGAAGATGGTGCCGTTGAGGAAGAAGGACAGGGCCCCATAGACCACGGTCAGGACCCAGTTCAGGTTGATGAAGAAGTTCAGCCGCGGGAGCCACTGGGTCGAGGCGCCGGTGCGCTTGGCGGCTGAGCGCAGGAGCAGGAAATAGAGGGCGAAGGCCAGATAATCGGCTGCCCCGAGGAGGTTCGACAGGAGGGGCGGGGTCTGGAAGTTGGCCCACAGGTTCACCGTGCTGGGAATCCCCAGGTAGCCAAGGGGCCACAGGAAGTTGACGGCGCTGAACCAGACGAAGAAGTCGAGGACGGCGTGGGTGAGCATGCCCAGGCCGATGCCCCAGGCCAGCGGGCGGCCGGCCCTGCCGCGGGCGAGGGCCAGGATGGCGGTGAGGATGCTGATGGTGATGAGGCTGTGGCTGAACGAGCGGTGCAGGGTGACGGCCGCTTTCGGGGCCACCAGGTACGCGAAGACAAGAAGGAAGAAGTCCGTGTCCGGCAGGAGGTTGCCAAGGACGTAACCGAAGGCGAAGTCCTTCTTCGACCTGAGGGTCTCGGCCGGAGCGGCCGCGGCCGCGGCCGCGGCCGAAGAGCCGGCCACCTTCCCGCCGTAAAGCCCGACGATCCCGTGGATGCCTAACTGGGCCATGCCACTTCATCTCCTATCGGGTGATTGTCGTGAGGAAGATTCGCGAAGGCCCCGCGGTTCACCTTCCGATGAACGGCGGCCCATCCCGCCGTCGAACCTCGCCGAATGGGGTCGCCACTTGTCCGACGGTTTCCCCTTGTGGGGGAGGGGGGAGACGTTGTAAGATGGTGTCAGAGAAATTGTTCGGACAACCGGACAATGAGTGACCCGGCCGAGCCGCCGGTGAGGCCGGGCGCCAGTGGGCGTGGGGGGGGGCGGAAGAGATGCTCGATCCATACAGCCGTCTGCCACTTTATGTCCAACTCCGCGATGCCCTACGGGGGCAGATCGAGAACGGGGAGTGGAAGGTCGGCTCGCAGGTGCCCACCGAGTCCGAACTGATGGAGCAGTACCGGGTCGGGCGGGCGACCGTCCGGCAGGCCCTCCAGGAGCTGGTCAACCAGGGGCTGCTCTACCGGAAGCAGGGCAAGGGGACGTTCGTCTCGCGGCCGCGCCAGGAGGACGACATCGAGGCCCTCATCAGCTTCACCGCCGAGATGACCGCCCGCGGGGTGACGCCCAGCGCCCGCGTCCTCGGGACCTGGGTGATGAACGCGCCGGCGGACATCCGGGAACAGTTGCAGCTCAAGGACAACGACAAGGCCCTGCGGCTCGAGCGGCTACGCTTCGGCGACGGCGTGCCCATCGCGCTGGAGCTGGCCCATCTCAACTACGAGATGGTCCCCGGGCTCGAGAAGGAGGACCTGACCGGGTCGCTCTATCACCGCCTGGTCCACGTCCATGAACTTCGGATAACCCGCGTCCAGCAGACGGTGCAGCCCGGTCTGGCCAGCGGCCGCGAGGCCGAGCTCCTCGGCATCCGCCGAGGTTCCCCGGTCCTGGTCATCGACCGGTTGAGCTTCATCCAGGACGGGAAGCCGCTCGAGACGATGCACTTCGTCTATCGTGGGGATCTTTATCAGGTCAAGGCGGAATTGACCCGGCGGTAACGCTGCCGTGGGCGGCGCGCTGGGGCCGCGCGCCGGGGACGACCATCACCGGGACGGCCGAGGAGGGGTTGCGTTGAGCCGGTATGAATTGGCGTACGAGGGTCACCGGCGGCCGGAGGGCCGCGCGGGGGACCCTCTTCCTGTGGAACTGGTCGACGCGCTGGCCCGTCTGGTGGGCCCCGGGGATGTCGACGTCAGCGAGGCCGGACGCGTCGCCTATGCCCGCGATTTCTGGCCGCTCGCCGCGGCCTGGTTCGTCAAGGGGCGGCTGGCCGCGTTGCCAGAGGCCGTCGTCTGGCCCGAATCGCCCGAGGAGGTGGCGGCGGTCCTCCGCCTGGCGGGCGAACGCGGCGTCCCGGTGACGCCCTACGGGGCGGGCTCGGGGGTGATGGGCGGGGCCGTGCCCGTGGCCGGAGGGATCGCTCTCGACCTGAAGAAGCTGAACCGCATCCGCCGCCTGGACCCGGACTCGCTGGTGGCCGAGGTCGAGGCCGGGATCATCGGGCAGGTCCTCGAGGAAGAGCTGAACCGGGCCGGGTTCACCTGCGGCCACGTGCCGCAATCGATGTACGCGTCGACCCTCGGCGGCTGGATCGCCTGCCGGGCCGCGGGCCAGTTCTCCACGCGCTACGGAAAGATCGAGGACATCGTCGTCGGGCTCGAGGCCGTGCTCCCCTCAGGCGAGATCTGGCGTTCGAAGGCCGTGCCCCGGGCCTCGACGGGGCCGCGCCTGGATCAGCTCCTCCTGGGCAGCGAGGGGACGCTCGGGGTGGTGACGGCGGCGACCATCCGCGTCTGGCCGGTGCCCGAGGCCAGGGTCGGACGCTCGTATGTCGTCCCCGACGTGGCGCGCGGGCTGGACCTCATCCGCGGCGTGCTGCGGCGGGGGTTGCGGCCGGCGGTCGTCCGGCTCTACGACGAGACCGAGGCGGCCCGGCACTTCGCCGATGTCCCCGAGGTGGCCGGCCACCCGATGCTGGTCGTCCTGTGCGAGGGAGACCGTGAGCTGGCCGAACTGGAGGCGGCGGCCTTCGACGGGGCCGCGGGGGCCGCGGGCTACACGCCGACCGGCTGGGGGCCGGTCGAGCACTGGCTGAAGACGCGCTTCGACGTCAGCCTCAGCTCCTACCTGATCAGGGGCGGCGGCCTCTTCGAGACCATCGAGGTGGCCAGCCTGTGGCGGGACGCGACGGCCCTCTACGCGGCGGCCAAGAAGGGCATCGAGGCCGTCCCCGGGACCATGCTCGTCTCCGGCCACTGGTCCCACGCCTATCCCGAGGGCGTCTGCCTGTACCTGACGGTGGCCGCGATGCCCGGACCGGGCGAGCACGAGGCTTATTACCGTGCCATCTGGGACGCGGCCATGAAGGCCTGCGGCGAGAACGGCGGGACGATCAGCCATCACCACGGGGTCGGGCTCGTGCGGGCCCCGTACCTACCACGGGAGCTCGGGCCGGCGTACGAATGGCTGCGCGGGTTGAAGGCGGTGGCCGACCCCAAGGGCATCCTCAACCCGGGGAAGATGGGGCTGGGCGGCGCGCCGGCGGAACCCTCGACCGCGACCTCGACCTCGACCGCGGCCGCGACCGCGGCCATTCCGCCCGAAGGGAGCGGCCCCGCGCCGGGCGCCCAGCTGGACGCCACCGAGGGGTTCGACCTCAAGGGCGTGACCGACTGCGCCATCTGTCCGAACATCTGCCGCTTCGACTGTCCGGCCACCCGCGTGGACCCGCGGGAGGGGGTGACCCCCTCGGGCAAGGCCCGGCTGGCCTATCTCCTGGCCACGGGCCGGCTGGGCTGGAGCGCCGAGGCCGCCGAGCTCCTGGCCTCCTGCCTGGGTTGCCGGGCCTGCGCCGAACTCTGCCGGTTCCACGGGTTCAGCCTGCCCGACAACCTCGCCATCCTCCGGGCGCCCGCGGCCGCGAAGGGCTCCCTGCCGGCCGGGCTCGCTGATTTAGGACGCGAAAGCACCCGGGGCAACCCATACGGTGAGGAGACGGCGGCGGTGGCCGGGGAGCTGACCGCGGCGGCCGCGGCCCTGACGGCGCGGGTGGCCTCGGCTGTCGATGAGACTGAGGCCTCCGCCGACGGGCCCGTCCTCTTCTTCCCGGGCTGCTCGACCCTGCGGCTGCGGCCGCAGGCGGCCCAAGCTTCTCTGAACCTCCTGGCGCGGTCGGGCGCGCCCTGGCAACTCATCGGCCCGCCCGACCTCTGCTGCGGCCACGCCCACATGGCGGCCGGCCGCCCGGACCTGGCGGCGGCGGACGCGCGGCGGGTCCAGGACGTGATTGGGAAGGCGGCCAAGGCCACAGGCGCGAAGGCCATCGTCACGGGCTGCCCGGAATGCGCCATCGCCCTAGGGCGGCGTTACCCAGAGCGAGGAATGGATCTCGGCCTCCCGGTCCTGACCCTGGCCGCTTTTCTGGCGGAACGGGCGGGCGAGGGCGGAAGGACAGACCAAGGATCCGCCCCGCCCAAGTCCCGCGGCCGTCTGGTCTATCACGCCCCCTGCGTGCTGGCCCGCGAACTCGGACAGGACGGCCTCCCGGCCGACCTCCTCCGGCGGGCCGGCTATGAGGTCGCCGAACCGGAGGGGAGCGCCGGGCGGGCCACTCACTGCTGCGGCGGAGGGCTCTTCTACGACCGTGTCTCGCCGGACGGATCCCGCCGAGTGGCCGCCGGCCGCCAGGAGGAACTGCTCCGGGCGGCGCGGACTGACAGACCGCGGACTGCCGGAGTCGCGAACGCCGATGTCACCATCGTCACCGCCTGCCCCTTCTGCGAGGAGCGCCTCGGCGCCCTCGACTTCACCGAACTCCTTGACCGCGCGGCTGGAAGGGGGGCGCGGTGATGGCCACCGACCCCAGCCGCGCCGCCGACGAGGCCCTGCGCCTGGAGGTCCAGGCCGACCTCGACGCGTCACCCGAGCTGTCGCGGTATCGCCTCCGGGCGGCCGTCGACGACGGCGTGGTCACCGTCGTCGGCGAGGTCGAGACGTGGGACGAGGTCGTCGCCGCCGGCTACCTGGCCGCCGAGCGCCGCGGGGTCCGCGAGGTGGTCAACGCCATCCGCGCGGCCCGCGTCCCGCCCCCCGTCCTCGAAGCGGCCTGGCCGGCGCCGGGGCCACCCCTGCCTGGCTGGGTGGCCCAGGCCGACGTGGTCGTCATCGGGGCCGGGGTCATCGGCGCGGCCATCGCCCGCGAGCTGTCGCGCTATCGCCTGACCGTGGTCGTCCTGGAACGCTCGTCCGACGTGGCCTGCGGGGCCAGTAAGGCCAACAACGGGATGGTCCACCCGGGCATCGACCCCGAGCCCGGCTCGCTCAAGGCCATCCTCAACGTCCGCGGCAACGCCCTCTTCGAAGGGGTCTGCCGCGAGCTCGACGTCCCCTTCACCCGCGACGGGTTCTACGGCCTGACCCTGACCCCCGAGGACGCGGCCATCCTGCCGCTCCTCAAGGCGCGCGGCGACGTCAACGGCGTCCCCGGGGTGGAGGTCCTCGACCGCGAGGAGCTGCTGCGCCGCGTGCCCGGGGCGACGCCGCGGGCGACGGGCGCCTTCTTCTGCCCGACGGCCGGGATGACCTCGCCCTACAAGCTGACCCTGGCCTACGCCGAGAACGCCGTGGCCAACGGGGTCAGGCTGTTCCTCGAGACGGCGGTCGTCGGCCTCGACGTGGAGGGCGGCCGGGTGACCGGGGTCCGTACCAACCGCGGCCCGATCGCCGCCCGCTGGGTCATCAGCGCCGCCGGCATCTACGCCGACCGCGTCTCGGCGATGACCGGCCACCAGGAGTTCACCATCCATCCGCGACGCGGAGCCCTGGTCATCTTCGACCATCAGGAGAGCGGCCCGGCGGGGGCGTCGGTCGGCTGGTTCGGCCTCGGCATGCCCAAGCATAGCAAGGGCGGCGGGGCCATGTTCACCGTCGACGGCAACATGGAGTGGGGCCCCGACGCTGAGGAGGTCCCCGACCGCGAGGACACGGCCGTCACCACCGAGGCCGTCGGGCAGGTGGTCGACAAGTTCAGCGGGCTTCTGCCGGAGTTCCCGCGGAACGCCGTCATCGCCGCCTTCGCCGGCCTCCGTGCGGCGACCTATAAGGAAGACTTCCACATCGCCCCGTCGCGCCGGGCCGGCGGGCTCATCCACGTGGCCGGCATCCAGTCGCCCGGCCTGGCCTCGGCCCCGGCCGTGGCCGAGATGGTCCTCGACCTCCTGCGGGCCGAAGGTATCCTGCTCATCGAGCGGGACGGCTGGCAGCCGCGCCGGACAGAGCCGCCGCACGTCGCCGGGCTGCCCCAGGGGGCCCTGGCTGAGCTGGTCGAGCGGGACCCGGCCTACGGCCGGATCGTCTGCCGCTGCGAGACGGTCAGCGAGGCCGAGGTGCGGGCGGCCATCCGCGGCCTCGTCCCGGCGACGACGGTCGACGCCGTCAAGCGGCGGACCCGCGCCGGCATGGGCCGTTGTCAGGGCGGGTTCTGCGGGCCGCGGGTGGCGGCCATCCTGGCCGAGGAGCTCGGCCGGCCGACGACGGCCATCACCAAGGAAGGGCCCGGGTCGTGGCTGTTCGCCGGGCGGACCAGGGAAGGGGGATTGACGTGAAGACTCATGAGCGGGACCTGATCGTCATCGGCGGCGGGCCGGCCGGCCTGGCCGCGGCCCTGGCCGCCAGGGAGGCCGGTGTCCCACGGGTGACCGTGGTCGAGCGCGACCACGAACTCGGGGGCATCCTCCAGCAGTGCATCCACGACGGCTTCGGCAACTTCCTCTTCCGCGAACGCCTGACCGGGCCGGAGTATGCGGCCCGCTTTGCCGGGCGGATCCCGGAGGCCGGCGTCGAGACCGTCCTCGACGCCATGGCCCTCGAGGTCCGGCCGGGGCCCGAGCATGAGGTGCTGGTCAGCGGGGCCGAGTCGGGCCTCGTCACCTTCCGCGCGCCCGCCGTCATCCTGGCCATGGGCTGCCGCGAGCGGACACGAGCCCAGTTGCTGATTCCCGGCCACCGCCCGGCCGGCGTCTTCACCGCCGGCACGGTTCAGCGTTACGTGAACATTGAGGGGCTCCGGCCCGGTCGCAGGGCCGTCATCCTGGGCTCGGGCGACATCGGGCTGATCATGGCCAGGCGCCTGACCCTCGAAGGGGTCGAGGTCGAAGGGGTCTACGAGATCATGCCGCACCCCGGCGGCCTGACCCGCAACATCGTCCAGTGCCTCGACGACTACGGCATCCCGCTGCACCTCTCGACGACCATCACCTTCATCCATGGGCCGAAGCGGGTCCAGGGGGTCACCGTCGCCCGCGTCGACGCCGACCGCCGGCCCATCCCCGGCACCGAGCGCCACGTCGATTGCGACACGGTGGTCATCTCGGCCGGGCTGATCCCCGAGAACGAGCTGTCGCGCGGGGCCGGGGTGGCCCTCGACCCGGTCACCCGCGGGCCGGTCGTCGACGACCGCCTGGAGACCACCGTGCCCGGCCTCTTCGCCTGCGGCAACGTCGTCCACGTCCATGACCTCGTCGATTACGTCTCGATGGGCGGGACCATCGCCGGTCGCGGGGCCGCCGAGTACCTGGCCGAGCGGGCCGCCGGCCGGACGGCGGCAGGCGGCGCGGGGGCGGCGGGGGAACCGGTGGTGGCAGGGGAACCGGGGGCGGTAGCGGAACCGGGGGTGGTTGACGCCAAGCGCGAATGGTGCCCCGTCGAGCCCGGCGAGAACGTGGCCTATGTCGTCCCTCAGCGGATCGACGCGCGGCGGGCGGCCGGTCGCCCGCAGGACCGCCCGGTGCAGTTCTTCCTCCGCGTGCGGGAGCCCGGCCGGTCGGCCGACGTGACCATGACCGGGCGAAGCCCGGGGGGCGACGTCGTCCTGGCCCACCGGCGCGAGCGAGCCGTGCGGCCGCCGGAGATGGTGGCCGTCAAGGTCCGGCCCGACTCGCTGGCACCAGGCGTGACGGCCATCCGCGCCGACGTGCGGGCCAAGGGAGGCGACGGCGATGGACGGTGAAAGAACGATGGGCGGGGCGAGGGGCGAAGAGCGCCGCCTGACGTGTGTCCTCTGTCCGGCTGGCTGCGACCTCATGGTGACCGCCCCCGAAGTCACCGGCGGCCGTTGCCCCAAGGGCCGTGACTACGCCCTCAAAGAACTGACCGCGCCGACGCGGACGTTGACGACCACCGTGCGGGTCGAAGGGGCGAAGCCTGACCGCCTTCCCGTGCGCACCCTCGGCGAGATCCCCAAGGAAGCCGTGCGCCGAGGCGTCCGCGCCCTCGATGCCGTGGTCGTCGTGGCCCCCGTGCGCCTGGGCCAGGTCATCGTCGACGACCTCCTCGGCTTCGGCGTGCCGGTGGTGGCGACGCGTGACCTGCCGGCGACGCGCGACCTGCCGGCGACGCCCGGCCGAATTGCCCGCGATGGGTGACGGGCAAGATAACCGGGGGGATCTGGGGTGACCACGGTCAACTGTACCGTCGAGTGTGTCTTCCAGGAGGAGGGTCTGTGCACCCTGGACGAGATCCAAGTGGTCCAAGACGAGCAAAGGGCCGATTGCGCATCCTTCATCCCCCCGGAAGATGATGACGACGAGACAAGGATGGCCGCCGGCGACCGGCGGTCACGACGCCCCCGGCCCGCGGACCACATCCATCCGTTCTGGGTGTAGCGAGAGTCATCGTCGCCATCGGCCTCGGCGTCCTAGAGCGCGCCCCCATGTCGCTTGATTATCCGCTCGGCCTCCGCCTCGAGGCCGGGCGTTTTGTCTCTCGGGGCCTCGATGACCACGGTCAGGACATAACGGGCTCCCGGGAAGGGGTCGTAACTGTCCGGTCCGGCGAACGGGTCCGACTCACCGGCCATCCCGCTGACGGCGGTGCTGGCGATGAGCCCGGCCCGGGCGACAGGGTCCCCCTCGCCGGTGAAGGTATCGGGGTAGCCGGCGTTATCCTCGTCCCGCGACGGCATCCGCGGGTGTTGGGTCATCGGGTCGACCCGCACGGTCTGGAAGCCGTAAGCGGTCAGTTCGTCCGCGGCGCGGCGGGCGGCCAGGGGGTCGTCGAAACCGGCGATGAGGTTCCGGCGGCCTTCGGGCCGCCCAGCCCGCCGGCCTTTGTGGCGCCTATCTGTCAAGTTGTCATAACTCCTTCCTGCCGAACGGGCACTTTTTACCGCGAATCCGGTCGAATGGTTTGCGAACGGGGTCGGGAGGGAAAGGGTCACCAATGACGAAATATTGCCATCACCTTCCTCGCTCGTGCGCCAAAGCACGACCTTCCCGCAATTGGTCAGCAAGGCACTATTGCGGCCTCGGTGAGCGCGGCTCTGAGGTTGTCCCGGGGAGGCAAGACACGTGGCCGACGGCCCAAGTGGCTGGACCAGATTGGTTTCCGGCGACCACGTTGCCGCTTTCTACCATGACGCGGCTGAAAAAGCAGCTCTGATCGCGGCTTTCTCCCAGGCTCGGCCGGCGTCCGACGAAGCGACACTGACCATCGGTTGTGGCGGCAACGAATTGAAACCCGAGGAGTACCTCTCGGCCGAGGGTGTCTATAGTCTACCCCGGCTGAAAGAGGCGTTATGGCGGCGCATTCGAGAGCCTGCCCTCGGCGACCGGCCGCGGCGCCTGGCGGTCGACGTCCATGTGATCGCCGAGCATTTCCGCAACGGGTTCGCCGATCAGGCTTTCTCCATTCAGGTCTGGGAGGAAGGGGCAGCCGGCCTGGCGACCGAACTCCCGCTCGAAATCCTGTGCCTCTATGATTGGCAACGCGTCGACAACGGACTCGCCGTCCGGGCCATGCGTTGCCATTCGCATTACACCCACAGCGGCCATCTGGTAGCGAACCCCGTCCCCCTGAGCGTCCAGACGGCCTTCACGTCGGGTGGCCCGCCCCTCAAGGCTCCGCCACCCGGTCGGTCGGACAGCCGGTATCGCGAGGAACTCATCGCCGCCTTCCGGCAGATCGCCGAGGCCGAGCTGTTCCAGCCGCCTGAGGAACTCCTCGACCTCGCCCTCGACCTTTTCACCCAGGCCGTCAAGGTGGACGTGGCCACCGTCCGGGTGGTCGACCCGACCTCGCGATGCATGCCGGTCATCGCCCAACGCGGGCTCAAGCCGGAGACCGTCAAGCTCGCCCGGCAGAGCACGTTCGGGAACAACCTGTCCGGCCTGGCCGCCGAACGGGGCGTAGGTATGCTGGCCGTCGACGCCGCCGACGATTCGCGGACGGTCAAGGCCATCGTCGAGGCCGAGGGCCTGGTCTCAGTGATGAGTGTACCGCTGAAGGCCCGCGGCCGCGTCCTCGGTGTCGTCAACCTGGCCTCGCGGACCCGCCCGTTCGCCCAGGAGGACTTCGAGCTGGCCAAGTCCCTGGTGGCCACGCTCAGCCCGTTCGTCCTGCAGGCCGCCCTCTACGGCGAAGCGATGGGGCTGGCCCACCGGATGGAGGCCATCGCCAGTCTGACGGCGGCGGCCAACTCCCGCCTCGACGCCGGGGCCGCCGAGACCATCGTCCATGAGGCCGCCTTCGCCATGGAGGCCTCCGCCTGCGCCATGTGGCTCTTCGGGCCGGCCAGCGGCGAGCGGGGCCCCAGGCTGCTCGCCGTTCACGGCCCCCTGGAATGCCTCGGCCTGGACGGCGAACGAGCGTCATGCCAGCGCCGGTCCTTCGCCCCGGTCTTCAGGGAGGCGGTCAGCACCGGACAGCCGATCGTCCTCGGCGTGGGCGGAAAGCCGGGACAGTTGATCGTGGTCCCCCTGGCCTACGAAGGACAGGCTCTCGGGGCGCTGGCCGTCGGCCGGACAGGTGATGCCCCTCCCTTCACCCAGGACCACGTCACGCGGGCCTCGATGATCGGAAGCAACCTGACCCTCGCCCTGCTGAACCGGCACCTGGCCGAAGCCAGGGCGCGCCAGACCGAGGACGCCCGCCAGGCGGGCCTGATCGGCGACCAGATCGTCTCCATCCTTGACATCGACGAGGCCCTGGCCGAGGGGGCCAGGTTGGTCTCCGATCTGGCCGGCGGGGCCGCCGTGGCCATCTGGCTGCCCGAACCCGACCATCGCCTGCGGGTCAAGGTCGCCCGAGGACCCTCCGGCGCCGCGGCCGGGGAGGAGCCGGGCGGCGGCGGCGTCGACCCACAACGCCTGGCCCTTGTCGAGGAGGCCTTCGCGGAGTGCCGGACGGTCTCCGCCTGTCGCCGGACGGCGACGCAGTGCCTGGCCGGCTTCGGGCCGGAAGGCCGCAATCACATCGCCGTGCCGCTGAAGAGCGCCGGCTACGCGATCGGCGTCCTGGAGCTGCGGACCATTGATTCCCCGCCCTTCGAGGCGGAGCGCATCCCCGTCCTTGAGTCCATCGCCGATCACCTGGTCGCGGCCATCCGCAACGCCGAGCTGTTCGGCGAGGCCAACCGGGCCCGCAACGAGCTGGAGCTGATCATGGCCAACATGGGCGAGGCCCTGATGGTGCTGAACCCGGACCGGACGGCCGTCTTCATGAACGCCGCCGCCATCAAGCAGTACGGCGACCAGACCGGCCGCCGTTGTTACGAGTTCTTCATCGGACGGCATGAGCCGTGCCCGGACTGCCCCTTGCCGTGGGACGCCCCGGACGCCTGGACCTACCGTTACGTCCGCGAATCGGTGGCCGGCCGTCTCTACGATGTGGTCGCTTCGGGCCTACAGATGGACGACGGTCCGGCCGTCGTCTGCATCACCCGCGATATCACCGACGAGCGCCGGATGCAGACCTATCTGGGCCAGCACGAACGAATGGTGGCCCTCGGCGAGATGGCCAGCGGCATCGCCCATAACTTCAACAACATCTTGACCAGCATCCTGGGCACCGTCGACGACATCAAACGCAATCCGATCCACGAGAAGATGCAGCCGGCCATGCGGGTCATCGAGCGGGCCGCGACCGACGGGGCCGACCTGGTCCGCCGGATCCAGGCCTCGACCCGCGTCCGCGAAGAGCCCGGGCAGCGCGTCGACCTGGCCGCCGTGGTCCAGGACGCGGCCCATGTCACCCGGCCGCGGTGGAAGAGCCAGGCCGAACGGTCGGGGCGGTCCATCGAGGTGGCCTGCCGGGTGTCCGACGGGCTCTCGGTCCGCGGGCATCCCGCCGAGCTGCGCCAGGTCTTCATCAACATGATCCTGAACGCCATCGACGCCCTCCCCCAGGGCGGCCGGATCGAGGTCTCCGCCCTCAAACGCGGCGAGCTGGCCGAGGTCCGGGTGATGGACAACGGCGTCGGCATGTCCCCCGAGGTCCTCGGCCGCCTTTTCCAGCCGTTCTTCACGACCAAAGGGAAGATGGGCAGCGGCCTGGGGCTGTCGACCGCCTACAACATCGTCAACCAGCACGGCGGGAGCATCGGCGTGGACTCGGCCCCGGGCGTCGGGACGACCTTCACCGTGACCATCCCCCTGGCCGAGGAGGAGAAAACGGAGGATCTCGTGGCCATCGCCGAGGCCAAGGTCGACCTGGAAGTGCCGACGAAGGTCCTCATCGTCGACGATGACCAGCTGGTCCTGGAGGTCCTGGCCTCCCTGGTGGCCATCGGCGGGCACCGCGTGGTGACCGCCAACCGCGGGCGCGAGGCCGTCCGGATGCTGGGCGAGGAGACCTTCGACGTGGTCATCACCGACCTTGGGATGCCCGAGATGTCGGGGTGGGAAGTGGCCCGCGAGGTCCGCGAGCGGTCGCCGGAGACCGGCGTGGTCCTCCTCACCGGGTGGGGGGCGAGCATCGACGAGGACGAGGCGAAGACCGGGCTGGTCGACCTGATCCTGGCGAAGCCAGTGCGGGTGAACGACCTCCTGGCCGGGATCACCCGGGTGAAGCGGGCCCACCGGAACGACCGGCCGGGTGAGCAACGCGTGTCGTGAGGCGTGGGCCCTGAGCCGTGGGAATCGTGAGCCGTGGGAATCGTGAGCCGTGGGGTCCGCCCCGATGCGCGGTGGCCCCATGACATAACGAGCGCCCATTTTCTGGGGCGCTCGTTTTTCCTTGCGCATGCAGGCTTGTTATGGGGCAAGGGGTCGGCTCAGGCCCGCCCGAAGTCGTCCTTGACCCGGACGACATCCTCCACCTCGGGCGTGGAGACCTCGTAGAGACGGAGGTCGGTGACCGCGCTCACGCGGTGCAGCATGCCCGGGGTGATGGTGATGGAGCGGCCGGGGGTGACGGTCACCATCTCGTCGCCCAGCTGCATCAGCCCCTGGCCGTCGACGAAGAGCATGGTCTCCAGCTTCTGCCGGTGGTACTGCAGGCTGAGCGAGGCCCCGGCCCGGACCTCGATGATCTTGCCGACGTAGCGGTCGGTCTGGGCCCACCAGACCTCGCGCCCCCAGGGCTTGTCGACGACCTTCGGCGGCCGCGAGGAGGGCCGGGCGGCCGTCTCCATGGCCAGGGCCGCCGCCCCCAGGGTGCCGGCGTCGGGGCCGAGGGCCGCCCGGATAAGCGGGACGCGCTGGCCGCCGGGGACGAAGGCCCCGGCCAGGACCTCGCGGGCGGCTTCGAGGTAGACGGCCAACCCGTCCGGGGCCGCGCCGGCGATGCCACCGCCGATGACGATGGCCTGCGGGTCGAGGAGGGACACCGCAAAGCCCAGGCCGCGCCCCAGGGCTCGACCGGCCGTCCGCAGGGCGTCGCGGGCGGCGGCGTCGCCGGCCGCGGCGGCCGCGAAGACGTCCTCGGCTCGCTCTTTGCCGGCGGCCCGGGCGATCCCGGGCCCGGCGGCGAAGACCTCGACGCAGCCGCGCCGCCCGCAGCCGCAGGGCGGGCCGTCCGGGTCGACCTGGACGTGACCGACCTCGCCGGCCCCGCCGGCCGTCCCGCGCCGCAAACGCCCGTCCATGAAGACGGCTCCGCCGACGCCCGTCCCCAGGGTGACGTAGAAGAAGTCGCTCAGCCCGGCCGCGGCGCCGAAACGGTGTTCCCCGACGGCCGCGGCGTTGGCGTCGTTCTCGAGGACGACCGGGACACCGAGGGCCTGCCATAGCTGGCGGACCACCGGGAAGCCGTTCCATCCCGGCAGGTTGGGGGCCTCGAGGACGCGCCCGCCGGCCAGGTCCAGGGGCCCGGGCGCCCCGAGGCCGGCGGCCACGGGAGTGGGAGCGCCAGCGGACGCGGCATCGCTGCCCGCGCTGCCCCCGACTTCGGCGATGACCTCTTTGGCCAGTCCGGCCAGAGCTTCCAGGCCGCGTTTCGGGTCGCGCGCGTCGGTCGGGCCCTGGCGGGTCGCCAGGATCTTACCGTCGAAGCCGACCGCGGCCACCCGGGTCTTCGTCCCGCCCAGATCGATGCCAATGACGTACTCCACGATCTCGCCCCCAGTTCCATCGCGCCCTCGGCGGCGGCCTCCGTCCAACCCCCTGGTCGTTGGGGCCGGCATCTAAGTCATTCGACGGGTCCGCCGCCGCGCCTCCCGGCGGAAGGTGTCCGCCTTTGGCCGCCGAAATCCACGGGGGGAAGGGGTAGCACGAGCACTTCGGGACGGGAGGTAGGCGGCAGGTGAAGCGCACCGCGAGGTACGAGACGCAACCCCTGAACAAGGACAAGTGGCGCGAACTCGGGCTGATGGTGAACGCCTTCTCCGAAACGAAGGATACAGCCTTGCGCGCCCTGGCCCGCACCGCCGCTTGGGACTTCCTGGACCACCCTCGGCGGTTCCGGGACCAGATGAAGGCCCGTTACCCGGAAGGGGTCCCCGTCCACCTGCAGGACCAAGCCGTCTTCGACGCTGTTCACACCATGCGCCGATTCGTCGAAGCCGGGATCATTTTCTCGCATGTGAAGGCAAAGGTGTTCGGACGCTACTCAGGTGAAAAGCGGCGTTATGCGTTCTGGCTGCTGAAGAGCTACGCCCGCCTGGGGTCTGTCCTGCAAGGCATGGCTCCAGTCCCGGAGTTCGCCGTCCCAATCCCCGAACGCAAGGAGGTGGCGCGGTTCCTGCGCCGGTGTTTGCGTCATGCCCTGGGCAGGCCGCCACGGGTGCGCCTGCGTCGCAGCCTCTGCGTGGACGACACCCTGTACCGCGTCTTCGAGCACAAAGGAAGGCAATATGTCGCAGTAGCGTCCCTGACCCCGCGAGAAC
>JAJYMC010000047.1 GCA_021787335.1 Bacillota bacterium | reverse complement strand
GGTCCAGGTCGTCGTAGGTGTAGGTGTAGTTGCCCTGGGGGCTGTAGACGGTCTCCAGCCGACCGAGGCTGTCGTAAGCGTAAGACGTGGTCTGGCCCTCGGGATAGGTCACCGCGGTCACCGCGCCCGTCTGGTCGTACTCGTACCCGACTTTCCGCCCGCTGGGATCGGTCACTCCGGCCAGGCGGGCGAGGTCGTCGTAGGTGTAGAGCGTCGCCCCGGTCGGGTCCTTCATCCACTGCCGCAGGCCGGCCTGGTCGTAGCCATAGGAGACGGTCGTCCCGTCGCCGTAGGCGACGTCGGTCAGCCAGCCGGCTGGGTTGTAGGCATAGGCGGCCATCGTGCCGTCAGGTGTGGTCTTGGCGGCCAGATCGCCGTCCGGAGAGTAGGCGTAAGAGGTCTGGCGCCCCAGCGGCCACGCCGGTCAACAGGCCGCGGGCGTCGTAGGAGTAGCTGGTGACGCCTCCCCGCGGGTCGGTCGCCGTCTGCAGCCGGTCGGCCATGTCGTAGAACAGCTTCAAGACCTGGCCGAGAGGACCGGTCTCGGCCAACAGGCGGCCGGCCGGGTCATAGTCGTAGGTCGTCTTGCGGCCCAACGGGTCGACGACATTGGCCACGTTGCCCGCCTGGTCGTAGCCCGTCGTCTGACGGTTGCCCAGCGGGTCGACGGCGGCGGTCAGCCGGTTCAGGGCGTCGTAGTCGTAGACCTAGAGCTGTTTCGCCGGGTCGATGAGCCGGGTGACGTTGCCCGCGGCGTCGCGCTGCAGCCTGGTGATCCGGCCGAGCGCCGCCCTTCTCTTGGCCCTTCCCATTGCCCTTCGAGCCATCGGGGGCGTCTTTCTTTGCCTGGCCGGGCGGGTCCACCACATCCCGCGCTCGACGGGAGTTGATCCTTGCACCTGACCTTATTCGAAGAAGCCCTTGGCCCCATGGTAGGGCTCAAGGGCTCCGTCACGAAGTCTCGGCTCCGGTTCACGCTCTGGTGACCGCTACCCACTCCCAACCCGTGGAGGAAGCTTGGCGCTCGGCCATCTCAAAGAGGTCTACCAGTCTAACCTGACCGGGCGTGATGGTCAGGAACTCGGCGTCACCGCTCGTTTCCAGGGTGAACAACACATTCTCTCGCTCCCTCATGGTAATGCCCTGCCCTCCCTTGGCCCACCGGACAAGTTGTCTACGCATGACATTCTCGGTCTCAAAGGCATGCAGTCGAAGACCACCAATCCAACTGAGGCCTTCGGTCTTCTGCAGGTGATCGCGCAGTAGCTGCGGGCTTGTGGCGCCTAACAATGCCTTCTTGACGTGCCGACTTTCAGTGGTGATCACAACAGGCCCCGCGTATTCCTGCGCATACCCAAAGAACCAAGCATCCCAATGAGCGTCAAAGCGGTCCTCCAAGACGTACGGTGAGCCCTGGATAAAAGCCAGCATCCACTCTAGTAAGACAGGATAATGGTCCTCTATGTTGACCGCGGCATCGTCCTCTAGCTGCAGAACAGTCTGGCTAGTACCCAATCTGTGCTTTGCTCTTCGCATCTTCTCTCTACCTCAATTCCGAGGAATTGCCTCACGTCTTGATGGCTGCCTTTTCACCCAGCCAGCCGCCGATCATCCCACCCACGATCCCGCCTGCCAGCGCTCCAATAACTCCACCAAGTGCTGCTCCCACACCTCCATGCTGCGTAAAGAGCCCCGGCCTCGGGGCTCTGATACGGATCTGCGGAATGCCTCGGCCTCACGCCACGGAGTCATATCTCAGGACGGCACAGTGAGGAGAAGTCGAGCTTGGGTAGCCTCCAACTCGCCTGGGAACCCTCAGCGAACCACCCGGCTCCAATCTCAAGTTTGCGGGCTGACAGGTAGGCGTCGTCCTTTAGCCTTGGGTCATCGTAGTCACCGCCAGGCGACCACCGGATCCCCCGGCCCACGGGGGTCGAGCCCGGCAAGAGCATGAAATCTGGCTCGGATAGATACGTCGGGCCAAAATAGTTCAGCCAGTAGAGGCCACTGAGGTACTTCCTCTGCTCAGGAGGCCGCGAGAGCGGTTTGTCCAAGGCCTCGTCCGTAACGAATCCCGAGGTGGCGTCCGCCCAGACGAAAAGGGCATCGGCAAGTTCCGTGACGAAATCGGGGGTCGGGCGGGGAGTTCGGCTTATCCAAATATGGAGGGAGCTAAATACCGTTGTTCCTGGTGGCAGGTTCTTACGCCAAACGGCCATGCCAGAAAACTTCAGCCCTTTGCCCCCCCTGAAAAGGAACAAGCTCGAGGCGTACTCCATTCCAGACCCAGCTGAGCCAGGTGGGACCCAGAAAGACGACGAAGGGTTGAAAATCTTACGTATTGGTTCGTGGTCATCTGCCCTCTCAATCCGCAGGCCGCGCGACTCTAAGAGGTCGACTAGCGCGAACCCTGTGCTCGGAGCGCTCCAATCGGCCAGTGACCGAAACTCAAGCAGAAACCGATGGTACGCCACAAGGGAACCCTCCCCCTAAGGGATGATATTGTCTGCAGAAGCCTGAAGACCACGACCGCATTTACCTTGCATGACGACTCCGGTAGTGAAGAAGGCTGTTTTCCACTTCTCCTCTGAACGTTTCCGAGTCAGTCAGCCCGGCATGCAAAGATGTGCTCCATGAGGTTTGGTAGCAACAGCCTCTAGGGGTAAAACTCCTTGTGCTGCTATGTCGTCCCTCCGGCATAAAACGGATCCCAAAATCTGCGGAGTTCAGGAGAGTCGAACATGAACACAGGGAAAACCTCGAGCCCTGGGCCGATTTTACCGGCCACGTCTTTTATCGCATCAGCTGCCTCGAGTGTGTAATAGGCAATTGCGCCGCCGGCGTCCTGGATGTATTTTGTGACATTGGAGGTCAGCCTTGTGTAGCCTTCTCGTGCTGCGAGGACAAATTGCTTTCCCTGTTGAAACGCAGCCTCTATTTCCCCCTTAATTTGGCTTGTCAGAGCTTGGACTTTCGTGTTCTTGACCTCTACGACGGCGTTTTCATTGAAGAAATCCGGTATGACGTTTCCATATTTCGTTGCAACCTTTTGCGTATTACGCAGGTACTCTGGGAACTGCCTTGCGAATGCATCTTCGCCAGCTTTTCCAGCTTGCCTCGCAAACTCCAAGGCCTCTTTCCCACTCGTAGCGGTGCCAGACATCAGCACCGGGTCAAGCTGCCAATCTGGTGTAAGCCCGTCGGTTGCGCCTGAAACAGATATGAGGTCAAAGGCCATGTCCATGGGCCCATCTGTCTTGTTTGGGACATATACCGAGTTATTTGTCTGGCCCGTAAGCCCACTTGGGTCCCCAAAAAGCAGCGGGTTATTGCGGCCATAGACATACGGGCTCGACCCTGGCGGCTCAAGGCCGGCCATCACCAGCGGATCAGGAGCGGTAAAGCGCCCCAGCCCCGGTGTGTAATACCTCGCCCGTAGATAGACCTGCCCGAACACCGGATCATGGTCCTGACCGCCGAAGCCGAAAGTGCTGCCATCGTTCAGCTTGTGGGACGGGTTCAGGCGGCCGTTCGCGGCCGGGAGCCCGTAGGGGCTGTATGTGTACCTGTCAAAGATCGCCCCCTGGGCGTCGGCGAGTTGCCTGACGCTGCCCAGGCCGTCGTAGACGTAGACCGTGGCCTGGCCATCCGACCCGATGCCCGCCAGGCGCTGCAGGCCGTAGACGAAGGTGTCACGCGGCTGGCCCTCTCCGTCATAGGTGGCCAGAACCTCGGGGAGCGGGGCCAGGATGTCGTTGACGTAGCTCAGTTCAAGGTCGTAGACCTTGTTGTTGCTCTTGCCTTTGGCCTTGCCCTTGCCGTGAGCTTCGCCGGAGCGGCCGCGGCTGTCGGACTTGCCGCCCTTCGCCTGGCCCTTGCCGCTGCCCTTCGAGCCTTCGGGGGCATCTTTCTTTGCTTGGCCGGGCGGGACGTTGACTGACCCGCCGTTGTCCTGGCCGTTGCCATTGCCATTTCCGCCGGTGTTGCCATTCCCGTTCCCGCCAGCGTTACCGTTGCCACCACCGTTGCCACCGGCGTTGCCGTTGCCGTTCCCGCCGGCGTTGCCTCCCGCGTTCCCGTTGCCCTGTCCGTTACCGGGGAGGTCCCCGTCCTTTACCTTATCCGCCTTGTACCAGCCGAGGTGCAGGCCGTTGTCCCCGGGCTCCTCGACGTGGGCCACGAGCCCGACGCGGTTGCCGTCGCCGTCGTAGGTGTAGTCGACGTACTTCTCGCGGTTGGGCCCACCATCCTGATACACCTCGACCAGCCGCCCGGCCGCGTCGTAGATGTACTCGGTGGTGACCCATTCGTCTTCGGCGGACCCGTCTTCAGCGAGCTCGCCTTCGGTACCAGTGGCGGGCTCATCGGATGGCGAGGCCGCCGACCCCTTCCCCGCAGCCTTCCCGTTGGGGGACGGAGCACCGTTTCCGCTCGAAGTTTCGTCGGTGCCCTCGGGCTTACCTTCTTCTTCCTGGTCTCCCTCGTCTCCCCGGGGAGCTACGGTGTAGACCAGGCGGCCATTCACGTCGTACCCATAGGTCGTCACTACGGGGCCCTTGTCGCCGGTCCGGGTGCTCGTCACGAGCTGCCCGGCCGCATCCACATCATAGGTGGTTTCTGAGACCTTGAAGGTCCCGTCCTTGGCGTATTCGCCGCGCGCCTCGGAGACCATGTTCCCGGACGCGTCGTAGGCGTAGCGGTAGAACTCGCCGTTCGGCCGGACCGCCGAGATGAGGCGCCCGGCGGCGTCATAGGTGTAGTCGGTGCGGTCGGTGTAGTCCTCGGTGACGCCGGCCACCTGGCCGGCGGCGTCGTAGTCGTAGACGTAGCTTGAAGCCAGGTCCCCGTTGGGCCTGGTGTTCTCGATCAGGCTCAGGTCCCCGGCCGGGTCATAGCCGTAGGTGGTCGTCAGACCGTTCGGCCGGTTCAGCTTGACCGGTCGATCAAGATCGTCGTAGGCGTAGGTGTAGTTCCCCTGGTGGCTGTAGACGGTCGCGAGGCGCCCGAGGGTGTCATACTCGTACCTGGCGGTCTGGCCCTCGGGGTAGGTGACCGCGGTCATTGCGCCAGTTTGGTCGTACTCGTACCCGACCTTTCGCCCGCTGGGATCGGTCACCCCGGCCAGGCGGGCGAGGTCATCGTAGGTGTAGAGCGTGACCCCGGTCGGGTCCTTCATCCACTGGCGCAGGCCGGCCTGGTCGTAACCGTAGGAGACGGTCGTCCCGTCGGAGTAGGCGACGTCGGTCGGCCAGCCGGCCGGGTTATAGGCATAGGCCGTCATCGAGCCGTCAGGTGTGGTCTTGGCGGCCAGTTGGCCGTCCGGAGAGTAGGCGTAAGAGGTCTGGCGCCCCAGCGGGTCGGCCACGCCGGTCAGGAAGCCGCGCGCGTCATAGGAGTAGCTCGTGACGCTGCCCCGCGGGTCGGTCGCCGTCCGCAGCCGGTCGGCCGCGTCGTAGGTCAGCTTCAGGACCTGGCCGAGGGGATCGGTCTCGGCGAGGAGGCGGCCGGCCGGGTCATAGGCGTAGCTCGTCTTGCGGCCCAGCGGGTCAACGACGCTCGCCACGTTGCCCCCCTCGTCATAACCCGTGACCTGGCGGTGGCCGAGAGGGTCAATGGCGGCGGTCAACCGGTTGAGGGCGTCGTAGTCATAGACCCAGGGCTGTTTGAGCGGGTCGATGAGCCGGGTGACGTTGCCGGCGGCGTCGCGTTCGAGCCGGGTGACCCGGCCGAGCGGGTCGGTGACGGCCGACACGTTGTCGCGCCCGTCATACTCGTAGACGGTCCATCCCCCGCGGACGTCCCTGGCCCGGCCCACGCGGCCGGCCTGGTCGTACTCGTAGGCGACCGTGGCCCCGGACGGGTAGGTCACCGTCAACGGCCTATTGGCGGCGTCGTAGGCGATGGCCGTCGTCAGGTCGCTGGCATCGGTGGCCCGGAGGAGGTTCCCGGCGACGTCGTACTCATAGCGGTTCGCGCCGCCGACGGCGTTCCTGGCCACGGTGACGTGGCCGGCCGCGTCGTACTCGAAGGAGCTCCTCCCGCCGGACGGGCTACGGACCGCGATCAGCCGGCCGTTGACGTCATACTCGTAGCGCGTGATAGCCCCGGTGGGGTCCTTGACCGCGGTGACGTTCCCCTCCGCGTCACGCTCGTAGGTTGTGGTGTTCCCGAGGGCGTCGGTCTCGGTGAGGACGTTGCCCATGAAGTCATAGGTGTAGGACGCGCCCCGTCCCAAGGAATCGTAGACCCGGGCCAGGGTGCTGTCGGCGTTGTACTCGTAGGTGACCACGTTCCCGCCCGGCAGGGTCTCTCTGGTCACCTGGCCCCGCCAGTTGTAGGCCATGGTCGTGACCCGGCCCATCGCGTCGGTGACCCTGGTCGGCCGACCGACGGCGTCGTACTCGTAGCGGGTGACCCCGCCGCGGGCGTCGGTCACCGTTTCGGGCAGGCCGATGGCGTTGTAGGTGAAAGTGGTCAGTGTTCCCTGGTCGTCCCAGATCCGCGTCAGCTGGTCTTGGGCGTCATAGGCCATGTGGGCCACGGCCCCCGACGGCTTGGTCGCCCTGGTGAGGTTGCCGCGGGCGTCATATTCGTAGGCCGTGCCCACGCCGGTCGGGTCGGCGTAATCGGTCAGGTGGCCCTTGGCGTCGTAGGCCATCGCCCACTCGTTACCGTTGGGGTCGGCCATCGAGGTCAGGTTACCGTCGACGTCGTAGCCCAGGTTCCAGGTCACGCCGTCGCGGCCGGTGATCGAGGTAATGTTGCCGAGGGAGTCGTGGGCGGTCACCGTGGACAGGCCGTCCTTGAAGAAGGCCTTGCCGCGGTAGCCATACTGGTCGTATTCGAAGCCGGTCTTCTTCCCGTCGCGGTTGGTCCGCTCGAGGAGGCGGAAGCGCTCATCGTATTTGTCGATGATCTGCTTCCCGTCGGGCGGGGTCACCGTCACCAGGCTATTCTGGCGGTCGTAAGCGAGGGCCGTCTTCCGGCCCATCGCGTCGTACTGCTCGACCACCCGGTACTTGTCGTCGTAGACGTTGCGGAGGACCGTCTTGCCGTCTGGCCCGAGAATCTCGGTCATCTGGTCCTTGTCGTCGTACTTGTAGGTCGTGGCGTGGCCGTCGGCCGAGGTGACCGAGCTGAGGTTGTCCACGTCGTCGTACATGTAGGAGACCTTGCGCCCGGTGTGGTCGATAACGGACTTCATGCGGCCACGCCCGTCGTAGGCGAAGGTCAGGCCACGTCCGGACTTATCCTTGACCGAGGCGACGCGAGAGAAGCCGCCTGCGGTCGTGTGGGCCACGGTCAGGGCTCGGCCGTCCCGGTCATGGATCGAGGTCAGGGAGCCCGCGGAGTCAAAACCGTAGGTCAGCCTGGCCTGGGTCTTGAGGGAGTAACCGCCGGCCGCGTCCTTGGACAGCACGTCGGCGACACCCGGTGGCTGTTCGATGGCCCCGCCCTTGAGGTGGTAATTGTCCTGCCGGCCGTCCGGTCGGGAAACCACGATGACCCCCGGCCGGCTGAGGTCCAGGGCGTACTCGAAGCTGTTCCGCCAGCCGTTGCCGAGGGCTCCGAAATACGGATCGAGGGAGTTGTAATAGCGCTCGAAGACGATGGGCAACCGCCCGTGGACGGCCAGGTCGGTCTCGGAGTGGATGAAGTTGCCCGTGGCCGTGTTGATGGGGTCGGCCCACCGCCCGGAGGCGTAGGAGCCGCCCAAGGTCTGCTGCGCGGCACTCGGGGCCAGGTCACCGTCATACTTCGTAAGGGGGTCGTAAAGGGAGTCGCGGGCATTGGACTCATCTGACGTGGTCCCCGTCGGGCTCTGGGCCACGGCGACAATGTGGTTGTAACCCTCGTTCAGGGTCACGTTGGTCGACCACAGGCCGCCCGCCGGGGTCAGGGTGGCCACGGTGGAGCCGTTGTTGGTCACGATGACCCGGGCGACTGGGGCTCCGCTGTTCGAGACGCTGCCGGCGACCGCCACCACACGGTCCCCCGATACGCTCGGCAGGGGCGAGGTGATGGTCGGGGCCGCCGGTTTGGGGATGTAGGTGAACGAGGCACTGGTCGTGTCGCCGGGAATGCCGTCGGCGAACTGGTAGGACGCGGTCACCGTGACCGTGCCGCTGGCCGGCGGGGTGAAGGTGAAGACATAGTTGCCCCGGGATGGTGACGTGCTCGACTGTTGCAGCGTCGCTCCGCCGGCGCTGACGCTGATCCTCGCACCGGTCACGGCCGGGATGGGCGGGGCAAAACTGGGAACCGAAACGTAGACCGTCTGATATTGACTATAGAGCGGGTTACTCTGGAAACTCATCCCCGTCGGCGCGGGGTGCGGCGGGGGTGGCGGCGGCGGAGGTGGGGGCGGCTCCTGCGTCCCGCTCCCCCTTTTGACGGTTAACCCAGTCGAACCGGAATAGCCGCTCCACTCGTCGTTCGGGGCAACGGTTATGATGTAAGAACCGTCCGGCCATTGGGGCGAACCGAACGAGAACGTGTTGCTGCCAAGCCCGCCATAGGTCGTATAGGATGCGCTTACCGGGCCTGACACGGTGATCAGGGTTGAGTGAGGTATGGTGTCGTAAGCCCAAGTCACCGTCAGTGACTGCCCGGAGGTCGGGTCATACGGGTTAGGGCTGACGCTGGCGCCCGTGGTTGCCAGAGGCGTGATGCCGCCACCCGGCTTCGCGGCGTAGGCCGGGCTGGAGGCGATCACCAAGGCGAAGACCAGGATGGCGGAGACCAGACGCGACCGAGCGATCCTCATTAAGGCCTAGACCTCCGTTAAGTCGACTACTGGCTGACATGCGTTCCCTTTTATGCAATCGTCTGGCAAAGGGCATTCGTTAAGGGTTTTCGCTCGACCTGGCTCGTCAGGGTTCGACAAAACACGAACTATAGCTCGCACTTTTATCAAACCAGTGTCCGGCTTCCGGACACCCTACACCCCAAAAAAGAGAACCTCGCCGGTCAGGCGAGGCCCTCTTGTCGTCTTGCGTGATGAGGGTTTAAAGCCGAGATGTCAACGCGACGTACACTTGACCCACCGGCCGCCAGTTGGGATTGACCTACCATGTCGGGGATTTCGTCGAGGAGGATGGCAGGACGAACGGTGCCGAGGAGTGACCTTTCGGCCTCTGCCATGTGGAACCAAACTGAACAGCTTTCCAATTCCGCTCCCCAATCCGCGGGGCGCTTCTTGATGTGCAGGAAATCCCTTCGCCCCGCAGAAAGTACGCAGCGAGAGGCAACACTGGCCGAACGTCGCGAGGGAGGCTTTCGCATGGCCGTCACCCCGGCCCCCAGAGACGAACTCTGGACCGCGGCCAAGGGGCTCAGCCCCCGCGTCCGCAAGCTGCGCGACGAGTTCTTCTCGTTCCGCGACCGGGAGTACTTCCGCAACGAGGTCCGGGCCTACACGACGGGGGCCCCGTGGGACTTCGTCTTCTCCCCGCACAACTGGGGCGTGGTCCCGGAGACCTTCGTCTTCCTCCCGGCCTTCAGCGATTCGCTCCTGGCCATGGCCGAGCGGGTCGAGGTGCCGGCGGACTTCTTCGAGCGGCCCATCCCCCTGCGCCGGGCTGCCTTTTTCAACATTGTCCTTGAGAAGCACCTGCCGGTGCAGATCCTCGACGGTGAGCTCATCGTCGGCGGCCAGTTCAACACGGCCCTCTCGCGGGCCCTGGCCAAGCCAGAGGCGGCCGAATGGCGCAAGGCCGAGGACGCCTTCGTCAAGCACGTCGTCGACACCCACAACGCGGGGGTCGGCAACGCCGGGGCCATCCCCGGCCACATCATCCCGAACTACAAGAAGATCCTCCGGGTCGGGTTCGCCGGCGTCGCGGCCGAGGTCGACGCGGCCTTGAAGGCCCTCCCGGCCGACGCCCCGGCCGCCGAGCGGGCCTTCCTCGAGGCCCTGCGCCTGTCGTGCGAGGCCCCGCGGATCGTCGCCCGCCGTTACGCCGCCGAGGCCCGTCGCCTGGCCGCCACCGAGGCCGAACCGGGCCGCCGCTCCGAGCTGGAGACCATCGCCGCCAACTGCGACCGGGTCCCGTGGGAGCCCGCCCGCAGCTTCTGGGAGGCCCTGCAGTCCTTGTGGTTCACGCACATGCTGGTCATGGCGGCTGAGTCGTACCCGGGGGCCGGTCTCTCCCACGGCCGCATCGACCAGTACCTCTATCCGTACTACCGGCAGGACCTGGAGCTGCAGGCCATCGGCCGCGACCGGGCCCGCGAACTCCTCGACTGCTACTGGATCAAGCACAACTACGCCTACGACTACCAGGGCCGGGTGGGGACCGGCCAGGGCATCAACTCGGGCTTCGGCCAGCTCCTGACGGTCGGCGGGCTCGGCCCGGACGGCCGCGACGCCTCCAACGACCTGACCCGCCTGATGCTCGAGGTCATCGGGGAGATGAACCTCCTCGAACCGAAGCCGAACGTCCGGCTCCACCGCGGCACCCCGGACGACCTCCTGAACCAGGTGGTCGAGCTCATCGCCGACGCCCAGGGGTCGCCGTTCCTCCTCAACTTCGACGAGAACGCCATCGCCGGGCTGCGCACCGCCGGCCTGCCCGAGGACCAACTCTGGGACTACGCCCCGGTCGGTTGCCTGGAGAACACCCTGCAGGGCAACGACCGCTCGGGCACCGTCGACGCCAACGTCGACCTGGCCAAGGCGGTCGAGCTGGCCCTCAACGACGGCAAAGACCTGGCCACCGGCAAGCAGCTCGGACCGCGGACCGGCGACCCCACGGCGTTCGCGACGGCTGAGCCGTTCACGGCCGCGGTCAAGGCGCAGCTCCTGGCCATCTGCAAGAGCATCATCGAGCTGGCCACCGAGGCCGACGCCATCCGCGCGCGCTTCGAGCCCACGCCGTACCTCTCGCTGCTGGTCGACGGCTGCGTCGAGAAGCGCCGGGACGTCACCGCCGGCGGCCCGGTGCACAACTTCATCACCCTCGAGGGGGTCGGCCTAGCCACCCTGGCCGATTCCGTGGCCACCGTGAAGAAGCTCGTCTTCGAGGAAGGCCGGGTCAAGATGGCCGACCTCCTGGCCGCCCTAAAGGCCAACTTCGTCGGCTACGAGAAGCTGCAGGACACCCTGATCAACCACGCCCCCAAGTACGGCAACGACGACCCGTACGTCGACGACCTCGCCCGCGAGCTGTCGCTGGTCTGGACCGAGGACGCGATGAAGCACGTCTCGCCGGCCACCGGGCGGCGCTTCCGCGGCGGCTACCTGTCGTGGAACTACTGGATCGGCTACGCGCCTCTCCTGGCGGCGACGCCCGACGGGCGGCCGCGCGGGCGGGCCCTGTCCAACGGGGTCTGCCCGGTAGCCGGTCGCGACACCAACGGCCCGACGGCGGTCATCCGCTCGGTCGGGGCCCTCGGGCTGGCCTCGGTCCCGAACGGCGCCTCGCATACGATGTCCTTCTCCCGCGCCGTCCTGGCCGACCCGGAGCACCGCAAGAAGTTCGCCGCCCTCCTCCGCGCATACGGCGAAGCGGGCGGGACGGCCCTGCAGATAAACATCCTCGACGCTGAGACCCTGCGGGCGGCCCAGCGGAACCCGGACGAATACCGCAACCTCCTGGTCCGCGTGACCGGCTACAACGCCTACTTCGTCAACCTCGGACGGGAGTTGCAGGACGAACTCATCGCCAGGGAGAGCCACCGCGCTTGAGCGGCGAGGCCGCAGGTGGTGGCGCCGTGGCCGGCGGTGCCGAACGCAGCGGCGCCCTGACCGCCCGCGTCTTTAACATCCAGCGCTTCTCGACCGAGGACGGGCCGGGCCTGCGGACGACGGTCTTCATTAAGGGCTGCCCGCTGCGCTGCCGGTGGTGCCACAACCCCGATGGGCTGGTGGCCCAGTCGCAGTTGGCCTGGACGGCGGCCCGCTGCGCCCACTGCCTGAGCTGCGTGGAGGCGTGCCCGGAGAAGGCTATCAAGGCTAAGCCGGCGGCGGAGCAGGTATCGACGCCCACGCCGAAGCCCACGCCGAAGCCCGCGTCGGCGCCCACGCCGACGCCCACGCCGAAGCCCACGCCGGCGCCCACCCCCATCGTCGACCGCGACCGCTGCCTGGTCGGCCGGGACGACCCGAGTTGCGGCCTGGCGGCGGGTCGAGGTCGGGGCGCTGGTCCGTGAACTCCTCCGCGACGAAGTCTTCTACCGAACCTCAGGGGGCGGGGTGACTTTCTCCGGTGGCGAGGCCGGGCTTCAGGCCGCCTTTGTCATCGAGGCCGCGGGCCAACTGCGCGAGGCCGGCGTCCACGTTGCCTTCGACACCTCGGGTCACCTCCCCGCGGACGCCTTCGACCGGGTCAGTGCCGCCGTGGACCTCGTCCTCTTCGACCTGAAACAGCGCGACCCCGCCAAGCACAAGGCCCTTACCGGGGTCGACCTGGGCCTCATCGATGAGAACGCCGCACGGCTGGGCGCGGCGGGCGTGCCAACCTGGGTGCGCGTGCCGGTCATCCCCGGCTGCACCGACGACGAGGAGAACGCCCGGGCCATCGCCCGGTTCATCCGCCAGAGGCTGCCCCAGATGGGGCGGAAACAGGGCGGGGAAGGGCGCGGGGCGGGCGGCGGGCGCATCGACCTCCTGGCCTACAACAGCCTCGCCGAGGCCGACTATGCCCGCATGGGCCTGACCTACCCCTTGGCGGGGCTGGCCCTCTGCCGGCGCTCGTCCCTCGACCGGTTCAGGGCGGTCATGGAAGCCGAAGGCCTCGCTGACATACACATCTCCGGCCGCTTCCGGCCGGAGGACGACGAAGGGGGCGGCAACCGTGGCTGAAGTCCTCACCCCGGAACAGATAGCGATGATGGCCGGCGACATGACCCCGAAGTTCCTGGCCACCCGGTCGGCCGAGGGCCGGCCCAACGTCGTGCCCATCCTCTCGATCCAGGCGGCCGACCCGCGGACGGTTATCTTCGGCGAGTTCCTGATGTGGAAGACCCACGACAACCTGGAGGCCGACCCGCGCGTGGCCGGGCTGGTCATAACCCAGGACCTCAGGTTCTTTAGCTTCCAGGCCCGGGTCCGCGAGTTCGTCAAGACCGGGCCGCACTTCGACCAGGTCAGCTCGAGCCCGCTGTTCCGCTACAACCCCTATACGGGCGTCCGCGGGGTCTGGGTGGCCGACCTCGTTGAGGCCGAGCCCGTGGGTCGCCTGAGCCCGCTGGCCGTGGCCGCCGGCTTCATCGGCAATCGCCTGGGCGGCCCGCGTGTAGCCGATGAGGCGGGGGCGGGGCCGGGGGCCGCGTCAACCGGCGCCCAGCGCCGCGTCATGCCCGCCCCGGTCCTCGAGAAGGTCAATCGGATGCAGGCCCTGAAGGTGGTCGCCACCAGGGGCCACGACTTCCCGGCCGTCTTCCCGGACCTGTCGATCCAGGCCATCGACCCGACCAGCCTGCGCGGCGGGGCCGGCGCCTTCGGCCGGCACTACGGCGAATCGGCCGTCGGGCGCGACACCGAGCTGGCCGTGGCCGTGCTGACGGCCGACCCGGTGGCCTATCAGATCAAGGGGGTCGTCGCGGCCACCGCCGGGAGCAAGGTGGCGATCCGCGTCACGGAGGCCTTCACGGCCACGCCGCCCGTACCCGGTCGACGCGTCGACAGCGGCGCCGCGGCTATCTCCTAGTTGCCCGGCAGCATTCGCGGATCTGAAGTCTCTCGCAGTTATGCCCAATCACGGAAACTTCGGCGATTGGTTTTCGTCTAGATAGACGCGGCGGAAATCTCTTCCTGCCTTGTCGAAAAGCAGGACTCTCAGAAAGCAAACAAGAATAGCGTTTCTGTGTTCTTGTGGAATGGGAGGAATAGGATGTGGGGACGACTAAACTTCCTCTCCTCCTGTTCCGATGTTAGTTGAGGAAGGAGGGGTAATCTTGAGCGCCTTGGCGGAGGCCCAGATAATGAGCAAGAAGAAAGCTACGGGCCATGTCCACGTTAGTAAGAAGACGGCCAAGACAGGTGTCAAGCGGGAGCCTACGGTCAAAGAGATGGAAAAGGCTCTTGGTCTTGACAAGGTTAGGCCGATTGCCCTTACCCCCTCCGATGCTGCGGATTTCCGCGAAAAGGGGGATCCCTTCAAGGAGTGGTATGAGCAAGAACTCCGGCGACACTACGCCCGAAAAAAGTGAGCCGAAAACTCTAGAAGATGAACGACAGGCGGTAAAGAAGGGTGATTTCTTCTTTGCCGCATTCTTGGTCGGCCCAGATGACGTCCGGAGGTCCCCCGTCTTCATCATCAGCAACGACAACGATCCTTTGGACGTCATAGCGTGCAAGTGTACCAGCCAGCCGCCTAGATCCGAGCTAGACGTAAGGGTCACCCTCAAGAAGGAAACATACGTTCGGACCAACAAGATCTATACGTTCCCCCGGGAGCAGCTGCTGTTCCGGATTTCGCAGCAGGCAATACCCGAGGAGCTTGAGCGGATCACGGTTGGACTGCGGAAAGCTCTAGGACTATAGGTAAGGGCAGCTTTGGCGGGCCTGATCGAGGTCCGCTTTGTCGGTGATGGAGATCAAACTGACCGAAAGCGTGGCGGGCGGCGTGGGGCCTCACCCGCTCCGGGGCCGCAACCGCCGGGGCTGGGTGGTCCCAGATAATGCGGCCCTTAGCAGGGATTGGCAGGGCCTTGCCAGAATTCCCAAGGCAGACCGACCTGAGAGGAAAAGGTGAGCCACCGCTTTCAGGCGGTGGCTCACTTTGCTTCACGCGATGGGGACCAGTCGCGGCCGTCGCCGGCCGGCTGCCTACCCTCATTCCCAGCTATCTAGCTGCGCATTAAATAGGGAGTGAGGGTCTCACTCCCGGCCGCGGCGTCATTATTCCCGGTCGAGGGCCATCTCGAAGTGGGTGTCCGAATTTTGGACAGTCGGGGTGAAGTGACCGATCAGCCGCAGGGCCTTTTCCAGCAGCGCCGGCGCGCCGCTCAGGCGGATCAGGGCGGTGCCCCCGGAGAGTTGATAGGTGAAGTCGCAGCCGCCGCCCTCCCGCTTGACCAGCTCGATGACCTCCTGGGCCAGCGCGCCGACCCGGTCCGCGCGATCCGTTACCTTGACCTCGAGGGTCGCCGCCAGGCTGGGGCGCCGAGCCGTCCTGGCCTCGACGAAGGCCTCCAGGTCCGGCGCGGAGATCTTCCACTGCCCGATCTTGCTCGCCTTGAGCTCGCCGGCCGAGATGAAGTCGCGGACAGACTTGGCGGTCACGCCCAGCGCCCGCGCCGTCTCCTGGACCGTCAGGAACTTGGGCCCGTCACCCGTCATGGTTATCTCTCCTTACCATCACATAACACCTTAACGTAAACGACGCCTGGTTCCATCCTAATGGAGCCGGGGTTTGGAGTCAAGGGTTAGGAGGGACGACCCGTGCCCGGTCCTTCGGAGTGGGCGCCGATGAGGATTGCCCCCGTCTACCCGACCCCACGTCACGAGCAGGTGGCCCGCGACCTGACGGGCGCACTGGCGTTGGACCCGCGGGTCCAGACCGTGCTCCTCTCGGGGTCGTTGGCCCGCGGCCGCGGCGTGCCGGAATCGTGCGTGGACCTGACGGTAATGGTCCGTCCCGACGACTTCAAACGTTACGTGGCCACGAGCGACGAGCGCTCGGGGGACGGCGGCCGTCGCCGCCGTGAGGCCTTCGCCGCCCTCGGCGCCGACGAGATTTACGAAGACGGACCCGGGATGACCGTCATCTTCTCCGGCCTCCAGTGCCACCTGGGCTTCACCAACGGCGACCTCAAGCCGGGCGCGGGCCTGCCCCGCGAGGACGGCTTCGAGCTGGAGGTCGGCAACTACGTCGTCTACTCGGTTCCCCTCTTCGACCGCGACGGCTATTGGGAGAACTGGCGCCGCCGCTACCTGCCGTTCCTCCCCGAGGACGTCCGGCTGGCCCGCCTCGCGGCCGTCCGAGCCGACTTCGACTACAACATCGAGAACATCCGGCTGATGGCCAGGCGCGGCCTCCTCTTCCACGGCCTCGAGCGGGTCATGATCGCCTTTCGCTACCTCGTCCAGATGTGCTTCCTGACGGCCAAGGTCTATCCAATCGACTACATGAAGCACCTCGAGGAGCAGGTCTCGGTGCTCCTCGGCCATCCCAACTGGATCTCGCAGATGTCCGCGGTCTTCACCGTCCCGAACCTGACCCCCGGCCTGCTGATGGCCAAGGCCGACCTCCTCAGCCACCTGGCCGACAACTTCCTGGCCCAGCTTCAGTGACAGGCTGGAGGCGCAATAAGGATAAGTCCGAAGGAACGGGGCCGGCTCAACCGGCCCTGTTTTTTTACACCCGGTGAACGAAAGGAGCCCCCGGCGTCACTCACGAATGGAGAGGCGACAGGTGGTGGGGAAGACGGACCGTGAACTGCTGGCCCTCATCAACGAAGGGGACCGCGAGGCGTTCCGCCTTCTATACAGCCGTTATGCCGACCGCCTTTACCGCTATGCCGTGCTCCGGCTGGGCGACGAGGCGGCTGCGGAGGACGTCGTCCAGGAGGTCTTTCTGAGCGTCTGGCAAGGGGCGGCCGCGTTCGAAGGGCGTTCGTCCGTCGCTACCTGGCTCTTCGGGGTTGCCCACAACAAGGTGGGCGAGGCCCTCCGCGGCCGCGCCCGCGTGGGGCTGCTCCGCGGCGGTCCGGACTCCGACGAAGCGGTGACGGACGCCAGCAAGGACGAGCGCCTCTGGGTGCTGGAAGCCCTCCGCTCCCTCGACGAGGACCACCGCGAGGTCCTGTTTCTGGCCTACTACGCCGACCTCGACACGCGCGAGATGGCCGCCGTCTGCGGGGTCCCGGAGGGAACCATCAAGAGCCGGCTCTTCCACGCCAGGCGCCGCCTGGCCGAGCGGCTCGGACCCGAACGCGAAGACGTCGATCGTGGGACTGTTGCCCGGACGGGCATCGGAGGTGACGACCGTGGGCGGACCTGAGATGGGGAAGGAGCAAGACCGGCTCGCCCGCCTTGTGCACGAGGCGGTGGCCGGCCTGCCGCCTGTCCCCGACGGTCTCTGGGCCGCGATGGAGGCCCGCCTGCGACGGCCGGCGGATTCCGATTCCGAGGTCGTCTCCGTCGCCGACGCCCACGAGACCCTTGCCCAGGCAACCCTGAAGCTGAGCCGCGCGACCCTGGACGCGCTTCTGGCCGGCTTCGGCGGCGAGGCCCCCGAGGCGGCCATCCTGACCCTGAACCTGGCGTCGATAGCCCTATCGCTGGTCATTCCGGCCGTCGGCTCCGACGGTTGACCACCCCACGGACAACAGCGGAGACTCTCGCAGCCCGCATAAGGAGGTACATGACTGATGGACGAAGAGAAGAAGGGACGCAAAGAAGACCTCGAGATGATGGCCGAGCAGATTCCCAAGGTGCTCAAGGCGGTTAGCGATACGCTCCCGGAGATGATCACCAAGATCATGAAGGCCGTCTACTCCGAGGAGGTCGGCCAGGAGTACGGCAAGTCCGTGGCCGCGTTCTACAGGACCCTCAAGGAGAGCGGCATGCCCGAAGCCGACGTTCGGTCCCTGACCCAGGATTTCATCATCAACCAGCAGCAGTTCATGGGCTCGGCCATCCGCCAGGCGCGCGGCGCAAACTCGCACAACTTCACGATCCACTCGTCCGGTTCCGGTGAACACGGCCGACCCGAGTGATGGAATCGATAGGCGCGCGGCCGTCGGGGGGGCGCCCCAGCGTCCTGACCATCGTCCGTCTCGTGGTCGTGTCCCTTGGCGGCGGCCTACGGCTGTTGGCCCTGTTGACGCCGTTGTTCCCGCGCATCTATGTCTGGCGGCGCCAAGCCAAGCGCGGCTTTCGCCGCGCGCTGGTCCAGGCCGGACTTCCCCCGGCGGTGGCGAACGACCTGGCCGCCCTCTACCCTGAACTTGCTTGGCGGGACCTCCTGCGCGACCTGAACCTTTCCGGCGTCCCCTTCGTCGGGCGGAAGCGCGTGCCGGGCTCCGATTGACGAGCCCTTGCCGCCCCCGGTGCCCCGAGACGCAAAAAGAACGAGCTGCCCCGCGCGGGGCAGCTCGCTTGCTTTCCAGGGGCCACTATCGGCGCTTCGATCCCGGCCTTGGCGCTTCGGTCCGTCCCTGGTCCTTTCAATCCGGCCCCATGATCATGTCGGTCACCGGGTTGCCGGGCGGGACCATCGGATAGACCTTCTCGCTCGGGTCGATGACGCACTCCACAAGGATGGGGCCAGGCATCGACAGGGCGTCGTCGAGAGCCGGCTTCAGATCGGCCCGGCGCTCGACCCGCTGCCCCGGGATCCCATAGGCCTTGACCAGCTGGACGAAGTCGGGCCAGTGGCTCATCGTCACCTGCGACAGGCGGCCGCCGTAGAACAGCTCCTGCCACTGCCGGACCATCCCTAGGGAGCCGTTGTTGAAGAGGACCATCTTCAGGTCGACATTCTCGGCGCTCAGGGTGCCGAGTTCCTGGATGTTCATCTGGAAGCTGCCGTCGCCGGTGACCAGGACCACCGGGGCGTCCGGGCGCCCGACCTTGGCGCCAATGGCCGCCGGTAGGCCGAAGCCCATCGTCCCCAGACCGCCCGAACTGAGGAACGAGCGCGGGCGGGAGAGGGGCCAGTGCTGGGCGGCCCACATCTGGTGCTGCCCGACGTCGGTGACGACGATGGCGTCCTTGCCGGCCATCCCCGCCGCGGTCTGGAGGATCTCGGCCGGGTTCAGCCCCGAGCCTTTGGCCACCGGGGCCGGGCGCCGCCAGGCCTCGATCTGGGCCAGCCACAAAGCCGTCCGCGGCTCGCCTGCGGCCGGCCCGCCCGGGGCACTGCCGTTCGCTCCTCCGGCGGCCTGGCCCGCGGTGACCTTCTTCAGGATCCCCGAGAGGATGCGGCCGGCGTCCCCGACCACGGGGATGGCCGCCTCGACGTTCTTGCCGATCTCGGCCGGGTCGATGTCCACGTGGATGATCCTGGCCTGCGGGGCGAAGTGGTCGGTCGGGCCGGTGACCCGGTCGGCGAAACGCGTGCCCACGGCCAAGAGGACGTCGGCCCGGTGGATGGCCCGGTTGGCCTGGAAGGTTCCGTGCATCCCGAGCATCCCCAGAAACAGCGGGTGGTCGGCGGGGAAGCCGCCCAGCCCAAGGAGGGTGCAGGCGACCGGGATGCGAAGGGTCTCGGCCAGCTCGCGGAGGACCGTCGTGGCCCCCGAGGCGATGACCCCGCCGCCGCAGATGATGGCCGGCTGAGAGGCCTCCATCAGGGCCTTGGCGGCCTGGTCGATCTGAGCCGGGTGGCCATTGTAGGTCGGTCGGTAGCCGGGCAGATCGACCGCGTCCGGGTACTTGAAACTCAGCTTGCCCACCTGGACGTCCTTGGGGATGTCGATGAGCACCGGTCCCGGCCGGCCGGTCGAGGCGATGTGGAAGGCTTCCTTGATCACCCGTGGCAGATCGGCCGGGTCTTTGACGAGATAGTTGTGCTTGGTGATGGGCATCGTGATGCCCGTCAGATCGGCTTCCTGGAAGGCGTCGCGGCCGAGGGCCGGCGTCGGCACCTGACCGGTGATGGCGACCAGCGGGGTCGAGTCCATGTAGGCCGTGGCCAGACCGGTGACGAGGTTCGTCGCGCCGGGTCCCGAGGTGGCCAGGCAGACCCCGACCTTGCCGGTGGCCCGGGCGTAGCCGTCGGCGGCGTGAACCGCGCCCTGCTCGTGCCGGACGAGGATGTGCCGCAGGGGGAACTGGGGCAGGGCGTCATAGATGGTCAGGACCTGACCACCGGGGTAGCCGAAGATGACCTCGACCCCTTCCTCGAGGAGGCTTTTGAAAAGGGCTTGGGCTCCCGTCACCTTCATGAAGACTCACCGACCTCCAGGGTCGCGCCGGACGAGGCCGGCCCGACGAGCCGGGCGTAGCGTCGCAGGGAGGGGCTGTTGGTCGCCGGGGGCCGGGGTTTCCAGGCCTGTCGGCGCTTGGCCAGCTCGGCCTGGTCGACCTCAAGGTCGAGGCGGCCGGCGGGGATGTCGATGGCGATCATGTCCCCGTCCTCGATGAGGCCGATGGGGCCGCCGACGGCGGCTTCGGGGACGATGTGGCCGATGGCCGCCCCGCGCGTGGCGCCGGAGAAGCGACCGTCGGTCAGGAGGGCGACCCGGTCATCGAGGCCCATGCCGGCCAGCGCCGCCGTGGGCGAGAGCATCTCCCGCATCCCGGGGCCGCCCTTCGGGCCTTCGTAACGGATGACGACGACGTCGCCGGGCTGGACCTGCCCGGCCATGATGGCCTGCATGGACTGTTCCTCGGTCTCGAAGACGCGGGCCGGGCCCTTGTGGCGGAGCATCTCCGGGCGGACCGCGCCGGCCTTGACCACGCCGCCGCCGGGGGCCAGGTTGCCGCGGAGGATGGCCAGACCGCCGGTGACCGAGTACGGCCGGTCCAGCGGCCGGACGACCTCGACGCCGGCGCCGTTGAAGCCGGGCGCGGAACCGCCGGCCGCAAACCCCGAGTCGGCCTGGCCCAGCCGCCCGCGGGCCTCCAGGTTCTCGGCCAGCGTCTTGCCGGTGACCGTGACCGCCGAGCCGTCGACGAGCCCGGCCTTGTGCAAGCGGGCCAGGACCTCGTGGACCCCGCCGGCCTGGTCGAGGTCCTCGATGTGGACCTGCCCGGCCGGGCGCAGCAGGCAGAGTTGCGGGGTGCGCCGCCCGACGGCCTCGACCCAGCTGAGGTCCATCGGCACGCCGGCCTCGCTGGTGATGGCCAGGAGGTGGAGCACGGTATTGGTCGAGCAGCCCAGGGCCATGTCGACGGCCAGGGCGTTCCTGACCGAGGTCTCGTTGATGATATCGCGCGGCCGCAGCCCCCTCTTCCACAGGGCCACGACGGCGGCGCCGGTCTCCTTGGCCAGCCGGACGCGGGCCGCAGAGACGGCGGGGATGGTGCCGTTGCCCGGCAGGGCCATCCCGATGGCCTCGGTCAGGCAATTCATGGAGTTGGCGGTGAACATCCCGGAACACGAGCCGCAGCCCGGACAGGCGGCCGCTTCGAGGCCGGGCAGTTCGCTTTCGGCCATTCGACCGGCCTGGACGGCCCCGACGGCCTCGAAGACCGTCGACAGGTCGACAGCCTTGCCGCCGTAGTGTCCGGCCAGCATCGGCCCGCCGCTGAGGACGATGGCCGGCACGTTCAGACGGGCCGCCGCCATCAGCATCGCCGGGACGATCTTGTCGCAGTTGGGGACGAGGACCACGGCCTGGAGGGCGTGGCCGACGACCATCGCCTCGACCGAATCGGCGATGAGTTCCCGCGAAGCCAGCGAGTACTTCATCCCGGGGTGGTTCATCGCCAACCCGTCGCAGACGCCGATGGCCGGGAACTCGAAGGGAACGCCGCCGGCCGAGCGGATGCCGGCCTTGACCGCTTCGGTCAGGGTCCGCAGGTGCAGGTGGCCGGGGACCAGTTCGGACCACGAGCTGACGACGCCGATGAACGGCCCTTTCATCTCGGAGTCGGACAGGCCCAGCGCGCGCAAGAGGGAACGATGGGGGGCCCGCTCAAGGCCCTCGGTCAGGGAGACCAGGTTCCCAGCCCGGTCGCCCACGGCCGGGGCCTTGGCGGGTGTGGAACTCGAGGATTTGGAACTCGAAGGAGTCATCAGGATGCGCCGCCTCCCATGCCGCTGGCGGAGGCCTTGGCTGAAGCCGCGTCGGCCGCGGCGCCGTCGGCCCAGATGGGAGTGCCCTCGACCCGGGTCAGGTCGCGGAAGCCCTTGATGAGTCGCTTGGTGATGGGTCCGGGGAGGCCGTCGCCGATGCTCCGGCTGTCGGCCTCGACCACGGGGATGGCTTCGGCCGCGGTGCCGGTGAGGAAGCACTCCTCGGCGGTGTAGACGTCGTGCCGGTTGAAGAGGGTCTCGCGGCTGGGGATGCCCAGCTGGCCGGCCACGCGCAGGATGGTCGCGCGGGTGATGCCCTCGAGGATACCGGCCGTCTTGGGCGGCGTCAGGAGCTCGCCGTTCTTGACAATGAAGACGTTGTCGCCGGTCCCCTCGGTCACGTAGCCCTCGTTGTTGAGCATGAGGACCTCGGGATAGCCGAGGTTGTTGGCCTCGATCTTGGCCATGATGTTGTTCAGGTAGTTCAGCGACTTCATCCGCGGGTTGAGGGCCTCGTTGCTGTTCCGGCGCGTGGCCACGGTGACCACCCGGAGGCCCTTGTCATAGAGTTCCTGCGGGAAGAGGCTGATCTTGTCGGCGATCACGACCACGCTCGGCTTGGGGCACTTCCGTGGGTCGAGCCCGAGGTCGCCGGCCCCGCGGGAGACGACCACGCGGATGTAGGCCTCGCTGAGGTTGTTGCGGCGCAGGGTCTCCAGGACGACCTCGGTCATCTCGGCCGGGGTGACGGGCAACTGGAGCATGATCGCCTTGCAGCCTTCATAGAGGCGCTTGACGTGCTCGGCCAGCTTCCACACCCGGCCGTTGTAGGCCCGGATGCCTTCGAAGATACCGTCGCCGTAGAGGAAACCGTGGTCGAAGACCGAGACCTTGGCCTGTTCCTTCGGGTAATAGACGCCGTCGATATAGACCTGGATGCTCACCACTGGAACCTCCCTTCAGCCACCGGCCATTCGAACCCGTGCCGGTTACGGGTGATCGGTTCACGATGACGAGACGCGTTGGCAACGGAGCCGGCGCGGCCCTTGGCGCGGCTTCGGCCCTTGATACCATCTCGGGCTCCGGCGCCGCCGGCCCCTGCTTCCGCCCCGTCGTCAAGGATGGCCTGTTCGACGAGAGATCCGAAGTCCTGGGTCGAGACGGGACGGGCCTGTCCGGCACCGGCGCCGTCCTTGCCCCCTTGGCCGCCCTTGCGCCCTTCGCTCGGACCGCCGTCCCCCGAGCCGCCCACGGCGGGTACGAGGTCGGCCGGTCGGGCCTCGGCGAGGGTCCGCCAGACGGCGTCCTCGATGAGGCCGGCCATGTCCTCGCGGCCCAGGGAGAAGCGGGCCAGCATGGCCGCGGAGAGGATGGCCCCGGCGGGGTTGGCGACGCCGCGGCCGGCGATGTCCGGGGCCGAGCCGTGGACCGGCTCGTAGATGCCCGGCCCGCCTTCGCCGAGGCTGGCCGAGGGCAACAGCCCCAGGCTGCCGACGAGACCGCCGCCAAGGTCGCTGAGGATGTCGCCGAAGGTGTTCTCGGTCAGGATGACGTCGAAGCGCCGCGGGTCGCGGACCATCAGGTGGGCGCAGTTGTCGACGTACATGTGCTCCAACCGGACGTCGGGGTAGTCGCTGGCCACCGCGTTGACGACGTCCCGCCAAAGGCGCGAAGTGACGAGGACGTTGGCCTTGTCGACCGAGGTCAGGCGGCCCGAACGCGACCGGGCGAGGGCGAAGGCCACCCGGGCCAGCCGTTCGACCTGCGGGGCGGTGTAGGACATGACGTCCATGGCCCTCTCCGCGCCGCCCTCCTCCCACCGCCGCTTGTCTCCGTAGTAGAGACCCCCGGTGAGTTCGCGGACGACGAGGACATCGAAGCCGCCCGCGACGAGGTCGTCGCGCAGCGGGGAGGTCAGGCTCATGGCCGGTGGCAGCCGTACGGGACGCAGGTTGGCGAAGGTGCCGAGCCCTTCCCGGATGCCCAGGAGCCCGCGCTCCGGCCTGACCTCGGGGGGCAGGGCGTCCCACTTGGGCCCGCCGACCGCCCCCATGAGGACGGCGTGGGAACGGCGACAGGCTTCCAGGGTCTCGTCGGGCAGGGGGACGCCGGTCTCGTCGATGGCCCGCCCGCCGAAGGGCAGCTCCTCGAACTTCAGGGTGGCGCCGGTCGTGGCGGCCGCGGCCTTCAGGGCCCGGACCGCCTCTCTCGTCACCTCAGGGCCGATCCCGTCCCCGGGAAGCACGGCGATCATCTTCTGCACCCCCTTCTTGGTCTGGGCCCTCAGGCCCGGTCGGTGTGACGTTCCTTGATCAGGTTGATGAGCCCGCCGGATTGGACGATGCGCAGGACGAAGGGCGGGAGAGGACGCACCGTCCAGGTCTCCGCGCTGCCGAGATCGCGGATGAGGCCCCCGGTGAGGTCGACCGACACGCGCCGGCCGCCATGGATGGCCGCCGCGGCCTCCGGCGACTCGACGATGGGTAGGCCGATGTTGACGGCGTTCCGAAAGAAGATCCGGGCGAACGAGGCGGCGATGACGACCCCCACGCCGGCCGCTTTGATGGCCAGCGGGGCGTGCTCGCGGGAGCTGCCGCAGCCGAAGTTGCGACCGGCGACGATGATGTCGCCCGGGCGGACCGCGGCGGCGAAACCGGGGTCGAGGTCTTCAAGACAGTGCCGGCCAAGCTCGGCCGGGTCGATCGAGTTCAGGTAGCGGGCCGGGATTATCACGTCGGTGTCGACGTTGTCGCCGTAGCGCCAGGTGCGGCCCTCGAGGAGGGGCCCGGTTCCGGCGGCGCCGGTGCCCGTCAATGCTTGCTTGGATGCTTGCTTCGCGCTCATGCGACCACCTCCCGTGGGTCGGCCACGCGACCGGCCACCGCCGACGCGGCGGCCACGGCCGGCCCGGCGAGGTAGACCTCGCTCGAGGGGTGACCCATCCGGCCGACGAAGTTGCGGTTGGTCGTGGCCACGCAGCGTTCGCCGGAGGCCAGGACGCCCATGTGCCCGCCCAGGCAGGGGCCGCAGGTCGGCGCGCTGACGGCGGCGCCGGCCTCGACGAAGGCCTCGAGCAGGCCCTCACGGGCGGCCCTCAGGTAGACCTCCTGGGTGGCCGGAATGATGAGGCAGCGGACCCGCGGATGGACCCGGCGCCCACGCAGGACGCGGGCGGCCTCGCGGAGGTCCTCCAGCCGGCCGTTGGTGCACGAGCCGATGACCACCTGGTCGATGGGGACGTCGCCGGCCTTGGCCGCCGCCCGCCCGTTGGAGGGCAGGTGCGGCAGGGCGACCATCGGCTCGATGGTCGAGGCGTCGATGGCGACGCTGCCGGCGTAGACGGCGTCGGGGTCGGCGCGCAGGCCGTCGGCGCGCAGGCCGTCGGCGCGCAGGCCACCCGTGGTGGGCGCTCCCGCGCCGGTGCCCACGCCGGTGGCTCCCGCGCCCCGACCGTTCACCCTCGCCCGTTCGGCCACGTACTCGACGGTCTTCGCGTCCGGGGCGACGATGGCGTTCTTGGCGCCCATCTCGATGCCGAGGTTGCAGAGGGTCAGGCGGCCCTCGACGGACAGGGCGGCGATGGACTCGCCGTCGTACTCGACGGCCATGTAGTTGGCCCTTTCCACGCCCAGCCTGGCCAAGACCGCCAGGGCCAGGTCCTTGGCGCCGACCCAGGGGCCGGTTTGCCCGGTCAGGGTGACGCGGAGGGTCTCCGGGACCTTGAACCAGGCCAGTCCGGTGGCCATCGCCGCGGCCACGTCGGTGCTGCCGACACCGGTGGCGAAGGCCCCCAGGGCGCCGTAAGTGCAGGTGTGCGAGTCGCCGCCGATGATGACCTGACCCGGGCCGACGAGGCCGGCCTCCGGCAGGAGGGCGTGTTCGATGCCGCCCCGCCCGGGGTCGTAGCACTTGTCGATGCCGTGGGCCGCGGCGAACTCCCGCAGCGACTTGGCCAGTTCAGCCGAGGCGATGTCCTTGTTCGGGACGAAATGGTCGGCCACCAGCACGACCCGGTCCGGGTCGGCCACGGGGACGCCGCCCAGGCGGCCAAACTCCTTGAAGGCGACCGGCCCGGTGATGTCATTGGCCAGGATCAGGTCGACCGGGACCTCGATCAGTTCGCCGGCACGGACCTCGCGCCCGGCGGCCCGGCTGAGGATGCGTTCAGTCAGAGTCAGACCCGACGGCTTCCCTGGCAACGAGATCCCCCCTTTCGCCTGGCTTCAGCTTGTTCAAGGCCACCACGTAGGCGCGGGCGCTGGCTTCGATGACGTCGGTGCTGACCCCGCGGCCGAGGGCGTTCTGCCCGTCGAGGCCGAGTCGCAGGACGACCTCGCCAAGCGCGTCCTGGCCGCTGGTGACGGCCCGGAGGTCATACTCGAGGAGCGTCGGGGCGCACCCGGCGGCCCGGGCGATGGCCGCGAAGGCCGCGTCCACCGGGCCGAGGCCCGAGCAAGCCTCCTTGCGGGGGCCGGTGGGGGAGCTCAGGAGGACGGTGGCCGTCGGGATGACCTTGCTCCCCGAGACCACCTGGAGTTCTTCGAGGGTCCAGCGGTCCTGCTGGCCGCCGTCCGGGCCGACGGCCTCCTCCTCGACCAGGGCCATCAGGTCCAGGTCGCGGACCTCTTTCTTCTTGTCGGCCAGGGCCTTGAAACGGGCGAAGACCGCCTTCAGGCGCTCCTCGTCCAGCTCGTAGCCGAGTCTGGCCAGATGGGTCGCCAGGGCGTGCCGGCCGGACAGCTTCCCGAGGACGATGGAGTTGGCCGCCAGGCCCACGTCTTCGGGCCGCATGATCTCGTAGGTGAGTGGGTTCTTGAGGACCCCGTCCTGGTGGATGCCCGACTGGTGGGCGAAGGCGTTGGCCCCGACGATGGCCTTGTTCGGCTGGACCTTCATCCCGGTCAGCCGGCTGACGAGGTGGCTGGTCCGGGTGATCTGCCGGGGGTCGATCCCGGTCGTCCTGGCATACAGGCCGCGCCTGGTCCGCAGGGCCATGATCACCTCTTCGAGGGAGGTGTTGCCGGCCCGCTCGCCGATGCCGTTGACGGTACACTCGACCTGGGACGCCCCGGCCTCGACGGCCGCCAGGGAGTTGGCGGTGGCCAGGCCCAGGTCGTCATGACAATGGACGCTGAAGCACAACGGGCCGCCCGGCCGGCCCCGGCCATCCGCGTCCTCGACCCGCTCCCGGAGCATCCGGATGAGGGCCGCGTACTCACGCGGGGTGGTGTAGCCGACCGTATCGGGCACATTGAGGACCGTCGCCCCGGCCCGGGCCGCTTCGCTGAAGACGCGGACCAGGAATTCCGGGTCGGACCGGGTGGCGTCTTCGGCCGAGAACTCGACCTCGGCCCCCAGCGAGGCGGCGAGGGACACCGATTCACGGGTTTCCCGGACGACCTCATCCGAAGTCATCCCGAGCTTGTGGACCATGTGAATCTCGGAAGTGGCGATGAAGATATGGATGCGGGGCCGCTCAGCCCCGCGGACGGCCTCCCAGGCCCGCTCGACGTCGGCCCGGCCGGTCCGGGCGAGGGCCGCCACGGTCACCCCGCGGACCTCGTCGGCCACGGCCTTCACGGCCGCGAAGTCGCCGGGCGAGGAGATGGGGAAGCCGGCCTCGATGACGTCGACGCCCAACCGGACCAGTTGCCGGGCGACCTCGAGCTTCTCGGCCACCGTCAGGGCGACGCCCGGTGACTGCTCCCCATCGCGCAAGGTTGTATCGAAGATGACCACGCGGGCCGGCGCGGGCTTGTCGGCCGCCACGGCCGGCCCGCCGGCGGCCACATGAGCGGGCTCGGACAAGCCGCTCACCCCTTCCGTACTTGCTTCAGCCAGGGCATCATCGCCCGCAGCTCGGCCCCCACCTTCTCGATGGGGTGTTCGGCCTCTTGCCGCTTGACGGACGTGTAGGCGGGCCGCCCGGCCTTGTTCTCGAGGATCCACTCCCGGGCGAACTGGCCGGACTGCACTTCCTTGAGGATCTGCTTCATCTCGGCCTTCACCGCGTCGCTGATGATCCGCGGGCCGCGCGAGTAGTCGCCGTACTCGGCCGTGTCGCTGACCGAATAGCGCATCCAGGTCATGCCGCCCTCGTAGATGAGGTCGACGATGAGCTTCAGCTCGTTGAGGCACTCGAAGTAGGCGATCTCAGGCTGATAACCGGCCTCGGTGAGGGTCTCGAACCCGCCCTTGATGAGGGCGGTCACCCCGCCGCACAACACGGCCTGCTCACCGAAGAGGTCGGTCTCGGTCTCCTCGCGGAAGGTCGTCTCGATGACCCCGGCCCGGGTGCAGCCGATGCCGCGGGCATAGGCCAGAGCGAGGTCCTTGGCCTTGCCGGTGGAGTCTTGATAGACGGCAAGAAGCCCGGGGACGCCGGCGCCGTCGACGTACATGCGGCGGAGGAGATGCCCGGGGCTCTTGGGGGCGATCATGAAGACGTCCACGTCCTGGGGCGGGACGACCTGGTTGTAGAGGACGGTGAACCCGTGCGAGACGACCAGCGCCTTGCCCTTGGTCAGGGCCGGCTTCAGGTCGCGCTCGAAGACCTCGGCGTGCTTGTCATCCTGCATCAGGATGACGATGATGTCGGCCTGGGCCGCGGCCTCGGCCGTGGCGGCCACCTTCAGCCCGTCCTTCTTGACCTGCTCCCAGCGCGGGCTGGTCGGGCGGAGGCCGACGACGACGTCGACCCCGCTGTCGTGGAGGTTCTGCGCCTGGGCGTGGCCCTGGCTACCGTAGCCGATGACCGCGACCTTCTTGCCATTGAGCAGGTTGAGATCGGCATCCTTGTCGTAATAGACTCGGTTCATTGCTGAATCCCCCTTTTGAGTGTGGTCAGGCCCGCCGTCGGCTCGGGCATCGGCAAATCACGTGCGGACAATCCATTGACGGCCTCTCGCCGGCCCGGCAGCGCGGTCACGTTGGTGCCGCGCTCCATGGCGATCTGGCCGGTCCTCGCCACTTCCATCACCCCGAACTCGCGGAGGAGGGCCAGGAGCGCGTCCACCTTGTCGCGGTCCCCCGAGACCTCGACGACCACCGAGCGGCGGTTGACGTCGATGACCTTGGCCCGGAAGAGGTTGACCAGCTGGACGATCTGCTCACGGCGCGCGCCCTCGGCGTGGACCTTGATCATCGCCAGCTCACGGGCCAGCATGGCCGGCGGGGACAGATCGGAGACCTTGCGGATGTCGATGAGCTTGTTGAGTTGCTTGGAGACCTGTTCCTGGACGCGGGCGTCACCTTCGTAGGTGATGGTCATCCGCGAGATGGTCGGGTCCTCGGTGACCCCCACGGCCAGGCTCTCGATGTTGAACCCCCGCCGGGCGAAGAGCCCGGCGATCCGGGCGAGGACGCCCGGCGTGTTCTGAACGAGGACGGCGATTACTTGCCTCATGTGCTCACCCCCAGGTCCGGGAATACAAAAAGACCCCGAGAACAATTCCTGTGAGGAACTTCTCGAGGGTCTTTTCTACCCACGGTGTGCCGCTGATCGGCCGCGGAAGGGACTCGCCCCTGTACGCGACGATCACCGGTTGAGCCGCTTGGTCCAGACCGCAGAAACGGTTTCTCTGCCCCGCCGGAGCGCGGAACCCTAGGCTCACTTCCATGTACCGGTCGCCGGCGCGGTTGTTTCTGCGCCCAGCTACCGGCTTCACTTTATGGTATTGAAGAACGTTTATTCGCGGCGGCTTCGGGTATTCCTCTTTGGTGGACAAGATTTTTTCGTGAGGCGTGATTCCGCGTCCGAGCTTTCCGCGGCGCCGGAAATCTCCGCGGCGGCCGGGAAGGAGCCGAGGACCCTGACCTCCGAGGCCTTGGTGGCCAGGTCGCGGAGGGCCGAGTCGACCTCCGGGTCGTCGGCGTGGCCCTCGAACTCCGCGTAGAAGACATACTCCCACGGGTGTTCGCGGCTCGGGCGAGCCTCGAGTTTGGTCAGGTTGATCGAGCGGCAGGCCAGCGCGCCCAGGCACCAGTAGAGGGCGCCGGGCCGGTTCGGCGTTGCGATGACGATGGCCGTCTTGTTCCGCGGGCCACGGGGCGCCGGTTTCCGGGCGATGACGAAGAAGCGGGTGATGTTGTTCCGCGTCGCCTGGATCTTCTCGGCCAGGACGTCCAGGCCGTAGAGGACGGCCGCGCGACGGCTGGAGATAGCGGCGGCCCCGCGCAGCCCGCGTTCTTTGAGCAACCGGGCGCTGCCGGCCGTATCGGCGGCGGCCACCGGTTCGAGGCGGTGCTCGCGGAGGAACGTGTCACACTGGGCGAGGGCCTGCGGGTGAGAGTAGACCTGCGTGATGTCCTTCAGGGTCTGCCCGGGCAGGGCCACCAGGCAATGGTCGACCGGCCAAAGGACCTCACCGGCAACGACCAGGCCCGAACTGCGCAGCAGGTCGTAGGTCTCGACGATGCTGCCGGCCGTCGAGTTCTCGACCGGGACGACGGCCGCCCGCGCCCGGCCAGACTGGACGGCGGCGAAGGCGTCGGCCAGCGTCCGGCACGGCAGCATGGCGGTCTCGCCGAAGCATATGGCCACGGCGTCCTCGCTGTTGGCGCCCGGCTCGCCCTGATAGGCGACGGGCTTGCGTGGCGACGTCGCGCGCGGCGCCTTTGTTCGCGACGCCTTTGCCTGTTTGGGGGACGCTCCCGCCATTTTCACGGCCTGCTCCTTTGCCTGCAATGGTGTATTGCCGAGAATTATAGCACGCCGTACAGCCCAGGTGTCAAGGGCTCGCGATCGCCCAACCAAGATGAAGCCTTGACAGGCTGAGACAGGGTAATTACAATCAGTCTTGCATCCCCTCCCCTGGGATGGGATACAAAAAGGAGGGTTATGCCATGCGAGACCATCCGCAGAGCGCCGATGTGATCAAGCGGCTAGCCAGAATCGAAGGTCACGTCAAGGGAATCAAGCGGATGTCCGAAGATGGCAAGCCGTGCTCCGACATCCTTCTGCAGATTGCCGCCGTGCAAGCCGCCCTTCGGAAGGTGGGGCAGGCTGTCCTGGAAGACCACCTCGACCACTGCATCATTGGGGCCCGACCGGAAGATTCCGCGAAGCTCTTGGCTGAACTGAAAGAAGCACTATCACACTACGGGCGATAGCCCAGGGAGGTAGGCAAAGAATGCACGAGGGCCACCACGGTATTCTTGAGGACCCGAAGAAGGTCAAGAACGCCCCCCACACCCCGCACCCTCACGCGGGAACGCATGACCATCAGCACCCGCATTCCCACGAGCACGGTCATGCCGATCCCCACGACCATGATGACAGCGCGGTGCATACGCACGACGATCCGATTAGCTGCGAGACCTGTGAGAGCCCGGCGAAGACGCGACCGACGGATCTCTGGGTCAAGGTTGTGGCTGGGGCTGTGGTCGTGGTCCTGGTCGTTATCTTTCTCGTCTGGCGGTTCATCTGACGTCCAATCTGAAGGGGGCACGAGCCCATGCACGAAGGCCATCACGGCATAGTGGAAGCTCAAGCCGAGCATGCGCGGGCTCGCGAGACGGCCCGTGGTTTTGTCACTCGATACCGCAAGTGGATCTTCCCCGGCTTTCTTCTTCTGACCATTCTTACCGCCCTCGTTCCTGGTTCCAAAGATCTGCTCGGTTTTGACCTTGCCCTCGTTCCTATGCTGCTCGGCGGCGGGTTTGTAACCTACAACACGGTCATCGCCACCCTGGAGACGAAACGCGTGACCGCGGGGGTGCTCGTCGTCATCGCCCTCGTGGGCTCGGCATACGTGGGCGAATACCTTG
>JAJYMC010000021.1 GCA_021787335.1 Bacillota bacterium | reverse complement strand
TCCGGCCGGAGACCAGCGACCTCGTGCGGGAGAAGCTGACCCGCGTCGTCGAGGGGACGGCCCAGGCCCACCGGTGCACGGCCGAGGTCGCCTACGGGGTGATGACCCCGCCGACCATCAACGACGCCGACCTGGCGAAGTTGGCCGACGACGTCGCCCGGAAAGAGTTCGGCGACGCCGCGCTGGTCAGCCATGATCCGATCATGGGCAGCGAGGACTTCGCCTTCTTCGCTTCCCGCGTCCCCGCGGCCTTCGCCGCCATCGGCGCGGGTAACGCCGCCAAGGGCGCCGTCTATGCGAACCACCACCCAAGGTTCACCGTGGATGAGGACGCCCTGGCCATCGGGGTGCGGATGCACGTGGCCTTTGCCCGCGGGCCCAGGGGTTCACATAATCGAGATGAGAAAGCCAGGCCCACCGGGGGCCTGGCTTATTTGTTCGAAGTGAAGCTCGGGGTCAGGAAGAACGCGCTCACGCCGGTAGCGACGGACCTTCATCTCTGGTCAGATAATAGACGAGGCTGTCCGCCAGTGCCTGCCAGGAAGCCTCGATGATGTTGGGGGAGACGCCGACCGTGCCCCAGACCCGTTCCCCGTCACTGCTCTCGATGAGAACGCGGACCCGCGCCCCGGTACCGTCGGAACCCTCCAGGACCCGGACCTTGTAGTCGGTCAATCGGACCCTGGTCACCTCGGGGTGAACTTCGATGAGGGCCTTGCGGAGGGCCGAGTCGAGGGCGTTGACTGGGCCGTTACCCTCGGCCGCGGTATGGACCACTTTCTCACCGATCCTCAGCTTGATACTGGCCTCGATGCTGGTCCCCGCCTCCCCGCCACCGGAAATCAGGACGCGCAGGCCGAGGAGTTCGAAGGGGGCGACGCCGTCGCGGACGAGCAACTGGAGAGAAGCCTCCGCCCCCTCGTACTGGTAGCCCTCCAGTTCCCGCGCCTTGACCAGCTCGAGAAGGGATGCGGCCTTGGCGGGACTGAGACTGCCGTTGAACCGGTATTGGAGGTTTGAGCGACCGGCCAGCTCGGACACGAGCACGTGACGTTCGTTGCCCACACTCCCGGGTTCCACGTGCTCATAGAGGTGAGGATCCTTGGCCAGAGCGCTGACGTGCACCCCGCCCTTGTGGGAAAAGGCGTTGCGACCCACATACGGCTGGGCGTCCGCGGACGGGAGGTTGGCCAACTCGCTGACGTAGTGGCTGATCGCGGTCAGTTCGGCCAACCGCCCCGGCGGGAGACAGGGCCGTCCCAGCTTCAGTTCCAGGTCGGCGATGACCGTGCAGAGGTTGGCGTTGCCGCAGCGTTCGCCGTAGCCATTGATCGTTCCCTGGACCATCACGGCCCCGGCCTCCACGGCGGCCAGGGTGTTGGCCACAGCCAACCCTCCGTCGTCGTGCGCGTGGATGCCCAGCCGCCGTCCCGGGAAGCGCCGGGCGGCTTCCCTGACCGCCTCGGCCGACACCCGCGGAAGGCTGCCCCCATTGGTGTCGCACAGGACGAGCCAGTCCGCTCCGGCGTCGGCGGCAGCCCGCAAAGTGGCCCAGGCATACTCCGGGTTGGCCCGCAACCCGTCAAAGAAATGCTCCGCGTCAAAAATAACCTCGCGACCGAGGCGGCGAAGATAAGCCACCGACTCGCTGATCATCCGGAGGTTCTCCTCGAGGTCGGTGCCGAGGGCCGTGATGGCGTGGTAATCCCAGCTCTTGCCGAAGACGGCCACCGCCGGGGTCTCCGCTTCGAGGAGGGCCCGCAGGGTCGGGTCAGCCTCGACGGTTGTCGCCGCTTTCCTGGTGCTGCTGAAAGCCACCGCCCTGGCCTGCCGCAGGGGATGCCGCTTCAGCTCGGCGAAGAACCGCACGTCCTTTGGGTTCGATCCGGGCCAGCCCCCTTCGATATAGGGAAGGCCGAGAGCGTCAAGCCTCCTGGCGATTCTGAGCTTGTCGGCGACGCTGAAGGAGAGCCCCGCCCGCTGGGCTCCGTCGCGCAAGGTGGTGTCGTAAACAGTGACTGCCGGCATCTGGTAACCCCCTTGGACCCATTGCCTCCCTTTAGACACAGGCCCCCGCCCCAATCCTGGGGCGGGGGCCGACCATTGGCTCCCGCGTTACCACCCGATTTGCCGCGCCAAAGGCCGCGGCCGCTCTCAGTGAGGTGCGATCACACCTCCCTCCGGCTAACGGCGGAGGTCCGGTCTCTCAGCCATCGGACCCCTTCTCTGTGGCGGCACGGCCCGGCTACTCTTCCTCGTCATGGCCTGGATGCTGATTAGCCCTTACTTTACCCAATCGCAAGCCCCGTGTCAAGCCCACCGTGTCCGCCTGTCCACCGTGTCCGCTTTTGTCCCCGTGTCCGCTTTGTCCCCGTGTCCGCTTGTGTCCGTTCGCACCGGAATCGGCTGAAGGAAGGCCCGCCCGCAGCCCGTGTATAAATATACACTTCTTTTCATTTTTTCGAGAAGGAGTTCGCCGAGGAGCATTGAATAGTATTTGACTTCAAAAGCACATCTGGACACCTCATTTCCAACACCGGCGGGCGGCTGGTCGTTGGGCGGAAGGATGCGGCCATTCAAGTTGAGGAGTGAAATGCTATGAACAAGCGGATTACAGTCGTTGACACCACGCTGCGCGACGGTGAGCAGACCGCGGGCGTGGTCTTCGCCAACGGCGAGAAGCTTCGAATCGCTAGAATGCTGGACGAAATAGGCGTTCAGCAGATTGAGGCGGGCATTCCTGTGATGGGCGGAGACGAGAAGAAGGTTGTCAAAGACATCGTCGATGCCGGCCTGCGGGCCAGCATCATGGGTTGGAACCGGGCGGTCATTTCGGATGTCCAACACTCACTCGACTGTGGGGTGGACGCGGTGGCCATCTCTATCTCCACTTCCGATATTCACATCACGCACAAGCTCCGCAGCACCAGGGAACAGGTCCTGCGTGATATGGTGAAGGCCACCGAGTTCGCCAAGAAACACAATGTGTATGTTTCCGTCAATGCGGAAGATGCGTCGCGTACTGACATGGACTTCCTGATCCGATTCGCCATCGAAGCACGGAACGCGGGTGCGGATCGCTTGCGCTACTGCGACACGGTCGGAACAATGGAGCCGTTCGGCACTTACGATAGGATCCGAACGCTGATCGAGACCGTCGGGATCGCCATCGAGATGCACATGCACAACGACTTCGGGATGGCCACCGCCAACACGTTCGCGGGGATCAGGGCCGGCGCCACCTACGCGGGCGTGACCGTGATCGGTCTGGGCGAACGGGCCGGCAACGCCGCCCTGGAAGAAGTGATCATGGCCTTGAAGTACCTGATGGACACCAACCTGGAGTTTAAGACCGAGCGATTCCGGGAGGTGGCCGAATACGTGGCCCGGGCGGCCGGCAGACCGCTGCATGTGTCGAAAGCCATCGTCGGCAGCAACATGTTTGCCCACGAATCGGGCATCCACGCCGACGGGGCCTTGAAGAACCCTTTGACGTATGAAGTCTTCAGGCCCGAGGAAGTCGGGCTTGAGCGGCAGATCGTCATCGGCAAGCATTCCGGCACGGCCTCCATCAAGGCCAAGTTCGTCGAATATGGCATCAGCCTGACGGACACAGACGCGGAGGAGATCCTCAAGCGGGTCAGGGCTGCCGCCGTGGAACTGAAACGTTCCCTGTTCGACAAGGAGCTTGTCTACATCTATGAGGAGTATGTGGGAAAGCAGCGGGTCGCCAAGTAGCCGCGGCGCCGGGGCGTCGGCCCAGAAAAGCCATCGTTCAAGGCTGGATCAAACTTCGCGTCATTGCTGAGTCAAAGGGGATGAAGACAAGATATGGGCCAGACTCTTGCCGAAAAAATCTTTTCAAGTCATGCCGGCAAAAGGGTCCGCGCGGGCGAGATCGTCGTCGCGGAGGTGGACATCGCCCTGATTCAGGACGGCACCGGGCCCCTCGCCGTTCGGCAGATGACGGCCATGGGCTTCTCCAAGCCGCGGCGGCCCGAAAGCACCCTTATCTTCCTCGACCACGCCCTGCCGAGCCCGCGGCGGGAACTGGCCACCGACCATGTCTTCCTTCGTGAGTTCGCCCGTTCCAGCGGCGCCGTCATCCGAGAGCACGGTTACGGCATCTGTCACCAGGTGGTGGCGGAGGACTGGGCCGAGCCGGGCCAGATCGTGGTGGGCGCGGATTCCCACACCTGCATGGCCGGCGCCCTCGGAGCCTTCGGCACGGGCATGGGCTCCACGGACGTGGCGGTGGCCATGGCCTTGGGCAACAACTGGTTCCGGGTACCTGAGACCTTCCGGGTCATCGTGCGCGGCCGCTTTCAGAGAGCCGTTGGGCCCAAGGACCTGATGCTCCACGTCATCGGACAGCTTGGCGCCGATGGGGCCACCTACAAGGCCCTGGAATTCGGAGGAGAGGGGCTCCGGGACATGCCCATGCCGGGCCGTCTGACTCTGGCCAACATGGCCGTGGAGTCAGGGGCCAAGGCTGGGCTGTTCCCCTCGGACGAGGTCACCCGGGAGTTCATGGAGAGACATGGCCGCGGGGGCGCTTGGCGCCCGCTGGCCCCGGACCCTGACGCCACGTACGCGCGGACCATGACCATCGAGCTTGGGGAACTCGAACCGACCATCGCTTGTCCCCACCGGGTCGACAACGCCGCCGTCATCGGGAAGGTCAAGGGAACGGCTGTACAGCAGGTGTTCGTCGGCTCATGCACCAACGGTCGATTGGAGGACCTGGCCGAGGTCCTCGCCATCCTTGAGGGCAGGCAACTCAACCCGAAGACCCGGCTCTTCGTCCAGCCGGCCTCCCGCCGCGTCTGGCTCGAAGCCGATTCCCTGGGGTACCTCGCCCGCTTCGTGCGCGCCGGGGCCGTGGTCCTGCCGCCGGGGTGCGGGCCCTGCGCCGGCATCCACCTGGGCATCCTCGGCGACGGGGAGGTCTGCGTTTCGACCACCAACCGCAATTTCGAAGGTCGCATGGGAAACCCGCAATCCAAGGTCTATCTTGCCTCGCCCGCCGTGGCCGCGGCGACGGCCGTGGCGGGCGTCATCGCCGACCCACGGGAGGTTGACCAATGAAGCTGCAGGGCAGGGCTCACCTGTTCGGAGACGACATCTCGACCGACCATATCGCGCCCGGCCGGTACTACCACCTCCGTTCAAACTTACCGGAGTTCGCCAAACATGTCCTGGAAGACGCCGACCCGGCCTTCCCCTCGCGGGTGAGACCCGGCGACTTCGTCGTCGCCGGGTCCAATTTCGGACTCGGTTCCAGCCGGGAGCACGCACCGACAATCATGAAAATGGCCGGGGTCTCGGCCGTGCTGGCCAAGTCGTTCGCCCGGATCTTCTTCCGCAACGCCATCAACATCGGGATGCCCGCCGTTGTCTGCGACACCGAGGGCATTTCCGCCGGTGACCAGCTCGAACTCGACCTGGCCGCGGGGCGCGTCCGCAACCTGACGCAGGGGACCGAGCTCGACGTCGTACCCTTGCCGGCCGTGATGTTGCGCCTGTTGGAGGACGGGGGCCTGGTCGAGCACGTCAAGAAGCACGGCCGCCTGGCAGTGGGAGGGGAAGCGAGTGACTGACCGGACCGCCGAACGCGTCGGCGAGGCCGGCCGACCGGAGTGGGGCGAACCGATCGGGTTCAGGGACGGCGGCCTGGTCGTGCCCGATCATCCGCTGGTCGGGTTCATCGAAGGCGACGGCATCGGGCCCGAGATCTGGCGGGCCGCAAAAGACGTGACTGACGCCGCCGTGGCCGTGGCGTATGGGGGCCGGCGGGCCATCGCCTGGTGGGAACTGGCGGCCGGAGAGAAGGCCTACCGTCAGCACGGAGAGTATCTGCCGGCGTGGACGGCGGATGCCTTGCGTGAATGCCGGGTCGGCATCAAGGGCCCGCTGACCACCCCGGTCGGAGGGGGGTTCCGCAGCGTCAACGTGACTTTGCGGCAGACCCTCGACCTTTACGCCTGCGTCCGTCCGGTCCGCTGGTTCCGAGGACTCCCTTCGCCCCTCAGGGACCCGGAAAAGGTGGACATGGTCATCTTCCGGGAGAACACCGAGGATGTCTACGCCGGCATCGAGTGGGCCATGGGTTCCCCGGAAGCCAGGAAGCTCATCGATTACCTGGCCGGCGAGTTCGGGGTGACGGTCCGAGCCGATTCGGGGATCGGTCTCAAGCCCATCAGCCGGGCCGGCTCAGAGCGGATCATCCGCCGCGCTTTGCGCTTCGCCCTGGAGAATGGGAGGCGTAGCGTGACCATGATGCACAAGGGCAACATCCAGAAGCATACTGAGGGCGCTTTCCGGCAATGGGGTTACGATCTGGCGGAGCGCGAGTTCACCGAGCGTTTCGTGCGGGAAGCCGCGGCCGACGCGGCCACGGTGGTGTCGGCCGGGGCCGCGGCCGATGCGGCCGGGACCGTCCCGGCGGTCATCCTCAAGGACCGCATCGCCGACAACATGTTCCAGCAGGTCCTGCTCCGACCGGCTGACTATGACGTCATCGTCGCCCCCAACCTGAACGGGGACTATATCAGCGACGCGGTGGCGGCGCTGGCGGGCGGCCTCGGCGTGGCCGCCGGGGTCAACCTGTCGGACGAGGTCGCCGTATTTGAGGCTACTCATGGGTCGGCGCCCGAGCTTGCCGGCAGCGACGTCGCCAACCCCACCTCTCTGATCCTCTCCGCCGCCATGCTCCTGGACCACCTGGGCTGGGGGCAGGCGGCCCGGTTGGTCAGTGCCGGGGTTGAAGCGACCGTGGCCAAAGGGGTCGTCACCGCCGACCTGGCGCGCCAGCTCGGCGTGCCAGCCGTCGGCACCAGGGCATATTCCGAGGCCGTGGTGTCATCGATGCATACTTCCGAGAGGGACTGAGACAGGACAACCTTGCCCGAACAACCTTGCCTTCAGCGGCGATCGGTGCCGCCAACCTCCGCAGAGGACTTTAACCTCCGAAAGAATGCCCATGCCGAGCGTACCAAAAGGAGCCGCTCCCTCTGGGAGGCGGCTCCTTCTTCTTTCCCTGGGCGAGAAGACGACCCTCTTCACTGTCTTCAGGGCGTTCTGCTCTGGCACGGGCTTGGCCGCCAGGTCATCCTTGTGGCCGATCATCGGCTCCATATTGATGGCCTCCATGACCTCGTCGAGGTCGACGAACTCACTGGAGGCTCAATGCTCAGCGCCACAGGATCTCCTGCCCGTTCACGTAGACCCGGGTCAGCGCCGCCCGGCCGAAGCGATCCACGGCGATTTCCGCCGTCAAGTCGGCCATGGGGCGGGGGCTTGTATCCACTTGGTTGTCGGGCAGGACGATGCGCTCGATGCCATAGCTAATCTGGATCTGGCCGATCGGGATTGGTTTGTACTCCGGCTGGTCCGGTGTGACGGGCGGCGGCGTTTTCTCGGGCGGCGGTGCGACCGGCTCCGGCGGGCTCGTGTTCACCCACTGGACCGTCCCTTTGATGGCGACTTGCCCGGCCTGAACGGGCGTCCTCTTGGTGTTGACCGCAACGGCCTCTGCGAATCCGTCAGCGCCGGTAGCCAGCGTGACCCAGACCGTCTCTCCCCGCTTGGAGGGATTGCCCTGGACCGGCACCTTAGCCGGGTCGATACGTGCGATCTCGTAGTTCACCTGAATCGTCTGGCCCTGGACCGTATCATACTCACCCATGGACTCGGTCTTGAGCTTCACGTGCACGCCGGTGCTCACCGTGTAGAGGTGTGAACCGATGAGGCCGAACAGGACCAGGATCTGGATGGCCACGGCGACCCAGAACCAACGCCTGCTGGTCATTTGACATCACCCCCTGCGTCACGCAGCCAGCGCCTGCGGTTACGCTCCAGCAGCCAGCCCCCGCCCAAGAGCAGGATACCGCCGAGAATAAAGAAGAGCGACCGGTCCATCGCCTTGAAGAACAGGTCGACATATCGGGTCAGCATATGCACGACGAAGATGACCAGCCCCAGGTTGACCAGCAGCTCGCTCCGCCGGTGGATGCCCAGCACCACCAGCCCAAGCGTGCCCCCGAACAGGACGATGTTGAAGGCGATCATGCGGGGCACTTCGGGCAGTGCCCCGACGATGAAAGGCGACACCACCACGGCCAGGAGCCCGGCCAGGAGCAACGGGCGCTCAGCCCCACCCTCCCGCCAATAGCGCCATGCGCCCAGGGCGGTCACGATCAGGAACAGGACGATGGCCGAACCGAAGAACCCGGGTACGACGAAGATCCCCGGCACCACAGCGGTCGTCTCGTGTCCCAACGTCCACGGTCCGGAGTAGTGGAACGTGAATGCGTAGAGGCCGCCGAGGACGAGCACCGCCCCGATGCCCAAGTACGCCCGGAAGTCGCCCAGGCGGGCCAGGCCCAGCGCAAAGACAGCCGCGCCAAACAGGAGCATCACCCGAGCAACGCCCAACGGCTGAGCACCCCGGCTGAACCCATCCATTGCGAATTGGGCGAAGTTGACGCCAAACCAGATGGACAGCCCGGCCAGTATGCCGGCCTCTGCCAGCGCCGACCTGAGCCGGCGGGCCAGAGGCAACACACCCATCAGGAGAACGACCGGGAAGAAGTAGTTGTAGGTCGAGAAGGCCGCCTCTTCTGCAATCGTCCAGACGCCCATCAGGATGGTCGCCAGGTAGAGCATCAGGTAGGATGAGGTCGCCCAGGCGGCCGGAATCAGGCCGGCCCCCCAGAGGAAGAACGCCGTGGGGAAATGGCCGTCCATGTGGTAAATGAGGGAGATCAGCCAGATTCCCGCCCCGTAAGACAGCCCGCCCAGCAGGATCAGCGCCTGCCCCAGCCGGGGGAAATCCCCCCGTCGAAACTGGAGATGGTACCCGGTCGCGTACGTCCCGACAATCGCGACGATGATAGAAGCGACTTTGATGCCGACCCCGATTCGCTGCCAGTTGGAAGCGAAGAAGAGAATGACTCCGGCGCCCACGAGAACGCTCCCGAGGATGCTGAGAATGAGCACGGTGCGGTCCCGGCTGGCCCCGGGCTGGGCGGGATACAGCCCCACGATCCGGCCGCGTTGCTCTTCGCTGATCAACCCTTCCCGCACCCAGCGGGCAGCCTCCTTGGGTAGGAGATCCGTCCACTCCTGCGGGTGGTTCCCATCGGCCATGATTCCTCACTTCCTTCCAATCGCGGCATTTCGTGCTCCCGCACCCGACATCCTGCCCCCGTTTCTCATGGTATTTGGATTCTCCGCCGGGTAGAGCAGAAGGAAAGGCCCTTTCCCAAAATGTGCAAGAAAAGAGGAGGGGCCGGCCATGTGGCCTGCCTGCAGCCATGTTCTCCCCAACATGCAGGAGAACGCGGTACGACTCTGCCTCCTCGGTCCATCGAGTCCAGGCGGTCGACGGTACGGACTACTTTCTCAAAGTCCGGTCCCGCGAAGGGTTCAGTGTGCAAAGCCTTATTGTCCCCCGTTACCTCTGCGACCGGGGCGTGCCCCCCGCCCTCAAAGAGCTCGCCTTTGGGCTTGCCCCGGTTCCGTAGACAGATTTGCGCTTGGTTCTTTCTACGCTACCTTCTCTGCTCGCACCCGTTCTTCGTATTCCATGGGGGACGAGTAACCGAGACTGGAGTGTAGCCGTTGGCGGTTGTAGAAGACCTCAATCCATTCGAAGATCGCCTGCGCCGCCTCGGCCCGCGTCCGCCAGGTCCGCGCATCGATCAACTCCGCCTTGAGCGTCGCGAAGAAGCTCTCCGCCACCGCGTTGTCGAGGCATTCGCCCTTCCGGCTCATCGAGGCGGTGATTCCAGCGCCGGCCAGCGCGCCCTGGTAGGCCGTCGAGGTGTACTGGCAGCCGCGGTCGGTGTGGTGCACCAGCTCGCCCGGCCGAGGACGACGGCGACGTATGGCCATGTCCAGGGCATTCAGGGCGAGCTCCGTCCGCAGGTGGTCGGCCATCGACCAGCCCACGACGCGCCGCGCGTAGCAGTCCAGGAGCGTCGCCAGGTACAGCCAGCCCTCCTGGGTCGGCACATAGGTGATGTCCCCAAACCAGAGCCGGTTCGGAGCCTCGGCCACGAAGTTCTGGGCCACCAGGTTGGGGGCGACTGGCGCGGCGGGGTTGACGATCGTCGTATGCACCCGGCGCCGCGGACGACGGACGCCGCTGAGACCGCTCAGCCGCATCAGCCGGCCGATGCGTTTCCGCGAGATCGCCGCGCCTTCCGAGGCGAGCACGGCACGCACCCTGGGCACCCCGTAGGTCCCCCGACTCGCCCGGTGGATGGAGCGGATGCGCTCCGTCAAGGCCGCGTCCTCCTGGGTCCGAGGCGACGGACCCCGCTGTCGCCAGGCGTAGTATCCGGCTCGTGAAACCGTCAGCACACGGCACATGAGCGAAACCGCATGGTTCGCCTTCTCCACCTCGATGAACCGGTACCGGCTCACCGGGTCTCGCTCTCCCTTGTCATTTAGAATTGGCTTTAGAAAGGGATCCCAAAACAAGGGACGAACGGGTTTCCCCAGGTGCCGGCCCCGGAGTCAGGACCACTCTCCCTCGCGGTTCGACTGCTTTCGTGAGACCGTCCGCTCCGGGGCCGCCTGTGGGAAAGGATTGATCAGGAGGCGTCCTTCGAGGACTGACCGTTTGACAAGGCCATCCTGCCCCACGGAGGCACCAGATTGAAACGGAGGTGTTGCCTTTGGCCCCTGTCTTCCTGCTTGGCGTGGACTGGGCCGACGAGAAACACGACTGGTGCCTGATGGACGAGGCTGGAAAGGCCTTGGACTCCCTGGTCACCCCCCACACCCTGCCCGGTCTTGAGTCACTCCGGGACCGCGTGCGGGGAGCCGTACCGCCTGGTTCCGAGATCCTCTGCGCCCTGGAGACCAACCACGGCCTCCTGGTTGACTTCCTTCTCGACCAGGGCTGGACGGTCTACCCGATCAACCCGAAGTCGGTCGACCGCTACCGGGAACGTACCCGCACGGCCAGGGTGAAGTCCGACCGGCTTGACGCCTGGCTCTTGGCCGACATCCTGCGCACGGACCGCCACCTGCACCGGCCTTTGGTGCCAGACAGTGTGCTGGTCCGGGAACTCCGGGAACTCACCCGCGACCGGGAGTCCTTGGTCCAAGAGGGCCGGCGACTGACCAATCAGCTCATGGCCTGCCTCAAGGCTTACTGGCCGGAAAGCCTCGGGCTCTTCCCGGACCTTCAGCGACCGTGGGCCTTGGACTTTCTGGCCCAGTACCCCACGCATGGGGCCGCGGCCAAGGCCTCTCTGAAGGTCCTCAGGGCCTTCCTGAAGGCCCACCGCTACCCCCGGTGGGAAACCAAGGCCGACGAGATCTTTGCCGCCCTTCGGCAGCCTCATTTCGGTGCCGCCCCGCACCTGGTCCGGGCCAAGACCCGCCAGGCGCTGCACCTAATCTCACAGCTGAGGACCACCGTACGAGACATCCATGACTACGATGGGGAGATTGAACGCCTTTTGAGGGAGCACCCTGACGGCCAGCTCTTTCTTAGCCTTCCTGGGGCTGGTCCGAACCTGGCCGCCAGGTTGCTCGCCGAGATCGGTGACGACCGGAATCGGTACGCCACCTTCAACAGCCTGCAGTGTGATGCGGGAACGGCCCCCGTAACCCGGCAGACAGGCAAATCCCTGTCCACCGTCCTCTTCCGTCGATCCTGCAAAAAGCCTCTCAGACAAGCATTCCAGCTCTTCGCCGGCTGCAGCTTGAAGCGTTGTGATTGGGCTCGGGAGCTCTATAAGGCTCATCGCGCGACAGGGAAACGGCATCCTGAAGCGGTCCGGATCGTGGCCAACCGTTGGGCCAAGATCATCTTCGCCATATGGCAGACCCGCAACTGCTATGACGAGTCCCGCTACCTCGCGGCCCGGGAGCGCTTCGCGGCCCATCATCTGGCCGCCTAATCTCAGCTCTCGAGTCTTTCCGCCCGGATATTGACATCAGGAGTCTCACGAAGAAGGCCGCGGCTTTTTTTAGGATCTCGCGCTCCTCGCGCAGCACCTTGTTCTCCCGGCGCAGGCGGTGCAGCTCGGCCTTCTCGTCCGTGGTCAGGTCGCCCGGCCGGCCGCGACCGGCGTCGGCCTCCGCCTGGCGAACCCAGCGGCGCAGCCCCTCGCCCGAGATCCCCAGTTCTTTCGCGACCTCGAGGATCGACTTACCGCTCGTTCGTACCAGCTCAACGGCTTGAGACCGGAACTCAGCGGGATACGGGGGATGACTTCTTGGCATGGACCCCACCCTTTCTGGACTTCTCTACACCCTAAGTGTAGGGTTGTCCACGAAAGCGGGTCAAGTCCACTTTTCAATTATGAGGATCAGATTATGAGGATTGGAGCGTTCAGTTCTTGATGAATCGCGGCCGACAAGTCCTCTCCGGTCTATGCCGTGGGGTTCACCCTTGTCTGGCTTGCAATCGGGGCCAACGTGGTCAGCCTGGCGGTGAGCCCGATGCGGCAGACGTTGTACGACCGCTTGGCTGGGACGATGGTCATGCGTAGCTCTTAGGCTCCTTGCCAGCGTCTGACCCCGCAAGGGCCCTTCCCCCCACTCCCCGACGACACTTGACACGGACCTGGAAGGAAACACCCGCCCCAAGGTAGAATTACTGATGCAATAGCGAGAAACCGCAGCACCATCATCGTAGGTCAAATGTAGCACTGGAGACAGCCGGCGGGCATGTCTCCCTTTTGTTTGCCGCGTCCTTGTCTCACATGACCCCCGGGGAGCTGGTCTGAATGATCCCTCTCATCTTCCAGAGCTGGCGGCACCGCCGCGCAAGGTTGGTCCTCCTCCTTGTCGGCGCCCTGGTCATGAGCGTCGGGCTCGGGTACCTCCTGACCCTGCACGAGACGGTGGCCGGGACCATCGAGGAGACGGTCGAGCAACGCTGGCGGACCTCCTACGACATCCTGGTCCGGTCGAACGACCCGGTCCCGGGGCTGGAGGACGAATACGGCATCATCGAGCCGAACGCCCTGGTGAACCTGGCCGGTGGGATCACCGTGGAGCAGTGGCAGGCCATCAGACAGATCGATGGTGTCGACGTGGCGGCGCCCATCGCCAACCTTGGGCAGGCCATCATCCTCACGGACATCCCGTGGGCTCCGCTGGATGGCCCGGCCGTCTATAGGGTCACGGAAACGGCCAAGGTTGACGATGGGCTCGACGGGGAAACGCTGACTTTCACTTCTTACGTCTACCGCGGCGATGACCGTACCAAACTGGCCTACCGCCGCGACATCGGCCTGGCCGAGATTGGCCCACGCGGGCGAACCTTGACAACGAACACCGCCATCTCCGTACCCATCTCCGCCATTGACCCCATTGAGGAGGCCCGCCTCGTCGCTCTCGACCAGAGCGTCGTGCAAGGTACTTACCTCGACCCGACGCAGCCCATCGTCAAAGTGGGTTTCCCACCGATCGAGCCGGCCACCGTCCTTCCGGTCATCGCCAGCGTCAATCCCAGCGTCCGCGAAACCCGTTCCGTCGTCGTCGAGCGGCTCGCCGTTGAGGGGAAGGACCCCCTGTCGCTCATCGAGAGCCGTGGGGCGGACTTCTTGGCGGGCCTCGAAGGCACGACCGTCCTGCGCATGGCGATGAGTCCGGAGCAGGTTCAGCAACTTCTGATTAACCAGGTGCGGTTGACCGACGGCCGTAATGGGTGGTCCACCGGCCCCCTCCTCGGCCAGCCTGGACCCGTCGTCTATCGCGAACTGCAGGACCCTTCGCTCCAGCAGCGTTGGCCGACAATTCTGGAACCCGTTCCCCAGGGGGCCTATGCCTTCCCGGTTGACGATGCCCGACCACCGGGAGGCATAAGATGGCGCTTACCCCGTGAAGTGGTCAGCGGGGTGGGTCCCCGTGTCAGTCTCAAGGTCGTCGGCCTGTTCGACGCGGGCCGCCTCAATGTCGCCCTGGACCCGCTGAACGAGTTGCCCATGGAGACCTATCGTCCTCCCACCGCCATCCAACGGCTGGACGAGGGCAAGCGGCCGGTCAACCCGCCGCGCCTGGTCCTCCCCATGGACGTTTCCCACGGAGTGTTCACGGGGCCGCCGGTGTTCCTGACCACGATCCAAGCGGCCGAGGCCGTCACCGGAGAGGCACCCATATCGGCCATCCGGATCAAGGTCGCGGGCGCGGCCACGGCTTCCGAAGACAGCCAGCGCAAGCTGGACAAGGTGGCGGCCGAGATCCGCCGGCTGACGGGCCTCCGCGCCGACATCACCGCCGGCTCCTCCCCCCGGCGAGTGCTCCTTCACCTGCCAGGCTGGGAAGGAGACGTCCCGATGACGACCCTTGAGGACATGCTCCAGGGCCGGACCGGCGGCCGCACGATCCACCTGAAGCTTCCGGGGACCGGCTACGTTGAGCAACCCTGGGTCCAAAAGGGCGCCGGCATCGCCCTCATCCGCGAGGTCAGACTAGGCCGCTCGGTCCTCGTGGTCGCCATCATGGTCGTCGCCGGCCTGTTCGTGTTGGTCACAAGCTTCATCTCGGCCGAAGGCTGGCGCCGGGACCTGGGCGTGTTGACCGCCCTGGGCCTTCGCCCGGCCGGCATCCTGCGGGTGGTCACCGGCGAGGCCCTTTTCTTCGGCCTTCTGGCCTCGGTCACCGGGCTGTCCTTCACCCTTATCGAGCGCGGCCTGGCCGGGACGACGCCCGGACAGATTCTGCTGGTTGCGGGCCTGCCAATCATCCTCTTCGCGATGGGCTCGCTCCCGGCAGCCATGGGGCTGATGAGGGCTTCGCCGGCCGAGACCCTGCGGTCAAAGGGAACGGACAGCTCGGCCCCCAGGTTCCGTGCCCCCGCGTCGATTTTCGGCCTGACCCTGACCTCGCTCGGCCGTCGCCCCTGGAGGAACCTGCTGACTCTGGCCGGCCTGGCCACGCCGGCCGCACTGGCCGGGGTCGTCGGCTACATCGCCCTGCGCCTCCGCGGCCAGCTCTTCCTGACCTGGCTCGGCGAGTACGTGGCCTTGCAGGTCGGTCCGGCTCACTACCTGACAGTCTTCCTGGCGTCGGCGATGGCCGTCATCATCACCATCGACTCGGTCTGGTTGAAAGTCCGGGAGCGCGCGCCGGAGCTCAGCCTCCTCGGTTCGCTCGGCGCCCCGCCGCGGGCGATCTACGCGGCCGTGGTCCTCGAGGGCTGCCTGCTCGGCCTGGCGGGGGGCCTGGTCGGCTCCGTCTCCGCGACGCTCGTCCTCTTCCGGGTCTTCGCCTCGCTGCCGCCATCCGCCTGGATCGTCTGGGCCCTTTCCCTCGCCGTGCCGACGGTCTGCGGCGCCCTCGCCGCCCAGCCCCCCGCGCGGGCCGCCCTGGCCATCGCCCCGGCCCAAGGGATCAAGGAGGAATGAAAATGAGACAAGCTTCTGATGGCTTGCTCGCGGCGGCCCACGAGGTCACGAAGACGTACCGCCCGAGGAACGCGTCACCCACCGTTGCCCTGCAGGGAGTGTCCATGGAGTTGTCCCCCGGTGAAGCGGTGGCCATTGTCGGCCCCTCGGGGTCCGGAAAATCCACGCTCCTCTCAATCCTCGGGACGCTGGAGACGGCCGACGCGGGGTCCGTGCAGGTCCTGGGCCGTGACGTCACCCGGCTCAACCGCTCGGAAGCCGCGGATCTCCGCTTCGGCCGCCTGGGCTTCGTCTTTCAGCAGTTCTACCTGCTGCCGGAGCTGACGGTGATGGAGAACGTGCTGACCCGGTTCATCGGGCGCCGGCGGCCGCCGGACACCGTCACCAAGGCGGAAGCCCTTCTCGACCGCATTGGCCTCGGCCACAAAAAAGCCGCCCTACCGCGGGAGCTGTCCGGCGGTGAGCAGCAGAGGGTGTGCATAGCGAGAGCCTTGGTGACCGACCCGGACCTTATTCTGGCCGATGAACCGACCGGCAACCTGGATTCGGACAACGGGCGGACGGTCATGGAGATGATGCTGTCCCTTGTTCGGGGCCGGGGCGCCGGCCTGGTCCTGGTGACCCACGATCGTGGGCTGGCGAGCAAGCTGGATCGAGTATTGGAGATGCGCGATGGGTTGATCAGAAACTGATGCACTCCCGCGGCTGATCACTCGGCCGTCTTCAGCGCCTCGGTCATGTCGATCCTGGCCAACGGTCGCAACATCACCAGGTTGACCAGGCCGGCGAAGGCCATGGTCAGGGCGGCGGCGATGGCGTAGCTCAACGGGTGGATCTGCCGGCCGAACATCACCATATCGACTTCGACCGTGCCGATAACGTGACGGGCCAGCCAGGTGCCGAAGACCAGCCCGACAGCCGCCCCGATCACCGTCAGAACCAGATTCTCCCGCAACACGAACCCGGCCACTTCGTGGTCGTAGAAACCGAGCACCTTGATCGTGGCGATCTCCCGCAGCCGCTCGTTGATGTTGATGTTGGTGAGGGCATAGAGCGCGGTGAACGGCCTGAACGAAGAAGCCCTTGCGGGCGGCGGATGCCACTCCCAAGGGCTTCTTGGCGTTGCCCGTGATACAGTTCACCCCCGCGGGGCAGGGATACCGCATGGGGGGCTAAGGCGGGGGTCCTACCGCATGGGGACGTAAGTCGGTCTGGTGGCGATGTTGGTCCCGAGGGTCCAGGCGGCGAACCCGGCCTGCATACAGGAAGTGCAAATCTGGGAAGCGAGCCCCTGAGTGCCGGTATCGGGGTTGCGATAATTGCAGGTCCGACAGGGCACCGGCGGGTTGACTTCGCCGTAGTGGCAGCGTCCGATGGCCACCGCATCCCGACAGTTGACGAAGATACAGCGGTCACTGCGGGTGTCCGGGCAGGTCTGACAGGTTCGAAGCTGAACGCTCACACTTCCGCCCCCCCTACATCATTGTTGAAAGCGACGCATATCCCACTCGATCTGTTGCAGGCGCGGTTCCCAGATCGGTCGGCCGGCGGGGTTGTTCAGAATCTGAAAGCGGGCGAGATCGCGGAGGCTCTCAAGCACCGGGATGATCGCCGGTCCGCCCCCGGGGATCCTGGCTGGGATCTGGGTGAGATAGCCGTACCGGTCCCACTTCTCCACGATGGCTCCGGCCATCTGATCCCGGTAGGCCGACAGCCCGGCCACCGCCTGCCCGTAGGCCTCCTGCTCCTTCGGGTTGGCCGTGCCCTGCTGAACCTTGGGAATCAGCACGGCGAGGATCTTGCAGAACGCCTCGACGATCGCGACCACCTGGGAGAATTCCTGGTCGATCAATGGTCCGCCCCCTTTGCCCTTCTTTGCCGATGGCCTGTCGCTCCCGCGGCGACGCCACTCAGTACACCCAGGGCAGGTTCAGGTGAAGGGCCATACCGCCATACGTGACCAGGGACCAGCCGCGAGAGCTTTCGCTTCATTTGGTTCAACCTTTCGACATATTGGAAAGGTCTCCTGCCAATTACCCACCTGATTCGCCATCAACTGTCAACCTCTTGAATGTGAGTCCTCCTGGGCAATGTCCACTCATCCGTCCTAGCCTGGAAGGAGCCACTTGAAGGACTTGCCAGGGCCTCGCTAGAAGGTGACGAGAGAGGTATTCGTGGCACCATGGACGCGGACCGAGCACAAACATGTCGTCCAAAGGAGATGTGAACGGGTGAAGCACGATCATGAGGCACGGATAGCCGAGTTGCAGCGCCGGATTGCGATAGAGGGGCTTGACGCCCTTCTCGTCTCGACGCAGGATTCTATCTACTATCTGACCGGAGCGTCCTACATCCCGTTGGAACGGCCGTTCTTTATCATCGTTCGTCCGCAGGGGCGCCCCGATCTTGTCGTGCCGCGACTGGAATATGAGCATATGCGTAAGGTCGAGAGCTTTGGCGAGATTCGATTCTATTTCGAGTATCCCGCGGTCGCCGGTGAGAACTGGGACGACAAGCTCAATCAGCTGCTGGGCACGAACGTGGTGTTGGGCATCGAGGCGGCCTTTTCCGTGGCCAAGGCGGAACTGCTCAAGGTCGGTAAGCTGGTGACGACCTCTGTCATCGACGAGATGCGCTTGATAAAGACACCGGATGAGATACAGGCCATCAGGCTGGCGAGTCGATGGACAGACGAGGGGATGCGCCAGGTCCACCGGGGGTTATATGAAGGGCAACCCGTTCTGGAGACCAACATGCCCGCCAGGAAGCTGCAGACAGGGGTCATCGCCGCCGGAGAGTTCGACTACCTCACCTGCAGCTTTCTCACCGTAGGCTGGCCCGCACCGAAGAGCGCACAACCCCACAGTGTGCCGGATCTTCATACCAAAATGGGCAAAGGGCCGATCGTCCTGATGAGCTTCAACCGAGTCAACGGCTATGCCGCAGAATGCGAGCGCACCGTCTTTCTTGGCGACCCGACCGCCGAGGAGCGCAAATTGTTCGGCCACATGATGAGGGCAAGGGAAATCGCCTATAGCATGGTCAAGCCCGGCGTGAGCGGCCATGACATCGATGCCGCCACTCAGGAGTACTTCGCCTCGGTGGGCTGCGGCGACAAGATCATTCATCGCACGGGCCACGGTATCGGCCTTGGTAATCACGAACGGCCCTGGATCAGCGCAGGCAGCGGCGACGTCCTACGCGAGAACATGGTTATCAGCGTGGAGCCAGCCATCTACTTCCCCGAGATCGGCGGCTTTCGCCACTCCGACACCGTGCTGGTCACCGCCCGCGGCTATGAAGTCATCACCGATTACCCAAGTGATCTGGATTCCTTGATCGTCCGCGATAAACGCCCCTTGAAACGGCTCAGGGGCAAGATTATCCGCAAAGCCGTAAACTACTGATTCGCAGCTTGGTCACCCACGTTGCTCCCCGACCCGCGGCCGGGCAAGGTCAGCGGACGATTTGCGGCGAACCCCCCGAGGCAAGGAACAAAAAAGGGCCAGGCGCCGCGGAAACCCGCATCGCACCTGGCCTTCTTGCTTGTGGGCGGTAGTGGGATCGAACCACCAACCTCTTAGATGTGAGACATGGGCGGCACGAAAGATCTTTCCTCCCGGTTGCACCCCATAGGCCCCAGGTGCTACCTCTAGCTGGCTTGAGGGCACGTCCGCCGGCGGGTGCCCTCTCCCCCTTCATCCCATCTTCACCCCGTTCCCACCCGTTACTGAACGTCAAGTGAACGTCAATTGGCTACTGATGCCATAAGGCGGAAACATAGGGGGTATGGTCTGAGGGCCCCCGAGTGTCCAAGTCCAAAAGACGCTTCGACGGGGTTGGGTCAATTATCTCCGGCTCTAATGGGTCATTCTAAACCGGCTGTGACAGACTACACGGATCGTCCTGAAGGATCATGCTCCGGGAGCGGCGCCTGACCCGTTCCTGACACCGCACCTGGTCCCGTTCAGCGACAAAAAGAGCCGATCTGGCAAACCCTCGCCGGACCGGCCTTTCCACACTGCGGTAGTGGGATTGAACCAGCAACTCTCGAATGGGAGCCATAGGGTGTCATCGCTCCACGCGGAATGGGTCGATGCGCACCAGACCCCACCAGTCATACTGGGCAGTCTTCTTAAGCAACGCCCTGGGCTCGGCGGAATCATAAAGCACCTTCGCAGTATGACCAGCCCACGCGCAGAGTATGGCGAACACCGGAAGCCAGAGGACGGCCAGCCGAGCCCACGGTAGCCCTTTGCCGGCGAGGGGTGGCCAGACCCTCGCCAAGATGAGAAGTACGGCGACCCCGACAATGGCGCCGAGCACGATGGTCAGGAGCATCTCGAGGGTCATCGCAAGGCGGACCATGGCCCCGCGGGCACCGAACGTCTTGTAGACCCCCAACTCCTCGGCCCTGCCCAGGACCAGGGCGATGGTCACCGTAGTGACGCTTACCACCAGCAGGGCGATGAGCATCATCACCGCGGGGGTCAAGGCCAATCGGCGGTGTTCCGCATCCCTGGTCAGGACTTCAATCGGGGTTGACCTGGTGACCAAGGTCATTTCAACGACGTAGCCGAAGGGCAACGCCCGAGCCAGCGACGCTGGGACGCCGGGAGAGGTCGCGGGTGATGTTTGCCCAGACCCGTTGCCCGGCAAGAACGGCCCGCGCGCTGAAGGGGCGGATGCCTCGATGTACTCCTCCATCGTTGCGGCACCGGGGAAGTAGCTCGTGCCGCCATCGTGTTTCTTCCAGATGAAAAGGGTGTTCGCCATCCGCGTCTTGACCAGCCCGGCCAGGTCGGCGCGGGAGGCGATGGGGCCCGCAATGAGGTCATTTGGCTTATAGAGTCCGACGACTCGGGCCGGCCACTGGGCCAAGGCCCCATCCTCTCCAACCGGGATGGAGAGGCGAACAACGTCCCCCAGGAGCGGGCGGCCGGATCGACCGTTGTCCGGCCAGACGACTTCCCCGTCAGCGGGCCATCTCCCCTCAGTAAGGGGGAGGGCCCGCCTCATTGCGTCCTGGCCCGCGTCCCAAAGCTCCGGGGCAACGCTCTTCTGTCTCAAAGTGCCCATACCCCACAGGGTCTGAGCCCCCTGCGGCCCAAGGCACGTTGTCCTGAAGGCCTCCGCGAGACCCGTCGAAGCCGTGGCCACCCAGTTGTTCGCCAACCGATCAACCTCGTAGGACGGCACCTCGAAGAGGTATGCGTACTCAGGGGCGAGGACGACCAAATCTGAAGGCAGCGTCAGCTCCTGTACCTTGGCCCTATAGCCGGAGGCCAACCCAGCCGGCGTAGACCCCATAGAGGACAACTCCCGCCGCAAGCATCAGAGCCAAAGCCAGGTGCACGGCCCAGGCCAGGCGCCAGCGCCGAAGCACCTTTGCCCGCTCACCCATGGCGAATCACCTCCGCCGGCGGGACCTGGGTCGCACGTAGGCCGAAGACGACCGCCGCCGGGAGGGCCACCAGCAGGGCCAGGCCTTCGACGGTTCCGAGGAAAGGCCCAACGACGCCAAGAAAAGCGGCCGCTGAAAGACCTCTTAGCTGTAAGGCTACCAGGGGCAAGGTCAGGACCCAACCCAGCATGGCCCCTACCCCGGCGACAACCACAACCTCCGTCGCGAGAAGGGCGAACGTCTGCCAACGGCGCGCACCTAGGGCCCGGAGGAGTGCGGCTTCCGAATACCGCCTCGACAGGATGATCCAGAGGTTGGCAGCAAAAAGGAGTCCTCCGATGGTGTAGGCTAGGACCGTCACCAGCCATTTCAGCCAGGATGGGGGGGCCGGAATGGGGGGCGTGAACTTGGAGCCAAGATGGTAGTCGAATGGGTCACGAGGTTCTGCAACCATTGGTTGAGGAGCGGCGTCAGAACCCGGAACCAGGTCCGCTACCGCCGCCACTGTCGCGTTCGGCAACTTCGCCTGCAGCTCGCGTGCCAGGTCCCTGCTGGCCAAGGTGTTGGGTAGCTGGATGGTCCAGTAAGACGGCCGCGGCTCAGCCCAACCCGCCTTGGCCGCCAGGTCCATGAATGTGGCCTGGGTAACGAAGACAAGTGGAGAACTCCAAACGGCGGGTTCAACGGTGATCTCCCCATGGAACTTGGGAGGCTTTGCGCCCAGTCTCCCACGGTAGCCATCAACTCTCAGTTCACTTGATATCCAGTTCCACTCCCCGGTCTGAAGGCGATACTCCCCGACAACCTTGACATCTACTGGGACAGTCTCCTCATAGTTGAAGGTGGCGATATTGCCCGAGACGGACGCTCTTGGGAGTTCGACGTCAATGGTGGATCCCTCGCTGGGCGGCGGTTCATCGATCATCTGCGGACGTCCTCGATAGACGTAGGCCCACTCCCCGTTGAATCGATCGTAGCCGACAGTCTCGGCGTTTGGTGTGTCGATTTGAAGCCTGAACGCATCAATCAGGGCCGAGAGTTGTCCATCGTCGTCGCCGCTGAGAGGACGCCCGGCGATGATGAAATGCTTGAGCCCGAGCCGATCATCCAAGCCAGTATGCCTGGTCCGAATCGTCGCCCAAATCGCCTTCCCGCCCAAGTGGAGGACGATTGGCATCTCGTATACCGGATGGACGACAGCCCCATGGATGCCGGAGGCAGCTCGATTGAGGTCGGCCAGGAGATGGTCTACAGCAGTAGCGTCCATGGGCTCAGCCGAGACCAGACGACCGTCGAACGCGTCCGGGAAGAGGTCGCCGTAGAAGCCCGGCGTCTCGAGGCTCCAGGGACGCCAGGCCATTTCGGCCGTCCCGGCCCCCCCTCCCCCAGCCCCGGCCATGGCAAAAGGCATGATGACGATATCCCCGCCCGCCATAAGTCGCTCGGCCAGATAAGCCTGACTGGGGGTCCCGGCGGAGATGACGAGGGCAAAGCAGAGGAAGATGCTGGCGAGGGTCATGCTGGCGATGGCCAGTCCGGTGGATTGCCGGTTCCGCCAGGCTCCAAGAAAGCCGTACTTGAAGGCCCCCATGGCCCTACGCCCTCCTCTCGCCGCTCACGATCCGTCCGGCTTCCATCCTGATGACCCGGTCCCCGCGGTCGGCCACGGCAGGGTCATGAGTGACGACTACCATCGTCTGACCTTCCTGATGCAACTCGTCGAAGAGGCCCAGGACAGCGTCGGCCGAGGCCCGGTCGAGGTTTCCTGTGGGCTCGTCGGCGAAGATCACTGACGGCCTGTTGGCGAGGGCCCGGCAGACGGCCACCCGCTGCTTCTGACCGCCCGAGAGCTGATGGGGGAAGTGGTGGGTGCGATCACCGAGGCCCTGTCGGTTAAGGAGTTCCAGGGCCCGCTGCCTGGCCACCGCTCCGCTCTTCCCGGCAAGCTCCAAGGGGACGGCCACGTTCTCGAGGGCGGTCAGGTGTCCGATCAAATGGAAGTCCTGAAAGATGAAGCCGAATCTTGATTGGCGCAACGCCGTGAGGGCCCGCTCGGAGAGCTTCGTCAGGTCCAGTTCATCCACCGTGACGCTGCCCGAGGTCGGCCGCTCCAATCCCGATAGCAGCGACAGCAGAGTGGTCTTACCGCTTCCGGAGACCCCCATGATGACCAGGTAGTCGCCGGGCCGGATACTGATGTTGACGCCGTCCACGGCCGCCACCAGCCCCGCCCCGCTCGGATAGGTCTTCCGTAGGTCCTTCGCCTTCAGAACCCCAGCCATCGGCTCTGTTCCCCTTCCTAAGGTTCAGTTCCGGGCACAAAAAAAGAAGGCCTGCCCTTAGCCTCCTCCTTTGCTGCAGGTAAACGTCATTGGGCTGCAAGTTGGGCGACGAAAGCTTTCCGCGTGGGTCCCGCCAGTTCCTGCTGGAGGGAACAAATTCGCGGTGACCAGTGTGGCTCTAGCGAATGCACCCTAGAACAGGCTGGCCTTCCCCGCCGGGTAAGGCGGCCGCTCAGAGCTTCTAGGCGAAGGCGCTCGCCGCATCACTTACCTTCTTCCGACAGGTCCACTCGCCTACGGTCCACCTTCTTGACCTCACCGCCGGCGACCGTGAGCTCAGCGTAAGATAGCCGATTTCCGTCAAACCCGGTCAGTACAGGTTGACCCTGACAAGCTATGGCCTTGAGAATGCTGCTTTTCGCCACATCGACTACAACAATGTTCACGGGGCCCGAGATCGCCAGCAGGTTCGAGTCGTCTGACCAGGTGAGGATTCCCGATGGAAGGCCAGTGAGCACCTCATTGGATGTCCCCAAGTCGAGAACGCCTATCGTTGGTAACCCCGCGTCCTGTAATTGATGGTAGGCCAGATAGCTACCATCCGGAGACGCCAACGGGTTCGCCGCCCTATCCTTGACAACGGAAGTGGATCCATCCGCTTTCAATCTCACCACTGAGACCGTGTTTGACTCAGGCACCTCGAAGTACACCGAGCCGTCAGGCGCGGCGCTAATCCTTCCATCGATCTCCCCGAAAACGGTATGAAGCTTCTTCGTGTAGACTACGCGCGGTTGCCCGGTGCGCAACGGTATGGCCCAGACCTCAAGGGCCCCTCCCTGAGTGAGGACCAGCGCTTCAACCGTTTCCTCCGACTTCATGAAGGTCCATGAAAGCAGGGTCCCTCGTGTGGGCAGGTCGGTTTGGGCACCTTGCTTCAGGTCAACGAGCATACGGCCTCCCCAGATGAACTCGCTGTCGCTGACCCAGGCGACCAGGTCTTCAGGACTGGATGTCCATGGGTCAGCGTAGTCCTCATGGTCCCACACGGCCGCTGCTGATGTGGCCTGGACCTTGAGACTAAGAGAATTATCTTCCTCAAGACGCTCGACGACAACCTTAACCACGGACTGGCCATCTGGGCTTCTTGTTTCAAACACGGTTAAGTCGTCACTTGCGACAGGAGAAGAAGGCGGGGTCCCAGTTCCAGGGTCCGTTGCGGCAGGTGGAGCAGGTGCTGTCCCGGCTCCAGGGTCCGTCGCGACAGGCGGAGAAGGCACCGCTCGTGAACACCCGGATAGGAACAGAACGAGAAGGATCCAGACAGCCATGACCTTGACTCTGGCCACCCGGGCCTCACGTGAAGGCACGTCCATTGGTTCTCAGCCCCTCCGCGCACTGTCTTGACCGGCCTCCCACTACTCGATCCATCCGCGACCTGCCTGACCGACCCTCAAAGGCTGGGGCGGCGCTCCCACTCGACGGTCGAGCGCAATGACTCCTCCAACGCCACCGGTTCCCGATAGCCCAGCTCAGTCCTGATGCGCTGGGTGTCGGCGAACAGGTGTTGGCCGAAGTCATAATCCCGGACAAGGTCCGTAGGAAGCTGTTCCCTGGGCTTGGTGACGACTTCGCCTGTCCAACCGGCGGCCCGACCGATGTTGACTGCCCATTCGCGCTCGGTGAACGCTTTGGCGTCGGACACGTTGTATACCCGGCCGGCCGCCCGGGAATCCGTGGCCGCCAGGGCTATGGCCTCGGCGACGTTGTCGACGTAGCCGCGGGCCGCCCGCCAGCCTGCCCTGCTCTCGTCCATGACGATGGTCGGTTGCCCTTCGTCCATTGGTTTCAGGTATTCCGCCAGCCGGTGTAGTCCATCGCCGGGGCCATAGACGAAGGGCAGCCTGAGGATGGTCCCAGGAAGGCCGGGCGCGTCCATCACCGCCCGCTCCACGAGGAGCTTGTCATATTCCTGAGCCCAGGATTCGAGAACGAAGTCGCGGTATGGGTAGAGCTTCTCGCGCACGGGTGAATCCTCGGTCAATGGTGTCCGGTCGGGCAGACCCGGCTCCACCCGGCGCAGCCGGTTATAGGCGCGGTAGACATCCATGCTGCTTATCGCCAGGGTTCGCCCCGTAAGTCCGGCGAGGATGCCCGTGAATGCTCTGGCCTCTCGCTCTGACATGAGGTGCATCCCTACGACGACGTCGGGGGCGAAGTCCCGGAATGCTGGGATATGGCGATCCAGTTCGGTTTGATCACCGATAAGGCGGCGAATCTCGCGGGGAATCTCGGCCCGCGTCTGGCCACGGCTGAACACGGCCACTTCGTGGCCCGCCCCCACGAGACGGGCCACGACGCGGGACCCGATGAATCCGGTTCCGCCGAGGACCAGGACTCGCACGCTCTCGCCTCCGTTTCGGGAATGACCCAGCCGTTCGCCCGCGCCTGGTTACGAAAAGAGGAGGAAAGGCCCATAGCCTCCTCCTTTGCTACAGAGAATCATCATTGGTTCCCGGGTTGAGCAGTGGTGAGGATTTCCACGCGGGCCACATCCGTTCCTGCCGCCTCGCGGCTAGGCCCGAGGCCCGCCCAGGTCGAACCTCAGCAATGCCCACCAATCAAGGCTGGCGGTCCGGTTCAGGAGCGACCGTGTCTCGGCGGCGCTGTAGAGGATTCCGGCTGCGCGCCCCGCCCACCAGCCGAGCACGACCACCACCGGTAGCCAGACCTCGGCCAGGGACGCCCAGGGCAGGTTCAGGTGTAGGCCCATGCCGCTGTACTTGACCATCAGCCATAGACCTGCCAGGCCGAGCACGGTGCCCAGAAACACCGTCATCAGCATCTCCAGCATCGCCTGGCGCTGCACCACCGAGGCCCGCACGCCGGTGGTCTTGTAGACGCCGAGTTCCTCCGACCGGCCCAGGGTGAGCGCCGCGGTGACGGTGGTCACGCTCACGAGTAACAGCACGAGCAACATCATCACGGCTGGGAAAAGGGCCACGCGTCGTGCCATGGCGTCGGCGGAGAGAAGCGAAGACGGCGTGGAAGGCACTAGCACGGTGTGGCTCACGATAAAGCCAAAGGGCAGAAGATCACCCCGAAGGGCCATGACGTCGCCCGTGCGCGGGCTGGCCCCCGTTGAAAGCGGCAGGGATGGCTCTCGCGTGCTTTGCAGGACCGGCGGCTGGTCCAACCGTTTTACGACTGCAACGTCCAACGTAAGAATCGTGCTCGGGCCAGACGACGTTTCAATTACGGTCCCCACTCCGGGACGCTGCCACAGGAAAATGGCATTGGCCGCTTGGCGGCCGAGGAGCCCCGCGATGACGGAGCGCTCGGCAATGGGTCCCTGGACAACGTCGTCCGGCCGGTAGGTGCCTACCACCATGGCCTGCCACGCCGCCATATCACCCGAAAGGCCCCGCGGCAAACGAAGAGTGACCTGCTGGCCCGGACGGGGGGCGTTAGGCAGCCCGTTATCGGGCCAGACCACCTCACCTGGGCCGGAGATCCAGCGTCCATCCAGCAGGGGCAGGGCCTCTTGCATCTCGGCAGAAGGGTTCACGCCCCAAACCGTGATCGCACCCTGGGGTCCAAGAGCTATTGTCCGTATGGCTGGCACCATCGCGCCGGCCGATGCCTGGATCAACCGGTCATTGGTGAAAGCATCAAGGTCGAGGGATGGCGTGGTCAGCGCTCCGCTCCATTCAGGGGCCAATACGGCCATGTCGCCCGGGATTCGCAACACGGGGGCACTCAGCTCTGATGCCGCCCCGGCGCGCGCTGACCAGCTAGAGTAGACCCCATACAGCATCAGGCCGGCCGCCAGCATCCCGGCCAGAGCCAAGTGCACGGCCCACGACAGCCGCCAGCGTTGTACAATCCGCATCGCCCTAACCACGCCTGATCACCTCCGCCGGCGGAACCTGCGTGGCTCTCAGTGACAGGGCCAGAGCCGCCGGCAGCGCGACGGCCACGGCCAGCACCTCCGCCGCGGCGAGCAGCTTGCCCATGGTGGCCCACAATTGTCCAATTGGCATTCCGCTCGTGCCCGCCTGTAGCATGACAAGCGGAACTACCACTAGCCACCCGGCCAGCGCACCCACCACCGCCGCGAAGGTCACTTCCGTGGTCAAGAGAACGAAGGTCTGCCCCCTGGCAGCCCCAAGGGCCCGGAGCACCGTAACCTCCTTGAAGCGACGTGACAACACCAGCCACAGGTTGGCGGTAAACAAGAGCCCGCCGATGACATAGGCCAGCACCGTCACTACCCACTTCACCCATGATGGCGGCAGTGGTGTGGTCTGGGAGTACTGGGCTCCCTCCGCCCGCAGGGTGAGGACGTCAGTGGCCGGCGTGGTAGCCATCGGTTCCGGGCCCACGTCCACCTGGTTCAGAATATCCGCAATGGTCAAGATTGTGGCCGCGGGGAACTGGACCTGTAATTCTTGGGCAATCTTTCGACTCTGCGAGGTGTCAGCCAAGAGAATAGCCCCGTCCACGGGTGCGGGCTCGTTCCATCCCGCCTGGGCCGCCAGTACTCGGAACGTATCCACGGTGACGAAGATCTGAGGTGAGGTCCACACGGCCGGCTCGTGGACGAACGGGTCGGGTATGGGTCGGGCGTCTCTTGCGTTCAGCTCGTATCCTTGGGCTAGAAGTTTGTGGTTTTGTCCAGTCCCAGTCACCCGTGTTGATGCGGTACTGCCCCACCACGTTCAGACTCAGTGGTATCGGGCTCGAGTAGTCGAAGGCCGTCTGACCGTCAGCGGTAGCCACGCGGGGGAGTTCCACCGAAATGGCGGTGCTCGTCGCCGGAGCCGGTTCCGGCACCACCATGGGCCATCCCCGGTCCAGGAAGGCCCAGTCCCCATTGAACCGGTCATAGGCAAAGGTCGAGGCCACAGGCGCATCGATGTTGAGCCGGAACCCATCGACGAGTGCGTTGAGTTGCCCGTTGTCGACCTCGTTCAGTGCCCGCCCGGCTTGCACGTATCGGCTAACGTTCAGCCGGGTATCCAGCTCGGGGTCCCGGGCCCGGATGGTCGCCAGGATTGTCTTGTCCCCCAGGTGCAGCAACGCGGGTATCTGGTAGTCCGGGTAGAAGGCAGCCCCCGGGATGCCGGCGACCGCCTGCTCAATTGCCGACCAGGCAGTGGACGTGACGACACGAGCCTGCCGCCGAAGGCATCTGGGAAGAGATCCCCGTATACACCCGGGGTGTCCTTGGACCAGTCCTGCCACACCCACTCATGGTCGCCCGCGTTGCCACCCGGACCCACCATGGCCCGCGGCAGGACGACGATGTCCCCGCCGACCATGGCCCGTTCACCCACGTAAGCTCGTCCAGGGGCCGACAGCGACAGAACAAAGGCGAAACTCAGGAACACTGTGGCCAAGGCCACACTGACTACTGCCAGGGTGGTCTGCTGCCGGTTCCGCCAGCCCCCAAGGAAACCATATCGTAGGGCGGTCACGAAACGGCACCCCCCGGATGAGTTCGGGCTGTACCGCGGCCCCGCTCTTCGGAGGCCACCCGGCCCCCCTCCAGCCGGATAATCCGGTCGCCGTAATCAGCCACGGAGGGGTCGTGGGTCACCACCACGAACGTCTGGCCGTCCCGGTTGAGTTCCGCAAACAGCTGCAGCACGGAATCCGCAGAAGCCCGGTCCAGGTTGCCCGTGGGCTCATCGGCGAAAACCACCGCCGGGCGGTTCACCAAGGCCCTGGCGATGGCCACCCGTTGTTTCTGCCCTCCGGAGAGCTGGTGAGGGAAGTGGTGCGTGCGTGAGCCCAGCCCCACCCGCTCAAGCAACTCCCGTGCCCGCTTCTGGGCTTCGCGGCGGGGCGTGCCCGCCAGCTCATGTGGTACGGAGACGTTCTCCAATGCAGTGAGGTGTCCGATGAGGTGGAAGTCTTGAAACACAAACCCGATCTTCTCCCGCCGAAGGCTGGTGAGCCCCGCCTCGTCAAGGCCGTGCAGGGCCACGCCCGCCACCGCCACCGTGCCCGAGGTGGGCCGCTCTAATCCGGAGAGTAGCGAGAGCAGTGTCGTCTTGCCGCTCCCGGACACCCCCATGATGGCGAAGACCTCGCCTGGGTTGACGGTTACGCTGATGTCATCCACCGCGGCCACCGGCCCGGCCGCCGAGGGATAGACCTTGCGAAGCGCTGTCGCCTCAACAATAGGTGTCATCGGGCTCATCCTCCATTCCGGGGCACGAAAAAAGGAGGAAAGACCTATGGCCTCCTCCTGTGCTACAGATAATCGTCGATGGGTTGCAGGTTGAGCGATGTCTGGCCTTTCTACACGGGCCAGGACAATTCCTGCTGGCAGGGGTTGCGTTCCGGCTCGGCGGCCTGGCGGAGTGGTTCCTATGGGAACATAGTCATGCATACCTATGTATATCCGTCGCGGTTCAGTGAAAGCCGGCCTTACATTCCGTCGCCAAATTGTCGCCAAGACACGTCATGTTGAGCGAACATGGAGAAAGGCAAGCCGTTAGACTAACGTCTGTAGCTCGCCTTTTGCTTGTGGGCGGTAGTGGGATCGAACCACCGACCTCTTGAATGTGAGTCAAGCGCTCTACCACTGAGCCAACCGCCCATTGAAGCCGATGAAGTTGTACAGATTACATTTTAACCGATGCCCGCGGCGATGTCAAAACCGGCGAAAGCGCGACGCCGCGGGTGCGCGTCAACTGCTGTGGCCGGAAACAGCCTCGTTGCGCTCGCCGGCCTGCATCCTTTCGGGCAGGATGTCGTTGGCGATGACGTCGGCATAGGTTTCTCGCCTGACGACGAGGTCGGCCTGGCCGTTCCGAACGAAGACGACGGCCGGGTTCGGCACGCGATTGTAATGGCTGGCCATCGCGTAGTTGTACGCGCCGGTGCGAAGAACGGCCAGCGTGTCGCCGTCCTTCAGGGCCGGCAGCTTGGCCCGCCAGATGAGCATGTCACCGGACTCGCAGTTGCGGCCGGCGATGGCGTACACGCGGGTCGCGGCGCGGTTGGCCCGGTCGGCCAGGACGGCTTCGTAGATGGCGCCATAGAGCGCCAGCCGTGGGTTGTCGGTCATGCCGCCATCGACCGAGGCGTAGGTCCGGATGCCCGGGATGCGCTTGATGCCGCCGACGGTGTAGAGCGTCGTCCCGGCGTCAGCCGTAAGGTACCGGCCCATCTCGAAGATGAGCTTCGGGAGAGGCAGACCGAGCCGCTTGGCCTGGGCCTTGATGGTGTCGGCGGAAGCGCTGACGTACTCGTCGATGGTCGGAGGGACGTCTTCGGCCGTGTAACGGACGCCCATGCCGCCGCCGAGGTCGATCTCAGAGGCGGTGAAGCCGGTCTTGTCCCTCACCTCAGCGGCGAACTCCATCATCCGGGTCGCCGCCAGGCGGGCCGGCTCGACCTCGAGGATCTGCGAACCGATGTGGCAGGCGAAGCCGGCCAAGGCCACGCGCCGGGAAGCGGCCGCGCGACGGGCGGCCTCGAGGGCGATCCCCTCACGGAGGGTGAAGCCGAACTTCGAGTCCTCGACCCCGGTGGCCATGTAATCGTGGGTGTGGGCCTGGACCCCCGGGGTGATCCGGAGGAGGATGCGCGGACGGGGAGCGGACCGGCGCCGCGGCGCCATCTCCTCAATGAGGGCCAGCTCTTCGAGGTTATCGACGACGAAATGCCCGACCCCCGCCTCGAGGCCGCGGCGGATCTCTTCGGGCGTCTTGTTGCTGCCGTGGAAGGTGATGTTTTCCGGAGGGAAGCCGGCCGCGAGGGCCGTCTGCAGTTCACCGCCGGAAACGACGTCGAGACCGAGACCTTCCTGATCGATGAGGCGAGCCATGGCCATCACAAGGAAGGCTTTGCCGGCATAACACGCAATGGCCCCCGGCCGGGCCGGGTAGTGCCGCCTGACCGCCTGGACATACTCGCGGCAGCGGCTGCGGAGAACCTCCTCGTCCATGACGTAGAGCGGGGTGCCGAACTCCCGGGCCAGGCCCACGGCGTCACATCCGCCGAGGTAGAGGTGCCCGTCTTGACCGACGTGTTGGCCGGGAGGGAGTGCGGAGGGCTGGTCCGTGGCGGTCTCTTTTTTGCTTACTGTCAACTTGGCTCGCTCCACCTTTGGGCCTTATATGGATGGGACGGCCGACCATCGCCCTCGCGGGCGAATTCAGGCCGTCCAACCATTCATTCTATTACAGCTAAACCCATGATAGCGCCCGTGCAGGGTGACGTCAAGAAAAAAACAGAACATTCCCGGGCGCGGGGAATGTCCTCGAACGGCTTGTTCACGCTTTGGAACCTTATTTCGGCTTAGGGCGCGGGTTCGGCCCCCGCTCCGGCGACCCTTCGCCGGTCCAGGCGCTCCCAGCGGTCGCACCGTCCCCCCCACCTCGCGGCCATGGCCGCGCCGAGGTAGATCTCGATGACCTCGCAGTGGTTGGAGCAGCCGTCGCACTCGAAGCTGGTGGTCCGGAAGTCGGTGCGACTGACCCCGAAGCCGCGGAAGCGGCTCTGACGCGGGTTGCGGGCCATGTCCTCCTTGGCCAGGAGGGCCGCGCCGATGGCCCCCATCACCCCGAAGTAGTTCGGGACGTGCACCTCGACCTCCAGGGCCTCTTCGAAGGCCTGCTTCATGCCGACGTTGGCGGCCACCCCACCCTGGAAGACGATGGGCGGGACGACCTCCTTGCCTTTGGCCAGATCGGA
>JAJYMC010000023.1 GCA_021787335.1 Bacillota bacterium | reverse complement strand
ACGCCGCGGGAAAGACGCTGGCCGGTCTTCCGGTCCTTCCAGTAGCGGGGCGGGTGAGGCTTGCGCTCCAGTTTCCCCTGGCCAAAGGCACGGCGAAGGGCGAAGAACGACCGCCACGCGGCGGCCACCTTCTTGAGCGTCTCCTGGGCCACGTCCGACGGCAGCGCTCTGTACGCCGAGTGCGAGACGAACTCGCGGCACAGGGCTTCATAGCCGGGGACGTGCCCACCCATGACGAACGCCTGCCGGCAGCGGTAGTTGGCGCTGTTCCAAAGGGCGGCGGCGCGGTCAGCCACGGTGGCGAGGATTACGGTCTGAGTTCTTGTCGGCAGAAGGAGGAGAACGTTTGTTCGCTTCATGGATCCATTATACCACAAAACTGGAAAAAAGAAACGCTGCCCTTCCTCCCCGGAATGAATTCCAAGGGCTTCCGGGCGGCGGATTCTTGGTGTAAGCGGGTGGCAAGCATGGTCGGAACAAGGACAGCCAGAACAAGGAAGACCGCCACAAGGAAGACCGCCACAAGGAAGACCGCCACAAGGAAGACCGCCACAAGGAAGGCCGCCGCAAGGAAGGCCGCCGCAAGGAAGGACGGGCTGACCCACTTCGACCCGGCCGGCCGGGCGCGGATGGTCGACGTCGGGGCAAAGGCGGTGACCCAGCGCCGGGCGGTGGCCCGCGGCGAGGTCCGGGTGGGCCCGGAGGCCCTGGCGGCCATCAGGCAGGGGACCGGCAAGAAGGGCGACGTCCTGGCCGTGGCCCAGCTGGCGGCGATCATGGGGGCCAAGCGGATGCCGGACCTGATCCCGCTGTGCCATAGCATCGAGTTGACCGGCGTGGACGTGCGCCTGGAGGCGGTCGCGAACGACGGCGGCCCCGGCGGCCGCGTCCTCATCGAAGCCGCCGTGCGGACCACCGGCCGCACCGGCGCCGAGATGGAGGCCCTGACCGCGGTCAGCGTCGGGGCGCTCACCGTCTATGACATGTGCAAGGCCATCGACCGGGGGATGGTCATCGGCCCGGTCCGGCTGGTCGAGAAGTCCGGGGGGAAGAGCGGCGAATGGCGCCGGGAGGGGGAAGAGGAATGGTCGTCGAGGGCTTGACCGCGGTAGGCCACGTGGTGGCCGTCTGCATCAGCGAGAAGAAGGGCATGCGGAAGAAGAACATCGGGCTGGGCAGGCTAGTCGAGGAGCACGGCCTGGAGGGCGACGCCCACGCCGGGCCGTGGCACCGCCAGGTGAGCCTGCTGGCCCTGGAGAGCGTCGAGAAGATGCGGGCCGCCGGCCTGAACGTCGGGCCGGGCGCGTTCGCCGAGAACCTGACCGTCGTCGGCATCGACCTGCCGGCCCTGCCCATCGGGACGCGGGTGGTCGTCGGTGACGGGGCGGCGGGCGACGGAGCGGCGGGCGAGGACGGCGCCGCGGGCGGGCCGCTCCTCGAGGTGACCCAGATCGGCAAGGAGTGCCACACCCACTGCGCCATCTACGAGCAGGCGGGTGACTGCGTGATGCCCCGCGAGGGGATCTTCGTCCGTGTCCTCAGGGGCGGTCCGATCAAGGTCGGCGACCGCCTGAAAGTCCTGAGCCAGTCGGCCGAATCGTCCGGGGCCGGCGCGGGCGCCCACCAGATCGCGGCCAAGGAGTCCGCCGCCGCGGGGCCGCAGTCGGTAGCCGCCTCCGAGGACGCCGTCGTCCCCCACCCGTTCACCGCCGGCATCATCACCGCCAGCGACAAGGGTTCGCGCGGTGAGCGGGAGGACCGCAGCGGCCAGGTCATCACCGAGATCGTCGAGGCCGCCGGCGGCAAGGTAAGGGCCTACGAGGTCATCCCCGACGACGAGTGGCTGATCAAGGAACGGCTCATCGTCATGGCCGACCAGCAGGGCCTGGACCTCATCCTGACCACGGGCGGGACCGGTCTGGCCCCGCGCGACCACACCCCCGAGGCGACCCTGGCCGTCATCGACCGCCAGATCCCCGGCATCGCCGAGGCCATCCGCCAGGAGAGCCTGAGGAAGACGCCCCGGGCGATGCTCTCGCGGGCCGTCGCCGGCACCCGTGGCCGCTCCCTCATCATCAATCTGCCCGGCAGCCCCCGGGCCGTCCGCGAGTGCCTGGAGGTCGTCCTCCCAGTCCTGGGGCACGCCCTGGACCTGCTTCGCGGGGAGGGCGGGGAGTGCGCCCGGCCGGAGGGGAAGTAGGCAGGAGAACCCAGGCTGGGACGCGAACCCTCTACCAATTCCCGATAGCAGTCCACACGTGGAGGAATGTCGCGTTGGCCTTGGACAAGGACCTGAAGGAAATCCTCATTCCCGAGGCGCGGATTCAGGAACGGGTCAAGGAGCTGGGCCGCCAGATCACCCGTGACTATCAGGACCGGAACCTCTTCATGGTCGGCATCCTGAAGGGGGCAGCCATCTTCCTGGCCGACCTGGCCCGAAACATCGAACTCCCGGCCAGCTTCGACTTCATGGCCGTGTCGTCATACGGGGCGGCCACCAAGTCGTCAGGCGTGGTCCGCATCATCAAGGACATCGACCAGCCGGTGGAGGGCCGTGACGTCATCATCGTCGAGGACATCGTCGACACCGGCCTGACCCTGAACTACCTGCAGGAGAACTTCAAGGCCCGAAACCCGCGAAGCCTGAAGATCTGCACCCTGCTGGACAAGAAGGAACGGCGCCAGGTCCCGGTCGAGCCGGACTACCGCGGCTTCTCCATCCCTAACGAATTCGTCGTCGGCTACGGCCTCGACTACCGCGAGCTGTACCGCAACCTCCCGCTCATCGGCGTCCTCAAGCCCGAGGTCTATTCGGGCGAGAATAACGGCAATTGATTTCAGCGGTCGGGCCTTTTCGCCCGGCCGCTAATCTTAGACGAGAGAGGTCCCTCACTGTGACCACCAGAGAGCCCCATGGGCCCCGCGAGACCGTGGCCGTCATCGACTTCGGCGCCCAGTACAATCAGCTCATCGCCAGGCGGATCCGCGAGTGCGGGGTCTACAGCGAGGTCGTCTCGGCCTCGACGCCCCTGGACAAGCTCCTGGCGATGAAGCCCAAGGCGGTCATCCTGTCCGGCGGGCCGGCCAGCGTCTTCGAGGACGGCGCCCCGCGGTACGACCCGGCCCTTTTCGAGAGCGGCGTCCCCGTCTTCGGCATCTGCTACGGTATGCAGCTGATGGCCTTCCTGATGGGCGGCGATGTGACCAGGGCCGAGATCCGCGAGTACGGTCCGGTCAAGGTGAAGGTGGATACGAAGGCCGCCATCTTCCGGGACTTCGATCCCGTCATCGACGCCTGGATGAGCCACGGCGTCCTGGTCCAGCAGCCGCCGCCGGGCTTTTCGGTCATCGGGCGGACGGACCACACGGCGGTGGCGGCCCGATCTGCGCCGGACCGGCGCCTCTATGGCGTGCAGTTCCACCCCGAGGTCGTCCACACGCCGAAGGGCCTCGACATCCTCAAGGGCTTCCTCTTCGGCGTGGCCGGCTGCAAGGGTGACTGGAGCGCGGGCTCGTTCGTCGACGAGGCTGTCGGCCGCATCCGGGCGGCCGTCGGTGACGGGCAGGTCCTGTGCGCCCTGTCCGGCGGGGTCGACTCGTCGGTCACCGCCGCCCTGGTCCAGCGGGCCATCGGCGACCGCCTGACCTGCCTCTTCGTGGACAACGGGCTCCTCCGCCAGGGTGAGGCGAAGCAGGTCGTGGCCACCTTCGGCGGCCACTTCGGGATGCGCCTCATCCACGTCGACGCGGCGGACCGTTTCCTCGGTCGCCTCGCCGGGGTGACCGACCCCGAACAAAAGCGAAAGATCATCGGGACGGAGTTCATCCGTGTCTTCGAAGAGGAGGCGGCCAAGCTCTCCGGCCGGATCGACTTTCTCGCCCAGGGAACCATCTACCCGGACGTCATCGAGTCGGGCGGCGCGCCCGGCGGCGGGCCGGCCTCGGTCATCAAGAGCCACCATAACGTCGGCGGGCTCCCGGCCGACATGCGGTTCAAGCTCATCGAGCCCCTGCGACAGCTGTTCAAGGACGAGGTCCGACAGGTGGGGATCGAGCTCGGCCTACCGCCGGAACTGGTCTGGCGCCACCCGTTCCCCGGCCCGGGGCTGGCCGTGCGGGTCCTCGGCGAGATCACCCGCGAGCGGCTGGACACCCTCCGCCAGGCCGAGGCCATCGCCATCGAGGAGATCAGGAAGGCCGGCTGGTACGACCGGCTCCTGCAGGCCTTCGTGGTCCTGCTCCCGGTGCGTAGTGTGGGCGTGATGGGCGACGAGCGGACCTACGGCCACACCGTCGTCCTCAGGGCCGTCACCGGGCAGGACTTCATGACCGTCGACTGGGCCCGGCTGCCCTACGAACTCATCGAACGCATCTCGAGCCGCATCGTCAACGAGGTCAAGGGGGTCAACCGCCTGGTCTACGACGTCACGACGAAGCCGCCGGCGACCGTCGAGTGGGAGTAAGGACCCCGCGGGCCGGCGGAAGTTCACATAAGGAAAGGCGAATAATTTTAGGTGGCTCGGCTGCAATATTCGTGTTTTCGTTGACAGTCAGAGCCATCTGTTGGTATGATTAGGGCGGGTGGACGGGCTATCGTCGGGGTAGTAACGAATATTCCAGTCGCTACCGCCGACGAATGTCCGTCAGCCCGCTCGCCGAGGGGGTGAGGGCCGGGGAAATATGCCCGGCGGGCTTGGGCAACATATCCCGGTGGGAGCAAGAACTCGAAGGGAGGAGAACCGCGAGTGCTTGAACGCTTGTTTCATCTGAATGAACGCAAGACCGACGTCCGGACGGAAGTCATCGCCGGCCTGGCCACCTTCATGACCATGGCCTACATCATCTTCGTCAACCCGCTGATCCTCAAGGACGCCGGGGTTCCGCAGGCCGGAGCGATCTTTGCCACGGCGCTCGGCGCCGGTCTGGTCACCCTGGCCATGGGCTTCTACACGAACTACCCGTTCGCCCTGGCTTCCGGCATGGGCCTGAACGCCTTCCTGACCTATTCCGTCGTCCTCGGCCTCAATCTTTCGTGGCAGGAAGCCATGGGCATGGTCGTCATCGAGGGCGTCATCGTCACCATCTTCGTCCTCACCCGCGTCCGCGAGATGATCATGGACGCCATCCCGGTCGCCCTCAAGCGGGCCATCGGCGTCGGCATCGGCCTCTTCATCGCCTTCATCGGCCTGCAGGGTGCCGGCTTCGTCGTCAAGAGCCCGGCCACCCTGGTCACCTTCGGCTCCTTCAAGAGCGCCACGGCCGTCGTCGCCGTCTTCGGCCTCGCCGTCACGGCCCTGATGATGGCCCGCCGGGTCAAGGGCTCCATCCTCCTGGGCATCGTCTTCTCGACCATCCTGGCGGTCATCCTGAAGGTCGCCCCGCTGCCGACGAACGTCATCGACATCCCGTCGGCCGCGTCCTTCGAGACGATGTTCAAGTTCAACCTGAGTTCCCTGGCCGTGCCGGCCCTCTGGGCGGTCATCTTCGCCTTCCTCATCACCGACTTCTTCGACACGATGGGCACCGTCGTGGCCATCGGCGGCGAGGCCGGCTTCCTCGATGAGAAGGGTAAGATGCCCGGCCTGAACCGCATCCTGCTGGTCGACTCGCTGGCCGCCGTCACCGGCGGTATGTTCGGCGCCAGCTCCATCACGACCTACATCGAGAGCGCGGCCGGCGTCTCCGAGGGCGGCCGGACCGGCCTGACCTCGGTCGTCGTGGGCATCCTGTTCCTCCTGTCCATCTTCTTCGCCCCGGTCATCGGCATCGTTCCCGGCGCCGCGGTGGCTCCGGCCCTGATCATCGTCGGCTTCCTGATGATGACGGTGGTCAAGGACATCCCGTTCGACCGGTTCGATGAGGCCCTTCCGGCCTTCCTGACCATCCTGACCATCCCCCTCACCTACAGCATCGCCCGTGGCATTGGCTACGGCTTCATCGCCTACGCCCTGATCAAGCTGTTCACCGGCAAGGTCAAGGACGTTCACTGGCTGCTGTACGTGGTGGCCGCCCTCTTTGCTTTGAGCTTCCTGCTCTAGAACGAAACCAGCGCCTGGCGATGGGGCCTCGGGGGCGCGGCGACGCGCCGCCGTTCCCGGGGCCCCACGATAAAGGAGTGATTCCATGCCAAGCGGGCTCGTCGCTGTTGTTTTGGGCAGCGACTCTGACTTTCCTAAAATGAAGGAATGCCTGACCACGCTGACCGAGATGGCCATCGGCTTCCGGGTCCACGTCGTCTCGGCCCACCGCAGTCCGCAACGGGCCTCCGACTTCGCGGCTGGGGCGGCCGAGGAGGGCTACGACGTCATCATCGCCGCCGCGGGCGGCGCGGCCCACCTCGCCGGGGTCCTCGCCTCCTGGACGACCCTGCCGGTCATCGGGGTGCCCCTCTCCGGTTCGCCGATGGGGGGCGTCGACGCCCTCTACTCGACCGTCCAGATGCCGCCGGGCGTCCCGGTGGCCACGGTCGGTATCGACGCCGCGCGGAACGCCGCCATCCTGGCGGTCCAGGTCCTCTCCCTGAAGTACCAGTCCCTGCGCGAACGGCTGGGCAACTACAAGCGCCGTCTGGCCGAGGGCGTGGCCGAGAAGTCGCAACGGCTCGAGGGTGAACTGGTCGGCCAGACCCTTCCGCCGGGACAGACGGGTGGACCGGGCGGGCCGGCCCAGCCGGCCTTCGTCAAGGAGGAGGCGCCTCAGCCGCGCCGGCGCAACCGCCGGTCGGGACGCCGTCGCAAGCCCAACGGGCAACCGCAGCCGTCGATGGTGTGAAGGAGAGGGCGCTGAGGGATGATCGATCGCTACTCGCGGCCCAAGATGAAGGGCCTGTGGGAACTGCAGAACCGCTACCGCCGGATGCTCGAGGTCGAGATCCTGGCCTGCGAGGCCTGGGCCGAGCTCGGGAAGATCCCGCGGGAAGCGGTGGAGGAGATCCGCCAGAAGGCCAGGATCGACGTCGACCGCATCCTGGCCATCGAGGCCGAGGTCGGGCACGACGTCATCGCCTTCGTCAGCGGCGTGGCCGAGACGGTGGGCGACGCCGGGAAATACCTCCACTACGGCCTGACCTCCTATGACGTGGTCGACACGGCCCTCTCCCTGATCATGCGCGAGGCGGCCGAGGTCCTCCTTTCGGACCTCGACCGCCTGCTCTCCGTGCTCGCCCGGCGGGCGCGCGAGTTCAAGGACGCGGTGATGATCGGGCGGACCCACGGGGTCCACGCCGAGCCCATCACCTTCGGCCTGAAGCTGGCGGTCTGGTCCGCCGAGATGAACCGGAACTGGGACCGCCTCAAGCGGGCCCGCGAGACGGTCAGCGTCGGACGCCTGTCCGGGGCCGTCGGCACCTTCGCCAACATCGACCCGTTCGTGGAGAAGTACGTCTGCGGGAAGCTGCACCTGAAGCCGGCCGAGGCCTCGACCCAGGTCCTGCAACGCGACCGGCACGCTGAGTACGTGACGACGATGGCCATCATCGCCACGTCCCTCGACAAGATGGCCGCCGAACTGCGGACCCTGCAGCGGACCGAGATCCGCGAGGTCGAGGAGTACTTCAGGCCGGGCCAGAAGGGCTCATCGGCGATGCCCCACAAGCGCAACCCGGTCGGCCTCGAACAGGTCAGCGGCCTGGCCCGGGTCATCCGCGGCTACGCCGTCACGGCCATGGAGAACGAGCTTCTGTGGAACGAGCGGGACATCTCGAACTCGTCGGTCGAGCGGGTCGTCCTGCCCGACGCGACCATCCTCCTCGATTACCTCATCGAGAAGTTCACCGTGCTGCTGGACAAGCTGCTCGTCTACCCCGAACGGATGAGCCAGAACCTCGAGCTGACCGGTGGGCTCATCTTCTCCCAGCGCGTCCTCTTGGCCCTCGTCCAGAAGGGGCTCAAGCGCGAGGAGGCCTACGCCATCGTCCAGGGCCTGGCCATGGAGGCCTGGCGGGGCGGGCCGAGCTTCAAGGAGCGGGTCGCCGCCGACGAAGGCGTCCGCCGCCACCTCCGCCCGGAGGAGCTGGCCGCCTGCTTCGACTACCGCGACCATCTGGCGCACGTCGACGAGATCTTCGCCCGCGTGGGGCTTTAGAGCGCGGCCCGGCGCGGGCCGACGTGGCCGCGTGCCGCGGCCGACCCTGAAAGGGAGTGAGCCGGTGGAAAAGACCAACAAGCTTTACGAAGGCAAGGCCAAGATCGTCCACGAGACGCCCGACCACGACCTGCTCGTCGTCGAGTACAAGGACTCGGCCACGGCCTTCAACGGCGCGAAAAAGGGAACCATCCACAACAAGGGCATCTACAACAACCGGATGTCGGCCGTCTTCTTTGAGTACCTGGAGGGGCGCGGGCTGAAGACCCATTACGTGAAGACCCTCAACGACCGCGAGATGCTGGTCAAGCGGTTGAGGATCCTGCCCATCGAGGTCGTCGTCCGCAACGTCGCCGCCGGCAGCCTGGCCAAGCGCCTCGGGCTGGACGAGGGGACGCCGCTGCGGTCCACGGTCCTCGAACTGTACTACAAGAACGACGCCCTCGGCGACCCGCTGATCAACGAGTATCACATCAAGGCCGTCGGTTTGGCCGAGCCGGACCAGGTCCGTGAGGTCGAACGGCAGGCCCTGGCGGTCAACGAGTACCTCGGCGAGTTCCTGTCCCCGCGCGGCATCGACCTCATCGACTTCAAGCTCGAGTTCGGACTGCACCACGGGCAGGTCCTCCTGGGCGACGAGATCTCCCCGGACACCTGTCGCTTCTGGGACCGCACGACCAAGGAGAAACTGGACAAGGATCGCTTCCGTCGCGACCTGGGCGGGGTCGAGGAGGCCTACCAGGAAGTGCTGAAGCGGATAACGACGGCGACCGGAGGACGATGACGACATGGCGACGATGATGACCACCTGGAAGGCCAGGGTCTACGTGACCCTGAAGCCCGGCGTCCTGGACCCGCAGGGCCGGGCGGTCGAGAACGCCCTCAAGGTGCTGGGCTTCGCGGAAGTCGGGGACGTTCGGGTCGGCAAGTACATCGAGGTCGGCCTGGAGGCCCCCGATCGGGAGGCGGCCCTGGCCCGTGTGGCCGAGATGGGCCGACGGCTCTTCGCCAACCCGGTCATCGAGCAGTTCCGCTACGACGTGACCGAGGCCGGCGCGGGCGCGGCCGGCGCGGGCGTGGCCGGCGCGACCGGCGCGACCGGCGCGACCGGCGGCGCCACGGGGGACTCCTGATGCGCTGGGCGGTCGTCGTCTTCCCCGGGACCAACTGCGAACTGGACTGCCACCACGTGGTCGCCGACGTCCTGGGCCAACCGGTCGAGTACGTCTGGCACAAGGACACGCGCCTGGAGGGCTTCGACGCGGTCATCCTGCCGGGCGGCTTCTCTTACGGTGACTACCTGAGGACCGGGGCCATCGCCCGGTTCTCTCCGATAATGGGGGCCGTCGCCGACTTCGCCGCCGCCGGGCGCCCGGTCATCGGCATCTGCAACGGCTTCCAAATCCTCCTCGAGGCCGGCCTCCTGCCGGGGGCCCTCCGCCGCAACGAGGGCCTGAAGTTCCGCTGCCACGACGTGCATCTCCGGGTCGAGAACGGGGCCACGGCCTTCACCAACCGCTGCCGGCCCGGCCAGGTCCTGCGCGTGCCGATCAAGCACGGCGAGGGCAACTACTACGCCGACCCGGCGACCATCGACGAGCTGGAGCGGACGGGTCGGGTCGTCCTCCGCTACGCCACCCCCGAAGGGGCGGTGACCGCCGAGGCCAACCCCAACGGCTCGCTCAACAACATCGCCGGGATAGTGAACGAACGCGGCAACGTCTTCGGGATGATGCCCCATCCGGAGATCGCCGCCGAGGCCATCCTGGGCATGGAGGACGGCCGGCTCATCTTCGAGTCGATCGTCGCCTCCGTCGAGGGGAGGGTCGCCCATGTCCGCTGAGCACGGGGCTTCGGCCTCGGCCCGTCCCTGGGAAGAGGTCGGCCTGACCAGCGAGGAGTACGGCGACATCGAGCGCATCCTCGGGCGCTCGCCGAACCCGGTGGAGCTCGGCCTCTTCGGCCTGATGTGGTCGGAGCACTGCAGCTACAAGACCTCCAAGTCGTCCCTGAAGCGGCTGCCGACGCGCGGCCCGCGGGTCGTCCAGGGACCCGGCGAGAACGCCGGGGTCATCGACATCGGCGACGGGGTCGCCGTGGCCTTCAAGATCGAGAGCCATAACCACCCGTCGTTCATCGAACCCTACCAGGGCGCGGCCACCGGGGTCGGGGGCATCCTCCGCGACATCTTCGCCATGGGCGCCCGGCCCATCGCCATCCTCGACTCGCTCCGTTTCGGGGAGTTGGACGACGCCAAGCAGCGCTGGCTCTTCGGCGGCGTGGTCGGGGGCATCGGCGCCTATGGCAACTGCTTTGGCTGCCCGACGGTGGGCGGCGAGGTTCACTTCGACCGGTCCTACCGCGGTAACCCTCTGGTCAACGCGATGTGCGTCGGCCTGGTCGACCGCGGCCGCGTCTTCTACGGGCGGGCCGAGGGCGAGGGCAACCCGCTCATCCTCGTCGGCTCGAAGACAGGCCGCGACGGTATCCACGGGGCCAGCCTCCTGGCCTCGAAGGAGTTCGACGAGCGGGCCGAGGAGCGGCGCCCGGCCGTCCAGGTCGGCGACCCGTTCCTCGAGAAGTTGCTCCTCGAGGCCTGTCTGGAGCTGCTCGATTCGGGGGCCGTGGTCGGCCTCAACGACCTCGGGGCGGCCGGCCTGACCTCGGCCGCCAGCGAGATGGCCAGCCGCGGCGGGTACGGCCTGGAGATCGACCTCGACAAGGTCCCCCGGCGCGAGACCGGGATGACGCCATATGAACTGATGCTCTCCGAGTCGCAGGAGCGGATGCTCCTGGTGGCCCGGGCCGGGCGCGAGGACGAGGTGCGACGGGTCTTCGCCAAGTGGGACCTGGACGCGGCGGTGATCGGCCGGGTGACGGCCGGCGGGCGCCTGCGGGTCCTCGAGAATGGGCGGGTCGTGGCCGACGTGCCGGCCGCCGCCCTGGCCAAGGACGCGCCGGTCTACGAGCGTCCCGAGGCCGAGCCGGCCTACCTGAAAGAGACGCGGGCCTTCAACCCGGCGACCCTGCCGCCTGTGGGCGACCCGGCCGCCGTCCTTGAACGGCTCCTGGCCACGCCGGACATCGCCGACAAGGCCTGGGTTTTCGAGCAGTACGACCACTTCATCCTCGACAACACCGTGGTCCGGCCGGGCTCCGACGCCGCCGTCCTGCGCCTCAAGGGGACGCGGCGAGGTCTGGCCGTGACCACCGACGGCAACGGCCGTTACGTCTATCTCGACCCGCGGGCGGGGGCGGCCATCGCCGTCGCCGAGGCTGCCCGCAACGTGGTCTGCTCGGGGGCTGAGCCCCTGGCCGTCACCAACTGCCTCAACTTCGGCAACCCCGAGCGGCCCGAGGTCATGTGGCAGTTCCGCCGGGCTATCGAGGGGATGACCGAGGCCTGTCAGGCCCTGGGCACCCCGGTCACCGGCGGCAACGTCAGCTTCTACAACGAGACCCTGGGCGAGAACATCCACCCGACCCCGGTCATCGGCCTGGTCGGCGCGCTCGAGGATGTCGAGCGGGACCAGACGACGCAATGGTTCAAGGACGAGGGGGACCTGGTCGCCATCCTCGGTCCGCTGGGTGGGGACCCGGTGGCCGGTCTCGGCGGCAGCGAGTACCTCAAGGTCGTCCACGGGAAGACGGCCGGGCGGCCGCCGGCCCTGGACCTGGACCTCGAAGCCCGCGTCCAGCGGGCTTGCCTGAAGGCCATCCGCGAGGGGCTCATCCGGTCGGCCCACGACGTCAGCGACGGCGGCTTGGCTGTGACCCTGGCCGAGAGTTGCTTCGGCGGGCCCGGCCCGGCGGTCCCCATCGGGGCGTCGGTCGATCTGCCGGCCGACGCGACTGCGGCCGAGTCCTCAAGCGGCCCGTCCCTGCGCCTCGACGCCCTCCTCTTTGGCGAGGAGCAGTCCCGCGTCGTCGTCAGCCTGGCCTCGGCCGCGGAGGGCCGCCTGAAGGCCATCTGCGAGGCCGAGCGGGTGCCCCTGGCCTTCATCGGCCTGGTCGGCGGGAGCGATCTGAGAATCTTGGTGGGTCGGCGCCCGGTCATCCAGCGGCCCGTGGCCGCCCTGCGAACGATCTGGAAGGAGACGATTCCGTGGCTGATGAGATAAAGCGGCCCGAGGAGGACAAGGTCCACGACGCCTGCGGGGTCTTCGCCATCTATGGCCACCCCGCCGCGGCCCGGGTCGCTCTTTACGGGCTCTATGCCCTCCAGCACCGCGGCCAGGAGTCGGCCGGCATCGTCTCCGCCGACGGCAACCGGGTCTGGATCCACAAGGGGATGGGCCTCGTCTCCGAGGTCTTCGACGACAACGACATCGCCCAACTCCACGGTGACCGGGCGATCGGTCACGTCCGCTACTCGACCACCGGTTCGAGCCTCATCGGCAACGCCCAGCCGCTCCTCGTCCGTTATCGCAAGGGCATGATGGCCCTGGCCCACAACGGCAACCTGGTCAACGCCGGGCGCCTCCGCGAGCAGCTCGAGGACGGCGGGTCCATCTTCCAGACCTCCGTCGACACCGAGGTCATCGCCCACCTGGTCGCCCGGATGGGCAACAACGGCCTCGAGTCGGCCATCGCCGCCAGCCTGATGCTCGTCCGCGGCGGCTTCGCCCTGATCTTCATGACCGAGAAGCAGATCATCGGGGTCCGCGACCCCAACGGCATCCGCCCGCTGGCCCTCGGCCGGCTCGGCGAGGCTTGGGTCCTGGCCTCCGAGAGCTGCGCCTTCGACACCATCGGCGGCGAGTTCGTCCGCGAGGTGGCCCCCGGCGAGATGATCGTCCTCGACGACGAGGGCATGCGCAGCCGCCAGATCATGCCCCGCGGCCGCGACGCCCTGTGTTCCTTCGAGTTCATCTACCTGGCCCGCCCCGACTCCATCCTGAACGGCCTGAGCATCCACGCCGTCCGCAAGGAGTTCGGGCGGATCCTCGCCCGCGAGCACCCGGTGGCCGCCGACATCGTCGTCGGCGTACCCGACTCGAGCATCTCGGCGGCCAGCGGCTACGCCGAGGAGGCCGGCATCCCGTACGAGATGGGGTTGGTCAAAAACCGTTACATCGGCCGCACGTTCATCCAGCCGAGCCAGACGACGCGGCAGTTCGGCGTGCGGGTCAAGCTCAACCCGCTCCGCAAGGTGGTCGACGGGAAGCGGGTCGTCCTCGTCGACGACTCCATCGTCCGTGGGACCACCTCCAAGCACCTGGTCAAGCTGCTCCGCGAGGCCGGGGCGAAGGAGGTCCACCTGCGCATCGGATCGCCGCCGTACATGAACCCGTGCTTCTTCGGCATCGACACGTCGGCCAGCGGCGAGCTCATCGCCGCGGAGAAGGCCGTCGAGCAGATGCGGGAGTTCATCGGCGCCGACAGCCTGAGGTTCCTCAGCGTCGAGGGTCTGGCCGAGGCCACGAACCTGCCGCCTAAGGGCCTCTGCCTGGCCTGTTTCAACCGCGACTACCCGGTCTCCGTGGACGAGCAGTTCCGCAAGTTCGATCTCGAGACGGCCACTCCGGCCAGCGCCGAGATCGTCGGGGGGCGTCCGCATGCCAGATGACAAGGGCCGGCCGGAGGGCCGGGGGCGCCTGACCTATCGCCAGACCGGCGTCGACGTGAACCTGGCCGAGATGGCCGTGGCCCGGCTGGCCGACCACGTCCGCGGGACGGCCCGGCCCGGCGTCCTCAGCGCCGGCGGGGGGTTCGGCAACCGCTTTGAGCTGAATCCAACCGGCTGGCGTCAGCCCGTCTTCGTGTCCGGCACCGACGGCGTCGGGACCAAGCTGAAGATCGCCTTCGCCCTCGACAAACACGACACCATCGGCCTCGACTGCGTGGCCATGAGCGCCGACGACGTGGCCGCGGCCGGGGCCGAGCCGCTCTTCTTCCTCGACTACGTGGCCGTCGGCAAGCTGAACGCTGGTCGCCTGGAGTCCATCGTCAGCGGGGTGGCCAGCGGTTGCCGCCAGGCCGGGTGCGCCCTCATCGGCGGCGAGACGGCGGAGATGCCGGGGATGTACCCCGAGAACGAGTACGACCTCGTCGGCTTCTGCGTCGGCTCGGCCGAGAAGGACCGGCTGTGGGGTCGGGACCGGGTCCGCGCCGGGCAGGTCCTCGTCGGCCTGGCCTCCTCCGGGCTCCACTCCAACGGCTACTCGCTGGTCCGGGGCATCGTCGAGCGATCCGGGCTGCGGCTCGGGAAGTACGTCGACGAGTTCGGGCGGACCCTTGGCGAGGAACTCCTCGAGCCGACCCGCATCTACGCCCGGACCCTGCAGGCCGTGGCCGGCGACTTCAAGGTGGCCGCGGCCGCCCACATCACCGGGGGCGGCCTTGTCCGTAACCTCCCGCGGATCATGCCGGCGGGCCTTAGGGCCTGTTGCCTGAAGGGCTCCTGGGACCGCCCGCCGGTCTTCGAGTACCTGGCCCACCTGGGCGGGGTCGATGAGGACGAGTGTTTCCGGACCTGGAACATGGGCCTCGGGATGGTCCTCGTCGCCGACCGCGACGACGCCGACGGGCTCGTCGGGCGCCTGCGCGAACTGGGCGAGAAGGCCTGGGTCGTCGGCGAGGTCGTGACCGCCGAGGGCACCGATGAGCGCCTGAGCTTGGTGGAGGGGTGCGGGCTTTGATCAACCTGGGCGTGCTGGCCTCGGGGCGCGGGTCGAACCTGCAGGCGATCATCGACGCCTGCGAGGGCGGCCCTCTTCACGGACAGGCCCGCGTGGCCGCCGTCGTCAGCGACAACCCGGAAGCCCGGGCCCTGGGGCGGGCCGCCCGGCATGGCGTGCCGGCCGTGGTCGTCGAGCGCCGGGCTCACAAGGGCCGCGAGGCCTATGAACAGGCCATCGTCGCCGCCCTCCGCGAACGTGGTGTGGACCTGGTCTGCCTGGCCGGCTACATGCGGCTGGTCGGCCGCGTGCTCTTGGAGGCCTTCCCGGGCCGGGTCATCAACATCCACCCGGCCCTGCTGCCGTCCTTCCCGGGGCTCGAGGCCCAGCGCCAGGCCCTGGAACACGGGGCCAAGGTGAGCGGCTGCACCGTCCACTTCGTCGACGAGGGGACCGACTCCGGTCCCATCATCCTGCAGCGGGCCGTCCCCGTCCGCGAGGATGACGACGTCGACAGCCTGTCCGCGCGCATCCTGGAAGAAGAGCACCGAGCCTACGTGGAAGCCATCGCCCTTCACGCGAGCGGGCTGCTCGTGGTCACCGGCCGGCGCGTGCACATCCTAGGAGAGGGGAAAGAGCAATAATGCCCAGGCGAGTGCTGATCAGCGTCTCCGACAAGACGGGGATCAAGGGCTTCGTCCAGGAACTCATCAATCTGGGGTTCGAGATCGTCTCCACCGGCGGCACGGCCCAGCTTCTGACCCAATCGGGGCTGGCCGTCAGGCAGCTCTCCGACGTCACCGGGTTCCCTGAGATCCTCGACGGCCGCGTGAAGACGCTGCTGCCCGGCGTCCACGCCGGCATCCTGGCCGTCCGAGACAAGCCCGAGCACCTGCAGCAGCTGAAGGACCTGGGCATCGAGCCCGTCGATATGGTCGTCTGCAACCTCTACCCCTTCCGGGCGACGGTCGACAAGCCCGGGGTGACCTTCGACGAGGCCATCGAGAACATCGACATCGGCGGCGTGACCCTGATCCGGGCGGCGGCCAAGAACCACCGCTACGTGACGGTCATCGTCGACCCCGCCGACTACGGCCCGGTCATCGAGGAACTGAAGGCCGACGGCAAGGTCGGCTCGGCCACCCGCTACCGGCTGGCGGTCACCGCCTTCCGGCACACGGCCATCTATGACGCGGTCATCTCCGAGTGGTTGCTCAGGCGGCTCGGCCGTTCGCCGGCCGACCTGCCGAACCCGCTCCTGCTTTACTATGACAAAGTACAGGACCTTCGCTACGGCGAGAACCCGCATCAACGGGCGGCCTTCTACGCCGAGCCGTGGTCCGGCCCGGCGACCTTGGCCGGGGCCAGGCAACTCCAGGGCAAGGAGCTGTCCTACAACAACCTGATGGACGCCCAGGCCGCCCTGGAGACCGCTGCCGAGTTCGAATGGCCGGCGGCGGTGGCCATCAAGCACAGCAACCCCTGCGGCGTGGCCGTGGCCGGTGACCTGACCGAGGCCTACAGGGCGGCCCACGACGCCGACCCGGTGTCCATCTTCGGCGGCATCGTCGCCCTCAACCGCCCGTGCGACCGGGCGACCGCCGAGGCCATGGTCAAAACCTTCCTCGAGGTCGTCATCGCCCCGAGCTTCGAGCCGGCGGCCCTGGAGGTGCTGGCGGCCAAGAAGGACCTGCGCCTCCTGGAGGTGGCCGAGCCGGCCGCCCCTGAGGGCGCGGCCCGTGACCCTCGGGTCCCGTCCTATGACGTGCGGCGGGTCAGCGGCGGCCTCCTGGTCCAGACCCCCGACGCCCTCGAAGAACGGGCCGTCTTCTGGAAGCACGCGGCCGGACCGGCCCCGGACCAAGCGCGTCTGGCCGAGTTCGATTTCGCCTGGAAGGTCGTCAAGCACGTCAAGTCCAACGCCATCGTCGTCGCCCGGGGCGGCGTGACCCTCGGCGTGGGGGCTGGGCAGATGAACCGGATCGACTCCGCCCGCATCGCCCTGGAACGCGCCGGCGAGCGGGCCCGCGGGGCGGTCCTAGCCTCGGACGCCTTCTTCCCCTTCCCGGACGTCGTCGAGGCCGCGGCCAAGGCCGGCATCGGCGTCATCCTCCAGCCGGGCGGCTCCATCCGCGACGCCGAATCCATCGAAGCCTGTAACAAGGCCGGCATCACGATGCTCTTCACCGAGGTCCGGCACTTCCGGCATTGAGGTGGACCGAATGAAGGTCATGGTCGTCGGGTCGGGGGGCCGTGAGCACGCCCTGGCCTGGAAGATAAGGCAGAGCCCGCTGGTCAGCGAGGTCTTCGTCCTGCCCGGCAACCCGGGCATGGAGGCCGTCGCCACGCGCCTGCCGGGGGACCCCAAGGACATCGCCTCACTGGTGCACGCGGCCGAGGACAGGGCCATCGACCTGACCGTCATCGGGCCCGAGGACCCGCTGGCCCTGGGCGTCGTCGACACTTTCACCGGTCGCGGGCTGACCATCTTCGGGCCGACGGCGGCCGCCGCCGCCCTGGAGAGCAGCAAGGTCTTCGCCAAGGACCTGATGCGCGAGCACGGCTTGCCGACCGCCGACTACCGCGTCTTCGAGACGCCGGAGGAGGCCCGGGCCTTCGTGGCCGCGCGTCCCGAGGGACCCGTGGTCGTCAAGGCCGACGGGCTGTCGGCCGGCAAGGGCGTGGCCGTCGCCCCCGGCAAGGCCGAGGCCCTGGCGGCCATCGAGGAGATCATGGTCCTCAAGACCTTCGGCACGTCCGGGCGCCGGGTCGTCGTCGAGGAGTTCCTGACCGGCGAGGAGCTTTCCGTCCTGGCCCTGGCCGACGGCCAGGACGTCCTGGTCCTCGGCGCGGCCCAGGACCACAAGCAGGTCTACGATGGCGACCGCGGCCCGAACACGGGCGGTATGGGCGCCTTCTCCCCGGTCCCCGCCTACACCCCGGAGGTCGCCAGGGCGGTCGAGGAGCGCATCCTGCGACCGGCCGTGCGGGCCATGGCCGCCGCCGGGCGGCCCTTCCGCGGCACCCTCTTCGCCGGCCTGATGCTGACGGCCGACGGCCCGAAGGTCCTCGAATTCAACGCTCGCTTCGGCGACCCCGAGACCCAGGTCGTCCTGCCCCGGCTGCGCTGCGACCTCGTGCCGCTGCTCCTGGCCGCCGCCCATGGTTCGCTCACCGGGCTGCGGGTGGTGGTCTCTTCGGAGGCGGCCGTCTGTGTCATCATGGCCTCGTCGGGCTACCCCGGTCCGTACGAGAAGGGCCTGCCCATCGAGGGGCTCGTGGAGGCCGCAGCCGCTGGGGCCACGGTCTTCCACGCCGGGACGGCCCGTGACGCGGCGGGACAGCTGGTGACCTCGGGCGGGCGCGTCCTCGGGGTCATGGCCTTCGGCGCAGATGTTGCCGCGGCTCGGGCCCGGGCATACTCGGCGGTGGGGAAGATAAGTTTCAAAGGCACCCACTACCGCCGGGACATCGGGAACCGCCGGTGGGCATGACTCCTAATCGAGGCACTCCTGATGATGTGCGAGGAGCGATGACCCCATGGACACACGCAAGCTGACCCGCGCGGCCTTCGTCGCTGCCATCTATGCCGCCCTCACTTTGGCCCTGGCCCCCATCAGCTACTCGGCCATCCAGGTCCGCGTGGCCGAAGCCCTGACCGTCCTGCCGTTCCTCTCGGCCCTCAGTATCCCCGGCCTCTTCGTGGGCTGCCTGGTGGCCAACATCTTCGGGACCTTCTTCACCGGGCTCGGCTGGTATGACGTGGTCTTCGGCAGCCTGGCCACCCTCCTGGCCGCCTGGCTGACCTCGAAGATGCCGCGGCCCATCCTGGCGCCCCTGCCGCCGATCATCATCAACGGGCTGGTGGTCGGGGCCTATGTCAGCCTGCTGTCGAATCTGCCCTACTGGTCCACCGCCCTCTACATTGGACTTGGCGAGGCGGTGGCCGGATACTTGCTCGGTTATCCGCTCCTACTCTTCCTTCTCAAGAGACCGGACCTGGCCGCCAGGTTGAAGTAAGCACAGCAAGTAGAAAGGCCGGGCGTCCCTCACGGAGGCCCGGCCTTTTCTTGTGCCTCATCTCGACCGTCTGCCGGCGTCGGTCACGCCGGCGCCCTCACGACCCGGTAGTGGACCCAGACCGAACCCTGGCCAACCGGCCGGGTCTCGATCAACTCCAGGCGGGTGACCCCGCTCACCGACTCCAGGTCCGGGGCGTCGAGGATCGACGGTGTGTTCAGCCCGCCGACGGCCAGCGGGGCGATGACCAGACTCATCTCGTCAATCAGCCCGGCTCGCAGGAAGGCGCCATTGATGCCGCCCCCGCCGCTCAGGCCGAGCCGCCGGAAGCCCATCGCGTAGAGACCCTCCAGGGCCACCCCAAGGTCGATGTGCGGTTCGCGGCCGGCGAGGATGTGCGGGACGCCCTTGGCCTTCAGTTGCTCGACGTAGTCCGGGGAGACGTCCTCTCTGGTGACGACGATGAGGCCCGTCGTCTGGGTCCAGGTGACCCGCCCGCGGCCGTCGAAGACGATGAAGCCCTTCGACTTCCGGGGCCAGTAGCCGGGCTTACCGGAGCGCACCGGGTGGCGGCCCCAGACCATGATGGTCTCACTGCCCGAGATGATACCGTCGCAGCCCAGTTCGTCGAACAACCGGTGGCACTCGTAGTCCGCGCCACCGTCGAGCCCCTGGGCCGTCCACTCGTTGACGTTCAGTCCCGGGGCCGTCGTTATCCGTCCGTCCACGGACGAAAAGACATTAAGGACCACCGCCGGCCGTTCCATCGAACCGCCTCCCCGAACGCGGCCCGCTGGCGGCGGGCCGGTCTCATGTCGAAGAGTATAGCACAACGGTCGGGCCGATTGTCAGTGCCCGGTCGCAGGGATTTTTTCCGAGCGGCCGAATCCCAGAGGTGAACGCGAGACACATGGTTCGGGGGATGATGACGATGGGGCAGGTCCCGACGGTTGAGTCCACCCTCCCGGGGGGGAAGAGAATCGTGGTCCGGGTCGCCCGGCCGGAGGACGCGGCCGGGCTTCTGGCGTCGACCACGGCCGTCTTTGCCGAACTCGGGAACACGGTCACCGAGCCCGACGAGTTCCAGGTCACCGAGGAGCAGGAGAGGGCCTGGATCGAACGCAAGCTGAACGACCCCGGCGGCCTGCTCCTGGTGCCGGAGATCGACGGGGCCATCATCGGGTCGCTCAGCCTCGACCGGGCCGGCCGTCGCCGCCTGGCGCACACGGCCACCCTCGGCGTCATCGTCAATAGGGAGTGGCGGGGGAAGGGCGTCGGCACCGTCCTCATCGACACCGCCCTGAAGTGGGCCGCGGAGAGCGGCGTCATCGAGAAGGTCTGCCTATCCGTCTTCGCCTCGAACGGCCGGGCCATCCGGCTCTATGAGCGGTTGGGCTTCGCCGAGGAGGGCCGGCGGCCGAAGGGGATCAAGGTCGGGCCCGACCGGTACGACGACGAGGTCTTGATGTATCGCTTCGTCGAACGGTAACACGGCAACGCGGCAAACAAAGAAACCGCCTCGGGTCGGCCCGGGGCGGTTTTGACATTATGTAAAGCGGTCAGGGCTCCTGCGGTTTCTCCTCGTTCGCGACCGGCCCTCCGGCCGTCTCGGCGCCGATCCCCTCGGCCCGCTCCCGGTCCCGCCAACGCAGGACCATGTAAGCGGCGATGATGATCAGGGGCACGCTGACGATCTGGGTCAGGGTGAAGAGTCCGATGCCCAGGGTGGGGTTGACATAACCCCAAAGGTACAGCGGGTTGTCGCGGAAGGTCTCCTCGATGCCGGCCCGCAGGACTGAGTACCAGAGGACGAAGGACCAGAAGATGTAGCCCGGCAGGTGCGGCCTCGCCTCCTGGCGGAGGGCGATGATGAGGAGGACGACGCCGATGAGGGAGCCGTAGATCTGGGTCGGGTGGGCGGTCATCGACGAGCCGAAGGTCCGGCCCATGGACTCGCCGTTGATGAGGTTGGCGATGCGGACGAGGATGATGCCCACGGCCACCCCGGGGACGAACATGTCGGCGAACTTGTAGAACCCGATCTTGGCGAAGCGGCCGTACAGGAGGATGGCGACGATGCCGCCGACGATGGCCCCGTGGAAGGACAGCCCCCCGTGCCAGGTGGCGATGATCTCGCGGGGGTCGGTCGCGTAGTAACCCCAGTTGGTGATGACGTAGCCGACGCGGGCGCCGATGAGGCCGAGGATGACGGCCAGAGGGACGACCGTCAGGACGTCGTCCTCGCTGATGCCCACCTTCGGACCCTGGCGGTAGGCCAACCACGTGCCGATACCCACGGAGGCCGCCATCAGCACGCCGTACCAACGGACGGCGACGGGACCGATCTGGAACATGATCGGGTTCAAAGCTCAGACTCCCTTCTCGCTCGGGCTTGCTTTAGTATTCCACGCAGGCCGGTGGAAACAGACACGACCAGTGTAGCACGGCCCTTCGCCCGCGGCAAGCCGCCCTTCAATGTCTTAGGCGACCCGGCGCCGAGAAGACTCGGTCGACCGTAGAACGAGCGGAAGCCCCTACAACTGCGGTTAGAAGAAAACGCGGCCCCTTGTCGAAAACACCTTGATGTAGCCTGAATGTGGGAAAGAAGGAAGAAAAAGTGATCCATTCTCCCTCTGAGCGACACAAAAACCGGCTAGGGCAGGTATCCGCAAAGGCCGTCGCCTGTGCAGTCATTATCAGTATAATTGTTGCCTTGGGCGGGTGCAGCGCGCGAGCCGACAGTGGCATCACCTGGCTGGCCGGAAAGGACTTCGCTCTAAAATCGCAGGCACCGCTCATCGGCGTTGACGGACATAAGCGTGTACTTTACATCGCGGCGGGCGATCAGAACGCCACCCTTATGGGCGTTGACTATCACAGTGGTAAGGTCCTCTGGACTCGAGACATGAGTGTGGAGTTGAAAGCAGCAAGACCTACGGCGTCTGGGGTTGGGTACATCTCTGACCTAATACCGGCGTTCGATTCCGGAGTGCTTGTGGTAGACTCCGGCTCCAAACTGATCATGAACTTCGACAATCGTGGACGCTTGAGAGCCGTTCGCGATTACGGGGGCGCTGCGACCGGAATGAATTCCGCCTCCCCAGCCCTCCATTACGTCGGCCCCAATGTGGGCCAGGTCATCGCCTTTGACGACGAAGGAGTCATCCGGTGGGAGCAGGCTAACGAGCCACGGCTTGGCACTCCAAGACTCGCGGTCCTAGGTGCGGTGGTTCTGGCGAGTTGGCATTCTGGGGACACCATAGACGCTTATGACCGATTAGATGGGAACCAGAAGTGGACTCTGGGCTTCCCTGGGATGACGGAATTCACGATCAGCAGAATGGATGATTCGTCCGCGTTGGTCACTTATCAGCATGACGTAAAGGCCCAGTCTGTTGACGACACTGCCTCATTCGACTGGTTCTGGCGCGTCTTTGACGTGAGCGCAATCGACGACCGAGGGGCCACCTTGTGGAAGCTCCAGCTACCACAGCGTCATGGCAGAGTGACATCGGCGGTGGACGAGGTTAGCCGGAGGATCATTGTCGTCGGAACGCGTCCCGGCCCGACTGGTTCGATTGACCCCCTCTATCACCTCTATGTCATCTCCTTTGATGGCAAAGTGCTCTCCGAAGGAGACATCCCCGTCGGACCCAATCCTTTCTCCTTGATCGTCATGGACAAGACGCAGTTCACCTTCGGTACCCTAGATGGCACCTTAACATCGATTAGGGAGGATGGCAGCATGGCCTGGAGCCTCGAATTTGCCGAGGAGCTCGGCACCAAGGTGGAGAGTGTACGGGTGCTTGACGTGGTGAACGGAGAAGCAATCGTTGTTGTCAATAACAGGTTAGCGTTCTGTGTCGGGCGTGTAAACCTCAAGAATCCTACAAACGGGTCCAAGAAATAGCGAAACTCTTTGACCAACGCCTTTAGGCCTGCGAGCCGATTAACTGGGACGCACCATGTGTTCGGTGCGTGCCGTTCCGTGCAGATCCCTTTGAACCTATCGGGGATGAGAGATGACCAGACATCGTGGACGTTATTGCCGAGCTGGGCTGCTCGCAGCCCCGGGGAGGTTATTGTGTCCATCAGGTGCTTGTTGCCCTTTGGGACCACATGGAGGACGCTGACCACATCCGCATTCATTTCCCGAGTCGCGACTGTCACTCGAAGATCTTCTCCTCGTCCCGGGCGTCCCGCGCGTCGGCCTCGACGTCGCGCACCGGCCCGCCCGGCCGCGTCGCCGCCACCCCGGCCGGCCCGGCCTTACCCTCGAGCCCGGAGAAGAACTCGTGCTGAATGATGAGGTCCATGACCTCGTTGGTCCCCGTCCAGATCATCATGATCCGGGCGTCGCGCAGGTAGCGCTCGACCGGGAAGACGGTCGTGTAGCCGATCCCGGCCAATATCTGCATCGCCAGGTTGACCACGTCCCAAGCCGACTCGCTGGCGAACTTCTTGGCCTCGGAGACGAGGCGACGGACCCGCGAGGCGTCCGGGTCGGTGTCGGCCGAGGAGGCCGCCGCGTGGACCATCGCCGAGGCCGCGTCGAGCTTCGTCAGGCAATCGGCGACCTTGAAGCTGACCGCCTGGAAGTCCTTGATCCGGCGCCCGAAGGCCTTGCGCTTGGTGGCGTACCTGGCGGCCACGTCGAAGGCCGCCCGGGCCAGCCCCAGAGACCCGGCCGCGGTGGTCAGGCGCTCCGGGATCATCATCCGGTAGAAGATCTCGGCCGCGCCGTTCACCCGCCCGACCAGGTTCTCGGCGGGCACCCGCGCCCCGCGGAAGAGGAGTCGGCCGGTCCCGCCGCCGCGCGTCCCCAAAAGCCCATAGAGGTACTCGACGGTGACCCCCGGGCCTCTTTCGACGATGAAAGCGCTGATCCCCTTGTGGGGCGGCGCGCTCGGGTCGGTCCGGGCGTAGGCGAGAAAGTAGGCGGCCCCCTCGGCCCCGACGACGAACCGCTTCTGGCCGTCGAGCACCCAGGCGTCGCCGTCGCGCCGGGCGGTCATCGTCGTCCCGAAGAAGTCCGAGCCGCCGCGCGGCTCGGTCAGGCCCTCGGCCGTGGTCAGCCGGCCCTCCAGGGTCGGCCGTAGGAACCGGGCCTTCTGCTCCGGCGTGCCGAAGACGTTCAGGGCCTCGCCGACGATGCTCGGCAGGGAATACAGGCAGGCCAGGGCGGTGCCGAGGACGCCGACCTCCTCGATGGCGACGACCTCTTCCGTCCAGGGCAGGCCGCGGCCGCCATACTCGGCCGGGAAGCGCAGCCCCAGGAGGTGCCGGGCGGCCGCCCGCTCCAGGAACTCCCGCGGGTAATGGATCTTCTCGCCGTCCATGGCCAGGATGAGGTCCTTCGGGACGTCCTCGCGGACGAAGCCGCGGACCTCCTCGCGCAACTGGCGGCCCGTCTCGGTAAGGTAGGCTTCAATCATGGGGCACTCCTCCCTTTCATCGGGGTCCCTTGACGGAATACAACGGGCACCGGCCAATACCTGCCGGCAGGAGATCGGTGGGGGTGCCGTCGACAAGCCTCCGCTTTCTGATCGAGTGGTCCGTGGCCCTGGGCGGGGCGGCCCTCCTGACGAGGTTCGCTCACCGGTTTCGTTACGGGCGCCTGGTCTTTGGGCGCTGAGGAGCGCCCCGACGGCAGGGCTTCCTCCGCGGGCGGCGAGTCGACCTGGAGTTATTTCGCCAACCGTAAAAAACTTTTCCCACGGGCGCAGGAAATAAAGGCGGTTGGTCTAAAAGCTAATCTCATGGCGCCTTGAATGGCAAGCGCTGATACGAAGGAGGGATGGGCATGCCCGACCTCACCCGCCTGGCCCTCGAACGGGCCAGGGAGAGCGGTGCCGACTACGCCGACATCCGGGTCGTCGAGGACAAGAGCGAGTCGATCCACGTCAAGAACGGAATCGTGTCGGCCCTGCGGTCCTCAGAGTCCAAGGGCTTCGGCATCCGCGTCCTCTACCAGGGGGCCTGGGGCTTCGCCTCGAGTTCCCGGTTCGAGGAGGACGAGGTCAAGTCGGTGGCGGAGATGGCCGTGAAGATTGCAAAGGCCAGCACCCTGGCCCGCAAGGAACGGCCGGTGGAGTTGACCCCGCTGCCAGCGGTCAGGGACTCCTGGACGAGCAAGGTCGTCAAGGACCCCTTCGAGGTCAAGCTGGAGGACAAGATCGCCACGCTTCTCGAGAGTGACCGGTTGCTGCGGACGGACCCGAAGGTCCGCGTGGCCGACAGCGAGATGGGCTTCTGGCGCGAGAAGACGACCTTTGCCAGCACCGAGGGCTCCTTCATCGAACAGGAGATCACCGAGAGCGGCGGCGGCGTCTCGGCCACCGCCGTCGATCAGGGCGAGTTGCAGCGCCGATCGTACCCGGCGGCCTTCGGCGGCGACGTCAGCCAGGCCGGCTATGAATGGATCGAGGGACTCGACCTGGCCGGCCAGGCCGAGCGGACGGCCCGGGAAGCCGTCGCCCTGCTCTCCGCCAAGCAGTGCCCGAGCGGGACCACTGACCTGATTCTGGAGAGCTCGCAACTGGGCCTGCAGATTCACGAGTCCTGCGGCCACCCCATCGAGCTGGACCGGGTCTTCGGGACCGAGGCCAGTTACGCCGGGACCAGCTTCCTCACCACCGAGAAGCTGGGCAACTTCCGCTACGGCTCGGACAAGGTCAACATCGTCGCCGACGCGACCATCCCGGGCGGACTCGGCAGCTTCAAGTACGACGACGAGGGGGTCGCCGGACGGCGCACGGTGATCATGGACCACGGCCTCTTCAAGAACTACCTGACTTCCCGGGAGACCGCGGCCGAGCTCGGCCAGGAGTCCAACGGGACGATGCGGGCCGACGGCTGGAACCGCCTGCCCATCATCCGGATGACCAACATCAACCTCGAGCCGGGCGACTGGACCCTGGACGAGATGATAAAGGACACCAAGGACGGCATCTACATGTCCACCAACCGGTCCTGGTCGATCGACGACAAGCGCCTGAACTTCCAGTTCGGGACGGAGGTCGCCTGGGAGATCAAGGACGGCGCGCTGGGGGCCATGCTCAAGAACCCGACCTACACCGGCATCACCCCGCAGTTCTGGGGTTCCCTCGACGCCGTCGCGGGGAAACGGGAGTGGCACCTCTGGGGCCTGCCGAACTGCGGCAAGGGCGAGCCCCCGCAGACGGCCCACGTCGGGCACGGCGCCGCCCCGAGCCGCTTCCGCAACGTGAGGGTAGGTGTCGGCAAATGGTAGGCCGCGAGAACGCCCTCAGCCTCATCGACCTCGCCCTGAAGCACTCCCAGGGGGATCAGACCGAGGTTCTCCTGAGAGGTGAGGACAGCTACCTGACCCGTTTCGCCACCAACCACATCCATCAGAACGTCGGCGAGAAGGACGCGACCCTGGCGGTCAGGGTCATCTTCGGGAAGAAGATCGGCAGCGCCTCGACCAACACCCTCGACGAGGGCTCGGTCCGGCGGACGGTCGAGAAGGCCGCCGAGATCGCCCGCCTGCAGCGGGAGAACCCCGACTTCAAGTCCCTGCCGGACCCGTCACCGGTCCCGGAGACCGATGGGTTCAGCCGTCGCACGGCCGAGATCAGCCCGGAGGACCGGGCCAAGGCCGTCGGGGCGGTCATCGCCAAGGCCAAGGCCAAGGGCTTCGAGGCGGCCGGGGCGTACTCGACAAGGGCCCGTGAGCTGGCTATCGGCAACTCCCTCGGGGTCCGCGCCTACCACGCCAGCACGGGGGCCGACCTGGTCACCGTGGCCATGTCCCCGACCAGCTCCGGCTATGCCGAGCAGTCGGAGGTCGACGCGGCCCGGATCGACCCGGGCGCGGTGGCCGACACCGCCGTCAGGAAGTGCGCCGAGAGCGTCGAGTCGGTCAAGGTCGAGCCCGGCGAGTACGAGGTCATCCTGGAGGAGCTGGCCGTCGCCAACCTCGTCGGCTACCTGGCCCGACTGGGTTTCTCGGCCCTGGGCCTCCAGGAGGGGCGCAGCTTCCTCGTGGGCAAGCTGGGCCAGAAGATCGTCGGCGAGAACATCACCCTCTGGGACGACGGCCTCGACCCGACCGGGATCGTCATGCCCTTCGACTTCGAGGGCGTGCCCAAGGAGAAGCTGACCCTGATCGAGGACGGCGTGGCCAAGAACGTCGTCTACGACAGCTACACCGCTGGGCGCGAGCCCGGCAAGCGGTCGACCGGCCACGCCACCCCGGGTTTCTTCGGTAACTTCGGCCCGGCCCCGATGAACCTCTTCCTCAAGCCCGGTGACGCCACCATCGAGGACATGATCAAATCGACCAAGCGCGGCATCCTGGTGACCCGCTTCCACTACACCAACCCCATCCACCCGGTGAAGACGATCATCACCGGGATGACCCGCGACGGCACCTTCCTCATCGAGGACGGCAAGGTCAAGGGAGCGGTCAAGAACTTCCGCTTCACCCAGAGCGTCCTCGAGGCCTTCTCCAACGTCGAACTCATCGGGAAGACGCCGAAGCTCATCGGCGGGTTCTTCGGCGGGATGTCGGTCCCGGCTCTGAAGGTGGGCAAGTTCAACTTCACCGGGGTGACCGAATTCTAGACAGCCATTCTAGCTGGCCTTCAGCTCATTTCCCGAGAAATTTGGGAGATAATAGCAGATATTAGAAGGGACTGGGGAGGGCCTGTCGAAGTTTCGCCTTGGCAAGGCAAAGGACCAAGTTCACACACACCACGGAAAAAGGCAAACCCGGCGAAAGCCGGGGACGCAAAGCCACGGGTCTAAGATGCGCCAAAACGGGCATTAGGATGGCCGGGTCGCCCTGGGTAGGCTCCAGTCTTTCGAGCCCACCGGGCATTCCGCCGGTGGGCTTTTTGTCCCTACTTTGACAACTCCATAAGCAAGGCCCGGACGGTAAAACTGGGATTCATCCGTGTGGGCGCGGGAGCAGCCGGCGAAAGCCGGCCCATTGGACGAGCCCCGGGGAAGAACAGCCCCGGCAGGCGGGTCGTCCGTGGTATAATCAGGAAAGGAGGGGATACCGTGAAGAATCTCCTCCGCGCTCTCGTGACCCTGGCCCTGTTGGCTTTGGCTGGTGGGGCGTGGATCAACTGGCCCTGGTAAACACACAAAACCGTCCGGGCCACATTTTTTTGCCCTTGGGGGGTTGGCTGTGAGACCCTTCCCGCCTCTGGTCCGCGCGTACTTCATCCTCATGGGAGCGGCCGGTGCCGCGGTCTTCATCGTCCACGCCTGGGCCCTGCCGGCGTCACTGGCCATGCCGACGGCCGTGGCCGGCGTGGCGATGGCCGTCTCCGAGTTGGCGCAGACATTGATGCCATCGGGCGAAGGGATCTCGGTCGGCTGGGCGGTCATCGTTTGCAGCGTGGTCGCTCTCGGCCCGGTCGGTACCGCCTGGGTGCAGTTCATCGGTTCCACGGTCACCGGCATGGCGCGGCGGACGCCGGTCCTCCCGTACCTCTTCAACATGGGCAACATGGTCCTCACGGCGACGGCCGGGGCTTACGTCTACGGGCTCCTCGGGGGCACCCCGGACCTCGACAGCGCCCGTTCGTGGCTGGCCCTCGGCACCTCGATGGGCTTCATCTTCATCGGCAACTCGATGCTTGCGGCCATCGCCTTCTCCCTCTACAAGCGTAGCCTCTTCTTGGCGACCTGGGCCGGGATGGTCAGCCAGATGCTGCCGAGCTTCGTCTTTCTCTTCGGCTTCGGAGTCGCCGTCACCCTGGCCTTCCAGCGGTGGGGCATCCCCGCCCTGGCCGCCCTCCTGGCCTTCATCATCGTCCTTCACTACGGCCTGCGCTACTACATCGGCCGCCTGCAAGAACGGGCGGTCGTCGGTTTCCTCTCCCGCTCCGAAGCCCGGACCGGGAACTGGCGGGCCCACTCCGAACGGGTCGTCGCCTACGCCACGGCCATCGCCGGCGAACTCGGTCTGAAGCGGAACGACACGACCCTCCTGCGTTACGCGGCCTGGCTCCATGACGTGGCCATGTGGGACCGCCGATTGGCCCGCCTGGACGGTGGTGGTTCGGTCGATGACGAGGCCGGCGACGAAGACAGGTCGGTGGACCGGCCGGCCGTCGACGCGGCCGTCCGAGGCGCGGCGGCCGTGGCCGCCCTCGGTCCCCTGGTCCCGGTGGCGGCCGTCATCCGCCATCAGGGGGAGCGCTTCGACGGCAAGGGCGGACCGGACGGGCTGGCCGGCGAGACCATCCCCATCGGGGCCCGCATCCTCGCCGCCGCCGAGTGGTTCGACCAGCTGACCATGGCCGGGTCCCGCCCGTTGACCCTCGGGCAGGCCGCGGCCAGGTTGCGCGAGGAGGCGGGGACGCGCTTCTGCCCGCGGGTCACCGAGGCTCTCAGCAGCCTCGTCACCCGTAACGACCCAAGCCTGGCCGGGGTCGGCCACGTGGCTACCCCCGAAGACCGCAGCCGGGACACCCGGCGTCTGGCCGAACAGCTCCGTGCCCTGCTGACCTCACCGCAGTTCGACCTGACCACCCGCCAGGCCCTCGGCAGCGGTTCGCGCCGCGCCCGGCTGCTCACCCAGACCGCCATCCAACCCAGCCTCTTCACCCTCTATGAACTCGGGCAGGTCCTCAACTCCTCGCTGTACCTCGACCGCGTCCTGGCCATCGTCAGCGAAGTGGCCGAGGAGCTGACCGGCGTTCATTGCCAGGTGTCATTGGCCGGCGACGAGGCCTCGGCCGGCGCCGGGGCCGCGGGGCAGGTGGCCCCGGCGGCCTTCATGGCCACCGCGGCCTCCGCCACTGCGGCCGCCAGTGAGCCGGCCCTGACCATCCCGATGGTCAGCCGGGGGCGGCGGGTCGGGGCCCTGACCCTCGTCGGGACCACCGGCGAGGCCATCGGTGACCGCCAGCTCGACCTCCTGTCGATCATCGCCAGCCAGGCCGCCCTCGCCGTCGAGAACGCCAAGCTGTACTCGGAGATGGAGGTCCGCCTGAGGGAGATCTCCGGGATGAAGCGGTTCACCGACGGCGTCCTGAACAGCCTCACCTCCGGCGTCATCGTCGCCGATACCGACGGGCGCGTCACCCTGACCACCCCGCGGGCCCGGGAGATAATGTGGTCGCTCAACCTGGAGCCGGGCAACGCGGCGCCGCTGGTCGACCAGGTCGTCGACCCGCGAACGGCGGCCCTCTTGCGACGGACCATGGCCGAGGGCCGCGAAGCCTTCGAGCGCTATCCGCTGGACGAGCCGTGGGGGCAGGCGACCATCGAGATCCGCACCTCGCCACTGGTCGACGAGGATTCGGGCACGACCGGCGCCGTGGCCATCATCCATGACGTCACCGAGCGCGTCCGCCTCGAGGATCAGATGCAACGGGTCGAGCGCCTCAGCATCCTCGGCGAGTTGGCCGCGAGCACGGCCCACGAGATTCGCAACCCGCTCACCTCCATCCGCGGGTTCGCCCAGCTGATGCTGGCCCCCGACATGGAGTCCGAGAAGTCGCGACAGTTCCTGTCGGTCATCATCCGCGAGATCGACCGGGTCGACGGGATGATCAAGGAGATGCTCACCCTGGCCCGCCGGAGCGCGCCGAACCTGGCCGCCTGCGACCTGCCCGCGCTCATCGATGAATGCCTGCAGCTCTTCGATAACGAGGCCTTCCTCCGCCGGGTGACCATCGCCCGCGCCTACCCGCGGGACCTGTCCCTCATCCAGTGCGACCGCGACCAGATCAAACAGGTCTTCCTGAACCTCTGCACCAACGCCCTGCAGGCGATGCCCAAGGGAGGAGAGCTGAGGGTCGAGGCCGAGCCCGCGTCGGCCGAGGGCGCCGTGGCCATCCGCTTCAGGGACACCGGCGTCGGCATCCCTCGCGAGTCCCTCAGTCGCATCTTCGACCCCTTCTTCACGACCAAGGAGGAGGGCACCGGCCTGGGCCTCTCGGTCACCTACGGGATCATCGAGAACCACGGCGGGCGCATCGCCGTCGACAGCACGGTGGGCAAGGGGACGACCTTCACGGTGTGGCTGAAGACGGCGCGCGCTTAGGGCGCGGCCCCACGGACCCCGACGACGTAAGCCCCGCGGGAACCGCGGGGCTTTGTTCATGCCGTCGACCCGGGCAGCAGGTTTTGCCCGCCCTCCGGGCGAATGCCCATGAAGCGGTCGGACAGGCTACCGTCGAAAGGGAGAATCCATGGAGATCCTCGAGAACCTCAACGCAGCTCAGCGCGAGGCGGTCACTTACGGCGACGGCCCGCTTCTCATTCTGGCCGGGGCGGGGTCGGGCAAGACCAGGGCCCTGACCCACCGCATCGCCTACCTCATCCGCGAACGCGGGTTCCGGCCCCACGAGATCTTGGCCATCACCTTCACCAACAAGGCCGCCGAGGAGATGCGCGGGCGCGTGGCCGGTCTGGTCGGCCCGGAGGCCGAGCACATGTGGGTGCTCACCTTCCACGCCGCCTGCGTCCGCATCCTCCGGCGGGACATCGAGCGGCTGGAGATGGGTTATAGCCGCCGCTTCAACATCTATGACCACAGCGACCAGATGACCGTGGTCAAGGCCTGCCTCAAGGACCTTAACCTGGACGAGCGACGCTTCGCTCCGCAGGCCGTCCACGCCGCCATAGACCGGGCCAAGAACAACCTGGTGTCGTGGCAGGAGTACCGGCGGCGGGCCGACGACTTCTTCTCGGAGAAGGCGGCCGAGGTCTACGAGCTGTACCAGAAGAAGCTCCAGGAGAACAACGCCCTGGACTTCGACGACCTGATCATGCTCACCGTCAAACTCCTCGAGAGCCGACCGGATGTCCTGGAATACTACCAGGAGCGCTTCCGTCACATCCTCGTTGACGAGTACCAGGACACCAACCGAGCTCAATACATCCTGGTTAACCTCCTGGCCAACAAGCACCGCAACCTCTCGGTGGTCGGCGACGACGACCAGAGCATCTATCGCTGGCGCGGGGCCGACCTCCGCAACATCCTCGAGTTCGAGAAGGACTACCCCGAGGTCAAGGTGATCAAGCTCGAACAGAACTACCGGTCCACCGGCCGCATCCTCGATGCCGCCAACGCGGTGGTCAAGAACAACTACGGGCGCAAGGCCAAGACCCTTTGGACGGCCAATCCGGCCGGCGACCCGGTCCATTACTACAACGGCGAGAGTGAGTTCGACGAGGCCGCCTTCGTGGCCTACGAAATCAAGCGACTGAAGGTCCAGGAAGGGCTGGACGATCGGGACTTCGCCGTCCTCTACCGGATGAACGCGCAGTCCCGCGTGTTCGAGGATGTCTTCATGCGGATGGGCATCGCCTACCGCATCGTCGGCGGCGTCCGCTTCTACGAGCGCAAGGAGATCAAGGACGTCCTCGCCTACCTCCGGCTCATCGCCAACCCGTCGGACTCGCTGTCCTTCGAGAGAATCATCAACGTCCCCAAGCGCGGCCTGGGCGACGCGGCCGTGGCCGCCCTGACGGCCTACGCCGAGGCCGAGCGGCTGCCGCTCTTTCAGGCCTGCATGCTGGCGGCCGAGGGGCAGGGCGAGGAGATCGCCCCGCGGGCCCGCAAGGAGTTCGGGAAGTTCGTCGCCCTCCTGGACGAGCTGGGGCGGAAGCGCGAGGGCACGCCCCTGCCGAAGTTCATCCAGGCCGTCGCCGAGGGCAGCGGGATCATGGGCGAGCTGAAGGCTGAGCGCTCGATCGAGGCCCAGAGCCGCATCGAGAACATCCAGGAACTCTCGTCGGTGGCCGAGGACTTCCTCGACGCCGGCAACGAGAACTCACTGGAGATCTTCCTCGAGAGCATCGCCCTCATCACCGACGTTGATAGCTTCGATAAGGCGGCCGACGCGACGGTCTTCATGACCCTCCACTCAGCCAAGGGCCTGGAGTTTCCGGTGGTCTTCTTGGTCGGCCTGGAGGAGGGGATGTTCCCGCACTCCCGGGCCCTCGAGGACGAGGACGAGCTGGAAGAGGAGCGGCGGCTCTGTTACGTCGGCATCACCCGGGCCCGCCGGCGCCTCTACCTGACCTC
>JAJYMC010000014.1:35400-114667 GCA_021787335.1 Bacillota bacterium | reverse complement strand
AAAGATTATCACAAAGAGCCAATCTTCAGCTCTAAGTTAACTGGCTTTCGTCTTCGGCAAATCCGATAAGGCTCCGCACAATCCCTTTCGCCTTATCCTTCGCATACTGTTCAGTTTTCAAGGTCCATACATGCGACCTGACCGTCCGAGCGACGGCCAGGCGGTGATGCAAAACTAATGTTACCACACGGCATATGTCGTGTCAAGCTCGCAAGAGCCCAGCCAACAACAACTATTGAACTTATTGTCCTCGGCCTTTTTGCGGCGTTCGCCGCGGCCGAGATTCGTAGTTTAGCACGCCGCGTCAAGCGAGTCAAATGGTAACCTACGGGGACAATGGTAATCTGCGGGGAAATGAACGGCCATCGTCAACCGCTTCATTCATATATGTGTGAATGCGCGCAACCGTTCCGGCCGGCCCTTCAACGCGCCCACCGCTAGGAAAAGGCCGCCCGCGGCGCGAATCACAAGCCGACACAAACCACTATTATAAGAGGGATGACTTTGGACAAGCTGACGCTCGACCGGCTGCGCCGGTCCAACCTGACCTTGCCCGGAGGCCGCGTGGTGCGGTCCGACCGCGACGCCGCCCGCTGGATCGACGCGCGCGGCTTCGCGCCACTGGCGCCGGCCGACGGTTGTTCGCTCCCCAGCATGTCGGACGCCGACGCCAACGGCGGCTCATGGGAGGTCACCGACGGCTCCTGGCGGTGGAAGGATACCCTGCCAGAGGCCCGGGCCTGCGTCTACACGAAGTTCTTTCGCGGCGGCGGGACGTTCATCTCGTGGGACCAACTGCCATACTTCTATGTTCTCTACGCCACCGGGCGCTCGGCGGCCGAGGACTATCAGGACGGCCTTCTGAGCCGCATGGAGAAGCACATCCTCGGGCTCATCGAGGAGAGCGGACCGCTGGACAGCCGTGACCTTTGGAAGCGGGTGCGAGCTGATTTCGGCGGCCCGCGGTCGCGCTTCCTGGGCGCGCTGGCCCAGCTGCAGAAGACCTTCCGGTTGACCGTCTGCGGCGGGTCGCTCGAGGGGTGGTCGATCCACCACTGGGACCTATTGACCCGGCAGGCCCCGGCGGGCGCCCTCGACGATCTCCCCCTGCCCGACGAAGCGCGTGAACAGCTCCTTCTGAAGTACGTGGCCAACGCCGTCGCCTGCCCGGCCGACGAGCCGGGGCGGTTGCTCCGCTGGGACCGGCGCCGCGGCCGCCAGGTGGTCGATGACCTCGTGGCCCGGAAACGCTTGTCCTTGGTCGTAGTCGAAGGTCTCCCCGGTCAGGTCCTGACCCTCCCGGCCTGAAACGGCGCGGTCGCGCATAGGCATTAAGGAAGCGGACCCACACGCGCGACCGGGGAGGCAGCGGCGGTGAACCTCAGCGACGCGCGGCCCGGGCAGGTGGTGCGCATCGGTCGCATCAGCGACGCCCGGGCCCGCGACCAAGCCCTCCGTTTCGGCCTGTCCGAGGGCAGCACGGCCCTCTGTGAACAGGCCCTGACCGGCGGGCCGATCGTCCTCAGCCGGGGGGCCCTGCGGGTGGCCATCGGCCGCCGCCTGGCCTCCCGGGTGAACATCCAGGTCATCCCCAGGCGCCGCGGCCGGAGGGAGGGCTGAACCTTGGCCCTCCGGCGGCATCACTTGCACGGCCAGTTCGAAGTGGCGGCCAGACACGGCGAAAGACGGACGGGTTATGAGTTGACCGGCCTGCCGCCGGGCGCCCGGCGGATCGTCCTGGCCGGCAACCCGAACACCGGCAAGTCGGTCTTCTTCAACGCCATGACCGGCCTCTACGTCGATGTCTCGAACTTCCCGGGCACCACCGTCGAGGTCTCCAGCGGTCGCTTCGGCAAGGACGTGGTCCTGGACACCCCGGGCATCTACGGGGTCTCCTCCTTCAACGACGAGGAGCGGGTGGCCCGGGATGTCATCCTGGCCGCCGACATCGTGGTCAACGTGGTCAACGCGTCCAACCTGGAGCGCGACCTCTTCCTGACCCTTCAGCTCATCGACCTCGGCCGGCCGATGGTGGTGGCCGTGAACATGGTCGACGAGGCCCGGCGCCTCGGGCTGCAGATCGACTTCGCCCGCCTGCGGGACTTGCTCGGCGTGCCGGTGGTCCCGACCGTGGCCACCCGGCGCCAGGGGTTGGATGAGGTCCGCCGGATGCTTGACGCGGCGCGACCGGGACGCCCCGACCCGGTCACCGAGGCCCTCGTCGCCCGCGCCGGCGAGTTGGCCGGCCTTGGCGAACCGCCGTCCGACCGGGCCGAAGCCCTATTGATGCTGGAGGATGACCCGCAGGTCCTCGAGGAGTACGGGGCCGGCCCGACGGGGCGGCGCGACGAGGTCTATGGTCGCCGGCGCGAGCGGGTCGAGGCGATGGTCGCCACCGTGGTCGGGCGGACCAAGGCCCGCCTGTCAGCCGCCGACGCCGTTTCCCGCCTGACCCTGCACCCGTTCTGGGGGACCCTGATCCTCCTCGCCGTCTTGTTCGGATTATATGAGCTCATCGGCGTCCTGGCCGCGCAGAAGGTGGTCGGGTTCACCGAGGACCACCTGATGCGCGGTCATTACGAACCCTGGGTACGTCGCCTGCTGGGGTCGCTCCTGGCGCCCGGCGGCGCGGCCGAGACTTTCATCACCGGGGAGTTCGGCCTCCTGACGATGACCGTCACCTACGTCGTCGGCCTGCTCTTCCCGCTGGTGGTGGCTTTCTATCTCGGGATGTCGGTGCTCGAGGACTCGGGCTACCTGCCGCGCCTGGCCACCCTGGTCGACCGGGAGATGGGCCGCATCGGCCTCAACGGCCGCGCGGTCATCCCGCTCATCCTCGGTTTTGGTTGCGTGACCATGGCCGTCATCACGACCCGCCTTCTAGGGACGTCGCGGGAACGGACCATCGCCGTGGCCCTCCTGGCCCTGACCATCCCGTGCTCGGCTCAGCTCGGCGTCATCGCCGGGATGATCGGCGGCCTCGGCCTGGTGGCCTTCCTACTTTTTTTCGGGGCCATCGGCACCGTCTTCGTGGCCGCCGGGACCGCTCTGAACCGGCTCCTCCCCGGACTCTCCTCGGACCTCTTCATCGACCTGCCGCCCCTGCGCCTCCCGCGCCTCGGCAACGTCCTCCAGAAGACGTGGTCGAAGACGGTCATGTTCCTGCGCGACGCGGGTCCGCTGTTCGTCTATGGGTCGCTGGCCATCAGCCTGCTCCGCGTGACCGGCTGGCTCGATGGTATCCAGGGATTCCTGTCGCCGCTGACGGTCGGCTGGCTGCACCTGCCCCGCGAGGCGGCGACGGCCTTCATCATGGGGATCGTCCGGCGTGACTTCGCCGCCGCCGGCCTGACCGCGATGTCTCTGGACGCGGCCCAGAAGTTGACGGCGATGGTCACCGTCACCCTCTTCGTCCCGTGCGTCGCGGCGGTCATGGTCATCTACAAGGAGCGCGGCCCCGCGCAGGCCACGGTCATCTGGCTGTCCAGCTTCGCCGTGGCCTTCGCCGTCGGCGGGCTGGCCGGCCGTCTCGCCGAGTTGCTCCTCTGAGCGCCGGCCGGCACGCTCAGTGCGTTCGAGGCCTCGACCCCGGCAAAAAAGCCCCCGCGAATAGGGCGCCTCAGTTCGGCAGAGGCTCCCTATTCGGGGGGCTGTCTCTCAGCCTCGCGGACGCATGACCGGGAAGAAGATGACGTCGCGGATGGACGGCGAGTCAGTGAGGAGCATGACCAGCCGGTCGATGCCCGCCCCCAGGCCGCCCGTGGGCGGCATGCCATATTCGAGGGCTGTGACGAAGTCCTCGTCATAGGCCATCGCCTCTTCGTTGCCCTTGGCCTTCTCCCTGGCCTGCTGCTCAAAGCGCTGTCGCTGGTCGACGGGGTCATTCAGCTCGGTGAAGGCGTTCATCAGTTCCCAGCCGTTGGCGAAGGCCTCAAAGCGGAGGGTCAGTTCGGGATTATCCGGGCGCCGCTTGGCCAAGGGGGATATCTCGACCGGGTGGTCCAGAAGGAAGCATGGCTGGACCAGGTGCGGCTCGACGAACTCCGAACAGAGCTCGTCGAGAACCATCCCCTTGGTCCGCTTCCCGGCCAGGTCGAGGTTGAGCTTCTCACCGATGGCCACGGCCTCTTGGTCGTCCTTCACCTGCAGCCAGTCGATGCCGGTATGTTCCTTGATCGCGTCGAGGAGGTGGATGCGCGGCCAGGGCGGTGTGAAGTCGAAGACCTTGCCCTGGAAGGTGACTTTGGTCGTGCCCAGGACCTCCTGGGCGACGATGGCATACATCTCCTCGCCGAGCCGCATCATGTCTTCGTAATCCCCGAAGCTCTGATACAGTTCGAGCATGGTGAACTCGGGGCTGTGGCGGGTGTCGACGCCCTCGTTGCGGTAGCAGTGCCCGATCTCGTAGACCCGGTCGATGCCGCCGACGATGAGCCGCTTATGGAAGAGCTCCAGGGCGACACGCAAGTAGAGGTCCATGTCGAGGGTGTTGTGGTGGGTGGTGAACGGCCGCGCGTGACCGCCGCTGGCCACGAGGGTCAACGTCGGCGTCTCGACCTCGACGAAACCGTGGCCGTCCAGGTAACGGCGGACGGCCGAGATGATGCGGCTCCGCCGGATGAAGGTCTCTCGGACCTCGGGGTTGACGATGAGGTCGACGTAGCGGTGCCGGTACCGGAGGTCCACGTCGGTCAGGCCGTGCCACTTCTCGGGCAGCGGCCGCAAGGCCTTGGACAAGAGCTCGAGCCGCCTGATCTCGACGGTGACCTCACCCCGGCGGGTCTTGAAGACTGTCCCGTTGATGCCGACGATGTCACCCGCGTCGAGTTCGTCGAACAGGCCGTACTGGGCCTCGCCGAGGACATCGATCTTGGCGTAGACCTGGATCTTGCCGCTCATGTCGAGGAGGTCGGCGAAGGCTGCCTTGCCGTGCTTCCGGATGACCGTCAGGCGCCCGGCGATGGCCACATCGTGGCCTTCCAGGGCCGTGAAGTCGCCATGGATGCCCGCGGCCGTATGGGTCCGCTCGAAGCGGTGCCCGAAGGGGTCGATCCCGAGGTCCCTCAGCTTGTCCACCTTGGCCCGGCGAATGGCCATCTCGCTGGTGTCCGTCAGTGGAGCGGCCTGGTCTTGGTCGTTTTGGCGTTCGTCGTTCAACTTGTTCATCCTCCCCATACGAAGAAGGCCGCGAACCGAACAGGTCGCGGCCTTGCTCAGTCTTTCTCAAGACCGGCCGGGGCGCCGGCCGCCGTGTTCACCTGGGAATGATCCCGAGGATCTCGTACTTGAGGATCCCGGCTGGCGCGTTGACCGTGATCAGGCTGCCGACCTTCTGGCCGATCATGGCTTTGCCGACCGGTGATTCATTGGAGATGAGATGCTTGCCGGGGTCGGCCTCAGCCGACCCGACGATGGTGTACTCGACGACTTCCCCGCGGGAGATGTCCTTCAGCCGGATGGTGGAGCCGAACCCGACCCGCCCGGGGTCAACGTCGACCTCGTCCATCAGCTTCGCGTTGCGGAGAAGCTTCTCCAAAGTCAAGATACGGCCTTCAATGAAGGCCTGCTCGTTCTTGGCGTCCTCATATTCGGAGTTCTCACCGACATCGCCGAACTGCCGCGCCGTCTTGATGCGCTCAGCGACTTCCTTGCGCCGGACGGACTTAAGGTAGTCCAACTCCTGCTCGAGCTTTTTCAGTCCCTCGAGGGAGAGGATGACCTCTTTGTCGGCCATTTGGCTTTCGCTCCTTTTAAAAGGCGGGGGGCGACCCCCGCGTCCAAAGCCAATATACGCCTTGGACAGTCCTTTTATTCTCTGGTCTGCCTGGGGAAAAGCCCCTTAAAAGGCCCTTCGCTCCCTGTCCGACACGAAAATAAGTGTCAAGCGCAATGCCTTGACACCGCCCGGCCCTGAACCAGCCCCAGTGTATAATCAGGCAAGCACCGATACGCCAGTGCTTGCCCCCAAGTCATTCACAATTATAAGCCGAACCGATTGGGCTGTCAAGGAAGGCGCTATCCCCGCCGGCTTCACCTGGCTCCCCATCTTCAGCCGGGATTCGCGGCCCACGGCCGGCTTTCCTGCCAGGCGGCGACAAGTTTCCCGGGTCAGCCGGAGCCCGGCTGGCGCCCTGGCTCGGCGGCGCATAACCGGCCGGCGACCGTCTTCCTCCGTCGGGCGATGGCGGCCAGCCGCTCGACCCGGCGAATGCTGGGTTGCGTGGGGCCGGTCTCGGCCCCCGCCTCGAGGATGGCCTCGGCCAGTGACGGCGGCAACAGGCGGATGCCCGGCCCGGCGGGATCGCCCTCGGCCGGAAAGAGCCGGGCGGCTCTCGGCGCGGCCCGGCCAGGCCAGGGAAGGCCGACCCTCACCCGATGGATGCGCCACCCCGGCCGCAGCGTGGGGGCCACCATCCCCGCCCCCGGGTCCATGTCGATGACCACCGTCTCGTCGCCGACCGCTCCCTCGGACCCGGCCGGCAGGGGCCCGAAAAGGCAGAGGGCGTCGACGGGGCGGGACCCATCGATCTCGCGGCTCCTTGGCCCGGGCGGGGCGACGTTGACCTCGGCCACCAGGCCGCTATCTCCCAGGATCCGGTCGGCGATGCCCTCGAGGGCGGGCCTGGGGCCGAAGAGAGCCACCTGGCCGACGATCCTGGCCAGCCACACCGCCAACGTCTCGGCGGCCAGGCGACCGGCCGGACCGACGACGACGCCGACGCGCCAGTCGGGCAAGCGCGCCCCCGCCAGCGCCCCCAGCGCATCAGCCACGGCGATGATGGCCAGCCCCTCGCCGGTGACGGTCCGCACCCGCCCCTCCCGGGCGATGAGGGCCGACCACCACGGCTGTGCCAAGAGCCCTCCCAGAGCGACGACCGTCAGACCGGTCCGCCGGGCCCCCTCAAGGGCCCGCGTGACCTTCCTCCGGGCGACCCCCGCCCGGTGGGTCAGGTCGGCGGCGGTCAGGGGCAGGCCGACCACGAGACCCCGGCCGGCGCCGGAGATGGGGGGAACGACACAAAGACGGAGCGGCGGGATGGGCCTCATCAGGCCCTCCAACGCCGGCTCCGGCAACCAGGCGGCCCAGCGGGCGAGGCGACGCAAGGACGCCCCACGCCATGGATGGGTCAAGTATAGATAGGCAAGGTCGGCCAGGAGTACCGCCCCCGCGCCCGGCGCGGCGGCGGCCGGCCGGGTTAGTTCAGCTCTTCGACCCGGGGCTTGAAGCCGATCTGCTCGATGAGCCGCAAGTAGTCGGCCTGGGTGACTTCCTTCGGCGGCTTGCCGCTGATGGCGACCAGGGTGGCCTCGATGACGTTGGTCCCGGGCGACCGGCCGCCCAGGTCGGGCGTGGCCGTGACGAGGGTCTTCACGCCGCGGGAACGCATTTCCTCGATGTTCTTCGCGGTCACGGTGTTGGTCAGGACCAGCTTGCCGTCCATCCGGTCGGGCATGTGTTTGGCGATGTAATGCCAATCGCCGCAGACCATGTCGGCCCAGTTATAGTAGTGGGCGTACTTACCCCCGTCGGTCTTCTTCTTCCCCTCCTGCTTCTCGCCGGTGGGGTAGAGCCAGCTGAAGGGGAGCTGGACGGCGATCGGGGCGATTATCCGGGCCAGGGTCTCGAGCTGGCTCAGGGTCCTGACCGGAATGTTGATGCCGAAGGTGAAGATGAGGTCGCCGAAGACCGTGTCCATACCCACACTGGTCATCGCTTCGGCCATCCCGAAGCGGTCCACGGCCGCGACCAAGAAGCCCTTCTTGCCTTTGAGGGGCATGATCTGCCGGTCGATAAAATGGACGGCCTGGCCCTCGATGAGGTGCTTGATCCCGCTCCCGTCGACCATCGGCGTCTTCTGGGCCGCGTTGAGCAAAGGCTTGGCGGACCTGATGATGTAGGTGGCGGTCCGGGACCGGACGAAGATGTCGATGCCGCCCATGCCGAAGGCATCGACCTTCCCATCGAGCTCCCTGACCAGCTGGATGGCCTTGTTCATGTCGCCGTCGCAGCCCATCCGTTCGACGGTGACTTCCTCTCCGAGCACGTTGAGGCTGTACTTGAAGTCGCGGTTCGAAGCCCCGAGGCTGACGCTGACGACCCGCTTCATCTTCGCTCGTCTCCTCTCAATTCTACTCGCGCCTGAGACTCTTCTTGCCAGCCATCTTCCGCGCCCTGGGACCATCGGTTGCCCGGCCGGACGGGGCGTTGGTCTTAACCGACCGGATCAGACGACGGAGTTCTTCCGGTTCGAACCGCCCGTTGCTGCCGGGCGTCTGTTTGAGATGGAGGACGGACACCTCGCGGTCGAGGAGGGCGGCGAAGAACCGGGCCACCTGGTTGAGCCCCAGGATGACCACCACTCGGAACTCGCGGACCCGAGCCATCAGCCGCATCAGTTCGGTGAAGAGTTCTCCGCCGCTACGATTGAGAAGGTCCCAACGTTCCTGGTCGGTGAGGACGTAGACGAAGTCCACGGCCTCCTCGCCGGCCACCCGGACGATGTCTTCCTTGTTCTCCACGGGGAACCCGACCACGGCGATGGTCTCGCCCTTGCGGACCTCCCCGACGCTCTCTAGCCTGGAAACCAGGGTCCGGTCGACGCCCAGCTTGGCCGCCACGTCCTGCTGGGAAAGACCCCCCGCCCGAAGGGAGAGGATCTGGTCGATGGCCCGTTCGATCTTGCCGCGGTCGATCAGTTTCTCCCCGATGCGGATGAAGTCCAGCTAGTCCCACCTCCGGATGGTCCTGGCCCTAGTGAGCACAGGGTTGTGCACCTGAGCCGATTATAACACCTGGTGCTAAAAAGAAGCAAGGAGTTAAAAACCCCGGGGGGTCCGGGGTTGATCAGGCATCGGCGGGCCGGCTCAGGTCATCCAGGAAAGAGCGGAGGATCCCCTCCATCTCCTCGGGCGTATCGGCGGTCATCAGCCGCGAACGCACGCGGGCCGCGCCGTGGAGGCCGTGGATGTACCACGCCGCGTGTTTGCGCATCTCGAGGAGACCGATGACCGGGCCCTTGTGCTCCACGATGGCCCGCAGGTGGCGGGCGGCCATGGCGACGCGCTCCTCCGGGGACGGGGGCGGCGCCGGTCGGCCGACCCGCAGGAACTCGAGGACCTGGGCGAAGACCCACGGGTTGCCGAGGGCGGCCCGCCCGATCATCACCGCGTCGCAGCCGGTCTGGTCGATCATGGCGGCGGCCGAGGGACCGTCGATGGCATCCCCGTTGCCGATGACCGGCACCCGTACGGCGGCCTTGACCTCGCCGATGACCCCCCAATCGGCCCGGCCGGAGTAGAACTGTGTCCTGACCCGCCCGTGGACAGCGATGGCGGCCACGCCGGCGTCCTCCAGACGGCGGGCGAGCTCGACCGCGTTGACTTCCTCGTCGCTCCAACCCTTACGGATCTTGGCCGTCACCGGGCGGTTGACCGCGCGGACCACGGCGCCCACCACCGCCGCGGCTGCCCGCGGGTCTCGGCCCAAAGCCGAGCCCTCGCCGTTCCTGACCACCTTGGGGGCCGGGCAGCCGAGGTTGATGTCGACGATGTCGGCCCCCGCTTCCGTGACCAGCCGGGCCGCTTCAGCCATCGGGCCGGGCTCGGACCCGAGGAGCTGGACGGCGATGGGGTGCTCCGCCGGGGTGATGGTGACCATCCGCTCGGTCCGGCGATTGCCGAAGATGAGGGCCTTGTCGCTGAGCATCTCCGTGTAGACGAGGCCGCACCCCTGCTCGCGGGCGAGGACGCGGAAGGGGATGTCGGTCACGCCGGCCATGGGGGCGGCGAAGACCGGGTTCGGCACGAGCACCGTCCCGATGCGTACGGGTCGATCGTGGGCTGGCCGGTCCATGTCAGTCCCCCTTGGGTACCCCCTGGCGGCGGAGCAAACGGAGCAGAAGGTCGCGCGGGTAGTGGGCCTGGTTCAGCTTGAAGGCCAAGCGCAGGGGCCCGTCGTCCTCGACGATGGTGATTCGCCTCACTCCGCGATGTCCATCTGTCTGGCCGCCAGCCGGACGGCCGCCCGCATGTATCCAGCGCATTTGCTCTCTTTCACCTTGACTCGGAACTCCTCGAACTGAACCGAGTCCCTCAGGTCATAGCCGGTCAGGGTCCGGCAGTGGATCTCGCCGACCTCCCGCTCGAAGGCGTGCAGGAAGGCCGCGGCCTCATCGATGGCCCGGTCCTTGCCCTCCTTGTCCTCGGCGCGGCGGTGCCCGGTCCTGAGCCCGATGGCCATGATCGAGCCGGTCACACAACCGCAGACCGAGCCAGTGTGCCCAAGGCCTCCGCCGAAACCCGTGGCCACCGACGGGACCGCGTCGCCGCCGTGGCCGAGGGCTTCGGCCAGGGTCATCAGGGTCGACTCGGCACAGTTGAAGCCGGTCAGGAACCTGGTCACGGCCTTCTCCGCGAGTTCCTCGGCGGTCGGCTTGCGATCCGCCCTCGAGCCACCCTTCCGGGCTTGTCCATCATCCATCGGCACCGTTCACCTCTCCCCTCAATGAACAGGGCGGCTCTTCCGGCCGCCTTGATGTACCCGTTGCTTTCGTCGTTCAGTGGGTCTGCGGGGGACGGCCCGCCCCTCCGCCCTCGTCCTCGCTCTCGCCCTCGTCCCCGTCCTGTTCGCCCCCGTCCTCCTCGCCCTCTTTGGGCCGGATGCCGGCCGCTTCGAGGACCATCTCCGATACGTAGATGGGGGCCTTGGCCCGCATCGCCAGGGCCACGGCGTCACTCGGACGTGAGTCCATCTCCTTGGTCTCCTCGCCGACCTTCATCGTGATTTGGGCGAAGAAGGTCCCGTCGCGGAGGTCGTCGATGAAGACCATCGTCACCGTGACCGAGAACAGGTCCAGGAGGTTCTTCATCAGGTCATGGGTCATCGGCCGGGGGGCCTGGAGACCCTCGACCATCATCGCCACGGAGTTGCCCTCGAGGGCCCCGACCCAAATCGGGAGAAGCCGGTCGCCGTCAGCCTCCTTGAGGATGATGACGGCCTGCTGGTTCTCCAAGTCGAACCCGACCCGCTCCACCCTGAGCTCGATCATCCGGCTCACCTCCGTCGCCCGTGGCTGCTAACATCCTATGCCGGCGCCGGCGGGGCCAAACCAACCGCCGGACAAAGGCCTGGGCGCGCGGGCTAGACGGGCGGCCGCGACATCCGTCTGGCCATCCGGTCGTCCATGCTCCCGCGGCCGCTGGCCAGGCCCAGTTGGCGGAAGATGGTCGTCGCCCTCTGAAAGTAGGACAGCGCCTTGTCCCGCTCGCCCATGGCCATGTACAGCTCGCCCAACTCGTAACAACTGTCGGCCAGTTCCGATGAGCGGTTGGCCTGCTCGAAGAGGCGGGCGCTCTCGGCCAGCGACTCGACGGCCCGCTCGTTCTCCTTCAGGTCGGCGTAGACCTTGCCAAGGACCTGCCGGCCCTGGGCCTGCAGGGAGATGTCGCCGATGGCGACCGCCGAGGCGATGGCCTCGTCGCAGACCGCCATCGCCTTCTGGGTCTGGCCGCCGTGGTGGTGGTAGCGCGCCATCTCGATGAGGGCGGCCACTTCCCCCGCTCGGTCCCCGGCCATGCGATGGATGTTCAGCGCGGCCTGGAAATGCCGGCCCGCTTCCTCCCAATCGCCGTGGTCCTCGGCGATGAGCCCGGCGTTGGCCTGCAACGCGGCGGCCATGATGAAGTCCGTCCGCAGGTCGAGGATCGCCCGGCCCTTGGCCGCCTCGGCCAGAGCCCGGCCAACGTCGCCCGCCTCGTAATGGGCCTGAGCGGTCTCCAGGTAACGACCGACGAGATCCTCGGTGGACCGGAAGGCCTTGAGGAGGCTGATCGCCTCCTGGTGATAGCGGGCTCCGGCGGCGAAGTCGCCCAGACGGTAGTGGGCCAGGCCCAGCCGGGCGATGACGCGCAGCCTGAGACCGGGGTCCCGGGCCTTCGTCCCGTCGGCCCGGGACAGCGCCTCCTGATAGGTCTCCAGCGCCTCCGGCCCCTGGTTCCGTCGCTCACTCACCGCGGCGAGACCGAGGAGGCAGAGGACGGCCCCGTCGGTCGCCCCGACTTCGTCGAACGCGGTCAAGCCCTTGCGGTAGAGCTTCTCCGCCTCATCGAGGTTGCCCTGGCCTTTGGCCAGAGCGGCCTGCACCGAAAAGGCCTCGGCCTCGCGCCGCGGGTCGCTGATCTCCGCCGCCAAATGGGCCGCCTTCTGGAGGGTCTTGGCGGCCCTGGCGCCCCGACCGGCGCCGCCGAGCAGGCGCCCGGAGAGGAGCAACCAGTCGCATTCCCTCTCCCGCAGGTCGGCCTCGGACTCCATGAAGAAGCCGACCGGCCGCTTGAGGCGGGCGGCCAGCACCTGCAGAGACTGCAGGGACGGGTGGATGATCCCCCGCTCGATCTGGCTGATGAAGGCGGCCGAGTACTCCTCGCCGGCGAGGTCTTTCTGAGTCATCCCGGCTTCTTTGCGGGCGAGCCGGATCTTCTCTCCAAGGGTGGTGGCCATCATCGACCACCGAAGAGGCTGTCCCACATGGTCAGGTAGGACTCCCGGGTGTATTTGGGGCTGTACTCCTGGGCGATCTCCTTGGCCAGGGCCGCCCCGTCGGCCAGGAGGTCGACGACGGTCATCGCCATCGCCTTGGCCGGGACGACGTAGGCCAGGTCGGGGTCGACGATGCGGAAGGTCTCCGAGTGGGCCGCCCCTTCGGCGCCCCCGATCATCGGGTGCAGCGCCGGCATCAGGTGGGAGACGTCGCCCATGTCGGTCGACCCGGTCCCGTGACGGTCCTCGCCGATCCGGCCCGGTCCGATCAGTTCGCCGAGGTTGGCCCGGAAGAGATCGGCCAGCCGTTCCGGGCTCATGCGGGGGAGGTAGCCGGGGATCTCGGTGATCCGGCACTCCGCCCCGATCGCCATCGCCCCAGCTTGTAGGGCCCGGTTGACCCTGGAACCGGCTTCCAGAATGGCTTCCATAGTTTTGCCTCGCACATATGTTTCCATTCGAACGTCGGCGGGGACGATGTTGACGAGGTCGCCGCCCCGGGTGATGATGGGGTGGACGCGAATGTGGTCGTCGTCGCGGAACGTCTCGCGCTGGGTGTGGATGCCCATCATCCCCAGCATCGCCGCGTTGAGGGCGTTGACCCCGCGGTGTGGCGCCCCGCCGGCGTGGGCCTCCCGGCCGACGTAGCGGATGAACTTCCCGATGAACCCGTTGGACGTGCCCCCGACGGTGGCGTCGCGCCCAGCCTCCGGGGCCCCAGTGTGGACCATCATCGCCAGGTCGATGTGCTCGAACTCGCCCCTGGCGATGAACTCCTGCTTACCGCCAAGGAAGCGGATCTTCCCTTCATCGCGCAGCTTCTGGCGGTATTCTATCTCGACGTACTCCTCGGCCGGGACGGCCATCAGGACGACTTCCCCGTCGAGCTCAGCCATGACCCCCGAATCCAGGAGACCGAGCCCGGTCCCGAGCATGGTGGCGATCTGGCAGTTGTGGCCGCAGGCGTGGGCGGCCCCGGTGGCCGGGTCGGCATGGGGGTGCCCCGGACAGACGACGGCGTCGAGTTCGCCCAGCACGGCCACGCGGGCCGCGGTGGCCCGCCCGGGCACGGTCCCGACCACCCCGGTCACGGCCACGCCGGTCCGGTGGGGGATGCCGGCCTCGGTCATCGCCTGGGCGACGATATCCGCGGTCCGCACTTCCTTGTAGCCCAGTTCGGGCTGGCGGAGGATGGTCTCGCCGAGCTGGATGCGTTGGTCGCGACGGGCCTCGATGGCCTGGACCACTCTGGCCTTCAGATGGCTTCTGGGTTCGGCCGGCACCTCTGGTCACCTCTTTCTCAAGGGTTGCCGGGCTGGGCCCGCGGGATTGCAGGAAAACGGGCCAGGCTGCGGAAAGCTAACGACGGAGGGTGATTATGAGTCTACCTTACACCGCCTACGAACCGTTGTGCCGAAGAGTGAGGGTCCGCCTGGGGGCCGTGGACCCGGCCGGCCAGGGTCAGTACCTGGCGATCGTCCTCGTCGATTGCGCCACGGAGGCCGATGCCGCTCAGGTCACGGAGACCCTTCTGGCCGCTCAGAACGGCACTCAGACGATGGCCTCGGCCGGGATGCCGGTCTTCTTCGCCGATACCAAGATCGGCATCCGGCTCTTCAGGGCGGGACCCGACAAACGGCGATACGCCGAGTTGAGCTGCGGCCGGCCGCCCGGCGGTCTGACTTTCTCGCTGGTCGTCGTCTCCCCTCAGGAGGACGTCGACTTCCAGCTCTTCGAGGGCATCGTCCAGTTGCAGCGGCAGTACACCGTGGCCGTGGGCGTCGGGGGAAGGCCGGACCTGCCCCGCCTCGGCGTGGTCAAGTACTCTTATCGGGACGAATAGCGGCGGTCACCACTTAACTCCGGCTTACAGCAACGGTTATACCTCTTAAGCAAAAATCCTCCCGGAAGGGAGGGTTTTTTATGCATCCAGGCGCCTGGCACTAGGGAGAAGGCGTCGCGCCATTCGGGTCACGCCGCCGTCACTGGTTTCGTTCGTGGATGATGCGCAGCCCGGTCAGGGTCAGGAAGGGGTTGACCTCGTCGATGGTCTCACTCTCCGAGGCAATGAGGTCCGCGTAGCCGCCGGTGGCCACCACCCTGGCCTTGGTCCCCAGTTCGGCCAGGACCCGGCGGACGAGGGCGTCGACGAGCCCGGCGAAACCGAAGATGATGCCGGCCTGAAGGGTGGCGATGTTGTTCTTACCGATGACCGACTTGGGCCGGGACAATTCGACCCGAGGCAGCCTGGCCGCCCGCTCGAAGAGGGCCTCGGTGGAGACGCCGATGCCCGGGGCGATGGCCCCGCCGAGGTACTCCCCTTCCGCTGAGACCACGTCGACGGTCGTCGCCGTCCCGGAGAAGTCGACCACGACCACCGGGCCGCCGTAGAGTTCATGGGCGGCGATGGCGTCGACGATGCGGTCGGCGCCGACCTCCTTGGGGTTGTCGTATCTGATCACCGCACCGGTCTTGACCCCCGGCCCGACCACCAGCGGCTTGACCTTCAGGTAGAGCTCGCAGGTGCGGGTGATGACCGGAGTCAGGGTGGGCACCACCGAGGCCACGGCTGCCGAGTCGAGCTCCGCGAGGTCGATGCCGGCCAGTGAGAAGAGGTTATGGAAGAGGATCCCGAACTCGTCGACGGTCCGGTCCCGGTCGGTCATGAGGCTCCAGTGTCTGACCAGTTCCTGGCCGCGGTAGAGCCCGATGACGATGTTGACGTTCCCGATGTCAATGGCGCACAGCACCGTGAACTCCCCCTAAAGCGGAGACCTATTGGGTCCTGACGGAGACGTCCCCCGACCGGACGACCACGTCCCGCCCGCCGGCCCGCACCAGCAGAGCGCCGTCGTCCATGATGTCCAGGGCCTCACCCTCGATCTCGAGGTCCGGACCGCTGACCCGCACCGGTCGCCCGATGGTGGCGCTCAGGTCCAAGCAGCGCCGGCGGATCGGGGCGAAGCCCTCGCCGAGCCATCGCCCGTACCAGTGGCTGAGTTCGGCGAAGAGGACCTCGAGCGAGGCGGAAGGGTCCATGAACCGGCCCGCCTCACGGCCGAGGGAGGTCGCCAGCGCTCGGACATCGGACGGCAGGTCGTCCGGAGACAAGTTGAGGTTCAGGCCGATGCCCAAGAGGACGGCGGCGGGCGGGCAGACCTGGCCGAGAATCCCGGCCAACTTGCGCCCGTTCAGGTGGACGTCGTTGGGCCACTTGACGCGGACCTCGGGCGGCCGGTCGAGCCCGCCGGTCAACCGGCCGACCGCCTCAGCCACCGCGACCCCGCCGACGAGGGCCAACGTGGCGACGGTCTCGCCGGCCGTCGCCGGCGGTCGCAGGATGGTGGTCAGCCAGAGCCCGCCGCGGGGTGACGACCAGGCCCGTCCCAGCCGTCCGCGGCCGCCGGTCTGGACCTCGGCGACCACCGCCGTCCCCTCGGCCGCCCCCTGGCCCGCCAGCTCGGCGGCCACGCGGTTGGTCGAATCGACCGTCTCGAGCCGGATGAGGGGACGCCCCAGCCTGGCCGGGGTCATCGCCCGGGTCCCCCCGGTCCGAACCCCATGCGGTCCAGGATCTCGACGGCCTTGCGCCGTTCCTCGGCGGCGTCCTCCGGGCGCCCCTCGGCCTCGCGGAGCCGAGCGCGAAGGGCGTGGATCTGTGACTGTTGATAGCCGATCGACTGGGTGCCGGACCGACCGTAGAACTCTTCCGCCTGGTCCAGGAGGGCTTCGGCCCCATCGAGGTTCCGGCCCAGCCGGATGTACACCTCGGCCAGGCCCATCCGGGCCAGGGCCACGCCATCGTCGTCGACCTCCGTCCACAGCTCCTCGGCCGTGCGATAGAGGGTGGCCGCCGTGGCCAGGTGGTTCTCGCTCAGCTCCGGGTCGTGCTCGGCGAGGAGGGCACAGAGGTCGGCCAGGTTGGCCGAGCCCTGGGCCATCCCGGCTCGGTCCGATAGCCGCTGGCTGACCGTCAGCGCGGCTTGGCCGATCTCCAGCCCGCGGCCGATGTACTCCACCGCCTTCTCCGGGTCGACGGTGGCCAGGTCGCGGTATGCGGCGACGATGTTCGACTGGTAGACGGCGACCTCTTTCTCCCGGTCGGCGTCGGCGAGGATGCCGATCTCTTCGGTGTAGAGGCTGATCGCTGCCAGGAGTTTGCCCTTCTCCCCTGAACTGCGGAGGATGGCGCCCCGGCCGCCGAGGATACCAACAAGGCCCTCGCGGTCTCCGATCGACCGGCAAAGGGCCTCGGCCTGTCTCAGTTTACCGTCGGCGGCTTCGAGGTGGCGCCGGTCTTCGGCGAAGCCGCGCCGGATGAGTTCCCAAGCCTCCGCCTTCAGGAGGATCGCCTCTTGCCACGCGGCCTCGCGTTCGGCCTCGCTCACCCGCTCACCTTCCCCGTCGCCGGCGGTTCGCCGATCTCGAGACTGATGTCCATGGCTTTGACCGAATGGGTCAAGGACCCCATCGAGATGAGGTCGACGCCTGTCCCGGCCACTTCGCCCAGCCGCTCCAAGGTGACGCCGCCCGACGCCTCGACGAGGACCCGGCCGCCGATCCTGGCCACCGCCCGGCGCATCTCGTCCAAAGACATATTGTCGAGCATGATCACGTCGACCCCGGCCGCTAGCGCCTCGTCCACCTCGGCCACGGTCTGCGCTTCGACCTCGACCTTGACGAAGGGCGAGACGGACTTCCTGACCGCCCGCACGGCCGCGGCGATGCCGCCGGCCGCGACGATGTGGTTGTCCTTGATGAGGGCCGCGTCATAGAGCCCGAAGCGGTGGTTGGCAGCCCCGCCGCAACGGACGGCGTACTTGTCGAGGACGCGCAACCCCGGAACGGTCTTGCGGGTGTCGACCACAAGGACCTTGGGGTTCGTGGCGGTGGCCGCCCGGACGGCCTTGCCGGCCGCCGTGGCGATGCCCGACATCCGCTGCAGCAGGTTGAGGGCCGTCCGCTCCCCGGTCAGGATGGCCCGCGTGGTCCCGGAGACGGTGGCTACGATATCGCCCGCGTTCACCCGGCTTCCGTCGGCCACCCTGGGCTCGAGCCTCGTCGACGGGTCCAGGCGGGCGAAGACGCGCGCCGCCACGCCCAGGCCGGCGATGACTCCGTCGCTCTTGGCCAGGAAGTAGGCCGGGCTGCGGTCTCCCGCCGGCACGATGCTGTTCGTGGTGATGTCGCCGGTCCCCACGTCTTCGGCGAGGGCCAGGTCGATCAGGCGGTCAAGGGCGATGGAATCGATGTCCAGGGGGCACCCCTCCTGCGCAACATCTCAGTCTTCACACTCAAGAATGGTGTGGTGGCTCCAGTGCTCGTCGTCGCGGGCCGGGAAATCCAGGCGATAATGGCTGCCGCGGCTCTCCTCGCGGATGAGGGCCGACCGAGCGACCAGGTGGGCCAGGGTCACCAGGTTGGCCGTCTCGATAGCCTCGCCCGTCGATGGGTCGGACCAGGTGAAGACGGCCAGTTCGGCCAGGCGGGCGAGGGCCGCGCCAAGCCCGGCGGCGTCCCGCAAGATGCCGACGTTCGACCACATCAGTTCCTGCACCTGCCGGCGGACCTCGGCGGCCGTTCCGGCGAAGGGGCGGCGGCCCTCCCGGGCGACCATGGCCAAGTCGCGCAGTTCCGCCGAGCTTCGGTCGACGAGGCCCTTCATCGAGTCGGCGATCCGCCGCCCGAAGACGAGCCCCTCGAGCAGAGAGTTGGAGGCCAGGCGGTTGGCCCCGTGGACGCCGACGCAGGCGGCCTCGCCGCATGAGTACAGCCCTTCGAGGTTGGTCCGGCCGTCGATGTCGGTGCGGATACCGCCCATCATGTAATGGGCCGCGGGGGCCACCGGGATGGGCTCCACCGCCGGGTCGACGCCGAACCCGCGGCAGGTCTCGTAGACCTTGGGAAAACGCTCGGCGAAGGCGGACCCGAGGGCCGTCCCGTCGAGCCAGATATGATCGGCCGAACCCTTGCGCATCTCGTCGAGCATGGCCCGGGCGACCACGTCGCGCGGGGCCAAGTCGGCCCGGGGGTGGTAACGCGGCATGAACCGCTCTCCGGCCGGGTTGACGAGGACCGCGCCCTCGCCCCGCAGGGCCTCCGTGATGAGGAACCGGGGCTTGCCCGGGATGTGGAGGGCGGTCGGGTGGAACTGGATGAACTCCATGTCGGCCATGACGGCCCCGGCCCGGTAGGCCATGGCCATCCCGTCGCCAGTGGCGACGCTGGGGTTGGTCGTGTTCTTGTAGAGCTGACCGGCGCCGCCGGTCGCCAGGACAGTGGCCCAGGACAGATAGGCCACCACCTCCCCGTCGGGACGCCGGGCGAGGACGCCATAGCAGCGGCCGCCGCTGATGATAAGGTCGATGACCTGGATGTCCTCGTGGATGACAACGCCGCTCGAGGTCAGGGCCTTCCAGCTGAGGACCTGCTCGATCTCCTCGCCGGTGGCGTCCCCCCGGGCGTGGAGGATGCGCCGCTCGCTGTGCGCCCCCTCACGGGTCAGGGCGAAGTCTTCCCCCCGCTTGTCGAAGTGGGCGCCGAGGGCGACCAGTTCCAAGACACAAGTCGGGCCCTCGTTGACGAGGACCCGGACGGCATCCTCGTCGCACAGGCCGGCCCCGGCGGTGAGGGTATCCTCCATATGCAAACGGGGCGAATCCTCACGGCCGATGGCCGCGGCTATTCCCCCCTGGGCGTGCTCGGTGTTGGAGTCCTCCATCTTCTTCTTGGTCAGGACCGTCACCCGGCCGAACCGGCTGGCCTTGAGAGCGGTGTATAGCCCGGCGATGCCGCTCCCGACCACGAGGAAGTCGCAGTACTCACGGGGTGTCTGAGAGAGGTCGAAGTCGGTCAGGTGCCTCGGATACACTGGTTTCCCTCCAGTATGGGGAGCCAGCGTCGACCACGGGCGATCCGGTCAGCTTCTCGTTCCCCGAGTAGGTGTGGTGTTTCACTGGATGGCGATCATGCGGTCGAGGGCCCGCTTGGCCTTCAGGCGGATGTCCTCGGGCACGGTCACCACGGGCCCCCGGCGCTCCATGGCCAGAACCAGCTTGCGGAGGGTCGTGCTCTTCATGTTCGGGCAGATCTGCTCGTCGCCCGATGGGAAGTAGAAGCTGGCGTCGGGCCTGTCCCTCTGGAGGGCGTGAAGGATACCCATCTCGGTCCCGATGATGAACTCCTTGGCCGGACTCTCGCGGACGAACCGGCGCATGCCCTCGGTCGAGAAGATCTGGTCGGCCTGGGCCATGATGGCCTGGTCGGTCTCCGGATGGACGAGGACGATGGCCTCCGGATGGGCTTCCTTCATCCTCGTCAGGTCCTGCGACTTGATCCGGTTGTGGGTCGGGCAGAAGCCCGGCCAGGGGATGACCTTCTTCTTGGTCTTACTCTGCACATAGGCCGCCAGGTTGCGGTCGGGAATGAAGATGACCGAATCCGCGTCGACGGACTCGACGACCTTGACCGCGTTGCGGGAGGTGCAGCAGATGTCGCTCTCGGCCTTGACGGCGGCCGAGGTGTTGACGTAAGCGACCACCGGAACCCCGGGGTACTTGGCCTTCATCTCGCGCAGGCCCTCGGGAGTGACCATGTCGGCCATCGGGCAGCCGGCCTTGGGCTCGGGCAGGATGACCGTCTTCTGGGGGGAGAGGACGGCCGCGCTTTCGGCCATGAAGTGGACGCCGCAGAAGAAGATTAAGTCGTTGTCCGTGGCCGCCGCCTGCTGGGACAACCCGAGGGAGTCACCGACGAAGTCGGCCAGGTCCTGGATTTCCGGCCGCTGGTAGAGATGGGCCAGGACGAGGGCCCGGGTCTCGGCCTTGAGCCGCTTGGCCTCGGCGACCAGTTCCGACTGGTCCAACGGCCGGGTCTCAGTGGGGGTCGATGGGTCGGCGGTCAGCGTCAGCACGGTGGTCCACCTTCTTGGAGGGATAGCAATCAAATTCTATTCCCCGCCCCAACCATTGTCAAGGAAAGCACCGGGCGGGCCAGCATCTGGGGCTGGCCCGCCTCGGCTGTTCTAGGCTGTTCTAGTGTCAGCGGCGACGGGGCTCAGAAGAGCCCAAGAACCTTGCCGTTCTCGTCGATGTCGTACTTGGTCCCAGCGGGCACCGAGGGGAGCCCGGGCATCGTCCGCATCTCGCCGAGCAGCGGGTAGAGGAACCCAGCGCCGACGGAGGCGCGGACGTCGCGGATGGGCACCCGGAACCCGCGCGGCCGGCCCTTCAGGTTCGGGTCGTGCGACAGCGAGAGGTGGGTCTTGGCCATGCAGATGGGGAGGTTGGCGTAGCCGAGCTTGGTGTAGAGCTTGATCCGCTTCTCGGCCAGCGGGGAGTAGTCGACGCCATCGGCCCCGTAGACCTTGGTGGCGATGGTCTCGATCTTCTCCTTGATGGAGGCCTCGAGCGGGTAGAGGAAGTGGAAGTTGCTGGGCTTGTCGGTCGCCTTGATGATGGCTTCGGCGAGGGTCTTGCCGCCGGCCCCGCCCTTCGCCCAGACCTGTGAGAGGACCGCGTCGGCCGCGCCGGCCTTGACCGCCCGGTCGTGGATGAACTGGATCTCCTTCTCGGTGTCGGTGTTGAACTGGTTGATGGCCACGACCACTTCGAGCCCGTGCAGCTTCATGTTCTCGATCTGCTTCTCGAGGTTCTCGAGGCCCTTTTCGAGGGCGGGGAAATTCTCTTCCACCAGTTCCTTCGGCAGCTCCTTGCCGGCGATGACGCGGCCGGCGCCGCCGTGCATCTTAAGGGCCCGGACGGTGGCCACGACCACGGCCGCGTTGGGCTTGAGCCCGGAGTAGCGGCACTTGATGTTGCAGAACTTCTCAGCCCCGATATCGGCCCCGAACCCGGCTTCGGTGACGACGAAGTCGCCTGACTTGATGGCGATCTGGTCGGCCAGGATGGAGCTGTTACCGTGGGCGATATTGGCGAACGGTCCGGCGTGGACGAGGACCGGGTCGCCCTCGAGGTTCTGGAGGAGGTTCGGCTTGATGGCGTCCCGCATCAGGACGGCCATCGAGCCGGCCGCCTTGAGGTCCTCGGCGGTGACTGGCTTGTGGTCCTTCGTGTAGCCGACGACGATCTTGCCGAGCCGCTTGCGGATGTCTTGCAGACCGCTGGTCAGGGCGAGGATGGCCATGACCTCGGAAGCCACCGCGATGTCGAAGCCGGTCTCGCGCGGGATTCCGTCGCCGCCCAGACCGATGACGATCTTGCGGAGGGAGGCGTCACTGACATCGAGGACCCGCGGCCAGGTGATCGAGAACTGGTCGATGTTCAGGGGGTTGTCGTGGTCGAGGCTGGCGTCGAGGAAGGCGGCCAGCAGGTTGTGGGACAGGCTGACGGCGTGGACGTCGCCGGTCAGGTGGAGGTTGAAGTCCTCCATCGGGACGACCTGCGAGTAGCCGCCACCGGCGGCCCCACCCTTGATCCCGAAGACCGGGCCGAGGGACGGCTGGCGGATAGCGGTGATGGTCTTCTTGCCCAGGCGGTTCAGGGCCTGGCCGAGACCGATGGTCGTGACCGTCTTGCCCTCGCCCAGCGGCGTCGGGGTGATGGCCGTGACCACCACATACTTGGCGTCGGGCTTATCTTTCAGGCGGGGAATGACGTCGAGGGAGATCTTGGCCTTGTACTTACCGTATAGCTCGAGGTCGTCCTCGGTCAGCCCCATCTTCTTGGCGATCTGGACGATGGGTTCCAGAGTTGCGGCTTGAGCGATTTCGATGTCGCTTTTCATTCCCAGCTCACTCCTTGTGTTGAAGAACCAAAATGACCGTTCCCGCCGCGGTGCGAATCAGCGACCGCGCCCTCCCCTGCTTCATGTCATCCCCCCGTTTGCTCTCCCCGATACAACCCTCAATTGAAGCTATCGTATCACTTGGGCCCCTGGCAGGCAACCCTGGTCAGGGCCCCGATGATCGCCGCCAGAAGGAAAAAGATGAGGGTCTGCCGCCAGCCGCCCTTGGCGGGGGCTGCCTTCCCGGCCGCCGGTTCCTCGGCCAGCAGGCTGACGGCCGGCTCGAGCTTGCCGTTCCAGACGACCGTGCGGCCGCCGACGATGACGTGCCGGACCAGGTGCCCACCGAAGAAGTAGGGGATGTAGTCAAAGGTCGGCGCGTCCCAGACGACCAGGTCGGCCCGCTTCCCCGGCTCGATGCTCCCGGTCTCGTCATCACGGCGGACCGCCTTGGCGGCGCCGATGGTCGCCGCCCGAAGGGCCTCCGCCGGGGTCAGGTGCAAGAGTCGGCAGGCCAAGCCGACGACCGCCTCCATCGACGGCATGGGGCTGGTCCCGGGGTTGAAGTCGGTCCCCAGGGCCACCGTCACCCCACGTCGCAGGAGCTCGCGGGCCGGGGCCTGGCCTTCCTGCATCAGTGAGAAGGGCGTGCCGGGAAGGAGGACGGCCACGGTCCCGGATTTCGCCAGGGCGTCCATGCCGGCCGCCGAGACCTTGAGAAGATGGTCGGCGGAGACGGCCCCCACCTCGGCGGCCAGCTCGGCCCCCCCGCAGGGGGCCAGTTCGTCCGCGTGGAGCTTGGCGGCGAGACCGTGCTCCTTGGCCCGGCCGAGGATGCGGCGGGAGTCTTCGACCGAGAAGACCCCCTTCTCGCAAAAAACGTCACAGAACTCAGCGAGGCCGGAGCCGGCCACTTCTGGCACCATGACGTCGGCCACTAGTTCGACGTATTTTGGGGGATTTCCTTCATACTCGGGCGGCACCTCGTGGGCCCCCAGGAAGGTCGGGACGATGTCCACGGGCGCTTCCCGGCGCAGCCGGTCGATCACCCGGAGCAGCTTCATCTCGTCCTCGAGGGTCAGACCATAACCGCTCTTGACCTCGACCGTCGTCGCCCCGGCCAGGATCATCCGTTCCAGGTTGAGGGCGGCGTCCACGTAGAGGTCGTCCTCGGAGGCCTGGCGGGTCTCGGCGACCGTCCGGTTGATGCCACCGCCGGCGGCGGCGATGTCCGTGTAAGTGGCCCCGCCGATGCGGCGGACGAACTCGTCCTCCCTCGACCCGGCGAAGACCAGGTGCGTGTGGGCGTCGACCAGGCCCGGCGTGACCACTTGGCCTTCGGCCGAGATGACCTCGGCCTTGGCCAGGTCATACTGGTCGGCCAGCGACTCATAGTCCCCCACGGCCACGATCCGGCCGTCGGCCACCAGCACTGAAGCCCCCCGTACCAACCCGACCAGCCCTTCGCCGGCGTCGGTCCCGCCCGGCGCCTGCTTGGCCGTGGCCATGGTCAGCACCTCGGCCGCGTCTTTGAGCACCAGGTCGATATGCTCTTTGTGGCTCGCCATCGGTCTTCAGCCCTCCCCGTTTCGTCGTGGTCCAGGCTTGTCCACGGTTCTCCCACCGGTCCGCGTTTCCCTTCCGGGGCTGCCCGGAGACATCGGACCTACCGCCGTCCGGAGGCCCCCCGCCATCTCAGCCGGAAGCCCAGGTGCCGCGCTGAAGACAGCCGGACGATGGTGAACCGGTCCGCGGTCGACCGGACCAGGAAAAGGTCTCCCCGCTGGTCGACCCGGGCACCGAAGAGCGCCGCCGGCCCGCCCCGAGCGGCTTCCGGCGCTCCGGCCTCGATCGATTCCAGGACTCGACCGTCGCCGTCGAGCTTGGCCACCCACCCGCCGGTGGTTGTCAGGTTGGCTCCCAGGTAGACGGCCCCGGCGGAATCGGCCCCCAGAAGGGCCGCGTCTTCGATGTAAACGGCGCTCTCATAGAGCCACCGCTGGGCCTGGCCGCCGTTCCCCGAGACCACGAAGAGCGACCGCTGAAACGGAGTGTCGCCGGCGGCCAGGAGCACCAGCCGGCTCGCCTCGACCGGAGCGAAGCCGGAGATGAGGCGGTCGACCGCGGCCGCCCTGTTCTTGCGCGGCTCCCCGGTCACATCGAGGCTGACTTCGGTGGTCACCGCCCGGAGCGCGCCGCTGGCGCTGAAGAGCCTGACCGACCCGACATAGCCGTCGACCGCGAGCACCAGGCCCAGCACGTAAAGGCCGTCGGCCGGCCCGGCCGCCAGAGCCTCGATGCGCCAGGTGTCACCGCGTCGGAGGTCGGGTCGAGGGTCGAGGGTGGCCAGGTGACGCCCGTCCCGGCCGTACTTGAGGACCACCCCGTTGGCACTGTCGGCCACGTAGATGTGCCCGGCCGGGGTGATCGCCAGGTCCTCGATGAAAGGCTTGCGGGACAGCCCTTCGCCCACCGCGAACTGCCGCAGCAAGCGGCCCCGGCCGTCGTACTCCTTGACCCGGGCGTTGAAGGTGTCGGCCACCAGGATGTGGCCGTCCTGGTCGACGACAAAGCTGCGGGGTCCGAACTCCCGGCCATCGGGGCCCTTCCCCCGGCCGAAGGCTTCGGCCTGGGACCCCCACGGTGCGGCGATCACCGTCTCGGCGGTGAAGGTGGTCAGCCGGTCTACCTTGACCATGCTCAGGGTGGCGACCAAGGTGAGCCCGGCGAGGAAGGCCGCCATCGGCGGCCGGCGAACGGTCGCGACGCGCATTCAGGTTACCCCTTGAATGAGCCATGTCGCCCGTCCGCCGGCGACGGGCCGTCAATCAAGCATCGGTAGCTTTATACCCTTCTCCCGGGCGGTCTTGACGGCCAGCTCATAACCGGCGTCGGCGTGGCGCATGACACCCGTCCCCGGGTCAGTGGTCAGGACCCTCTGCAGTCTTTCAGCGGCTTCATCGGTGCCGTCGGCGACGATGACCATCCCGGCGTGGATGGAGTAGCCGATCCCGACTCCCCCGCCGTGGTGGACCGAGACCCAGCTCGCCCCGGCCGCGGTGTTGACGAGCGCGTTGAGGATGGGCCAATCGGCGATGGCGTCGCTGCCGTCGCGCATGGCCTCGGTCTCGCGGTTGGGCGAGGCCACCGAGCCCGAGTCCAGGTGGTCGCGGCCGATGACGATGGGGGCCTTGAGTTCGCCCCGGCGGACCAGGTCGTTGAAGATGAGCCCGATGCGGGCCCGCTCGCCATAGCCCAACCAGCAGATGCGGGCGGGGAGCCCTTGGAAGGGGATCCTCTCGCGGGCCTGCTTGATCCAGCGGATCAGGCCCTTGTTCTCGGGGAACTCACGCAGGATGACCTCGTCGGTCCGGTAGATGTCCTCCGGGTCGCCCGACAGCGCGGCCCAGCGGAAGGGCCCCTTCCCCTCGCAGAAGAGCGGCCGGATGTAGGCGGGGACGAACCCGGGATAGGCGAAGGCGTCCTCGACCCCGGCTTCCAGGGCCTGCTGGCGAAGGTTGTTGCCATAGTCGAAGACGACCGCGCCCCGCTTCTGCCACTCGAGCATCGCCCTGACCTGGGTGGCCATGCTCTCCTTGGCTCGCCGGACGTATTCCTTGGGGTCACGGCGGCGCAGGTCGGCCGCCTGGACCATGGTCAGCCCGGCCGGGATGTAGCCGTGAAGGGCGTCGTGGGCCGAGGTCTGGTCGGTGACCACGTCCGGGACGATCCCCCGGCGGATCATCTCCGGGTGGGTCTCGGCGGCGTTGCCAAGGACGGCCACGGACAGCGGGAGACCTTTCTCCTGGGCCTCGCGGGCCATGGCCAGCCCCTCGTCAAGGGTGCGGGCTATCTTGTCGCAGTAACCGATCCTCAGACGGCGCTGGATGCGCTCCTCGTCGACCTCGACGACCAGGGCGACTCCGCCGTTCATGGTGATGGCCAGCGGCTGGGCCCCGCCCATGCCGCCGAGCCCGGCGGTGACCACGAGCCGGCCTTTGAGGCTGCCCCCGAACTTCTGCCGGGCAAGCTCGGCGAGAGTCTCGTAGGTGCCCTGGATGATCCCCTGGGTGCCGATGTAGATCCAGCTCCCGGCGGTCATCTGGCCGTACATGGTCAGGCCCTTGCCTTCAAGCTCCCAGAACTTCTCCCAGTTCGCCCAGTGCGGAACGAGCATGGCGTTGGAGATGAGGACGCGGGGCGCCATCGGATGGGTCTTGAAGACCCCGACCGGCTTGCCCGATTGGACGAGCAGGGTCTCGTCGTTCTCCAGGTCCTTCAGGGCCGCGACGATGGCCCAGAAGGCCTCCCAGCTCCGAGCGGCGCGGCCGCTCCCGCCGTAGACGATGAGTTCCTCGGGTTTCTCGGCCACGTCCGGGTCCAGATTGTTCATGAGCATGCGGAGGGCGGCTTCCTGCGCCCATCCCTTGCAGTTCAGTTCAGACCCGCGCGGGGCCCGCACGATCGGTGACATGCGCCTACCCCCCCAAGTTTATTCCGGTCCTGCTGGGTCAATGCCCACGGCGGCCCACCACGAGTGGTCGCGTCCGGCCGTGATGCCGCTTCTGATGGCTTCGATGTCGCCGGCCAGGACCCGGTCGTCCTGAAGCCCGGGCACGCGGCCCCGTACCTGTTGATAGAGGGCCCTCGTCCCACGACCGAGGAGTTCTTCGGGCCGGCCACCCACCGCGTCCGCCGTGCCCCCCGCGCCCCCCGCCGGCGACCGGGCTTCCACCGCCAGGTCGACCGCCTGGGCCGCGCAGAGCAGCTCGATGGCCAGGACCGTCTGGACGTTGGTCAGGATCTCGGCGGCCTTGCGGGCGGCGATGGTCCCCATGCTGACGTGGTCCTCCTGGTTGGCGGACGACGGGATGGAGTCCACGGACGCCGGTGAGGCCAGGATCTTGTCCTCGGAGACCAGGGCCGCCGCAGTGTACTGGGCGAGCATGAGGCCGGAGTTGAGCCCGCCGTTGCGGGTCAGGAAGGCCGGGAGCCCGCTCAGCTGCGGGTTCACCAGGCGCTCGACCCGGCGTTCCGAGATGCTCCCCAGTTCGGCCAGGGCGATGCCGGCCAGGTCCATGGCGATGGCCACCGGCTGCCCGTGGAAGTTCCCCCCGGAGATGACGGCCTCATCGTCGGGAAAGACGAGCGGGTTATCGGTGGCCGCGTTGGCCTCGCGGAGGACGACCGCGGTGGCGTAATCGATGGCGTCCCCGCTCGCCCCGTGCACCTGCGGCATGCACCGCAGGGCATAGGCGTCCTGCGTGCGGAGTTCGCCGGGCCGGGTCACCAGCTGGCTCCCTTCGAGCATCCCGCGCAGACGGCGGGCGCTGGCTTCCTGACCGGGGTGGCCGCGCACGGCCTGCAGCCGCGGGTCGAAGGCCAGCGGGATGCCCTGTAAAGCTTCGAGGGTCAGGGCCCCGCTCGCGTCGGCCAGGATCAAGAGGCGCCCTGCCGCCGCCAGAGTCAGGGCGGCGACGGCGGTCATCGTCTGGGTGCCATTGATGAGGGCCAGTCCTTCCTTGGCCTCGAGGGTCAGAGGTCGCAGACCGGCCGTGGCCATGGCCTCGGCCCCCGGGCTCCGTCGCCCACCGTGGTAAGCCTCGCCCAGGCCCAGGGCGACCAGGGCCAGATGGGCCAGTGGGGCCAGGTCGCCGCTGGCTCCCAGGGATCCTTTCTGGGGGACCACCGGGTGGACACCCCGGTTGAGCATCCCGACCAGGGTCTCGATGACCACGGGACGCACCCCGGAGTGCCCAAGGGCCAGGGCATTGGCCCGCAGGAGGATCATCGCCCGGACCACCGGCACGGGGAAGGGTTCCCCGGCCCCGGCGGCATGGCTGACGATCAGGTTGCGCTGCAGCCGCACGACGTCCTCCGGCGGGATGACCACGTCGCTGAACCGGCCGAAACCGGTATTGACCCCGTAGACCGAGGCCCCGCGTTCGATGACCCGCTCGATGGTCAGGCGGGACGCCTCGACGCGCCTCCGAGCCTCCGGGGCTATGGCCACGGTCGCCTCTTCATGGGCGACCCGCTCGATCTGGTCCAGGTCCAGGGAATGCCCATCGATGATGACCTCAGTGCTCATCGGCTCCTCCTCGCCCAAAAAAAGAGAAGGCTCATCCGCCTTCTTCTTTGTGGTCGTTCAGGCCTTCTTCTTACTGAAGCCGTAGATACCCAGCTTCTTGCCCAGCTCCCAGTAGTCGCCGCCGCCGTAGACCAGCGGGCTGATCCGAGCCAGGTCGATCTTGCCGCTGTCGCCGAGAGCCCGTTCATCGGCGCTGATGTTGACCACCTCGCCGACGAAGAGGTCGTGCGAGCCGAGGTGGATCACCTCCCGCACCCAACACTCCAGGCTGACCGGACATTCGGCGATGCCCGGGGCCTTGACCTTGGCGCTCGGTGACGGGGTCAGGCCGAGGGCCGCGAACTTGTCGACCGTCCGGCCGGAGGTGTTACCGCAGAAGTCCGCCTCCCGCAAGAGCGGGGTGCCCGGTAGGTTGACCACGAACTCGCCGCTGTCCTTGATGAGACCATACGAGAAACGCTGGGGGCGGATCCCGAGGGTCACCATCGGTGGTTCGGAGCAGGCCACTCCGGCCCAGGCCAGGGTGATGATGTTCTTCTTGCCGTCGATGTCGCCGCAGCTGACCATGACCGCCGGTTGCGGGTAGAGGCTGGTGGATGGTTTGAGGTTGGTCCTCGCCAAAGGGCAGCACGTCCTTTCCGCCCTTATCTTCTACGCCCGGCCGGGGATTCCTCCGGGGCGGATGACCGAGGCGGCCATGGCCGAGGGGTCGAAGATGGCCCGCAGGCGTTCGTCGGCCCCCTCGGGGGTGGCCCGCCCGAGGGCGGTCAGGTAGTCGAAGATGTCGACGTCGCGGAACCGGTAGAGGGTGAAGTTGTGCGCGGCGTACTCGGGCGAGTTGAACCCGGCCACGAAGCCGCCGGTCAGCTTGCGCCGGACCCGCTCGAAGGCCTCCGGGTCGACCCCCCGGTCCAGGGCCTCGGCGAAGGCGGCGGCCAACCGCTCGCGGAGGAGGTCCGGGTCGCGCGACTCCCCGCCGATGGCCACGTAGCCATAGTCTCGCTCCCCGTCATAGTCGGCGGCGAAGCGCTCGTCGATGAGCCCGTCCTGGTAGAGCGAGTCATAGATCGGCGAACTCCTGCCCAGGAGGACTTCGAGGAGGATGTCCATGTAGACGATCTTATCGAGCAGGCGGGGCCCGTCGTAGCCGACGTCCCGGTCCTTGAAGCCGACCAGGACCAGGGGCACGGCCACGGCCATGGCCTCGTCCACGGTCGGTCGGTTGATGGTCGACGGTTCATCCGGGAAGAGCCTCTCGATGTCCCCGCGCGGGCCGCCCTGGGCCGGCATCCGGGCGGCGACACGGTCGATGGCCCAGCCTGGCTCGATCTCCCCGGTGACGAAGAGGTTCATGTTCTCGGGCCGGTAAAAGGTCCGGTAGCACCGGTAGAGGAGTTCCTTCGTGATGTCCTGGATGGACTCGACGGTCCCGGCGATGTTGATCCGTACCGGGTGGGCCTGGTACAGGGCGGTCAGGAGGTTGTCGCGCACCCGCCAGCGCGGGCTGTCCTCATACATCCGGATCTCCTGGCCGATGATCCCCTTCTCCTTGGCCACGCTCTCATCGGTGAAGTACGGCCTCGTGACCATGTCGACCAGGAGGTCCAGGCAATCCGGGAAGTTCTCCGTGGCCGAGCACAGATAGCTGGTGGAGGTGTAGGTCGTGAAGGCGTTGCTCATCGCCCCGAGGGCGGCGAACCGGTCGAACACGTTGCCCTCTTCCTTCTCGAACATCTTGTGCTCGAGGAAGTGGGCGATGCCGTCGGGGACGTTGACCGGCGCGGGGTCGCCCGGGGCCTTGAAGTGGCTGTCGACCGAACCATAGTGGGTGGCGAAGGTGACGTACTTCTTGTTGTAGCCCGGCTTGGGCATGACGTAGACGTGGAGCCCGTCGTCCAACTCGGCGGCGTAGACCGTCTCACCGACGGCCTGGTACTGGCAGCGTTGCAGGTTCACCGCTGGTCACCCCCTTGGCGTCCGCGGAGGAAGTAGACGGTATCGAGGGTGACCAGTCCGGCCACCTTGACGATGCCGTCGCGGGTGATCCCGGCGATCTCCTCCAGCCTCTGTGGGAGGGTCCGGAAGCGGCCCGACCGGGCCTGGGCCAACTGGATGGCGATCATGTCCGACGGGTCGTCCTCGCCCTGGCGGATGATGTTGTGGAGGGCCTTCTTCGTCGACTCGAACTCGTAGTCGCTGATGTCCCCTTCGCGGATGGCCGCCACCTGCCGTTCGATGATCTCCCTGGCCCGTTCGTAGTTGACGGGGTCGATGCCGGACTCGATGACGACGAACCCCTTGGCCCCGTTGACCGCCGAGTGGGCGTAGTAAGCGAGGCTCGCCTTTTCCCGCACGTTCTGGAACAGCTTCGAGTGGACGAACCCGCCGAGGACGCCGTTGTAGCCCAGGAGAGCCGGGTAGTCCGGGTCGCCCTGGGTGATCCCGGTGCGGAAGCCCATGACCAGCTTCCCCTGTTTGACCTCCTGCTCCTCGACCACCTCGCGGGGATGCGGCGGCGGCGGGGCCGCCCCGGTGACCTTGAAGGCTGTCCTCCGACCCGGTCCGCGGGGGATGAGGTCGGCCATCCGCCCGACCAGTTGGCCGGGGTCGGTCGGGCCCACCGCCACCAGGTCGATGGGCCGCTCCGAGAGCATCCCGCGATACCGGTCGTAGACGCCGACCGGGTCGAGGCCCGGGATGTCCTCCAAGCGCCCGATCTCCAGGAGCCCGTAGCCCTCGTCGGGGCACATCTCCTGCAGGCCGCGGAACCTGGCGTAGCGCTGCTTGTCGTTGATGACTCCCTCGATGCGTCGGCGGAGGTTGTCCCGCTCCTGATCGAAGTAGTCCCGGCGGAAGCCGCCGTCCTCGGTCACCGGGTCGGTCAGGAGTTCGAAGAAGAGACCCAGCCCGTCCCCGAGGACGTCCGACGAATCCGGCAGATAGGACCGATCGACGACGCCGAGAGAGACTCCGATCGACTGGCTCTCGCCGTACTTCATGACGTAACTGTCCAGGCCGGCCCCGTAGAGTTCCTCGGTCCTGATGGTCAGGGCGCGCGTCGACGGGTAACGCCGGGAGCCCCGCTTGAGGAGTTGGGCCGCCAGAGCCGTCGCCGTCACCGAGTCCTTGTCCAGCGGCCGGTGGACGAACCCGCCCAGGTCGATCGTCTTGAACTTGTCCAGCCGGCGCCCGAAGAAGCGGACCCCCTCGGCCAACTCGGCCATAAGAAAATCGCCCGCCGGGGCGAGCTCGAAAGGCATCCTCTCGACCTCCCATCCGGACGGGCGATTCATCGTCTGGCGGCCATCCCGGAGGACCCGCTAGCTGGGCCGTCCCAGCCGAAGGTCCCGCGGGTAGCTGGTCAGGCTCCGGGCCCCCTCCTCGGTCAAGATGACGTCGTCCTCCACTCGGACGCCGCCCTTGCCGGGCAGATAGACGCCGGGTTCGATGGTGAAGACCTGGCCCGGTTCGAGGGGGCGCTCGTTGGTGCGGATGATGTACGGTTCCTCGTGTACTTCCAGTCCCAGGCCGTGGCCCGTCCGATGGGTGAAGTATTCCCCAAAGCCCTGCCCGGTGATGTAGTCGCGGGCCATGGCGTCGAGCTCCGCGCCGGTCATCCCGGGGCGCGCCCCTTCCCTCGCCCGTCTCTGGGCCTCGAGGACCACGTCGTAGACCCGGTTGAGCTCCGGTCCGAGCGGCCCGGCGACGAAGGTCCTGGTGATGTCGGCCACATAACCCTCGCGAACGACGACGATGTCGGCCCAGACCACCTCGCCGTCGCGGATGGTCCGGGTTGACGTCCGGGCGTGCGGCATCGCGCTGCGCTCACCCGAAGCCACGCTGCCGCCGCCCGTCGCCAGTTCATCCTCGCGGATGGCGGTTTCCATGGCCCGGGCGACGTCGAGTTCGGTGGCGCCCGGCCTTACGACCGCCCGGGCCGCGCGGGTGGCCCGCTCGACGACCGCCACCGCCTTCTCGATCAGGGCGACCTCGGCCGGGTCCTTGCGGCCGCGCAACTCGGCCGTGAGCGGGCCGGCGTCGGACGGGACCAATTCCGGCACGGCCTCGTCCAATAGCCGGTACTCGAAGAGCCGCATGTTCAGGTACTCCACCCCGAGTCGCAGGGCGCGCCCGGTGGACACGGCCGGGAAGACCTGCCGGAGGGCCGAGCGCACCGCCCCCAGCGGACCGTCCTCGTCGGCGTAGTCATGGACCTTCTCTATACCGGTCTCGCGCCGGACCTTCTCCGCCTCCAGGAGCGGCGCAATCATGGCCAGCCCGCCGTCACCCGACACGACGGCCATGGTCGGACGTTCGCTGGCAGCCATCCGGAGGCCCGTGAGATACGACAGGTTGGCGCCGGGGAGGACGACCACCCCGTCGACTCCCTCCCGCTCGGCCGCCGCGGCCAGTCGCCGGCGCCGATCCTCGAACGTCGAACGGTCCACCCCTCGCCCCTCCCCGGCCATCAGCGTGCCTGGGCCGCCGCGTCCCGGGCGGCGGCGAACTCGGACCCCATCGCGGCCACCAGCGACGGGCGAAGGAGGACGTCGATGGCCGTCAGGGCGAGCATCTTGGTCGCCAGGACGAGTCCCCGGTGGCCGGCGTCGGAGACGGCCGCCACGGCGAACTCCCGGCTGTGCGTTGGCACGGTGTGCGGAGCGATGGCGATCGAGGGCGCCGCCGTCGGGCAGACGTGGCTGACGTTGCCGACATCCGTCGACGCACTGATCCGCTGGCCGAAGGTCTCCTCGGACTCCTCGCCCAGCAGGCGCAGGTTCTCGAGGCAGGCCTGCATCAGCGGGCGGTTCGGACGCATGTCGTCGTAGCTGACGCCCTCCTCGACCTCGAGGCGCGCCCCGGCGGCCATGGCCCCAGCCGCGGCACAGTCCTTGACCTTGGCCACGACCACGTCCAGGTATTCGCGGGCGGCCGCGCGCACGTAGAACTCGCCCTCGGCGTAATCGGGGACGATGTTCGGAGCGACCCCGCCCCGCCGGACGATGCCGTGGATGCGGACGTCGCTCTTGACGTGCTGCCTGAGCGCGTTTATCCCGTTGAACATCTGGAGGAGGGCGTCCAGGGCGTTGATGCCCTCATGGGGGGAGGCCGCGGCGTGGGCCGGGCGGCCGTAGAACTTGAAGGTCAGCGGGGTGATGGCCAGGCTCCCCGCCCCGCCGCCGGTCTGGCTGCCGGGGTGCATGCTGAGGGCGGCGGTGACCCCCCCGAAGACCCCGTCTCTGGCCATGATGGCCTTGCTGCCCCCGGTCTCCTCGGCCGGGCAGCCGATGACCTGGACCGTCCCGGCGATGGAGGGCAGGGCGCTCCGAAGGGCGGCTCCCGCCCCGGCCGCCGAGACACCGATGATGTTGTGGCCGCAGGCGTGCCCGATCTCGGGCAGGGCGTCATACTCGGCCAGGATGGCGACCACCGGACCGCCGGACCCGCCGGAGAAAGACGCGCGGAAGGCCGTCGCCATCCCATCGAAGCCTCGTTCGACCTCAAGGCCCTTCTGTTCGAGGAAATCACTGAGCCAGCCGGACGCTTGGACCTCCTCGTACCCGAGTTCGGGATGCTCATGGATGCGCCGGCTGAGGGCGATCAGTTCGGGGACGAGGTCATCGACGGCCTTGGCCGCCGTCTCCTTCAACGCCGTCAATCGCTGCTCATCCACGCGAAGACCCCCTTCACGATTCCCGCCGGCCCGGCGGGCCTCAAAGGATGCTCTCGATCGTCGGCCCGAGGCCGTAGCTTCCACACTCCTTGAGCTTCTGGAGAGTGGCGTCGTAGACGGCGGCGGTCATCTTGGTAAAGAGACCGGTCCCGCAGGCGCTCTTGTCGCCGGCCCGGATGTCACGTTGGTTGGCCAGGACCTGGTCGGCCAGGGCGTTGGCCCCGGCCACGAGGAACCTGGTGTTGACGTTGTCCTTGCCGACCAGACCCCGGACCACGGTGGCAGCTCCGGTCCCGCCGTGCTGGACGAAGGGCACGTACCGGCCGGTCCAGGTGATGATCTCGCGCTGCACGGCCAGGAGCCGCTCGACGTCGGGCTCGTGGGCGTCGGCCGTCCGGGCGGCGTGCTCCATGCCGATGGGGTAGGCGATGGCCTCGGCGCCGGTGTAGGCGATGAAGGCGGCGATCTGCCGGGCCAGGCTCTCCAGTTCGGGGCCCCGCGTCGGCCGGTAAGGGATGGCCTGCCCGCGGGTGCCGGTCGCCCCGTACTCGGCCTCGATGACCACGTCGTGGTTGCCCATGTCATCACGGACGGAATCGATGACGTCACGGGTCACGGCAAAGTCCAGGACCGGCGGCAGCTTTTCCGTGTCGATCATGGCCCAGGCCGGTGAGATGGTCCCGACCACGGCCATGAAATCCTGTTTGAACTGGCGGTAGCGGGCGCTCCAAAGATAGCTCACGTAGGACCGAAGGGTCTCCTCGGAACGGTCGAGGCCCTTCTCGTGAACCGGCTCGAGGGCCGCCAGGGCATGGACGATCCGTCGCTCCGCCAGCTCGATGTCGAGGGGGGCGAGTTCTTCGCTGAAATGAAGGCCCGGCCCGGGATTCCCCGGTTGCCCCGGCGGGTCATAGGGCGGCAGCTTGAAGTGGTCCAGGGAGACGGCCACCCACTCGGCCCCGTAATGGGCGGCGAACTCCTCGACCATCCAGTTGCCGATGACCGCGCCGTCGACGACCGGTCGGACCTGGTCGTCCCGGTGTACTCCCGGAGGCGTGGGGAAGGCCTCCGGGTCGCCCCCGATAAGGCTTAGCGCGTTGTGGCTCAGCTGGACGATGAGGGGTGAACCCTCGCCCTCCGCGGCGGCCATGGCGAAGGCCCGCGCCTGCACCTCCAGGGGCAGGTTGGCGTTGGCGGCGAGGATGCTCACCCGCTCTTGCTCGGGCTTGAGGCTCCCATCCCCTTCGAACGGGGTGCAATGCTCAAAGATGCGGGCCAGTTCACGACCTGTCAGCATGGTCGGATCCTCCTTCAGCGAGAGTCCTGGCCAACCCGACGTCCACCGTCGGACAGGTCAGGGCCGCTCCTAAGTCTTTGCGCAAACGTGCATCGGACATCCGGACCGAGGCGGTCATGGCCTTGACCGCGTCCATCGAAACCGCCGGCCGCCGCCCGCCAAGGCGGCCGGCCACCCCGGCCAAAGGCATGATCACGCGGGCGGCGCCGGGGGAGATGTATTCGAGGTTAGGGGCGCCCAGCTTCTCGGCGGCGAGTTCATAGAAGCGCCCGACCTTCATCGGCCGGTCGTCGCACAGGTTGTAAGCCTCTCCATCCCGGCCGCGCCTGGCCACCCAGAACAGGGCTCGGGCGACGTCGTCGCGGTGGATGTAGCTGCCCCAGTTCTCCCCGTTGCCGATGAGGCGGAAACGCCCATGGCGGATCTCCTCCACCGGCAGGGCCGGGCTATCGGGACCGTAGACCACGCCCAGGCGGGCTAGCCTCAGGGGGAGCCTGCCACCCCCATCGGCCATGGAGCGCAGGGCGTCTTCCATGGCCGCCTTAGACCGGCCGTAGGCTGTCCCGGGGGTCCGCCGCGACCGTTCATCGACGAGGGCCTCGCCGGCATCGCCGTAGACCGCGGCGCTGGAAGCGATGACGAAGGCGCGGAGCGACCCGCCGGAGGCCTCCCGGGCCGCGTTGACCGCCCCGTCGACGTTCAACCTCCGGATGTCGGCCTGATCACCCTGGTCCAGTTCCGTCAGGTGGTAGGCGTCGGTCGCCCCATCGAACAGCCCGCGCAGGCTGCCCGGGTCGAGTACGTCACCGGGCCAGGGTTCGGCCCCGGCCTCGGTCAGGGCCGCCACATCCTTGGGTGCCGCGTCACCGACCAGGCAGCGGACGCGCCAGCCGCGGGCGAGCAACAGGCGGACCAGGTCACGCCCGACGTGGCCCGTACCCCCGGTGACGACGGCCAGGGGCGGGGTGGCCGGCCGGGCCGGCGTCCAGCGGGCCAGACCGACCTCGGCCAGCGCGGTGAATCCTCGGCGCTCGAAGAACTCCCGGGCCATCCGGTCCTCGGCCCCGACCACCAGCGACAGCCGCCGGCGGCCGGCCCGCAGGGCGGCCTCGTAAGCCCGACCGAGGAGGGCGCTCCCCAGGCCGCGACGGCGGTCCCCGGGGAGCACGCCGATGTCGGCCAGAAGGGCGTCATCGGGGTGAAGCGTCACCGCCGCGAAGCCGACCGGCCGGTCGCCCTCGAGCGCGAGGGCGGTCCGCTCCGGGTCATAGGCGCCACGCCGTCCGGACATGGTCTCCAGCGGCCGCCGCCCGGGATCGTCGTCCGACCGGTCCTCACCCGCCGGTGCGCCGCGGCCCTCGAAGACCTGTCGGAAGACTCCGGCCAGTTCCTCGCCCCGCCCGGCCCAGGTGGCAAAGGTGGTCCCCGGCGGCTCGCTTCTCCTGGCCGCCGCCACATCGGGGAAATCCAGCGGCCTGGCCATTACGAGACGCTCGTTCACGTCCAGACCGTTCCGGCGGTACCAGGTGATCAGCGGCTCCACCGAGGACCGGTGGTCCGGCGGATAGCGCAGATTCGCCGCGGCCTCGAGCACTCCCCATTCGGTCAGCCGGGTCTGCGCTTCCCGCCACAGGGCCGAGGCCGTCTCATCGAAGGCGAAGTCCGGGTCGACCAGCGGACAGAAGGGCTGCAGGGCGGCGACGTCCCCCTCGACGCGCAGGGACAGCGCGGCCATCGCCCGGCCCCCTTCCTCGGCCACCAGCCGAAGCCAGAGGCCATCCGGCTCGACGAGGTCCGGGAGCGTCCGGCGAACCAGGCCGTAACGGGCCAAGGCCCGTTCCTGAAGGGCGAGCCATTCTGACCGGTCGGAACTTCCGGTCCCGGCCTGCACTTCCCGGATGTTCATCGGCGCGCCTCCTCCGGTCTGGGGGTGGGTCGCGAGCCCGGCGGGCGGGTCATGAGAAGACCACCCTCGCGGGTGGCCGTGCCCTCGGTCGCGGGTGCCCCGCGGCTTCAGAGCCGCTCGCCGAGCGGGGCCTCCTCGGTCCCAGATAGTTCCCGGGCCCGGGCCTCGAGCAGTTCCCGCCGGTTCAGCTCGGGCGTCTCCAGGACCTCTTCGAAGAGCTGCCGGAGGATGCGCCCAACGGCCGGGCCGGGCTTCATCCCGGACACCCGCATCACGTCGTTGCCATCGATGGCCAGGTCCTTCAGACCGAAGGCCGAGTCCTCCTTGAGCACGCGCTCGATGCGATTGAGGAGACGCAGGGTCCCCTGGGAGACCGGTCCCGGCTTCTTCCCCGAGCCCATCCGATCGGCCCGCCTCAGTTCCAGGAGGTCCCGGATGTTGTCCAGACCGACCCGGGCGATGAGCCGCCGGACGGCCGAGTCTTTCATCTGGGGGCTCAGGTGTAGGGCCATATGATGACGGATGAGATGGGTGACCCGTTCGATGGTGCCGTTATCGTACTTCAGGCGGCGCAGGATGCTGCGGGCCATGCCGGCCCCGAGGTTCTCGTGGTCGTAGAAGTGGCGCTCGCCGGCGATGACCGTCAGCGTCCGTGGTTTGGCCACGTCATGCAGGAGGGCGGCCAACCGCAGGGGCAACGCGGCCGGAATGGTGTCGACGGCGATGAGGGTATGCTCCCATACCGTGAAGGCATGGTGGACGTTCTGCTCAAAACCGACCCCTTCCAGCAACTCGGGCAGGAAGACGACCAGAAGACCGGTCTCCCGGAGGACTTCGAGCGACGCCGCCGGGGCCGGTGACAGCAGGATCTTGTTGAACTCATCCCGGACGCGCTCGGCCGAGACATGTCTGAGCAGATTGGCCTGAGCCTTGATGGCGGCCATCGTGGCCGGCTCGATGATCATCGCCAGTTGGGCCGAGAAACGGACCGCCCGCATCATCCGCAGGGCGTCTTCCCGGAACCGCTCGGCCGGGTCGCCGACCGCCCGGATGACCTTCAGTTCCAGGTCCCGCAGGCCGCCATAAGGGTCGACCAACTCACCCGAGGCACCCAGGGCCATGGCGTTGATGGTCAGGTCGCGACGAGCCAGGTCCTCACGGAGGTCCCGCGTGTAGACGACCTTGTCCGGGTGGCGGTAGTCACTGTAATCGACATCGATCCGGTAGGTGGTCACTTCCACCGGCCTGGCCGAGGTCAGGACGGTCACCGTCCCATGCTTGACCCCGCTCGGGACGGTCCGCTCGAAGATGCGGATGACCTCCTCCGGCCGGGCGTCGGTGGTGACGTCCCAGTCCTGCGGCTTATTGCCGATGACAAGGTCGCGCACGCAACCCCCGACGACGAAGGCTTGGTGCCCGTGAAGGCCGAGCCGTCTGAGGACCGCCTGCACATCCGGGGGGACTATTCTCTTGTAGACGAAGCGCAGTCGCGCCCGGACCAAGAGGTCCTTCACAGGACACCTCCGGGAGAGTCATGCCCTTATGTTTCCCTGCCCTTGGGCAATACAACAGATTAGCCATCCCCCGCCCAAACCCTTCCGGCGCTTTCCCCCATTAGACAAACCGTCCGCTCCCCTGGTACAATGAAGGCGAGTTTCGGCCCGACAACCGCCGGAGGTGTCCTGGTTGGCTGATCTTCTCGTCCTGCTGTTGAGCTTCGGAGTGATCCTTCTCGCCGCCGAGTACTTCACCAACTCCGTCGAGTGGCTGGGAAAGAAACTGAACCTCTCGGAGGGGGCCGTCGGCAGCATTCTGGCGGCCGTCGGGACGGCCATGCCGGAGACGATGATCCCCCTTATCGCCCTGCTCACCGGACGCGGGCACGCGGTCTCCCAGGAAGTCGGGATCGGCGCCATCCTCGGCGCCCCATTCATGCTCGGGACCCTGGCCCTCTGCATCACCGGCATCGCCGCGATGAGTTTCCCCGTCGGCGGCCGTCCGCGCCGGGTGATGCTCATCGATCCGGTCACCATGGAACGCGATCTGCGGTTCTTCCTCATCGTCTACACCATCGCCATCGCCGCGGCTTTCCTGCCCGTCCACGGGCTGAAGGTCGTCATCGCCTTCGGCCTGCTGGCGGCATACGCCGTCTACGCCTACCAGACGGTGACCTCGGGCGCCCGGCTGGGTGAGGAGGACGAACTCCATCCGCTTTACCTGGCCCGGCGGCAGGCGAATCCCACCCTCTGGCTGGTCCTCGGGCAGGTGGCTCTGGCCCTGGCCGGCATCATCGTCGGGGCGCGTTTCTTCGTGACCTCCATCGAGAACCTCTCGACCCTCTTCGGCGTGCCGGCCTTCATCCTGGCCATCATCATCGTCCCGGTGGCCACCGAGTTGCCGGAGAAGTTCAACAGCATCATCTGGGTCCGTCGGGGCAAGGACACGTTGGCCCTGGGCAACATCACCGGGGCGATGGTCTTTCAGAGTTCGGTCATCCCGGCCGTCGGCATCCTCCTCACCCCCTGGATCCTCAACCCCCTGGCCCTCACCAGCGCTGCCCTGACCCTCTTCTCGGTAGCCATCGCCTTCGCCACCCTCGTCCGGACGAACCACCTTCACCCGTCACTGCTTCTGGCCGGGGGCTTCTACTACGTCATCTTCGTCTCGACCGTCCTGGCCGACCAGTCCTCCGCGATTGGCTGGTACCTGCTGACCCTGCCCGCGGCCGGAGGCCTCTATCTCCTGCATCGGCGACACCAGGGGCGTCTCCGCCGACAGGAGTCCGAGGCCTGAGGCGGTAGACGGTCGCCGGGGCACTCACGTGAGCAGGATTTTCGGCCCCGACGTTGAAAACGAGACCTTGAAGCGGAAGGGCGTCCATAGAAAGCGGTGGCATTGGGTGCGGCTGTTCAGGGGATTGTCGTGGCGATCCCGCTTCTTGCTCCCGCTGGCGCTGGTCTTCACCGGCGTCATGGCGGGACTTGTCATTTTTGGCCTCTCGGGGCTTGGACGAGCCCTGGTCTCCCTCCCCGAGAACGACCGGCTCATAGCCACGGCCGGCATCGGCACCCGCCTCTTCCTCCTCGCTCTGACCGGCCTGGCCATTCTCGTCGCCCTGACCACGTTCATCGTCGACCGGCAGGTCAGGGAACCCGCTGACCGTCTGCTGAAGGTGCTCCGGCGCGTCGCCAAGGGTGACTTGCCGGAACCTCTTCGACTGGAAGGCCCGGACGACTTCGGCGGCCTCGTCGCCGGCTTCAACGAGCTGGTCGAGTCGCTCCGCGAACGTGACCGGTTCTCCGGTGACCTCCACCGCCGGCTCGAAGGCGAACTCAACGTGGCCCTGGCCGAGTCGACGACCGACGGCCTGACGGGGGTCTACAATCGCCGGTTCTTCCAGGTTCGCCTGGCCGAGGAAGTGGCCCGCGCCCTTCGCTATAATCACCCCCTCAGCCTGATCGTCGTCGACATCGACCGCTTCTCCTCGGTCAACCGCGACCACGGACGCGAGTCCGGCGACCGCACCCTGGCTGAGGTGGCCGCGGTGCTCAAGGCCGGCGTCCGCGCCTGTGACCTCATCGCCCGTTGCGGCGGCGAGGAGTTCGCCCTCATCCTCCCTGAGACCGATACGGCCGGGGCCCATTTCCTGGCCCGCCGGCTGCGCCAGAAGGTCGCCGACCACGCCGTCTGGGCCGATGGTCGGACCGTCCCGCCCATCACCGCCAGCCTGGGCCTTGCCTGCTTCCCGCAGGACTGCCGGACCGCCGACGAGCTGTTCGAGCGGGCCTGGAGGGCCGTGCTGTACGCCAAGGAGATGGGCCGGAACCAGGTCCGCCACTACGCCGAGGTCGTCGCGGCCGGGTTCCAGGTCCCGTCCACCGTCGAGGAGCGCCGTCCGCCCGGGGGCGCCGAAGACTGAGGACAGAAGACTGAGGACAGGTCAGGCCCTTCCCCGGCGTCCCGCCCTCTGGAGCACAAGAAAGCCGCACCCGTCATGGGTGCGGCTTTTGGCGTGCATTTGCAGGCGTCCGGGGTCCTTTGGCCCGACTGGCCTCAGCCGATGGGACGCGGCTTGTCGGCCACGAGGCCGATCTTCGGGGCCGGTCTGGTCTCTCCCTGCTTATCGTCGGCGCCGCCGGTCGGCTCGGCGATGCGCTTCGGGGCCAGTTCCTCCCCGGCCAGGAGCGAGTCGATCTCCGCGGCCTCCAGGGTCTCCCGCTCGAGCAGGGCGCCGGCGATCTTATCGAGCTTGGTCCGGTTCTCGGTGAGCAGGGTGACGGCCCTGCGGTAGCAGTCGGTCACCGTCGCGTGGACTTCCTTGTCGATCTCGGCCGCCACTTCCTCGCTGTAGTTGCGGTCTCTGGCGATGTCCCGCCCGAGGAAGACCAGGTCCTGCTTGTTGCCGAAGGTCAGCGGCCCGAGTTGCTGGGACATCCCGAACTCCATGATCATCTTCCGGATCAGTTTGGTCGACGTCTCCAGGTCGTTCTCGGCCCCGGAGCTCATCTCGTTGAAGATCATCTCTTCGGACGCCCGGCCGGCGAGGGCCATGGTGATTCGGTCGATGATCTCAGACTTGGTGATCAGGTAGCGGTCTTCGACCGGCAGTTGGAGGACATAACCGAGGGCGCCGCCACGCGGGATGATCGAGGCCTTGTGGACCGGGTCGGCGTTCGGTAGCAGCTTGCCGACCAGGGCGTGGGCGGCCTCGTGGAAGGCCACGATCCGCTTCTCCTTGTCGCTCATGACCCGGCTCTTCTTCTCCGGGCCGGCCATGACGCGGTTGATCCCTTCCTCCAGCTCCTCCATGCCGATCCGCTTCCTGCGGCGCCTGGCGGCCAGGAGGGCGGCCTCGTTGCAGAGGTTTTCGAGGTCGGCCGGGGTGAACCCGGGGGTCCGCCGGGCCAGGACTTCGAGGTCGACCCCGCGGTCGAGGGGCTTGCCGCGGGTGTGCACCTTGAGCACGGCCAGCCGCTCGATGAGGTCGGGCCGGTCGATGACGATCTGGCGGTCGAAGCGTCCCGGCCGCTGCAGGGCCGGGTCGAGGACGTCCGGCCGGTTCGTCGCGGCCATGACGATGATTCCTTCGTTGATGCCGAACCCGTCCATCTCCACGAGCAGCTGGTTCAGAGTCTGCTCGCGCTCGTCGTGGCCGCCGCCGTAGCCGGCGCCGCGCTGGCGCCCGACAGCGTCGATCTCATCGATGAAGACGATGCACGGGGAGTTCTTCTTGGCCTGCTCGAAGAGGTCGCGCACGCGGGAGGCACCCACGCCGACGAACATCTCGACGAAGTCAGAGCCGCTGATGGAGAAGAACGGCACGCCGGCCTCGCCGGCGACGGCCCGAGCCATGTAGGTCTTGCCCGTGCCCGGCGCCCCGAAGAGGAGAACCCCCTTGGGGATGCGTGCGCCCATCTCCAGATACCGCTTAGGGTGTTTGAGGAAGTCGACGATCTCGGCCAGTTCCTCTTTGGCCTCTTCGGCCCCGGCGACATCCTCGAAGGTTATCTTGCGCTTGTCGTCGGTGTGCAGGCGGGCCCGGCTCTTGCCGAACTGCATGACCCGGCTACCGCCGCCCTGGCTCTGCTGCATGATCCAGAGGAGGGCCCCGACGACCAGGATGACCGGAAGGATGGTCGTGACCAGAGCCGTCCACCATGGGGGCTGCGGCGGCAGGCCGATCTCGACTTTGACGCCCTTGGCCTCGAGCTTCTGATAGAGGGTCGGGTCGTTGCTGGGCACGATGGTGGTGAACTCCGTGCCGTTCTTGAGCTTTCCGGTGACCGACCCGTCGACGACCTTGACGTTGTCGACCTGACCCTGCTCGAGGTAGTTCAGGAAGTCGGTGTAGTTCAGGGGGGTCTTGGGATGCTGCGGTTGGTTGAAGTACTGAGCCACCCACAACGCCAGGAGTAGGACCAGAGCGTAGAAAAACAGGCTACGAAGACCTTTGCTCAAAGACCGACCCTCCTTCCCGTTTGGATTTGAATCAGGGCACCTCATGGTCCCTTCACTGTCAACTTACGCCGCCGCGAGAGCGATGTTTCGCGGCGTCTGAAGGCGCCGGACGCTCGGGTTTGAAGCCGCACGCGAACCCGATCTCGATGCCACCTGGGTTTTCGGAAACCGATGACCAGATTATTTTACCACACCGGCCCCGAAAAGACAAACCAGCGGGCCTCATAAGTCCATGCGTAGCAGGCTTAAGTGGACGATTCGGCGGGTCTGAGGCCCGACCCTGAAGGCTTCGTCGATGCGCCAGCCGGCGACCCAGACGATGACGTCGTTCTCCGGCCCGCCGACCACCAGGGGCACGCGGTCGCGCCGGCGTCTCGGCACCTTGGCGTCGATCAGGAAATCCTTGAGTTTCCTCGCTCCTGGGGCCCCCTCCGGGTGAAAGGCGTCCCCCGGCCGCCGCGACCTCACCCGGAGGTCGTTCCCGGTCTTCGCGGCGACCGCTTCGGCATCGAGAAAGGCTTCATCCCGGCCGACCCCCGCTTCGCCCGGAAACCGTTCCGCCGGAAGAATCTCGCTGGTGATGGCCAGTCCCGCCTCCGGCAGGTCGACCCGGCCCGGCAGCGGAAGCCGGTGTTCGGTCAAGAGCCCCGTTCCCGCGGCGACCGGCCCGATGACGAGAGCCGATGCCTCCCGGACGGCGCCGTACCCGTCGGCCAGCTCGACGACTGCCCCGGTCCTACCGCCGGCGGCCAGTTCGAGGATGGCCGCCACGCGCTCGGCCGACAACCGGGCGGCCCCAGCCCTGGCGACGGCTCTTCGGATGAGGCGCCTTCGGATGGCCATCGGTTCAGCGGCCAGTCGATCGAGGTCCAACCGGACCTCTTCGTCCCCCGTCTCGACGGCGAGTCGGGCATAGGCTTGGGCCGTCAGGGCCCGCAGGACCTGGCTCTCGTCGGCCATCCGGGCGGCCAGCCCGGCCAGACCACGGACGACCCCGGGGTTGTACCTTTCCTCGAGGAGCGGCAGGAGTTCCCGCCGGACCCGGTTCCGAAGATAGGTCGGGTCCTCGTTGGTCCGGTCGTGACGTGGTCGCAGGCCCAGTTCGCCGCAATACGCCTCGATCTCCCCGCGGGTCACATCGAACAGCGGCCGGATCAGCCGGACCGCTCCGAGCAGCCTTGAAGGGGCCATTCCGACCAGCCCGTCCGGGCCGCTCCCGTAAATCAACCGCATCAGGACCGTCTCCGCCTGATCGTTCTGGTTGTGGCCGACGGCCACCTTGACGCATCCATGCTCGGCGGCGACCCGGGACAGGAAGTCGTACCGGGCTTCCCGCGCGGCCTCCTCGGTCCCCTGGCGGCGCCGGGCGGCCAGGGCGGCCACGTCGGCCTCCCCGATGACGGCCTCCAGACCCAGGCCCGCGGCCACGTCCCGGACGAAGGCCGCGTCGGCCCGCCCCTCTTCCCCCCGCAGCCGGTGGTCGAGGTGGGCCACGACCAAGCGCAGACCGTACTCGGAGGTCAGGGCCACCAGGGCGTGCAGGAGAGCAAGGGAGTCCGGCCCCCCCGAGACGGCCACGACCACGGCGTCGCCGGGCGCCAGGAGCCTGTTGGTTTCGATGGTCGAACGCACCTTGTCGATCAAGCCCAGTCTGACCACTTCCTACCCTATTATGCCCAGGGCTTTCCAGGGATTTCGCCGAGGCCACGAGGCATCCCTGCGGAGGACAAAAAGAGGGTGTGGTCGGAACGACCACACCAGCAAGGGTTGGGGGGAGGAATGCGACTTTGGGCCGCGCCCGGGCTGATCAGCCCGGCCGCGAGTCAGCGGGCCTGCACCCTGGCCACCAGGACGACCAGGTCGTCGGGGTGGCGGCCGTCGTCCCCGGCCGTCTCGATGAGGGCTTGCGCCAGCGCCTGTGGCGTCTCCTGGGCGTGGCCCCGCAGACAACGCACGACCTCGGCCTCATGGGCCGCGGCCCGGCCAGCCGGCCCGGCCCGGTCAAAGGCGCCGTCGGTCAGCATGACCAGCGTGTCACCGGGACGGAGCCGCCAGCGCTCCGGTTCGACCTCGATGTCACCGAGAATGCCGGCCGGCACCGAAGAGGCCCTCACGGTCAGGAGCCGGTCCCCGCGAATCAGGTACGACGGGCAGGCGCCGATCTTCGTGAACTCACTATCGCCAGTGGCCAGGTCGATGACGGCCAGGTCGATGGTGGCGAAGGTGTCCTCCGTCGTGCGGAGCAAGAGGACCGAGTTGATGGTCCGAATGGCGGCGGCGGCCGGGAAGCCGGCGCCGAGCAGTCGCTCCATCAGGCCCAGAGCGGTCTGGCTCTCGCGGGCGGCCCGGACGCCGGCCCCCATGCCGTCACTGAGGGCCAGGAGCATGTGCCCGTCCTCGAGCTCCCTGGCCAGGTGAGCGTCGCCCGACACGGCCTGGCCGTCCTTGGAGCGGTCGGCGACGGCCACCAGACACGCCAGCGGCAGGCGGGGCCGGAAGACTTGAAGACAGGACGGCGTGCCTTCGTGCCGGTCGCAGTCCGTCCACAGCGGGGTCAGGGCCGAGCCGACCGCCTCGGAGACCACCGGGGCCAGGACCTGCCGGCAGAGCAAACCATTGCTGCACCTCTTCAGGCGCAGGGAGACCTTGGGCAGTTCCCCGTTGAGCTTGACCTCGAGTTCGTCATGGGAGATCGAGCCACGGGCCAGAGCCTTCCGGACCGCCGCCGAAAGACGCCGTTCCGCCGCCCCGTTCGCCCCGTCCCGGCTGACGGCCTCGGCGATGAGCCCGGCCACCGCCCGGCACTGGTCGACCATGGCCTCGCGGCTATAGTCCAATCTCTGCTGCAACGAGCGACGGAGGCTGCCGTTCTGCCGCAGGAAGTCGACCGCCAGGCTCACCTCGGCCGGCTTCAGACAGCGGCGTCCGCCGCGCGGGAAATCATCCGGGCCGAGCGGCCCGATCTCGGCCTTGCTCCAGAGCTCGAGAAGCCGCCGGCAGGTCTCCTTGAAGTTGTCCTTCCAACAGGTCGAGTAGACGCCGCAGCGCTCGCAGACCCGGCTGCTGACGACCTGGAAGAGTTGCGCCACCTGGTCGTCGGTGGCCGCCTTGGCGGCCGCGACCTCCTGCATCGCTTCGGCCAGGTCATCGAACAGGCCGGCCAGGTGCCGAAGGGTCGCCACGGTGGGGGCCGGCTGTCCGGCGCCGCTGCCCGCGACCGCGTCGTCGTCGTCGAGACCCGTGGTCGCCCGGACCCCCGGGCCCATCGTCAGGTCCGGCCCGGTCTCCCGACCGGTCGGCTCATAATCGGCCAGACCCCTGATGAACAGACGGTTGATGACCCGCCAGGGGGTGAAAAGGAAAAGCACGCCACCGGCGGCCGCCGGCACCAGGGCCATGGCGATGTCGGCGGGCAAGCTCCCGTTGCCGCCCAGGACCAGCCGCGCCAGGAGATACCCGGCGATGACGCCGACCTTCCCGAGCCCCGAGAACATGCTGGCGAGGAGGCCCGCGAGGGCGCCGAGGCCGATGGTCGCCGGCTCGATGCCGGTCCGTAGGCCGGAGACGACGCCGACGAGGACCCCGGCGGCTGCGCCGAGACCTGCCCCGCCACCTGAGGCGAGAGACATCACCAGGTAGGCCGCGACGGCCGCATCGACCGGGAAGCCGGCGATTCGCAGGCCGGATAAGCCGGCTGCGGCCGAGGCCAGGAGAACCCCGGTGAAGAGGGTCGTCTCGCCCGCCGGTGCCCGCCGCTCAGCGGCGACAAGAGACTCGACCGCCGGCAGGAAGACCACCGACAGGACCGCCGAGAGGACGGCGTCAAAGGCCTCCGTCGCCAGCGTGAAGCCGTCGCGGGCGACGATGGCCGCCGTGGCTTCTCGGATGAGCAACGACAGGCCCAGGACGACGAGGCCCCCGACCACTCCTCGCCGGTCCTCCCCGCGGTCGGCGCCGACAGCCCCCAGGGTCGGCGGCAGGAGGATCAGGATGAGCGCGGTCGGAGCCAATGTCAGCCAACTCTGCCCGGCCAATGAGCCGAGGAGGATGCCGGCCGACACGATGACGGCCGCCCCCGGCCGGGCGATGACGACCGCGGCGGCGTAGGCGACGCCGAACGGGTTGAGGAGCCCGGCCACCGAGGAGCGCCCGAGGAGGAAGCCGAGCGCCGTGAGGCCGACGTCGAGCCAACGGTCCCCGCCCGTCGTGGGCGCCGGCCACAGAGTCGAAATACTCCGGGCGCGAGGCCGCGGCCGCCTCTCCCGACCGATTGTTTTGCCTGACTGTCCGCGCGCCGCCGACCGACTTGTCGTCATGCCGTCTTCCTTGTCCACCGACTTCATCACGGTGATTGTATCGCGGAGCCCTGGGCGGTTATTGTCGCAATGGCTGGACAAGCCTGCGTCACGCGGCGACACCACCGACGGCACCAGCGACAAAAGGGCGATAAAAAGAAAAAACCCTGTCGCCTGCGTTCAGCGACAAGGCTGTGACCCCATCGGGATTCGAACCCGAGTTACCGCCGTGAAAGGGCGGTGTCTTAGGCCGCTTGACCATGGGGCCGATGTTGTGGGCCATGAAGGAATCGAACCTTCAACCTTGCGATTAAGAGTCGCCTGCTCTGCCAGTTGAGCTAATGGCCCATTCACGGTAGCGGCGGGTGGATTCGAACCACCGACACTGCGGGTATGAACCGCATGCTCTAGCCAACTGAGCTACGCCGCCTCGCGTCCGGTCTTGATGAAAGATCGGCCGGCCGAGCCGGCCGATCTTTGTTTGTTTGGTTGCGGGGGTAGGATTTGAACCCACGACCTCCGGGTTATGAGCCCGACGAGCTACCAGACTGCTCTACCCCGCGATGTTCGCCTGTCACCGACTTCATGTTCCTCGCCGACGACCACGACTGATTATATTATAATCGTCGAGCAGCGTCAAGCTTGCACGCAACCGATTTTGGCCGTCGCCACGGGGCTTTGGGACACTGGTTGCGCGCGGCGTCGCGGCTTCGTCAGCGGTCGTCATCGTCACTCAAAAGAGGCATTCCAACGGAATGCCTCCTCAAGCCAAGTCAGTGATCGGAATCATTCGCGTCCGGGAAATCAGGCTTCCCGGCCCCCGGTCCCGCGCCCGCCCCGCTTCGAGTCGGCGTTGCGGCGCAAGTCGCTGAGCCGCTCATCGCTGTCTTTCATGAACTTCGCCAGCTTGTCTTCGAAAGACATGCGGGACTCACGGCCCAAGGGCCGACGCCCGCCCGGTGGACGGTTCGGATTGGCCTGCTTGATGGAGAGCCCGATCTTCCCTTTCGGGTCGACCGATAGGATCTTCACCTTAACGTTATCTCTTTCTTTGAGGTAGTCCTTGATGTCCTTAACATAGGCATCAGCCACTTCGGAAATGTGTACCAGGCCGGTCTTTCCACCGGGAAGTTCCACGAATGCACCGAAATGGGTGATGCCGGTGACGACCCCTTCAACGACCTGGCCGACCTCCAACTGCATAACCAGAACCGGTCCTCCCTGTTAACTTCATCTGCAATTGAAAATTATATAAGACGGGGTAGACCGTGTCAAGCTGTTCAGATGTCAATGCTCAGTATCCCGGCCCTTTTTCCAGATGGCCCGGGTCACCTGGGACACCGTTGAAATAGGGTATTTCACCCTCTTTGACCAACCCGAGCTGCTCACGCGCAATCTTCTCGATGTACTCATCGGAGTTGGCTTGTTTGATCTGCTCGCGAAGGGCCTGATTGGCCTGTTGGAGTTGACGGATCTGCGCCTGGACCCCGGCTTCCTGGACCTTCAGCCGGTGGACCCGGACCTCCTGACCGGCGAACACGGAGACACCGTAAAGAAGAAAGGCCACGACCAGGAGACGGCCGAAGCGCACTCTGATCCGGAAACCGCTCCTGCGCGGCCGGGGCTTTGTCTTGGTCCTGAGGTCGATGACCGGCGGGCGGCCGGCATCGCTGAGTGGGTAGCTCATGTTACCTCCTGCGCGACCGGTCGGTCAATCCACCGGCCGGTCGATGCTTACGGTCACTGTTTCGGTTCTTTCAGGTCGCCCTCGTCCGTTTCATCCGTCTCAAAGAGGTTCAGTGGGTCCCCGCCGAGGACGATGACCACCTGGTAACCCTTGTTCCTGGCACGGTTGTAGAGCGTGGCCACCGTCGCCGGGCTCAATCCCAGGCGGACACCCACCTCGGCGTTGTTGTGGCCCATCTCGCGCAGCGAGACCACTTGTCGTTCACGGAAACTCAAGCGCTCGGCTCCACGAATCTCTATCTGCACGGGCCTTCTCCTTCCATGGAACACCCGGGCCAGAAGTGTTATTCACAAGTTATGTACAACCTGTGTACAACTGGGTAGGTCATTCCTTTCGCCATGGTTTACAGAATTCCTTCCTGGGTTGGTCCGGTCGGCAAAAAACGAGAAGGGGACCGGCCCTCGCCGGTCCCCCGAGCACCCGGCAACCAGCCGGGTGCGCTCGATCCCTCATTCAAACTCCGGACGGGGCGGGCTCCACAGTTCGATGGTCTCGGCGGCTTCCTGGACCTCCTGGCTGTGGGTGACCCCGCCCGGCACGAGATAACCCTCACCGGGCCCGATGACCCGCTCCTCTTCACCGATGCGGACGCGGCAGTGCCCGCTGAGAACGTAGGTGAATTGCTCATGCGGGTGCGCGTGGGGCGCGGTCAGCGCCCCGGCGGTATAGCTGAACCTCGCCCCCATCATCGCCTGCCCCCAGGCCAGGGTCCGGCGGACGATCCCCGGTGACATCTCCACGGACTTGACTCGCGCTGACTGATAGAACACCCAATCAACCCCCTTTGGAGTCGTCTCTGTGCGTCCACGGCGGGCGGGCCGCGGTGACGACCCGTGCGGCCGTGCTCTTCGCCCAGGCACCAGCAACGGAAACGGCCGACCAAGCCGCTCCGAGACCCCGCGCAACCGTGCGGAAGCCCGTCGCGATCAACCGGAGGACGGCGAAGACGGCCCGCCAGAACCAGGTCACCGCCCACAGCACCGTCGGGCTCGCCAGTTGGAAGTACAGGTATAGGCCGGCCGCCGTGCCGGCGAAGACGTACATCCGGAGTTCGCCGCCGTTGCCGAAGACGAGCCCTCGAAAGACGAACCAGGTGGCCAGTGACCAGAAAAGCAGGTCGCCCACGACCGTGGCCCCCCGGCCGCGGATGGCCGCTCGGCGCAGACCCCGGTACAGATCGTAGGCGAGACCGACGGCGCTCCCCAGGAGGACCGTCACCAGCAGCACGGCGACCTGAACATCGACGGAGGTCAACAGGCCTTACCCCCCGCGTCCCGCGCCGTCCCGGGTCCCCGGCGGCGCCAAGGCTCCACGTTCAGTCTTATTCGCCGGGCCGCCTTCTTAGCCGCCCGCCATTCGCCGTCACCAGTGCCGTTTCGGCCACTTGACCCCGGCCCAGACCGCGAACAGCCCCCACAGCCCCAGGCTGACGAAGGGTAGCCCGCGCCGCAGGGATTGCAGGAGGAAGAGGGCCTCGACAGGAAGGGGCGGCAGGGCCTGCAGGCGGATGCCGGACCACGAGTTGAGGACGTCGCGGACGAAGGCCCGCGTCTCCCGGAATGGCGGCAGCCCGTCGCCGGAGACCCCCACCGCGCGGGCGACGCTGCCCGCGCCGGCGTTGTAGGCCGCGAAGGCCAGCGTGAAGTCGCCCTTGAAGTTGTCGAGAAGCTCCCGCAGGTAGGCCGTCCCGGTGCGAATGTTGGCGGCCGGGTCAAAGACGCAATCACTTGACGCCGGCGGCGGGTCGTGTTGGCCGTCGCAGCTCGAACCGGGGTTGAAGGCCCGCCAGATGACTGGGCTGACCTGCATCAGGCCCCTGGCTCCGGCCCGCGAGACGGCGTTCGGGTCGAAGTTGCTCTCGACCTTGATCACCGCGGCGACCAGGGCCGGGTCGAGGTCATACCGGGCGGCGTAGAAGTTTATCGTATCGGCGTAGGGGAGCTGCTTGACCTGGCCCCGCAGGGCCGAGTAGTCGCTCAGGAGGACCGTCGCTTCCCGAGTCTGCCTGTCCACCAGGAGGTCGACCCCGAGGTCGCTGAGGTTCACCAGGGTGGCCAGGGCGATGAACCCCAGGAGCCACCGCCGGGCGATCCGGTTCTCCGGGTTGAAGATGTCCCCGAGGAGGACGGCCGGACTGGCGACCATGCTGACCAAGGCTCGTCCGGACGCGCGAAGCGCGTGGACCAGCCTGGACCAGACCGGCCGGCGCCGTGTGCGCCGGCCGGTGACCAAGATTCGACGACTTGGGAAGAGGCGCACAGACGTTCCTCCCGGTGAGCGACGGCGGGCCTAGCGGCCCGTTGGGTCGGTGCGACCTGATTTCGCCCAACCGGAAGCGTCTTCCTGCTTAGCCAGTGTTCAGGGGACCGTCGTCAGCGGAGGAGGCGGTCGATGAACCCCTTGCCTTTCCCCTTGCCGGTCTTTTTCGGCCCGTAGCTGACGGCGTTGACCAACCCCTCGACGTCCAGGGTCCCGAGGTCGAGGTTGAGGGTCTTGATATGGAGTTCCTCGCCTTTCAGGGTCAGCGTGCCAAGGTCGGTGTTGAGGACGATCTCCTGATCGTCGAAGCTTATCATCTCGAGGACGCCATTGACGCTGACCGTCTCCCGGTTGCCGATGGTCAGTTGATGCTGGTCCTCCCGCTCCAGGTCCTTGTCCTCCACGCGCTTTTTCCCTCCTCTGCCATTTCCGGTTCCGGTGACCATGCTATGCCGGCAGGAGGGAATTCAGACCAAATCGTTCTAGCGCCAGCGCTGCGTGACCTGGGTGCCCTTGTAATAGAACCGGACGATCTCGGCCGCCTTCTTGCCCTGGGCCGCCTGGGCCTTGGCGCCGTCCTGGGCCATGCCGACCCCGTGGCCGAACCCGTCGCCGGCGAAGGTCACGGTGTCGCCGGAGACGGTGATCTGGGTGAACAAGGTCGACCGCAGCTTCTCACTGCCGAGGGCGATGCGTAGGGAGGGCCCGGAGACCGCGGCCTTCCCGATGGCCAGGGTGATTGCCCGGCCGGACGGTCCCTTGTCGGTCACGCGGATGTCCTTGAAGTCCACGGGGTCCTTGCCGGTGACCCGGATGACCGCTGAGGCTATGGCGGCCTTGGTGAAGGTCGCCGTCCACGGTCGGAAGCCCTCCGGGCCGGCGACGTCACGGACCACGGTGATATACGGAGTGGCTTCGCCGCGCCACTCCAGGCCCTCCTGGGCGGTGGCGGTCCTCCCCCCGCTGTTGGCGTGGAACCAGGCCAGGATGTAGTCGTTGCGGTAGGTCACGACCTGGCCCCGCGTGGCAGCCACGGCCTGCCTGACGGCATCGTTGACCTTGGTCGGGTCATAGGCCTGAAAGTGCTCCGGGTTATCGCAGACATCGGTCCCGTGCAGCTTCTTCACGCCGCCCTGGGCGATCTTCTTCATCGTGTAAGTGCGGGCGACGATGGCCTGAGCCTTGAGGGCCTCGGCCGGCCAGTCGGTGGGCATCTCGGCCGCCACCACCCCGGCCAGATAGTCCTCCATCTTGATGGTCGCTTTCTTCCCGGTGGCGTCGTAGTTGATGGAGATGGTCGGCTCATCGATCATCGGGGCGGGTTTCAAGGCCGGCCGGCGGCCCATTCTGACCGCCAGGGCGACCGCCCCGATGAGGACGACGGCCCCCACGACCCACCACCACGGTTTCGATGAACTCGTCTTTCCGTCCATCCGGTTACCTCCTTCGGACGCTCGAGCGGTGACCGTTCAGCCGGCGACCGCTCTGGTCACGCTGTCGGTCTCCGCGGCTAGTATCCGGCGACGGACAGGCCGCTATCCGAGGACGCCGAAGGCCCGCGCACGCGGGCCTTCTCTTCCCTGCCCAACGGGTTCACCGCCAGGCTCAGTCTTTGTCTTCCTCGTCGTCGAAGCCCCTCTGTTCGAGGATCTCGAAGAGCTCTTTGGCCCTCGCCGCGGGCACGCTCGGCCGGACCTCGAGGACCTTGAACTTCAGGAAGCGCGGCCCGAAGCTGACGGTGACCACGTCACCCGGGGCGATCTCACTCCCCGCCTTGCCGGTCCGCCCGTTGACGGTCACCCGGCCGCCTTCGCAGGCCTGCTTGGCCACAGTCCGGCGCTTGATCACCCGGCTCACCTTGAGGAACTTGTCCAGCCTCACTTGAGTCCTCCCCCATCCAAAGCAAAGAATCAGGTCGTTTCTCTATTCGACCTGATTCCTCGGGTTCACTTCTTTTGGACCGTGTCCTTGAGGGACTTCCCGGCTTTGAAGGCGGGCACCTTGGCCTCGGCGATGCTGATGGCCTCCCCGGTCTGCGGGTTCCGGCCGGTCCGGGCCGAGCGTCTCCTGACCTCGAAGGTCCCGAACCCGACCAGGGCCACCTTGTCCCCTTTTCCCAGAGCGTCCTCGATGGCCTCGAAGACCGCGTTGACGGCCTTCTCGGCTTCCTGCTTCTTCAGCCCGGCCTTCTCGGCCACGCTGTTCACCAGGTCCGTCTTGTTCAAATCAATCCCCCCGTCTTCCGGCGTCGCCTTTGGCCTTCTCCCAGAGCCTGAGCATCTCCGACAGCTCCAGGTCCTCGACCCGGCGGCCCGCCATTCGGGCTTCCTCCTCTATTGCCGCGAAACGGCCGGCAAACTTGCTCGCGGTCCGCGTCAGAGCCTCCTCTGGCTCCACCCCCGCGAACCGGGCCAGGTTGACGACGGCAAACAGGAGATCGCCGATTTCCTCACCTATTCTAACCTTGTCCCCACGCCCGTATTCCGCAACCAGCTCTGCCAGTTCCTCCTGAGCCTTGTCCAGCGCGCCTTGCGAGGTCGACCACGTGAAACCTCGCCTGGCCGCGCGCTCCTGGACCTTGTAAGCCCGCATCAGCGAGGGGATCCCGCGTGGGATGCCCTCGGTCAGCGACGTCGCGGCCGCCTCGGCGTAGCCCTTCTCGCCGCGCTTGATCCGCTCCCAACGCCGCAGGACCTCGCCGCTGTCGGCCACCTTGACGCCGGCGAAGACATGCGGGTGGCGCCTGATCATCTTCTCTGTGATGCCGTCGACGACCTCCGCCGGCGTGAAGGCCCCTTCCTCCTCGCCGATGACGGCGTGCAGGACGACCTGGAGAAGGACGTCGCCTAGTTCCTCCCGGAGCCGAGCCGGGGCCGAGTCGTCGATGGCCTCAACGGCCTCGTAGGTCTCTTCGATGAAATACGGTTTGAGCGACCGGTGGGTCTGCTCGCGGTCCCACGGGCAGCCGCCCTCGCCCCGGAGGCGGCGGACGACCTCGACGAAACGCTCGAAGCCCCCGCCCGCCTCATGCTTGTCCGACTTCGTCCCGCCCCGACCCGAACGCTTAGCCATCCCCTCGACCTCTCCTGACCTTCACCGGGTGAGGCTGAACCGTCGCAGGAATCTCGACAGCGCCGGTCCGACCCGTGGTATTGTTTCTAGGTCGCCGGCCGTCATCCCTCCGATGGCCAGGAGGACGATGACATAGGAAACGGCCCCGGCGCCGATGGCGGCGACGGTGGCCAGGTTGACGGAGCCGGTCGCCCGGCTGACCCAGGCAAAGGACCCCGCGACGGCAAGGGCCATGACCGCCACCGCCGCCGCCGGCTTGACCAGCGCGTTGCGCTCGATGACCGGGCCGACGAGCTTCTGCACCGTGGTCAGGTTGATGGCCGAGGCGACGACGAAACCGCCGACCGTCCCCAGGGCCGCGCCCCGGATGCCGAACGCCGGTATCGCCGTCAGCGTCCAGCTGATGACGGCCTTGACCGCCGCCCCCACGGCCAGGCTGCGGACCGGGAGAGCGGTCCGCCCCAGCCCCTGCAGGACGGCTGATGATGTCTGCTGGAGGGCCAGGAAGAATAGGCCCGAGGAGAGCGCGGCGACGGCCACGCCGGCCATCGGCTGTCCGAAGAGGAGCCGGGGAATCTCCGCGCTCAACAGGTAAAAGCCGACCACACAAGGCAGGGTCAGGATGACCGTCATCCGGAACCCGAGGGCCGCCCGCTCCCTGACGGCCTCCCGCCGGCCGAGCGCGGCCGCCTCCGACACCGCGGGTACCAGAGCCAGGGCGAAGGCCGAGGTGATGCTGGTCGGCATGAAGACGAGGGGAAAGGCCATCTGAGAGAGCTGTCCGAAGAGGGCCGTGGCCCGCGCCGCGGGTACGCCCGCCGCCTGCAGCCGGATGGGAACGATGGCCGCGTCGAGCATGTTCATCAGCGGCATGATGATGGCCGCCACGCTGATCGGCAAGGCCAGGGCGACCAGTTCCGAGAGGATGCGCCGGGCCGAGTCCGGCGACCGCCGCTCCTCGGCGGTTGCCTGCCGGGCCGGCCGCTCTTGCCGGCCCAGGGTGCCGCCCTCCCGCCAGAAAATGACGAGAAGGACGGCCAGCCCGGCAAGGCCACCCGAGACGGCCCCGAACGTCGCCCCGGCGGCGGCGTATTCGAGGCCCCTGGGCAACAGCAGGAGGGCCAGGACGACCATCGTCGCCACGCGGACGATCTGCTCGGTCACCTGCGAGATGGCCGTCGGGGTCATCCGGTGCAGGCCCTGGAAGTATCCGCGCAGCGCGGACATGATGGCCACCAGGAAGATGGCCGGGGACACGGCGACGATGGACAGGTAGGCCCGTGGTTCATGGTAGAGCCGGGCGAAGAAGCCGGCTGAGAAGTACAGCACGAACGAGAAAAGGGCCCCCGAAAGGGCCAGGAAAGTCACGGACACGCGGGTCGCCCGGCGCGCGTCCTCGAGCCGCCCACGGGCCACTCGGTCGGCGATCATCTTGCAGACGGCGATGGGAACGCCCATCGTCGACACCGTCAGGAGCATGTTGTAGATGGGATAGGCCATTCCGTAGAGGCCCAGTCCCTCATCGCCGATGACCCAGGAGAGGGGGATACGGTAGGCGGCCCCGAGAATCCGGCTGACCAGTCCGGCCAGGGCCAGGACCATCGCGCCTTGGAGGAAAGATTCCCTGGACATTGGACCCTCCATCAACCGCTGAAAGCAAAAATGCGCACAGTCGAAAACCGGCGCATTTTTGACCAGGCCCGTCAGGGCCAGAAGTTTCGAGGTATGGATCCGAGCCCGGGTTCGAGGGATCGGAGTGGAACGGGGCTTACTGCTCCATCTGCTTGGCCAGGAAACCCGCGGCGGTCTCAGCCAACTTCAGCTCGAGGTCGCCGAACGAGACGTCGGGTTCCTTGGACGTGATGATGACGGCACCGATCGGGTCGCCGCCGGAGATGATCGGGGCGATGACCTCGGCGGTGAACTTGCAGCCCGCCTCTTCGTCGTCGAGGAGACACTCCTTGCAGTAGCGGTGTTCTCCCGGTTTGGTGATGAGGACCGGCTTGCGCTCCTCCATCACCTTCTCCACGGCCAGGCTGATGGACTTGTTGAGGAACTCCTTCTTCGGCGCCCCGGCGACGGCGATGATGTTGTCGCGGTCCGTGATCAGGGCGATGTGACCGACCGATTCATAGAGAGAGTCAGCGTACTCCTTGGCGAAATCGCCGAGTTCCCCGATGGGGGAGTACTTTTTCAGGATTACCTCGCCCTCGCGGTCGACAAATATCTCCAACGGATCGCCCTCGCGAATACGCAGGGTCCGACGGATTTCCTTGGGGATGACCACCCGCCCGAGATCATCGATCCGCCTGACAATGCCAGTAGCTTTCACCTGCACCCCTCCTTTTCCCAGGCCCTAGAGCCTCTTCTGTACCGCTCATAGTATATAGGCCGCTTAACACATTTATTCATTTTTTCCAGTTCGGCGGCCGTAATCTGTCGGCGGTGAAAAGGCCACGGGCCGGGTCGGTCGCGGTGTCAGGCGAGCCCGGCGGCGCGTTCCGCCTGGGCCAGGACGGTCTCGAGAACCTCGATGAGCCGCGCTTCCTCGAGCCCCTGGACTTTGACCAGGAGCACCGGCGCCGCCTTCTGCGGGGACAGGCTCACCCGGTCGCGGTGCTTGCGGGCCAGATCGGCCAGCCCGTCCATGGACAGGCGGCGCATCGGTCCGAACTTGATCGACACGAAACCCTTCTGCTGCGAGAGCGCCGTCGCTCCGACCTTGCGGGCCAGGGCCTTCAGGCGGGCGACCCCGATGAGGTTCTGGACGGCCGCGGGCGGGTCGCCGAAGCGGTCGCGAATCTCGTCGACGACCTCGTCGGCGTCCTCCCGGCCCTCGATCACCGAGATCTTCTTGTACAGCTCTATCTTCTGCCGCGAGTCGGGGACGTAGCCATCGTCGATGTAGGCGTCCAGGGCCAGTTCGATGGCGGGCTCGATGACCGCGGGCCGTTTCTCGCCCTTGAGCTCCTGGACAGCCTCCTCGAGCATCTGGGCGTATAGGTCGAAGCCGACCGAGAGGATGTGACCGTGCTGCTCGGGTCCGAGGATGTTGCCGGCCCCGCGGATCTCCAGGTCGCGTAGGGCGATCTTGAAGCCCGACCCGAACTCGGTGAACTCCTTGATCGCCTGGAGGCGCTTCTCCGCGATCTCGCTGATCGAACGGTCGGGACGGTAGGTGAAATACGCGTAGGCCAGCCGGTTGGACCGGCCGACTCGCCCCCGCAACTGGTAGAGCTGAGCCAGACCCAGGTGGTCGGCGTCCTCGACGATGAGGGTGTTGACCTTCGGGATGTCCAGCCCGTTCTCGATGATGGTCGTGCAGACGAGGACGTCGGCCTCACCGTCCATGAAATCGAGCATGACCCGCTCCAGTTCGTCCTCGGCCATCTGCCCGTGACCGACGCTCACCCTGGCCTCGGGGAGGAGTCGCTCGATGCGGGCCGCCACCCGGTCGATGGTCTGGACCCGGTTGTGGACGTAGTAGACCTGGCCGCCCCGGTCCAGTTCACGCTGGATGACCTCACGGACCAGTTCATCCGAGTACTCGATGACGTAGGTCTGGACGGGGAAGCGGTCTTCCGGCGGGGTCTCGATGACGCTCATGTCGCGGAGCCCGACCATCGCCATGTGCATCGTCCGCGGGATGGGCGTGGCCGAGAGGACGAGCACGTCGACGGTCTCCTTGAGCTTCTTCAACCGCTCCTTGTGGGCCACCCCGAACCGCTGCTCCTCATCGATGATCAGGAGCCCCAGGTCCTTGAACCCGAGGTCCTCGCTGAGCAACCGGTGGGTGCCGATGACGATGTCGACCGCTCCCTTGCGCACCGTGCCGAGCGTCTTCTTCTGCTCGGCGGCCGAGCGGAAGCGGGACAGGAGGTCGATCTTCACCGGGTAGCCGGCGAAGCGGTCGCGGAAGGTGTTGTAGTGCTGGGCGGCCAGGATGGTCGTGGGGACGAGGACGGCCACCTGCTTGCCGTCCATGACCGCTTTGAAGGCCGCCCGCATGGCCACCTCGGTCTTGCCGTAGCCGACGTCGCCGCAGAGCAACCGCTCCATCGGCTGGGGCTTCTCCATGTCGACCTTGATCTCGGCCGTGGCCTGCAACTGGTCGGGCGTCTCCTCATAGCGGAAGGCGTCCTCGAAGTCCTTCTGCCAGACCGTGTCGGGCCCGAAATCGTGACCCGGCACCGCCTGCCGCACGGCATAGATGCGCAACAGCTCCTCGGCCATCTGCCTGACGGAAGCCTTGACCCGGCCCTTGACCTTCGCCCATTCCGTCCCACCGAGCTTGTAGACCTTGGGCTCCTGGCCCTCGGCCCCGATGTATTTCTGGACCAGGTCGATCTGGTCGGTCGGGACGTAGAGGCGGTCCTCGCCGGAATATTGGATGTAAAGGTAATCCCGGTTCTTGCCCTGGATCTCCAGGGTCCGCAGGCCCAGATACTTGCCGATGCCATGGTTGACATGGACGACGAAGTCGCCGATCTTCAGGTCCTGGTATGACGCAAGGCGCAGGCCTTCCTTGACGGCCTTTGGTTTTGTCCGGCGCTTGGACCGGCCGAAGACTTCGTCGTCGGTCAGGACGATGAGACCGAGTCCAGGGAACTCGAAGCCCGTCTCCAGGCTTCCGGTGATGGCGATGAACTCTCCGGGCTCCGGCACCCTCCAGGCGTCGGCCATCGCCGCCGGGATCTCCGCTTCGCGGAGGATGGCCGCCAGCCGCTGGGCCCGGTCGGGGGTCGAGGCGACCATCGCCACCCGCGCCGCGCGCGCCGCATAGCGGCGGGCCTCGGCCACGAAGGCCTCGCGTTGACCGTGGAAACTCGGGCCGGGGCGGGTCTCCGCCGAGACGAGGTTGTCCGGCTCCGACGCCGGCGGCTTGCGCAGCAACAACGACAGGTGGACGATGGGGCGCTCCTTGGCCCTGGTCACCAGTTCCTCGTTGGTCTGGAAGATCCGGGCCTGGGTCGGCAGGGCCTCGCCCCGTTCCAGCGAGGAGCCGAACATCTCTTCGACCAGCCGCTCGCTCTCGGCCGCCGCCTCCTGGACCCGAAAGGGCTCGTCGAAGACGGCCACGCCGTCCTCCGGCAGATAATCGACGATGGTCTCGAGCCGCTCGAAGAAGAACGGGGCGTATGATTCGAGCCCCTCGTCCTGCCCCGTGCTGAGGCGTTCGTAATGGGCCTCGGCCCGCTCGCGGAGGGACTCGGCGGCCTGGTCGAGACCGGCCCGGGTCATCTTCCTCAGGGTCGAATCGATCTCGCGCCGAATGCGGTCAAGGGCCTCTTCGCGGCCTTCGGCCGGGAAGATCATCTCCCGGGCCGGAATGACCCTGACCGTCTGCAGGTTGTTGAGCGAGCGCTGGGAGACGGGATCGAAGGACCGAATCGAGTCGACCTCGTCATCGAAGAGCTCGATCCGCCACGGCTGGTCGGCCGTCGGAGAGAAGAGGTCGACGATGCCGCCCCTGATGCTGAACTGCCCTTTGCCCTCGACCATGTCGACCCGTTCGTAGGCCATCCCGGCCAGGCTCTTGGCCACTCGGTCGAGGTCGAGCCGCTCACCCCACCGAAGGTCGAGGCCAAGCGCGGTGAACCGGGAGCGGGGCATCAGCCGCGGGAGGATGGCTCCCACGGGGGCGATGACCAGTGGCGCACCGCCGTCACCGCGGCCCCGCGCCGCGCTCGTCAGCCGGTGGAGCACCCGGAGCCGGTCGGCGAACAGCTCGGGGCTGTGGGCCACGACCTGATAGGGAAGGATCTCGATGGCCGGGAAGACGTCGATCTCCCGCTCGGGCAGGAGGGTCCGCAGGTCGTCCCGGATCCGCCCGGCCGCCGAGAGGTGCCCGGTGATGACCAGGAGGGCCCGCTCCGTCTCGCGCGCCAGGTGGGCCAGGAAATAGGATTTCGACGACCCGGTCAGGCCATAGACCAACTGCTCACGGGCCCCCGCGCGAAGAGCATCGGTCACGCGCTTGAATTCGTCGACGGTCACGCCTGTCACGGCTTCGCTCACCGTTCGGCCATCCTCCTCAACGCCAAAAAGGGGCTCCCCCGCTCGCCGGGGGTCCCTGACACTTTGTGCCATTGGGTTACAACCCATTATAGAACCAATTATAGCCGTCCCGACCGACCGCGGTCAAACCCTGTTTCGGCGCCCGTCGCCCCGCCAACGGCCGATGGCCGGCAAACGCCCGATGATGACGGCGTTAAAGAAGATGTGGGCCAGAGTGGCCGCCGCGACCGCCGCGGGGCCGGACCCCAAGCGGCCATAGACCAACCCCGCCATCAACCCGAAGGCCAGGTGGCCGACGAGCCCGACGAACCCGGCCAAGAGACCGAACCGCGATGGCTTGATGATGTCGTAGCCGGCCTCGATGAGGCCGAAGACGACATGAGTGGCCAGGATGGGGGCCCCGATGACGAGGGCCGCGCCGGTCTTGGCGGCCTCCTCCACCAACGGGACCAGGGCGGCCACGGCGACGCGGTCGCCCCCTCGCACCGCCCAGCGATTGCCGATGAGGGCGATGAAGGCGGCCGAGAGCCCGGCCGCCAGTGCAAGGACGGTGGTCAACATGCCGTTACTGTGGCCCGAAAGGCCGATGTCTAAGCGTCGTCCGGCGCGGCCAGGTCCAGCCCGTTGACCATGGCCATGGCCCGCTCGAGCCCTTCCGCGAAGAAGACCTCGACGCAGTCGGCGGCGGCCGTCACAGCCCGGTCCAGGATGGCCAGTTCGGCCCGCGTCGGCCGCTCGAGCACCCAGTCGATGACCTCGGACCGGTCGGCCGGCCGGCCGATGCCCAGGCGGAGCCGCGGAAAGCCGGTCTCCCGGAGGGCCCCGGCGATGGACGTCAGCCCACGGTGGCCGGCGCTGGAGCCGGAGCCCTTCATCCGCAGGCGCCCGACGGGCAGGTCGAGGTCGTCGACGATGACCAGCACATCCGAGGGGCCAAGGCCTGTCTTGGCCAGGGCCTCACGGACGGCCGTCCCCGAAGCATTCATGAACGTCTGCGGTTTCATCAGGAGCACGTCCTGGCCGCCGATGCGCCCACGGCCCGTGCGGGAGTGGAAGCGCCGGCCGGAGAGGGTCACCCCGTTTCTCGCGGCGACCTCATCGATGACCCGGAACCCCATGTTGTGTCTGGTCCCGGCATACTCCCGGCCGGGGTTTCCCAGGCCGACCAGCAGCCTCAAGCCGATTCCCCCCATACGACAAGGAGCGTAACCCTCGTGGGATTACGCTCCGACCATTCCACCTGCGGCTTACTTTTCCTTCTCGGCCTTGCCCTTGGCTTCTTTGGCGCCCGGAGCCGGGGCCGCGCCTTCCTCTTCCTGCTTACCGCGACCGATGACTTCAGGCTGAGCCGCGTCAGCGGCCGCCTCGCCCTCCGCCGGCTTGACCTCTTCCTCGACGGCCTTCGGCGCGAGGACCGAGGCGATGGCGGCGTCCTGATCGGTGATCAGGTCGACCCCGGCCGGGACCTTCAGGTCCTTGACCGAGAGATGCCCGCCGATCGGCACGTTGCTGACGTCGGCGGTGAGATGGTCCGGGATCTCGGCCGGGAGGCACTCGACCTCGACCTCCCACAGCAGATGCTGCAGGATGCCGCCGGCCTTGATTACGACGTCCTCACCGATGATGCGCACCGCGACGGTCGCGCGCAGCTTCTCCTTCAGGTTGATCTGATGGAAGTCGGCGTGGATGACATCGCCGCGGATCGGGTCCTGCTGAATGTCCTTGACCATGCAGGTCCGCTCGTCGACCCCGCCCTTCTCGGCGATGGCCAGCTTGATGATGCTGTTACGACCGGCCGTCATGACCCGGGAGAAGTCCCGCGCCGGGACCTTGACCGAGACGGCCTCGACGTTCTTGCCATAGAGGACCGCCGGGACGTAGCCTTCACGCCGGATGGCGCGGGCGCTGCCCTTGCCGATGTCGCGCTTAGACGCGTTCAAGAGTACTTGTTCCATAACTGGCCAACTGCCCCTTTCTGGACGAGGAAAAAAGCACTGCCAATAGGCAGCAACAGTAATATGATAATCGCTACGCCTTGCGTTGTCAACGTCTTCTTGGTCCCCAGGGCCGCCGACGCGCGGCGGGTCTCATCGCGTGAACAGGGCGCTCACCGAGAGGTCCTGGGCGATGCGGCTGATCGCTTCGGCCAGGATCGGCCCGATGGATAGGACCTTGAACTTCGGGTCCTTGGCCTCCGGCCTGAGGGGGATGGTGTTGGTGACCACCACTTCCTTGATGGGCGACTTGGTCAGCCGCTCGACCGCCGGCCCCGAGAGAATGGCGTGGGTGGAGCAGGCATAGATTTCAGTAGCGCCCCTTTCCAGCATGGCCGTGGCGCCGAGGACGATGGTCCCGGCGGTGTCGATGATGTCGTCGATCATGATGACCGTCTTGCCCTGGACCTTGCCGATGACGTTCATGATCTCGGCCACGTTCGGCTCCGGGCGACGCTTATCGATGATGGCGATGGGCACTCCCAGCCGTTCGGCCAGGTTCCGGGCTCGGGTCACGCCCCCCAGGTCGGGGGAGACGACCACGGCGTCCTTGAGCTTCTTGGACAGGAGATAGTCGGCGATGATCGGGATGCCGCTCAGGTGGTCCACCGGGATGTCGAAGAAGCCCTGGATCTGGCCCGCGTGGAGGTCGACGGTGAGGATGCGGCCGACCCCGGCGGTGGTCAGCAGGTTGGCCACCAGTTTGGCCGTGATGGGCTCGCGTCCGCGGGTCTTCCGGTCCTGCCTGGCGTAGCCGTAATAGGGGATGACGGCCGTGATCCGCTTGGCCGACGATCGCCGTACGGCGTCGATCATGATGAGCAGTTCCATCAGGTGGTCATTGATCGGCGTCGAGGTTGGCTGAACGATGAAAACGTCGGCCCCCCGCACGTTCTCGTCGATGATCACCTTTATCTCGCCGTCCGAGAACCGCCCCACGTCGGCTCTCGCCGGCGCGATGTGGAGGTATTGGGCGATCTCGTCGGCCAGGGCTCGGTTGGCCGAGCCGGTGAAGACCTGAACATTCATCTCTTTGGTTATCGGTGCCACCTGACGTCCCCCCGGGTCTCTCTTATTTTCGAACCCTCTTCAGGGTTCGTCCTCGGCCGCCTTTTCCCTGCGTCGCTTGGCCCAACCGAGGACGTGGACCTGTTGTTTCTCACGGGCCACGGCCAGGGCGTCGGCCGGGACGTCCTTCGTCAGGGTCGAGCCCGCCGCCGTATAGGCGCCGGGACCGACCTTCAGCGGGGCCACCAGGTTGTTGTTGCACCCGATGAAGGCCCCGTCGGCGATCTCGGTCCGATGTTTCCTGACGCCGTCGAAGTTGACGACCACCACGCCGGCCCCGATGTTGACCCCGCCGCCGATGTCCGCGTCCCCGATGTAACTATGATGGGAGATCTTCGACCGCGGACCGACCTTGGAGTTTTTGAGCTCGGCGTAATTCCCGATGCGGACCCCGTCGGCGATTCGGTTGTCGGCGCGCAGGTGGGCGAAGGGCCCGATGGTCACGTCGTTCCCGACGACGCTCTCCTCCACCACCGAGTGCTGGACGACGCAGCCCCGCCCCAGGCGCGAGTCGCGGATGTCGGCGCCCGGCCCGAGACGGCACTCCGGTCCGATCTCGCTCTTCCCGCTGACGAAGGTGAAGGGAAGAACGGTGACATCCCGACCGAACACGACCGTATCGTCGATGAAGGTGCTGGCCGGGTCGACCACGGTGACCCCTTCGTCCATCAGCCGTTCCATCGTCCGCCGCCGCACCACCGACTCGACCTGGGCCAGCTGACGGCGGCTGTTGATTCCGGCGACCTCGTCAGGGTCGTCGGTGAGGTGGGCCTCGACGCCGCGACCGGCCGCTCGAATCAGTTCAAGCACGTCAGGAAGGTAGTATTCCTGCTGCGCGTTCTCGTTGCGCAACCTGGGGAGGGCCTCTCCCAGGGCCTGACTGTCAAAGCAGTAGATGGACGTGTTCACTTCGCGGATCGCTTTCTGCTCAGGCGTCGCGTCGCGGTCTTCGACGACGGCCTGAAGGTGGCCGTCCGGCGCCCGAAGGACCCGCCCGTAACCGAACGGGTCGTCGACAAGGGCGGTCAGCATGGTCGCCCCGGCCCCCGAGCGTTCGTGGGCCTCGATGAAGGCGGTCAACGTGGCCGGCGAGATGAGGGGCGCGTCGCAGGGGAGGATGACCAGCGTCCCGCGGAAACCGCCCAGGGCGGAGACGGCGGTGGCGACGGCGTGGCCGGTCCCGCGTTGTTCCTCCTGGATGGCGAAGTCGGCCCGGTCGCCGAGTTCCGCCTGGACCAGTTCGCGCCGGTAGCCGACGACGACGAGAGGCTTCCGGCCGGTGGCCGCCTCGGCCGCCCTGACCACCCAGTCGACCATCGGTCGCCCAGCCAAAGGATGCAGCGCCTTCGGCAGTTCAGACTTCATCCTCGTCCCCTGGCCCGCGGCCAGGACCACGCACCGGACTTCCGGCACACCCTCAACCCCTTACATTAGTTAGTTGCCTACGCCCCGGCAGTTATTCAACGCTTGCCGCGACGTTCCTGCCCCTCCAGGCGTGCCCCGTGGACCAGAGCCCGATTGGGACCAAGAACTTTCCGACCCCAGAAGGATTCGGGGAAAGGGCAGAGAAATGCAAACATACGCCTTTGTGTAAATACTTCGCAACGGAAGGAGGTGCAAAAACTAGTGGCTCTTTGGACAAAGGGCATGGTTGTCGATTTCTGGTTCGTGGTCGCGCTGGGTGTCGTCACGTACGTTCTGATCACCCGCGCCCGGGCCGGCATGAAGATCCCCGAGATCCGCAAGATCGCCGGTCTGGAAGCCCTCGAGGAGTCCATCGGGCGCGCCACGGAAATGGGCCGCCCGGTGCACGCCACCCCCGGTCTCGGTGGTATCAGCGACCCGGAGACCTTCGCCTTCTTCAATACCCTCGGTTACATCGCCCAGTTGTGCGCCAAGTACGACTGCCGGCTCATCAACACCAACCGCAACTACCTGGTGCACTCGGTGAACGAGGAAATCATCAAGCAGGCTTACCTTGAGGCTGGTCGCCCGGACGCCTATAACGGGGATGACGTCCGGTACCTGTCAGGCTTCCAGTTCGGGTACACCGCGGCCATCCTGGGTATCTTCGCCCGCGAGAAACCGGCGGCCAGCATCATGATCGGCTACTTCTACGCCGAATCCCTGATCCTGGCCGAGGCCGGCGCCCAGATCGGCGCCATCCAGATTGCCGGCACCACGTCCACCGCTCAGCTCCCGTTCTTCGTCGCGGCCTGCGACTACACGCTGATCGGCGAAGAGATCTACGCCGCCAGCGCGTATATCTCCAAGAACCCGGTGCTGCTCGGGACGGTCGTCGGGGAGGACTGGTTCAAGATCCTGGTCTTCCTGACGATAGTCGTCGGGACGGTGGTCACCAACATCATCGCCGACCCGAAGAAGAACCCGCTCACGAACTTCATCATGAAGTGAGCCCGAGAAGCACAGCAAAGGGAAAAGGGGGTGTACGTGAGTGCGTAAGGAATTGCCCTTGCTCGTGACCATCCTGACCGGGCTGTTCGTCATCTTTGGTCATGACTTCGCCATCGGTGAGAAGTGGCAACTGATCAACTCGATGGACAAGTGGCAGAGTATCAGCCAGGCCGTTGCCCTCCTCATCGGGGCCATCAACCTGACCCGGATCCATGTCAACCACGTCAGGCGGCGCAAGGCTGGATACATCTTCAGCCTCCTGCTGCTCGTCTGCATGTGGGGCTACACCGTCCTCGGCGTCATTGACGGTTACAAGGGCGTCACCTTCCGGTGGGTCTACAACGCCCTCCTGGCGTCGCTCGACTCGACCATCTTCTCGCTCCTGGCCTTCTACATCGCTTCCGCGGCCTACCGGGCCTTCCGGGTTCGGACCGTGGAGGCGTCGCTTCTCCTGGTTTCCGCGGCCATCGTCATGCTCGGTAGGGCCCCCATCGGCGAGGCCATCTGGAAGGGCTTCCCGGATTGGGCCAACTGGATCATGCGCTTCCCGAACACGGCCGCCATGCGCGCCGTCCTCATCGGCGCCTACCTCGGTTCTTTCGTCACCGTGCTCCGCATCCTGCTCGGAATCGAGCGGGCCCACCTCGGTGGGGTCGGCGGGGCTGGGATGAAGTGATGGCCGGTTCCCGTTACTCGTGTCACTCAGCCCACTGTAAGGAGGTGTAACGAAGAATGTGGGACCGGCTTATGAGCATTGACAAGCGGGTCATCTACCTGCTGGTCGCCATCGCCATCGCCGTGCCGCTGATCAAGCCCCTCGGCCTGCCGCTCAGCACGAGCACCGAGAGTGAGACCGCCTTCAACGCGGTCGACGCCCTCAAGCCGGGTGATATCCTCTGGATCGGCGCCGACTACGGCCCCTCCAGCGCCCCCGAGCTGGACCCGATGGCCGTCGCCATCTTCCGCCACGCTCTGAAGAAGGGCGTCAAGGTCGTCGTCTACGCCATGTGGCAGGACGGCGTCCAGATGTCCAAGAACTGGACCGAACTGGTTTCTAAGGAAGTCGGGGCGAAGGAAGGCACCGACTGGGTCAACCTCGGCTGGAAGCCGAACAATCCGGTCACCCTCCGCCAGATGACCGACGACCTGTGGACCGCCGCGGCCGGCGTGGACGTCAACGGCACCCCGTTGTCCAATCTGCCCTTGATGGAGCGGGTCAAAAAGCTCGACGCCTCGAGCGTCACCTTGATCTTCGACCTCAGCACCGGCAGCCCCGGCACCGCGGACTACCTCCAGTATGTCTCCGAGCCGAAGAAAATCCCGATGAGCGTCGGCGTGACCGCCGTCTCCGCCCCTGGGGCCATGCCGTACGTCAAGTCCGGGCAGTATACGGGTATCCTTTCCGGGATGCGCGGCGCCGCGGAGTATGAGCTCCTCAGCAAGGCTCCCGGCAGCGCCATCAAGGGTATGGACGCCCAGTCCCTGGGCCATGCCCTGATCATCCTGCTGATCATCCTCGGCAACATCGGCTATGTCCTTCGCAAGAGGGCCTGACCACCGCGCGGAACGTCTTCCGCAGCTCACGTCGGGAGGTGACATAAAGTGACTTGGACTTGGACTCCTGCGGCCGCTTGGGTCGGGGCGATCGCCACGTTCGCCTGCCTGACCTACCTCTGGGCCGAGAACCCGGTTTTCCGCGCGGCCGAGCACATCTTCGTCGGGTTGGCCTCCGGCTTCGGGATTGTCGGCAACTGGGACCAGTACATCAAGCCGACGATCCAGACCGACATCATGAAAGACGGGAAGTTCATCTACTTCATCCCCATCATCATCGGTCTCATGATCTATCTGCAGTACTTCCCGAAGGTGTCCTGGCTGGCCCGTTACCCGATGTCCTTCTGGGTCGGCTACGGCGTCGGCTATACCCTGGCCTTCCAGCCGGCCGTCCTGATCAAGCAGGTCGTGGACAGCTACGGTTCGAAGTTCGCCGTCACCGCCAAGGGCGGCGGCATCATCTTCACCCAGACGCTGAATAACGTCCTCTTTTGGGTCTTCCTGCTGACCGCGCTCTCGTACTTCTTCTTCACCGTGAAGAGGGAGAACAAGCTGGTCGGGTGGCCCGCCTGGTTCGGCCGCTGGGTCATCATGGTCGGCCTGGGCGCCGCCTTCGGCAACACCGTCATGGCTCGTATCTCTCTGTTCATCGGCCGCCTCCAGTTCCTGTTCACCTACTGGCTACAGATTAAGATCTGAACAGGAACGGTCGTCACGTGCCAAGACGTGCGAACGGCAAGACGAAGCCCCTTCCACCCGGAAGGGGCTTTTCGTTGGTCACGGCCGGAATCATCTCCCGGGCCTCGGCGGTGATGGGATGGGCCACGTCGGTGCGCATGAAGCAGGCTCCCCCGACCACCGGGGGAGCCCGTTTCAACAACGTGTGGTTAAGGCGGCGGGGGTTGCGGTGGAATCCCTCCCGGCGGGATTGCTCCTGGTGGAATTACTCCAGGCGGGATTACTCCGGGCGGGATTACTCCGGGCGGAATTCCTTCCGGTGGACTCCCTCCCGACGGCATTCCCGTTCCAGGCATGGTTCCCGTGGAGGTGTCTTGCGGCGGCGTGCCTACCTGCAACCATCCCGGAGGCGGTTCGCCGGGGACGGGAGTCCAGTCGGGCGGCGGAGTCCAGCCCGGAAGGGGTGCCCACCCAGGCGGCGCGGCATAGCCGCCTGGCAAATCGACGGTGTAGGTCTGCGGACCCGCTCGAAGCTGTGTCCAGCCCGCTGGAATCTCACCCGCTTGAGGCACCCAACCAGGAGGTGGGGTCCATCCCGGTGGCGGGGCGTAGTCTGTGGGCGGAGTCCAGCCAGAAGGCGGGGTGAACCCCGGACCGCCGGCCTGGAAACTGGCCGGAAGGTTGCCGAGTCCGAGGCCCTGGGACAACGACGCTGGGTCGAGGTTCATCCATGATGGCATCTCACCGGCCGAAGGCATCGCCACCCCGGGGGGTGGTGTCCACCCCGCAGGAGGCGTAAACCCAGGCGGCAGAGAGATGTTTGGCGGCAGCTCGACTCCGGCTGGCAACGAGAACCCTGGCGGCAGCTGCACCCCACTCGGCAGAGACATGCCCGGCGGCAGCTCAAAGCCTCGCGGTAGGGAAACCCCAGGGGGCAGAGCCATGCCTTCGGGCATCTGGAAGCCCGGGGGTAAGACCGCGTCGCGGGGCAGAGTCATCCCTGCCGGCAATGAGAAGCCTGGAGGCACCTGAACGCCCGGCGGCAAGGAGGCCCCGGCCGCCAGGTTCGCCTGTGGCGGAAGAACGACTCCCTCGGGAAGCAACGTCTTGGCGTCGATTTGAATGCCCGGCGGCAGAACCATCCCTGGCGGCAGGTTGACGCCCGCCGGAATCGGGATGTCCGCCGGCTTCACGCCTTGAGGGAGCGGGACGCTTGGGACCAATTCTGGCGGCAGGCTGATGTTCGAAGGCAGCTTCCCCTCGACCTGGCTCGCGGCCGTCGCGATCTGCTGGGCCTCAGCTCCTCCAGCCATCGAACTCTCGGCGTTGTGTCTGACCTCGGCCAGAGTTGCGGCCTGAAGTTCAAGGATTCTTTGCGTATCGGTCTGGCCCAGGACCCCCTGCGCCGCCGGCGGCGGCTGGGTCACGACGTCCTGGACCCGTTGTTGGGCCTGAACGACAAGCTTTTGGAGGTCGGCCGGCGGGGCCTCGCCCAGGATGGGGGCCGACTGACGGAGTTCGAACTGGGAAGCCAGTGACAGCTCCTGGGCGGTCTGGAGGACTTGGGCATTGGCCTGCAGCGCCGCCGACTCCGAAGCCGGAAGGGACTTGACCGCCTCGGCCGCCGCTATCTGGGCCAGGCTGGTGTCCTTGGCGGTGTCGGTGATGGCGTTCATGGCCCAATCGGACATACCCGAGAGAGCGGCCCGCTGCGCATCAGTCATGAGGGCCGGCGCGTCGGCGCCCGACGCCATGACCGTCCCCGTCGGGACGGCGACCGTCGGACCCTGCCCCGACGAGGGGTCGGCGAGGACTGTCCCGGCGATTACCGATAGCTGCGGGTTATCGCCGGCTTCAACCCCGAACACCGTGCCGTAGGCCGTGTAGGTCTTGGATCCAGACTTGAGCTTGATGCTGGAACCCTTTATCTGCTTGGCCACCTCGAGCCAGACCGATCCCTTGAAGGCTTCGAGTTCAACCGTACGAACTCGGGTGGCTTTGTCCTGTCTCAGGGAGGTCACGTATAACTCGGAGCCGGGGTCCACACGAACTGACGTTCCATCGCTCAAAGTCAGAATGGCTGTGCTTTGCTCACCGGTGCGGACTCGTTCGCCGGCGATGAGATAGCGTTCGCCCTTCTCCATCGCTCCGACGGACTTCCACTCCCAGGCTTTACTCCCCAGCTTCAAGACCTCGACCGTCCCCTCACCGCTGGAGATGGTCATCACGTTGCCGGGAGAGGACACCGAAACGGTCTGTGTTGGACCGTGCCATCCGATCTTCGCCAACAGCGCCTCACCGATGAAGCGAAGTGGCACCATGGTGCGACCACCGACGACCTGCGGCGGCACGTCGAGGGTGGATGGCTCACCGTTCACGTAGGCGGTGGTCGAATCGAGGGTCACCTTGACGATTCGGGTGTCAAGGGTGATGATCGCACTCTTCGTCCGATCGTCCCAACCTACGGTCGCACCCAGAGCCTCAGAGACCTTCCTGACGGGGATCATCGTTCACCCCGCGATTACCTGCGGCGGAGTGTCAAATGATACGGCCACGCCGTCGCACAGGACGCGGATTCCAGCCGCTTCGACCTTGACTGGGGACAGACTGGCCACGATAAGGCCGACCAAGGCCACAACGGCCAGCCACTGACGTAGACTGGCCATCATGCAGGCGAATCGCTTTTCGCCGCAGGGGGGTCTGCTTCGCTTGGCGACAAGGAAGCCCTCCCCAATCGAACGAGGAGGGCCTTTCGCTTCCGGTCATGAGGGTTGCGCTGACGGATGCATCGGCGTAAACTGGGCCTATTGCGCTTTGGCGACCTGCCCGCCAACGCCTTCCCCGTAGGCCCGGATGACGGCGTCCTGGATCATCTCCCGGGCCTCGGCGGTGATGGGATGAGCCACGTCGCGGAAGGTGCCTTCGGGGGTCTTCCGGCTGGGCATGGCGATGAACAGGCCGTTAAACATACCAGAACTAATACCGGAAAGCGATTGGCGGTTGAGCTGTCAATCACGAACAATCCGCTAGTGGCAGTCTTAAGCCGTTCGGAGAAGGCTTTGGCCAGCCCGCAGATGGCCATGATGCGGGCTCGCAGTCCATAAAGGTCGGGGCCGCCGTCCCCCGCAGGGCTAGGAGGGCGGGGCGTTCACCGCGCAACCTGCGGCCGAGCCACAAGGAGAATCCCTTGACCCCGCCGGAGATTTGCATCGTACCAATCAGGCCGCTGAAGACATAGATTCTATGGGCAGCAGGTCACCCCCGTTGAGCCCAGTCACTGGCAACCACGCGAGCCTGGTTCATATGGTGTGCCGACTGATAGAAAGGCGGCTAAGACGATTCAATGCCCCCGCTGCCCAGAGGTCGGCCGGCCCTCGTTGGGGACCAACAACGCCAGCAGTTCCTTTATGCCAACGGATATGTCGCATTCCCAAATAGTGACCGCGGTCCACCCCAATTCACGCATCTTTTCAACCGTCTTTAGGTCGCGCGCTTTGTTCCTGTCTATTTTGGCCCTCCAGTATTTAGTGTTGGTCGATGGCATTCGGGAATGACTGCAGCCATGCCCATGCCAAAAGCATCCATTGACGTAGACTGCCACTCGGTATTTGGGAAGCAAGATGTCCGGCACTCCCGGAAGATCTCGCCGATGCAGTCGGTACCTATACCCGAGCCGAAACAACGCTCTTCTGACTGCGATCTCGGGGCCGGTATCCTTGGAATGAACCCTGGCCATCACTCGGCTCCGCGTCGAGGCGTCCACCTTGTCCATGTCGCTAACGCCTACCGAGGTTATCCGGAACGTCTATCATGAACGAATGGTTCGTTTCCACGCTCTCCACCCGTTCATTGTACTTCTCCAACAGGTCCCGGAGCTCCCGGCCGACCTCCGGCTTGGCAAATCTCGCAAGTTCCTCGATGTTTTGTCCGATGAACCCTTCCAAGGACTTCACGGCAACTCTGTTCGCTATGCCCAGTTGGTCGGCAAGCGAATCAGCGAGTGCTATTCTCTTCGCGGTCGTTAACGCGGTAACCCTGAATCCGTTCCTAAGGTTCTCGGCGCACTTTTGAAAAAGAGCTAGCGTCGGGGCGACAGTAACATGAAAGATCGTGTCATTAACACGGAAGTCGCCGGCACGGCTAAGCTGCTGGTCTGCCGTTGTGTAGCTATAGTTTTCGATGCTGAGGTCGGGGAACTTGATTGCTAGCTTTGCCCCAACGAGGTGCTGGGCAACGGCCCCGGCCTTAGTCCCGGCAGCTGTAATGATGTCATCGATGATCTGGGACACCGGTTTGTCGACGTCGATGTCGATGCGCATGTGCTCTTCGTTCAAGTCCTCGGTGGCTTTTGCGCAAAGACGCCGCTGCATCTCATCGATGGCGTCTTCCAGATCCGCTCCCTCAATCTCGTCCTCGGGCTTTAGGGCGTTCAGGCGGCCAACGAACCCGTCTGCTGCAGTCCGGGTTCCCCTCGTCGTTCGACCGCCCTCCCGTAAGTATGGCCTCGTCTCCCCGTATCTGGCAAGAATCTTCTCGATTAGCGGCCCGCTAGTTCGGACTTGGTTCTTTGACGTGATGTAATCTCCGTCGCTAAGCGGAAAATGCCCTCCCCGCATCCTCTCAAGGACGGCTAAGCCCGCACATACGACATACCGCTTACCGCTGCCAGCATCCCTGGCGACCTCCTCTAGGTACCATGCTTCCATGTTGCTGACCATCAACTCTTTCAGTTTCTCGGGAGTCACTGTCCGCCCCCCCAATCCGCCAGACGCTCCTCCGTTCGATGCCGATGCACACCGATTCTGGTATTCCCCGGCTTGATGGTTCTACTCGACCCTTCCGCCGAGAGCCGAGCCAACGGCTGCAGGAGACTTTCAGACAGCCATCGGACAACCGGCACAGCCACGGCGTCACCCATCGCAAGATACGCGTCGTTGTATCGTTCCGGAAGCCGAAAGCCGTCATCGACGCCCATAAGCCGGGCGGCTTCGCGGGGAGAGAGCAGTCGGGATCTGATTCCGTCAGGTCCAACAACAACGACTGTCTGGCGGCTTGATCCCCCCCGCGGCGTTCTCAGGCATCCGGCGAGGCCGTCGAACCTAACCTCGGCAGTTTGCTTGCCGTTCCTCATTCGCCGATAGAGCATGCCGACCGCGGGAGTTCCGCTCTCGACTAGCCTGTTCAGCCTCTCCCGGCTCGCTGGAGACATCATCCCCACGAGATAGTCCGTCTGGGCGTCGGAGTTCCACTCGACGCTAGAAGGTTTCTCCTCGATGATGCTGGATAGCGGACGGGGGCTGGAGGCTGGAACTGGCACCTTCCACCACCGCCATAAGGCCTTCAAATCGGCCGGCAGCCGCTCATAGACAGAAAGCAATACCTTTGGGAACCAGGGGGATTGTATGGGGCCTCCAAGGCTGAACCCGGCTGTTTCGACTGAAAGGTCGACGGCGACGACAAAAACCCTTGGCCTCGACTGGGCCACAAAATGCCTCGCGTCGATGACCACAGCCCCAAACTTCATTCCAATGGCCGCCAATGCTTCACAGAGTCCGACGAAGTCATGGCCGTACAAGAGCCCTACAACGTTTTCGAGGACTATGATCGGAGGGCGGCGGCCTGCGTCGTAAAGGTCGCGCATCAATCGCCAGAAGGGCCAGAAGGTGCCGCTTCGTTCTGCCGACATACCTCTTCTCCATCCGGCGAGGGACAGGTCTTGGCACGGGAATGACGCCCAAGCCAAGCTGGCCTCTTTAGGTAGGTCATCGGCCTTGACCTTCGCGATGTCGTCCAGAACAAACTCCTCGCCAGGGAAGTTGGCGATATATACATCCCTCTTGCGCGCCTCGATGTCGTTCGCCCACAGGCACTTCCAGGCGGGTCCAAGGCCCTCGCGCGCAAGGCCCACGCCAGCGAAGAACTCATAAAATCCGAGTTTACCGGAACCCTCCACCCCACCACTCCCCCGATCGAGCCGACAGCTGCGGGACACCAGAAATGTTCGCCCGGTAGCGGCCAAGTCCTCCTAGTTCCGACACGGCCAGGCTCCATAAGGGTGTCGGAGAGCACTCAGCGCTCCAATGGCTTGTTGCCCGACCCCCGTGCTGCCTCGGGTGCGGGCTACCAACGACAGCGGCCCGTCCTATCCAAAGCAGCTCAAGGGAGCTTTGCCCGGCAACAAAATAGGGCACTGATCCCTGCCGGTTCACGTCTAGCACCCTCCGAACGCCGTCTAACGAAGGTGGCATTGTCGCAAGATCCCGGGCTCCTCCGGACTGCGACAAAAGGGCCGACTGGTCCCCGTCTCCTGGGGCGGTCTACTTATCTAGTCACGGGCGCTCTTCAGCTCAGCCCGCGGCGGTGCTCCGGCCGGCGGCGACCAGCAGCGTGAACAAACGCCCCGGCGACGATTTGGATACGACCCGGGGCGGTGTTATGAAGGCTGGCGTGCCATGGACAACAGAAGGTCCCGACCAAAAGAAAGGCCCACGGGATTCGCGGCCCCTTGCGGGGCTGTCACCTTCAGGAGTCCACCTGTCGGGGCCGCCGGTATCTTATCACCAGCAACTGAATCTCACGAGAATGGCCTTCAGCTGCTGAAAGAGCTCAGGGTGAAAGCTAAGGGATGCCGGGTGGTCGGACACAGATCCGTCCACGCCCATGCCCTCAGGCCCTGCGACGCGGATGACCTGGGCCGTCGGGTCGCGCCAGACCCGAACCGTGAACTCAACAGCTGACTCATCCCCGTCCTGAGCCTCTAGCATGGCCGCCCTCCACTCCCTCTTAGCATTTGGCGAAGCTTTCTCGCCCCGCGCCGGGCATTCCCCCTTGCGGTTACCATAAGCCGCTGGGAATCTAGGACAGACCCACGCGCGCGGCAGACAAACGAAACCCGCCACTCGCCCGGATCGGCCCAAGGCCCTCTCGGTACCAGTCCAGGAGTATGGGAATATTGGGACCTGGTCCTAATCGGCGGACCGGCCGAGGATTCCGCCAAGGCTCCCTTTGCCTAACTGGTCTGAAAAAACCTTTGGAAACGATTTGCATCCCTGCGGACCCGGTGGTAGGATGTCCGCACCCGGGTCATCCCGGGTAAACTTAAGCGGCCAGACGGCCGGGAAAGGATTGGTATCATGAGGAACTTGGATGATCCAGAGGCCCTCACGACAGCGGAGAAGAAGAGCATCGCAAGGAACACGCGTAAGCACCTGAAGAGGGCGAATCGGCATTTCTTAAGGGCAGACAGGGAGATGAAGGCGTTCCATGAGGCTCTGGAACGGTACAGGGAGAAGATGAGCCGGCTGCGCCCGGATGTTTGGGGGACCCCGGAGGTGGACCTGTTTCCCAGCCTATCGATACGTGTGGCGAAGCTCCACAGCAATCTCTCGCCCACAGACCTCCCCGAGGAAACCAATGGGGAGAAGTCTTGAGCATTCGCTGACGAGCATGGCTGGACGCGGGATGCAGAGCTGGTCGGCGACCATCTGTTCATCGAGAAGCGGGACCCTTGGGCCACGAGGATATGCCTTTCGCTTGGAGACATGAAGCGGGTGCTCGGCGAGATCATGCGGCTTCTCAACAGCGACCTTTCAGACCGGACACGGGTGGACATCGACACCCCGCATGAGTTCTTCGAAGGTAGTCAGGTCCTCTGGTTGGCTTCTGTCCTCAGGTCCGCGCTCGCCGAGCTCCCCTCTGCCCACGCGAAGGGCCAATAGTGCTGTAGGCCAGCCGTGCCCATGAAATCCTCAGATTGCAGCGGCCGGGCACGGCTCATGCCCTCGCTCCCGGCCGCCGCCTTCGAACCCAAGCCGTTGGCCGGCCATAGGCAGGTCCGAAAAACGTTCCGTTTTCGGTTGACGTCGGTTGGTGACCGATGTATAACCACCCGCGAGGGGCACTGACGAATCAGTGCCAACAATCATCCGGGGACCAACCCCAAGAAGGAGGAAACGAATGAACCAGACCCTTGCCCTTGTCCGTTCAAACACGTTCCATGTCAAAGATAAGGAAGCCTTCCTCGCCTTCTGCGCATCCTGGCATCTCACGCCCATCCCCGACCCGGCCAGCGGCGACGCGCAACCCCTCGATTCCGAGGGAACGGGCAGCCCTGCCCCTTACAGCTTCACCGGAGAAGGCCTCAGCGTGCTTGAAGCGCTCGGCGTCTCTGGCGGGACCGACCGGTCGAATTTCCTGGATGAGCTTTCAAAGCACCTGCTGGACGAGGAAGTGGTCCTGATCGACGAAGTGGGCATAACGCCTACTGCACGCGTGCGAGGAGCATCGGCCGTTGTTAACGGCCGCGGAGAGAAGGGCGTGTTCATGGTGGAGGATGACTTCGACGGGATTTCTAGAGCGCGCCTCTTTGCGAAAATGGCGGCCAACGGGATGTCGGCCGCTGAGGCGTCAAGCCTCGCACACCAGATGGAAATCTGACTCTCGGCGTGAAGCCGGATTACCTCGCGGCAACATCGCGGTCCGTTGCCTGGGCCTTCAACCGGTACATCGAAAGATCGGAGCTCTTGCCCACCATAGAAGACTCCAGCGGGCCTTACGTCGTGCGGTAGGTCATCCCGACCAGATGCTTTGAGGATATGAAAGCTCCCTCTATATCCGAAATCTGCCCGGACTTGATCCTCTTCGAAAGCTGGTTGGCGACGTACTGCGCGAGTGAGCTATGCTCGTTAAGCCCTTTCCCGCCCAGCCGGCGACCGTAGTGCACGGCAATCGGCGCTCCCATCTGGGAGAGCTCAATCACAAGCTGGTATGCGCTGAGGTATGGGGCGTCAAAGTGGTGCCCTGGACCCCGGCGACCTGTTGCACCGGCAAGGACCCTTCGAACGTCGGCCTCAACGCCATACCTGTCCCAGAGACTCATCCTCTTAACCCCCTCTTGTGTAACCGTCGGCACGCGAAGAGCCTTACCGGCTCTCTGAGGCAGGAGCCGATAGGAACCTTCTCCGGCGAGTTCCCGGCTCCTCCGAGCCCCCGATCACTCGCCTTGATTCAGAAGAGTCCGATTTCCCCTTGACCCCGCGATGTTCCGTGGTAAAATGGCCCGCAGACCCTGGCGACGCGTCTTCCGCGCGGAGTCCCGGGGGGCAACAAAAATCCGAGGAGGTGCTGATGTCTAGGCGAATCTCAGTGGTCCGCTCAAACCTGTTCCGGGTCAAAGATATGAGGGCGTTCGAAAACCTCTGCATGGTCTGGAAGCTCAAGCCGGTAACGGGGAAGGCGGGTAGGATGGACTTCTTCTTGTTCCCGGAAGAGATGGAAGGCGTAGAAATGCAGGGGCTTAGGGGGCAGGGCGTCTCGGTGTTCAATCCCGAGCCGAACGGGAGGAAACGTGGCCAGGCCGAAGCCGACTTCATGGCCGAGCTATCGGTGAACCTGTTACCTCCGTGGGTGGCAGTGGTGTATGAAGTGGTCATTAAGGCAGATGGCAGCTTTGTCGCGATGGCCGCGGCCGTAGCCAGTGATGGGAACAGGTCCGTGATGGACCTGAACGACTTTGGCCCGTGGCTTGGCGAAGCCGTCGGGAGGATGCCGGGGCCAGCGCATTCACCCACGGACGGCAGGTGGGTTGCGGCTGGGCGGGGACCCGCATCCAACATTTGACACGGGTTTCACCCGATGCTATAATGCTCTCGGGCCACGGCGGTAACGCCGAAGCCCGGGCCAAACAAGGGAGGGTCACGCGGGTCTTGACCATGGTCAAGCCGGCGCTGGCCGTCCCTTTTGTGCATGGGGACCTCAGCGGGGTGGGAGACATTCAAGCCCGGCACCGACCGGGCCGAAAAAGGAGCGGTTCCGATGAACGGTATCCTTTCCGCCGAGGTCCTGAACTTCGTCCGCTGGTCGGCGATCCTTCTAGGGGTGGCAGCCGTGGCAGTCTCGGCCTGGGCTCTGTTCGCCGTCTTTTCAAACCAACGAGTCCAGGCGGTTCTGGCGCAGATTGGTGGGGCCTCTGTACTTCCGTCTTGGCAGGCCGCCGAAGACAGGATCGACCGGGCCTACAAGCTCCAACATTGGACTATGGGCGCACTCCTCATAGTCGGGTCGATTGCCATCGCCTACTGGTGGGCTTTTTACTCCGCCCTTGCCCACCAGTCAGGGCCGGCCGCCGGGTACGCAGCGATACAGCTCCGCGCCCTGACCTCCATAGCGGCGCTAGTAGCAACTGGTCTCTTCGTCTTTTACCAGCAGGGCCAGATAAGCAAGGCCGCGGGCCGGCCGGGCCGAGAAGCCACCGCCGAGGTAAAATCTGAAAAGAGGAAGCTCGTCGTGGGGGCGGCGGCCGGCCTGATTGCCGCCGTGGCGCTCATGGCCCGGGCCGCGCTTTGACCGTTACGAGAGAGCCGAGGGTTTCTTCGACCGGCCACAGGCCCGCGAAGGCCTTCCTCCTTATCCACCACCTGCAGCCGAACCTGATCCTCCTCCCGAATTTCGGCGAGTGGCTGATGGACCGGATCCGGACGGCCATTTCGGGGGTCCGCGGGGTCAAGTTGGGTTCGAACGCGGCGTTCGACCTCACTGAGTTCGCGGGACGGCTGGAGGTACACGTGACTGCCCCGCCGACCGCCCGGGCCGGCGTCACCAAGGTCATCAGGGAAGAGCTGCGGTTGGCGCTCGGGCCAGGCGTTACGAAGGCCCGAGCCGGGCCGGGAAGGCCCGCCCTCGCTCCTGCCAGACCCCGTCGTTAAGCGGGAAATCCGTTCAGGCGAGTGCGGCAAAAAAATCTTGGCAACCCCCTTGACTTCCTGGAAATAAGTGGCATAATGACTGTTGCCCCACTCCCCGGGGTACCCTCCCAACAAAGGGTGGTCAGGCCCCGGGGCTGTCCCGGGGCCTGGCCACCCGGCCCTTACACCTCACCGGCTCACTGAGACAAAAGGTTCCTAAACGTGCCGCCAGCGGACCGCCGGCGGCACATCTTTTTGCAGAGAAGGAGCGTGGTAGTCA
>JAJYMC010000014.1:0-35390 GCA_021787335.1 Bacillota bacterium | reverse complement strand
GTCACGGATCCCTGGATGACCATCGGCAGAGACCGCGCCAGACTCGCCCTTGACGCCGAGAACACCCTGGCCGACCTCGCCGAGATAATCAGGACTGGGCAAGGCCTGCCGCAAGAGCGCCGAGTCGAGCTGGTCCGCGAGGCCTGCGATGTGGTGAGCCGCGCAAAAGTAGAGAGCCTCCTGACGATCCGCCAGGGCCATTCCCCAGCCTTCTTACCAGTCGCCGGCCTGATCCTGATCGACCGGTTCTGGGAGAAACCAGATGACGGCCGAACCCCGTATGGAGGATTCAGGGTCATTCTTCACGATAAAGCGTTCGTCAAGCTCTTTAGGCGATCGCTGCCCCAGCCCAAGGCTTGGACGTGTCTCGCGGCCGATGGAAGGTTGATGTCTGCGCCGGCACGGATCGAGGAGGTCGTCCGCCAGGACAAGGACTTCCTTGAGGCCGCTCGGTCCTTAAGAAGTGCGCTCACAAATTATCTGACATACGTCGGCAGAAGGAGTGGCTGAGACTTGAGTGAACACATGAGTCCCTGCACAAGCAAACCGCGAGGAATCTACGTGACCCGAGTGACCAGATGGCCCCCTTTCCCGAGAGCCTATAGACCTGACGAGCTTCAGACAACCTTCGGAATCGTGAGTTTCCCCTGCGGCCCCGTGATCCCGGCCCTCGTAATGTATTACCCAGACGACAGACTCGAAAGTGTCGGTAAGTTGGTCTCGGAACACGTTGTCCGCGATGAGGACGGCTCGGTGATCAATTTCAAGATACACCTGTCGCTCTTGAATCGGACTACCGTGGCGGTAGGGCTAGAGGTCTTGGACCCGGTGGATTCCCGACCGCTCCTGATGCATGGGGCAATCGCTGACGACGCGGCAGACCAGTATGCGATGATGGATGAACTGCTCTCACGAGTAGGGATGTGCCTCGTCACTCTGGTCCCGCTCTCCTCCTTCGACCCCGATGCCCCGTCTTTGCCCCTTAACGACGCCTATACGTGGTGGTCCCGGAGCATCGAGATCACTGATGAGTCACGTGACTAGAACCGCCGCCCAAAGGTGGTCCGCTAAACGGAGCCGGGGTTCTCTGAGGCCCAAGAACCAAGAAAATCGCATACAGGCGCTGCGTCTGAGGACGCAGCGCCTTCTTCATTCCAGTGCTGCAATGTAGCTGGGAGCGCAAACGCTGTCGGTCCATACTTTACTTGCCTTGCATCAGCGCCGCTGAGCCCTTCGTCAAGATCCAAAGCAGCCACCGCATCACGAGTTTCTTTGTCTCGGTCCCGGATGCCCCACTCTGAGCACATTACCGCGGCCCCGAAGACTTGCTCGCTCCCAACCACTCTCTGAGTTCACGTCCACAAAGGGACGGCGCGCCCGAGCCTAGTCTCGGGCGCGCCATCATTCCCTGCCAGTGTTGGACTGCCGGCCTTCCCTCAAGGGCAGCTGTCCCCTGTCTCTTTGAGCTTTCGACGGAAAGTGGCCAGCACTCCTGCAACGAATACTCCATGCATGTTAATCCCATACTCGGTGCATTTCCGTGTTACGGTTCCGGCGCAGACTCCGAAGAGATCGCCAATCTGTTTGCAGGTGGCTTCTTCCCTAAGGGTGAATAGCTCCTCTTCTGTTATCTCCCGCCAGTTGAGCTTTTCACCAGCCTCTTTCCGCGCTTTGAGGGCGTTGTAGAGTGTGCCTTCCGGAAGCGTCTTTGACCTGGCCCACTCAAAGTACTCGACTGTCGACTCCATTAATTGCTCTATTTCGGTCTTGGTCGTGAGACCGGCCTCCTTGCGCAATACAGCAGTAAGGCTGACGTCATAGAGTTGGGCGATTTCCTCGATCGAAGCCCCTCGCCTTAGCTCCCGCAGCTCCTCTGTTGTCAGAGCCCCGAAGTCCAAGGGGATCCCGGAATCTTTCTTCTTCCTAAGGTCTTCGTAACGGCGTCTTGGATATCTTTCGTCCATTTCCCTTCCCTCCTTTCTCCTACGGCAAGTCTCTGTCGCCCCGGGGCGGCCTGGTCAGGCACATGGCCCGAAGGTGCCGAGGGAGGCCTGGGGCCTCGCGCTCCAGCGCTCGGCCCCGGGAATTCGTCGCACGCTCGTTCCCCGGGCTGGACGGTCGATTTCCGGTAGGTTTTGGGTCTGTTTCGCGGACTTATTTCGGTTCTCGCTATGTGGGCCACGCCACAACTCGAAGTAGAGACTCGTTTCAAGAAACGTTTGCGGGCTGTACGAGTGTCGCAAGACGGCCGACGGGCCTAACGTTCCGACTTCAGCAACGTCTCCAGCCAATTGGGGGCATCGATGAGGCTGAAGATCGAGCACTCTTTTACAGCTTTCCCGATACCCTCAAGGGAGCCCCAACAAAGGAGTTCTGCCCCGGCCGCGCTCACGGCTTTGGTCAGGCGGGACAGACCCGTATTGGGCACACCCGTCAAGGCGACCACACCCCCCTTCTCAGTCCTGATGATGGCCGTGGTGGTTCCGGGAGAACTCGATGGGCGGCGAGGACGGGGATGAACCGTGATTCGGGAGTCGTTGAGTCCCTCCCCCATCGGCGCTTTCACCTCCTTTCGCTCTGGGGTTCGGTTCTGGGACTTCGGGTCGCTCCGGATCCGGGAGCCCGCCGCCGGGCCTTTTCCTGAAGGAGATTTGGCCGCTTTGCCTTAAGGTGTAGAGCTTTTGCCGTACGCCGCTCTCCGTTCGCTTGAGCTTCTTGGCGATCCACCGGGCGTCGTGGCGTTCCCAGTTTCGGAGGAGAAACTGCTCCTGGGCCTGGCTCCAGAATCCTCTTTCCTTTCCCAAGCCGTCGACGAACTGCTCGAAGTAGAGAGTGCTGATGGTGGCCTTGCCGGGAAGCTTGTCCTTGTATCCGAGGGCCTCGAAAACAACCCCGTCCTTTTCCGCGACCAGGATGACCCCGAGCTCCCTGAGGAGATCTTGAATGTCCTCATCGCTGAACGAGTCCCAGGCCTGAGCTACCTCTTGAAGGATGGCCGTGAGGTTCTGGTGGCGTTCGACTTTGCGCCGGGGGTTCTCCACCTGCGCCTCAATCCTGTCCAGCTTGGCCTTGAGCTCGTCCCTCTCGGAAAGAAACTGGTGATTCTTTTCGGCGAATTGATCGTCGGCAATCCGGCCGTCGTAGCGGTCCCTCAACAGCAGCTCAATCTTGTCTTGAACCTTCTTGAGCTTGGTGTTGAGCCTATCGCGGTCCGCCAGGATTGGGCTGAGCGGGCGCGATGCCTCCTTTTCGAGTTTTTCCGCCACTCGCTGGAGAACCGCCTTGTTAAGAGCAAGCTCCCTTAGCTTGGACTTCAGCGCGGCTTCGAGTGTCGGAGCGTCCAGCCGGGGAGACGGGCACCCCGTCTCGAACCGGTTCCGGCACTGATATCCGACGCGCCTGGCGTGGCCGCCCCCATGATGGACGTTGAAGGGAGACCCGCATTGGCCGCAGGTGATGAGGCCGCTGAGCATCCGGTGCCTTCTGCTGTCCTGGTGGTTCGCTCTGAGAGCCAACTGGTCGTTGGCTCGTAGCCACAGGTCTTTGGGCAGAAAGGGTTTGTGCCTCGCCTCGCACACTTCCTTCTTGAATCTGAACTGGCCTATGTAGGTGGGGTTCCGAATGAGGTCGCGCATGACCTCATCCGACCATTGTTTGCCCCGCGGCGACTTGATGCCCTCCGAGTTGAAGACCTTCCGCACCCGGTACGGCGTCTGGCCCGAGGCCACCATATCGAACATCCTCTTGAGGTGAGGAAAGGTCTCTGGATTCTTATCAAAGACCTTGTTCTTGCGCACCAAGCCGTAGGGTGCGACGCAGCCTGGAACGATGCCTTGTTCTGCCTGGTGAGCTTTGATGCTTATCGCGTAATTGCGGATCTCTTCGGCCTGGCTCTCGGCCACGGCTCCGAGCGTGGCCAGCACGATTTTGTGGCCGTGGTTGCCGGAATCGATGCCTTCATTGATGAAGATCACCGAGATCCCCTTGGTGCTAAGAAGTTTAGTTATCTGCAGAGTGTCAAGTAGAACCCTTGACAGCCGGCTGATCTTGTAGGTGATGACGTGCTGGATCAGGCCCTGTTCAGCCAACCGGATGATCTGCATCAAGCCCGGGCGCTTCTCAAAAGGAATGTTGAATCCGGACTTGTCTAGGTCTTCGAAGATAAAGTTATCGGGCACTTGATATTTGTGGGATTCCGCATACCTGAGAATCTCTGCCCTCTGCATTTCCGGGGAGATGATCTCGTCAACGAGTCCGTGCTTGGCCTTGTCCCTCGATACCCTGATGTACCCTGCCGCCATGATTGGACCCAAGTGGCTGCCCAAGGCGGCATGCCTCCCGCCGTAGCCGGCGGGAGGCATGGGCGTTGGGGACATCATACGGCCAGGCTTCCTCCGGCGGCGCGTGAGAAGGCATCTAAGAAGGCATCAAGGACAGGACCCTCCAAAATCGGTACAACCTCCACTCCGTCCTTGTCGAGGGCACGGATGACTCGAATCAGCGTGGGGACGTATCTGTGGAGCGCGCTCAAGTGCGACACAAGCACGGCTTGGATCTTCCTTTCTCTCGAAAGGCGAAGAACCTGCTGCAGGCCTGGGCGGTCTCCTTTTAGTCCGCTACACTCGTCGATGAACCAGTACTCGTCCGGGATGATTAGTCCCCTCCGAGCAGCGTATTTCCTGATGACTGCGCGCTGGATCTCCGCCTTACGTTCGCCAAGGTCATCGCCTGGGGCGACCCGCACGTAGGCAGCGGCTGTAATCTTGTCTCCATCCTGAACCATCTATCGGCTCCTCCTTGTGATCTTGGTGAGGGACTGGTACAGGGGCGGGGACTTCCCTTTGGATGGGACTCTGGCGGGACCAACCGGGGCTTCTTCGATTCCTAAGGGCGGGCATTACACGCGGCAACTCTCTTCGAACGGACGTCTTCGGTCATAGGAACTGTCGGACGGGTCTTGCTCTTGGTGTCCCCGGTGGATCGTCTTCGGGACAGGAACGCTTCCTTATAGGGCTTTTCAACATGCGCGTTCAGGAAGTGTTCGCGGAACATTCGGATCACTATTGGTTGGTCCCGCCTATTCGATTTTGCCGTCAGGGCCGGCCGCCCCGCGGCGTGGTCTTCTTAGCTGGCCTTTTCTGCTTTCTTTTTTTGTGCCTGGGATCTTCTCACGATCTCGGCCAGCTTCGCGCAGAACCCTTCCTCTCTCCGGAGATTCTCCCCGTCCAGGTGCCCAAGCTCCAGAGTCCGCCAATCGAGACTCGCGGCTTGGCTTTGGACGGGAGAGGCCTTGGAGTTTACCATGGTCCTTTCGCCCCAGCTCCGGGAGCTGCAAGGACCATTCGGTGTCTCTCAACGGAACCGGCCCGGGTGTCAAGGCCGGTTTGAAAATCCCCAGTTTAGCCGGTTTCAAATTCCCCACCCCGGGCCTCAGTTGGCAGCCGGCGGCACCTCCTGAATGGTCTTGGACGGGTTGAAGAGCCCGGCCCGTTTCTTCTCCCGGAGCCTGTAGCTCTCGCCCCGGATGTTCACCGTGGTCGAGTGGTGCAGCAGGCGGTCCAGGATGGCCGTGGCGATGATGGCGTCCCCGAAGATGGTGCCCCAGTCGCCGAAGCTCTTGTTGGAGGTCAGGACGATCGAGCCGCGCTCATAGCGGGCCGAGACGAGCTGGAAGAAGATCGTCGCCCCGGCGTCGTCCATCGGGAGATACCCCATCTCGTCGATGATCAGGACCCTGGGAGCCAGGTAGACCCGCATCCGCCGCTCCAGCCGGTTCTCGGCCCAGGCCCGCCTGAGGTCGTTCACCAGGTCGTGGGCGGTGATGAAGTAGACGCCCAGCCCCTGGCGGATGGCTTCAACCCCCAGGGCCACGGCGAGATGGGTCTTGCCCACTCCCGGCGGGCCGAGGAAGATCACGTTCGAGGCGTCATAGGCAAACCTGAGCGTACTCAGTTCCCGGATCTGCCGGTCGTCGATGGATGGCTGGAACGAGAAGTCGAACTGCTCAAGGGTCTTGTGGAACGGCAGGTGGGCGAGCCTGGTTCTGGTCTTGAGGTAACGCTCCCGGCGGACGGCCAACTCAGAGTCCACCAGGTCGGTGAGGAACTCAAGGTACGTCTTGTCTTTCTGGGCCGCCGCCTCCAGCCTGCTGTCGAGCACCGCGGCCATCTCATTCAGGCCAAGGAACTCCAGGCCTTCGCGGACCCTGGTGAGCTCGATCACCGGTCACCCACCTCCGCCAGGGCCTCATAGGCCGATAGTGGCCGGACCTCAACGGACGGTGCCGCCACGGGAAGCCTGAACCGGTTCACCGGCCGGCTTTCACCCATCGGCAACCCCTCGAAGTGCCTGGGGTCGGTGACGAGCTGGTAGCGCCCAGCGACGACCTGGTGGCGGGCGATCGACGTCCCGTCCCAGAGGACCTCCAGGAGGCCCTCGGACGCAATTCTCACCGTGACGTCCCGGCCGGCGTGGATCCACGGGACGGAATAGCGGTTGGTCTCGACGTCCACGTAGCAGTCCCGGCTAACCCGCCGCCGCAGGTGTTTTGCCGTGTCGAACTCGGGCACACCGGTGAGTGGCCGGAGGTGTTCATCGGGCAGGCGGCGGATGGGCAGCTCGTGGGTCGTGCCATGGACCCGGCAATTGGCGGTGTCCGCAAGCCAGGCCCGGAGCTGGGCGTTCAGGTCGGCGAGGGAGAAGACCTCGCGTACCCCGGGCAGGAAGTTCCCCTTGACGTACCCGACACCAGACTCGATCTTGCCCTTCGTGGCGGGCCGCCTGAACCGACAGAGCCGAACGGTGAGCCCGTAGTGCCGGGTGAAGTCGAGGAACCGCTGGTTCCACCGGGGCTGCTCGTCGGCGTCCCGGCCCGGGGTGACCTGGCTCATGTTGTCCGTCAGGATGGTCTTTGGCAGCCCGCCGAAGTATTTGAAGCCCCGCAGGACGCATCCGATCATGGTGTCCACGTCCCGCTGGGTCACGAACTCAGCGTAAAGCATCCGGGAGTAGCCGAGGACCAGTGAGAAGCAGTAGACCTTCCGCGACACACCGTCCTCCTCAAGCTCCCCGCACTCGCCCCAGTCCATCTGGACCTGCTCGCCGGGCGGGGTCTCGAAGCGGACCGTCGCCTGCACCTGGCGCTGTTGCCGGAAGGGGGAAACGAAATCCTTGAGGATGCTGCGGCCGCCCAGATACCCCTGGGCTCTTAGCTCCCTCAATAGGACCGCGGTATTGAAGACTCCCTCGCCGAGTCGGCGCATGATATACTCTTTGTGTTGGTCCAGCTTGCCAGACCGCCGCGGCCCTAGCTTCTTAGGCCGGAATCTACCTTCACTGAGCCACTTACGGACTGTCTTTCGGTCGCACTCGATCTCCCTGGCGATGGCGCTGATGCTCATACCGCGCTCTCGCATCTCGATGAGTCTATCCACTTCCCTGCCCCCTAACGTTTGTAGGCACCTCCACCTGGCTAAGGTTTTGGTGCCTCAATTCGACGGGGGGTGGGGATTTTTCATTCGGCCGTTATGGGGATTTTACCATCGGCCCTGACATCTATTCGTCGGCCATGCAGAGACGGAAGGGCGCTGGCCCCGTCCCTTCACTCCTGTGGATGTCCGGTTTTACGCCGCCTGAGGTCCAAACCGCAGTCTTGAAGCTCAGTGTGAGGCCGGGCGTTCGTGAGGTCTTCAACGAGGTCGCGGAATTCTTTAGAGCTGTCTAGACTCGCATAGGCCATGAGATTATGGAAGGTTACAAGGAATGGAACACCCAATGGGCGCGGCAGAGTGGTCGCAGATGAGGGTCGGTTACCTCTAGCTTTAGCAAGACGGGCACTCGGGGGGTACTAATTTGCGTGCCGATGTTTCAACGAAGACAAGAACTATGCTATGGGGGCGTGCAGCCAATAGATGCGCGGTATGCAGAATGGAGCTCGTTCAGGACAGCACGCTGACCGATGATGAGTCTATGGTGGGAGAAGTATGTCACATAGTGGCTGAAGAGCCAGATGGTCCCCGGGGAAACACTTCTATGCCCATAGAACTTCGGAACAAGTACAGCAACCTGATCCTGCTATGCAGAAACCACCATAAGGTCGTCGATGACCAGGTTAACACTTTCACGGTTGATAAGCTCAAAGACCTTAAGAGCCAGCACGAGAAATGGGTCAGGCAATCCCTCGACGGCTTTGACAGTGAAAGACAAGCCGCCCGAGAGCTTCTTGCAGACTACGTTGAGAAATGGGTAACAGATGGGCGGCTTAATGGATGGGAAGCTTGGACCTCCTACATGCTTGCTGAGCGTCCAGAGACCACAAAGTCCGATGTCGAAAGGCTTGAAAGGTTGTTCGACTGGTTGTTTAAAAGGATATGGCCAAAAGAATACCCTAACCTAAGGGCCGCTTTCGAGAATTTCGCCTTCGTTCTGAAAGATCTGCTGTTCCAGTTCAAAAGCCACTCGATTTACTGGCAGAATGGAAGGGCGTTAACAGATGCCTTCTACAAAATCGACCGTTGGGACCCCGCCCTTTATGCAAGGCTGCATAGCGAATACGAGTACCACGTTGCACTCGTACAGGACCTGACGCTTGAGCTCACGCGGGCAGCCAACCATGTTTGCGATATAGTCCGTCACACAATAGATCCGACGTTCAGGATTAGTGAGGGTGCCTTAATTGCGCAGTCCGGCCCGTACGGGGAGGACCTTTCAATTCGACGTCATCGCGTTGAATATACACCAGAAGAGCTGACCCAAGAACATCCGTACCCTGGACTTGAAGAGTTCAGGGTCGCTAGGGCAACACGCGACTTCCACTTTGATTCCGGACTCAGTCCTTCATAGCCGGCTCCTCGCGGACGCCTAGCTAATGCGTTTGGGACGCCAGCCTCCAAAGAGAAGGCATTTGAAGCGGCGATTGAGGTGCGCCAGTCCCTATGTCGCTTGATCGTTGGGTCCGCCAAGGGCGGATTACACCAGTGTTCTCAATCGGGCGGCGAGCCCTCTTCCGGAAGGCCGATCTCATTAAGCTAAGCCAAGCGTATTCGGTGCCGAAGGCGGCCAAGGTTCTGGGGTGCCCTTCGCAGAAAATCAGAGGACTGATAGCTAGAGGCGAACTCGAACCCGTCCCCGGCCCCGGGGTGGCAAAGGAGTCTCTCCTTCTGGAGTCCGACGTTTTTGCGCTAAAGAGGAAAGGCGTTTGGGGGGAGCGCCCGCAGAATGCCCGAAAACCAGCTCGCAGTTGAAGGACTTGGCCATTGCTCGTCGAAGACAAAAAGATATAAGAGGCACGCAGACTAAACGCCGCACCCCAAAAAGAGGTAGCGGCGTTTTTGGCCATGCTCACGAGGGCCTGGTAATAGCAGCCTTATTCGGGGGGACGATCTGTGATTAAGCATGGAGATTTAAGAGACCTTTTAATGCCCGATTGGCTACGATTCATAGAGCATGAACTGGGAAGCGATTCTTGGGTTCCACTATATGGCTTCTTGGGGAGTCCCGGCCTTAGTCATGCAGATGACCCCGCGGAATCCGGATCCGCGGGGTCATCACGAGACTGAGACAATGAGAAAGGTTGTGATCTCATGGATTTTAGCTACCCTTCAGAGAAGTTCTCCACGGCTCGGCGCAACCTCATGCTGCCTTCCCCTTCACACGAGGCAGAGGACATTGCTATGGCCTTTCACGAGTGCCATCTAGGCCTTCTTGACGTTAGGCCTGAGGACCTAGACGACAATGCCAGGCTCTGGGTGACCGTACTCAAGGGGCTTATGGACACGACCGACACAGAAGACCCCACCGGCCGTGGTAAGTGGCTCATCAAAGCTGAACGGCTGTCGGCCGACGACAAAATCGAGCTCGTAAGGGTCGTGGATGAGCTCGCCCACTGGTTTGCCAGGCGGAGTCGCTGACCCACCCAGGCCCTTGTGAAATCTCGGCCCTCACCTAAGGGGAAGACACCCAGACTACAGTGGAGAGACCACGGTGAAGAATGCCGTGGTCTCTCAATGCCTATACCCCCTTATGGGCATAAGATGTGGAGATATGCGTCCGTGGCGCGGAGCTCGGTGTCCAAAATGCGAGCTTATGTGGAATCTGACAACCAGCAAGAGGGCCGCCATGAAGCGGCCCCTCTGCTTTTCTCCGAGCGTCGGGAGCTAGACGGCCGCCCCTATCGTCGAGACACCCCTAGACGATTGGAGCATGTTACGGATGACAGCTCAATTGTCTCTGCGCTAGTGGCATCGCCGTACACCCCCATACCCCCCTGACGGGCAGACAATGCAAGTCTAGATGTCCGCGGCGCAAGCGTGAGTGTCACCAGCGCAAACTTATATGTCATCTTACAAGGGACTGACCTACCGACTGTCTCAGGAGTTGCCTCGCCCTCAGCCGCAGGACGGCGTTCATTTCTTCGCGACGGGAAGCTACGGTTTGAACGTGGTGACCAACGTATGGGTCGCGGTGAAGGCCAAGGACAAAAGGGCGGTTATCGGCCTCGACGGCCTCTACGGCGGTGACAAGGTCCTGCTCGTGAGCATGGGGGAACAGACCACCGCCGGCTATATGGTGGACCTCATGAACGCCGATTACGATCAAGGCACCTGGCGGCTATTGCTCGAGAACCGCAGGCTGCCGGAAGACGCCGCCACTGATGGCGTCAGGCCAATCCCGACTTTCGTCGCCACCTTCGCCGGGACGGAGCAGGTTGAGGTCTACGAGGTGGGGGAGGCTGGCGGCCAACCCAAGCTCGTCGGCATGCCGATCAAGGAGGAGAAGGTTCAGCCCCCGACGCCTTCCAACGTCGCGGAGCTTGCCAACATCTGTCGGAACCTCATCGACGAGTACCTGCGAGACCTCAAGTCCGCCGGGGTGGATGAGAGCAGCCGCCTGATAGACTACCACATCGACACGGTCAAGTTCGAGTATGAATGGCCGGCCACCGGGCGGCTGACCTTCTATGTCGAGTTCTCGGTCCTCCCGGCCAGCAAGAGTGGCTGGATGGCCGGGAACGGCCAGATAGGACCCGACGGCTGGATCCTGAAAAAGACCTTCTTTGTAGACATGGAGGGCGCCGGCACCGACTATCACATCACGGGCATGGGCACAAGCCCGTGACGTGAACGAGCGTGCGTGTTGGTGTCCGAAGCAAGGCGATGGCCTGGCAGAGCTTTCTGCCGGGCCACCTTCTTCTGCTGGCCGCCGCCGTGACCGCGGCGACGACGACAACAGTACCGCGACGACGAAAGACCACCACCACAACGACGACGACACAGTACCTTGACGCCCCCGCCCCGGGGAGTCTACAATATGAAGTGTCATACATATCATACCTTCGTAGACAGTAATTTACCCAAACGGAAATGTCCCAAAGCCGCATCTAGCTGGAGGTGAGTCATGTGACCGCCCTGCTCAGAGCGAAGTTCCTCGGCTCGACCACCGTTGGCGAGCGCGGGCAGATCGTCATCCCGGCCGACGCCAGGAAGGAGTTCGGGCTCGAGTTCGGCGACAAGATCCTGGTCTTCGGCCGGCAGAACAAGCTGGGCCTGCTCCTCGTGAAGGACGACGTGATCGCCCGGTACGTCGACGAGACGATGGCCGAGCTGTCGGGCCTCGAGCGTCTCCTCGAAAAGCGCGAGGCCGCCCAGGCCGACGAAGCCAAGCCCCGCACCCCGCGCCCCCGCGCCAAGTCCAAAGACTGACCCCGGAGGCCGCCTATGGTAACCATTCGGCGTCTCGCCAAGTACGCCCTGAAGTATTGGCCCATCCTGCTCGGCTCGATGGGCCTGGTCACCATCGTCTCCGCTCTCGGCCTGGTCACGCCGTGGGTGACGAAATGGATCATCGACACCGTCCTCCGCGGCGGCCGCTATGACCTGCTGTGGATCGGCGCCGTGGCCATCCTGGCCGCCTCGCTCCTCCGCGGCGCCCTGACCTTCGCCCAGCGCTACGCGATGGAGTACATGAGCCAGCGGGTCACCTACGACATGCGCAACGATCTATACGCGCACCTGCAGCAGCTGTCCTTCGGCTTCTACGACAAGGCCCAGACCGGCCAGCTGATGTCCCGCCTGACCGCCGACGTCGAGCTGATCAACCGCTTCCTCGGGTGGGGCATGGTCCAGCTCCTGACCAACCTCATCACCTTCGTCGCCATCTTCTTCATCCTCTTCACGATGAACTGGCAGCTGACGCTGATCTCGATGGTCACCCTGCCGTTCCTGGCCCATGCGGTCATCCTCTTCCAGCGGCGCATCCGCCCGATGTTCACGGCTATCCAGCAGCAGATGGCCGTCCTGACCATCACCCTCCAGGAGAACATCACCGGCATCCGGGTGGTCAAGGCCTTCGCCCGCGAGCCGCACGAGACCGAGAAGTTCGCCCGGGACAACCGGGACTACATGGACAAGAACCTCACCGCCGTCCGCATCCAGGCCTTCTACATGCCCTACTTCAACTTCCTGACCGGCCTGGCGACGACGTTCATCCTCTGGTTCGGCGGCCGCGATGTCATCCGCGGCGTCCTGACCCTCGGCAGCTTCGTCGCCTTCAACTCCTACCTGACCCAGTTCATCCAACCGGTCCGGATGCTCGGCTTCCTGGTCAGCCTGTCGGAGCGGGCCATCGCCGCCGGCCAGCGCGTCTTCGAAATCCTCGATACGCGGGCCGAGGTCCATGACGCCCCGGACGCCATCCCCATGCCGCTCCTCAAGGGCGCCGTCCGTCTCAAGGACGCCACCTTCGGCTACGACCCGCAGCACCCGGTCATCCGCGAGATCGACATCGAGGCCAAACCGGGCGAGATCATCGCCATCCTCGGCGGCACCGGCTCGGGCAAGTCGAGCCTGATCAACCTCATCCCGCGCTTCTACGACGTCAACCAGGGCGCGGTGGAGATTGACGGCCTCGACGTCCGCCGGGTCAAGCTGGAGTCGCTCCGCAAGCAAATCGGCGTCGTCTCCCAGGAGCCGTTCCTCTTCGCCGCCTCCATCCGCGACAACATCGCCTACGGGCGGGCCAACGCCCCCCTCGAAGGGGTCATCAGGGCGGCCAAGGCGGCCCAGATCCATGAGTTCATCATGAGCCTGCCGCAGGGCTACAACACTTTCCTCGGCGAGCGCGGGGTCGGCCTCTCCGGCGGCCAGAAGCAGCGCGTGGCCATCGCCCGCGCCCTGGTCATCGACGCCCGCATCCTCATCCTCGACGAGTCCACGTCGAGCGTCGATACGCAGACCGAGTACCTCATCCAAAAGGCGTTCAAAGAAGTCATGAAGGGCCGGACCAGCTTCGTCATCGCCCAGCGCCTGTCGACGGTGCGCAACGCGAACAAGATCATCGTCCTCGATCGCGGCCGCATCGTCGAGGAGGGCACCCACGAGGCCCTCCTGGCCAGGGGCGGCATCTACAAAGACATCTATGACCTGCAGTTCAAGGCGCAGGAAGAGGAAGAAGAGGAACTGGCCCAGACCAGCGGCGCGGCCGGCACGGCAGCCGCGGAATCGGCGGCGGCCAAGGAAGGGGGGCGGGGCTAGTGCACTTCGGCGGCGGTTGGGGCCGCGGCGGCGGCATCCACGGGCAGTTCGACAGTGACGAGGACGATTACTCCCGGCTGGACAGCTCGGTGCTGCTCAGGCTGTGGAAGTACATCGTCCCCTACCGGATGCACCTCGTCTCGGCCCTCCTCCTGATGATCGTGGCCTCGGCCACCGGTCTCCTCGGGCCCTACCTGATGAAGGTGGCCATCGACGGCTACGTCGACAACGAGGCCCTCTCAACGGCTCAGCGCTTCTTCGGGCTGAACCGCGTGGCCCTCATCTACCTCGTCATCTACGTCATCAACTGGCTGGTCACGTACTGGCAGACCTACGTCATCTCCCTGGCCGGCCAGAACATCATCTACAATTTGCGGCGCGACCTGTTCGGCCACATCCAGACCCTGACCCTACGCTTCTTCGACGGCATCGAGGCCGGCCGGCTGATGTCCCGCGTCACCAACGACATCGAAGCCCTCAACCAACTCCTGTCGTCGGGCCTGGTCAGCCTGCTGAATGACTTCCTGACGATCTTCGGGATCATGGCCATCATGCTCCTCCTGAACTGGCGGTTGGCGCTGATCACCTTCACCGTCCTGCCGGTAATGGTCTTCGTCTCGTTCTACTTCCAGAACCGCATGCGCACGGCCTACCACCGGGTCCGCCGCCGCATCGCCGACGTCAACGCCAACCTCCAGGAGTCCATCTCGGGGATGAAGGTGACCCAGTCCTTCACCCGCGAGGACATGAACCTGCAGCGCTTCGACTCGACCAACCAGGGCAACTTCCAGGCCAACCTCCAGGCGGCCGCCCTCACGTCGGTCTTCTTCCCGCTGGTCGAGTTCATCGGCCAGGTGGCCACGGTCATCGTCCTCTTCGCCGGCGGGCTCATCATCATCGACGCCCTCAAGACCGGCCTGACCGCCGGGACCATCACCATCGGCGTCCTGGTCGCCTTCATCGGCTACGTCACTCGCTTCTTCATGCCCATCCGCGACCTGTCGCAGATCTACAACATGTTCCAATCGGCCATCGTCTCCACCGAGCGCGTCTTTCAGATCATGGACAACGTCCCCGAGGTCCGCGACGAGCCCGGGGCGGCGCCGCTGCCGCCGATCGAGGGCGACGTCCGCTTCGAGGATGTCACCTTCGGCTACGAGCCGTCCCAGCCCGTGCTCCACGACGTCTCGCTGGTCTGCCGCCCGGGCGAGAACATCGCCCTGGTCGGACCGACCGGCGCCGGCAAGTCGACGCTCATCAACCTCCTGGCCCGCTTCTACGACCCGGACGAGGGCCGCGTCGTCATCGACGGCCATGACCTCCGCTCGGTGACCATGGTCTCGCTGCGCAGCCAACTCGGCGTGGTCCTCCAGGACACCTTCATCTTTTCGGGGACCGTCGCCGACAACATCCGCTACGGGCGGATCGGGGCCACCGACGACGAGGTCATCGCCGCGGCCAAGACGGTCAACGCCCACGACTTCATCATGAACCTGCCCGAGGACTACAAAACCGAGGTCCACGAGCGCGGGGCCAAGCTCTCCACGGGTCAGCGGCAACTCATCGCCTTCGCCCGGGCCCTCATCGCCGACCCGAAGATCCTCATCCTCGACGAGGCCACCTCGAGCGTCGACGCCTACACCGAGCTGCTCATCCAGCGGGCCCTGGAGAAGCTGCTCAAGGGCCGGACGGCCTTCATCATCGCCCACCGCCTGTCGACCATCCGCAGCGCCGACCGCATCTACGTCATCGACGAGGGTCGGGTGGTTGAGCACGGCACCCACAAGGAGCTGCTCGAGAAGGGCGGCCGCTACCGCGACCTGTACGAGAAGCAGTTCGCCGGCCAAGCCGAAGGCGGGGCCGCGCAGGGGCCGCCCGAACGTTCGGATTCGGGATAGTAGCCACCAACCCCGGGCCATTGACCCGGGGTCAAGAACAAATAGCTAAGGGGTCCAGGAACTTAAGGCCATGGCTTCGAGAAGCCATGGCCTTCCCTTCAAGGAGTGCACTATGGAGTTCATACCGGCGGGTGCCGTTGTCGCCTCCGATTTCTCGTTCACACATGATTGTGGCTCCCGAATCCAGCAACAATTCGATGTACTTAGCCTCTTACGGTCGCGACAGCAACTGCTCGGGGAACCGGGCATACTTGGAAGAGAGCACCGCAGGGGGATCGTTCTCATTCCGAGGGCGGATTTCGATAGATTTCGGGTGGCTCTTTGTGAAGAGGTTTTGCGTAATCCGCTTTTCTGCTACTCCCATGTGCTGAGACTCAGGCAGCTGTATGTAGACATGGCTACAGCGGGCGATGTCTTCGAGCGCACGGCCGCCCAACCCTTCCTTGGATCGGCCGAAGCCATGCTCAACACCCTCATCAAGGCCATTAGCTACAATGTGTTGTACCACCTCTATGTGTTTGTCAATCGAAAAGTTGACCGGGGGGGGCTAAATTCGGCGGCGCTGGCTTTCGCGGAAGCGGTAGGACTCGCCGTCAAAGACGAGGACGGTTGAGTGGTGCGTGAGCCGGTCAAGCAGCGCGCTTGTCAGGGTGGCATCGCCGAACACCTCCCCCCAGCGCGAGAACTCGAGGTTGCTGGTTATCAAGAGGCTGCCTCGTTCGTAGCGGTCCGCGCAGAACTGGAAGAGGAGCGGGCCGCCGGGACCCAGGCCAAGATATCCAAGCTCGTCGGCGATCACCAGATCGACACTCTGCCAAGCCTTCAGGTACTTGGGCAGCCGGTATTCCTGCTGCGCCTGCAACAGCTCCTGGGCCAGGGTGATGGCCTGAATGAAGCGAACCCGGTAACCTGCCGCAATGGCCGTGAGCCCGATGGCGATGGCGATGTGCGTCTTGCCGGTGCCGGAACCGCCGAGGCAGACGACGTCTTCCTTGGCCCGGATGAACTCACCGCGGGCCAGGTCCAGCACTTTGGGCTTGGGAAGGCTCGGAATGGCTGAGAAATCGAAGGCATCAAGGGTCTTCACCATCGGGAATCGGGCCGAGCGCAGGTGGGCCTGTAGCCGGTGCTCCCGTCGGGAGTCGGCCTCCGTGGCCAGGCAGGCGGAGAGGAAGTCTAGCGGGTGCTTGCTCTGCTCGAAAGCCTCACGGGCGAGTGAACGGTAAGTCCGCTTGAGTCCAGGCATCTTCAGGTCCCGCAGGTAATTGTCGAGGAGCGCCTCGCGCGGGTCGGTCACGAACCTGCCGCCCCCTTCGCCAGCCGGTCATAGCGTCTTAGGTTGGGTGGGGTCAGGGTCACGGCGATCGCCGCCGGCACCGTCACGGGTACGCGCTGAGGCGTAAAGTCGGCCAGAATCAGTTGGCGCACCGCTTCGACGGTCAGACGGTCAGCCTCTATCGCTTTGGCCAGGGCCGTCTCGACGGCCTCGGCGGGCCATTCCCGGTTCAAGGCCAGAATCCCGGCGAACTCCCGATAGCCACGGTCCCGTAAGCGCAGCTTCTCCCGGGCTGTCTTATAAACGGCCGGCATCCCGTCCACAAAGGCCGCCTCCATCGAGGTCCGGCGCTTGAACGCCACCACGTCGAGATAGTGCCTGAAGTCCGTGGCCATGCCACCGCGGCCGGTAAGCCGCGTGTGCCTGGCAACCAGGGCGCTCCGGTGATACACCTCGATGCGGTCGGAATACACGTCAAGTCGTACCGTTTGCCCAACCAGGTTCGACGGGACCGAGTAGCGGTTGCGGTCGCACGTCACCAGAGCCAGCTTGGACTCCTGAAAGTCCACCTGCCCGAGTTCCCCAGGCTCGGAAACCAGTGGCACGAAGGCCTCCGGCCTCACAAGCTGACCCCGTAGCTGTCGCACCACCCGGCGGACGGTCGACTCCGCCCCGATGAACTCGCCGGGAAACTCCTCGACCAACCGATCATGAATCCTCTTGGCTGTGTGGCGCTGCTTCCGCGGCCGGGTCCGGTCCTCTTTCAGCCACTGCTCGATGACCGGCAGCCACTTTCCCATCACCGGTGCGGGCCGCGACCTTGACAACGTATAGCGGGGAATGCATGCGTCTTTCAGACACTTGCGGACCGTTTGCCTTGAAACCTCACACTGACGGCTGATACGGTGGATTGACCACCCTTCAACAAAATGCTTCTTTCGGATATACTCTTTATCGACCATCCTGAGCATCAACCTTTCCTCCTGTCCGCCAGAGTCGTACAACTCCTAGCGTACAGGATAAGGGCTCAGGGTGGTCAACTTTCTTGTGAGCGTTTGTGGCTTCAGTGGTCAACTCTTATGTTAGCAAACACACCGATGATCAACCTTCGGGCCAAGGTGAACGGGGGTGGGCCTCCTGACCCGCTTTCGTTTTGACACCCAAACCAGGCAGCTATACCGGGAGTGCTGCTTGAGACCGGGCTACCCGTCGACCTGCTCTCAGCGACTGGCGGACAGGGTTTCCGGACACCTCGAACGGTTTTCCTGCCGGAACGTATCGTCATCCACATGGGAGAGAAGCCTGAGTCTTACACATTGGCCCATGAACTGGCCCATGTCCTTCTGGCAAAGAGGAACGGCGTCGTGGCTCCAAGGGCCATGGCGCACCCCCGAACGGCCGCCTTCCAAAGGGAGTTGAGCCTGCTCTTCTTTACCCTTGCGGACCTGTTCGTCGACCTGATACTGGAAGAAAGGCTGCTCCTCCCTCTGGACCGTTGGAGGACTTCGGTCGATGGCTGGAAAGAGCTCGCGCGCAGCCACGACAAGGAGTTCTGCCCGCCGTCACTGGCTCCGTTTTACCGGAACCATGCCCGCGTCTTGCGGGATTGGAAGCTCCCTCGCAGCCAGCGCCCGCGGCCGGGGTCCCAGGCCAGAGAAGACAGCGGATTGCTTTCGGTCTACCGGCGTGCCTTACGGATGTCTGGACCGCTGCCCCTGGCTATCGGAGGCCTTGTTTGAGCGGTTCCTCCCGAAGGCCCGGTGGTGGTGGAATGACCTTCGAGGAAATGACCACTCCCATGGACACGGTTCCCTGCGACTTCCTGAAGGCCAGCCCTATGGTGCCCGTGGCCGATGAGCGGCCTCCCCTGGGTCCGCGCGATCTTGGGGCGATCCTGCGCGACGACCTTGCCAAGGGGCGCCATTTCGCCTTGCTTGCCTGGGATTTCAAGGGTTTGGGTCGCCTCAATGCTTGCCACGGTCGGAGCCTTGGTGACGAGGTGATCGCCCGGGTCGGTTCCACGTTGTCCTGCACGTTTTCAGCGAACTGGTTTCGGCTGTCCGGCGATGAGGGGATTGTGCCAATCCCCAACGCGGATAGGACTGCCCGCCGCTATCTCCTGGGGAGGGCGCGCGCCGCGCTACGGGGCGTGGCCCTGACCATCCCGGTTGCGCGACCGATGACCGTGGATTTAGCGCTTGCGCTGGTCTTCCATCCGTCCGACGGACGAAACCTCGATGAGTTGCTGCCGCGACTCGAGATGAGGCTGGCCGCCCCAAGGCACGTATGAAGAGGAGGGTCCCCCGATTGTCGTTCATCGAGGTTGAGAACCTGCGCAAGACCTATCGAGTGCCGGAACCGGGCCAGTCCCCGTTGCGGTACCTGTTCGCGCCACGCATGGGCGTGCGAGACACCCTGTCGGGGATAAGCTTCCAGGTCGAAGAGGGCGAAGCGGTCGCCTACATCGGCCCGAACGGCAGTGGAAAATCGACGACGATGAAATGCCTGACAGGGGTTCTTATTCCCGACGCTGGCAAGGTGTTAGTAGGCGGGGTCGTCCCGTGGCGCGAGCGCTTGTCCTACACGAGGAACATAGGGGTTCTGTTCAGCCAGAAGACCCTCCTCTTCTGGGACCTGTCAGTGTACGACGCGCTGCTTCTGTACAAGGCGGTCTATTCACTTCCACAGGCTCAGTTCAAACGGCGGATTGAGGAGTTCGAGGACGTCTTCGAGGTGAGGCCTCTCCTTCATACCCAGGTACGGAAGCTCTCCTTCGGCGAATGCATGCGCTGCGAACTGCTGGCCGCCCTCATCCACGAGCCGAACGTCCTTTTCTTGGACGAGCCCACTGTCGGCCTGGACGTGATCGCCCGCGACCGCCTCCAGCGCTTCCTGAAGCACTATCAGCAGGAGCACGGGTTAACGATCATGCTCACCACTCATCAGGTGAGCGACGTGGAGGAGCTGTGCCAGCGGGTCATCGTCATTGCGAAGGGACGGTCAGTCTTTCAAGGTTCGTTGTCTGAACTCAAGGAACGTTTCGGCCCCACCCTATCCTGCCCTTCTCGTTCTTATCGGCGCCGCGATACCGTTCTGCCAGTTCGCGGACTACCACCCGTCTCTCGCGGAGAGCAAGAGGCACCCTGCCTGCCCCCTTCAGGTCCATGAAATGGCCCTCCTTTCGAGACAGGACAGGCATGTTCCCCTCAGATACCTTTTTGTTATGAGGCAACGATTCCGTTTCGAGTACCTTTTTTGTGAGGCAACTCGCCCTCTTGCCACCGGTTGCCCCGTGTGCTACACTGAAAACGCAATTGAATACCGAGTATAGCTCCAGGTGTCCCCGGCCACGGCCGGGGGTAATAGGGAAGTCCGGTGAGCGGCTTTCAGCTGCGAGTCCGGCGCGGTCCCGCCACTGTAACCGGGAGCGCTCGCGATAGGTCACTGTGGTCGAAAGGCCATGGGAAGGCGTCGAGCGCGACGAACGGAAGCCAGGAAACCTGCCTGTGGCTGCGTGCGATATCTTCGTGGAGAAAGGGAAGGCACGCCAAAAGGGTGGTTTCCGGTTGGGCGTCGCAGCGCGGACAAGCGGTTGCGGGCTCCCCGGGGCGCAGTGATGGGCGACATCGCGTTGCCCCTGTGGATCTGGAAACAATCGGTTTGGTGTAGACCTGCGGACCAATCCCGGCCTCCGACGAGGAGACCGGGATTCTTTTGTGCGTCCAGAGCACGCTAAGTTGCCGATGAAATCCCACCAAGAGGTCGATGGCGCATGAAACTGTCGATGCCCCGCTTGGTCATCGCCGCCGCCCAGAGCGGCAGCGGCAAGACCACTCTGGCCACGGGACTGATGGCCGCCCTGGCCCGCCGCGGCCTGCGGGTGCAACCCTACAAGATCGGGCCGGACTACATCGATCCCACCTATCATTCGGTCGCCACCGGGCGGCGTTCCCGTAACCTGGATGGTTGGATGTTCGGCGAGGAAGCCATCCGCGGTCTGTTTGTCCGCACGGCCGCGGACGCGGACATCGCCCTCATCGAGGGGGTCATGGGGTTGTTCGACGGCGCCGGCCCGTCCGGTGAGGATGGCTCCACGGCTCAGGTGGCCCGGTGGCTGGCTGCCCCGGTGTTGCTGGTGGTCGACGCGCGGGGGATGGCCCGCACGGCCGCGGCCGTGGTACGCGGCCTGGCCGAATTCGACCCGTCCCTGCGCGTGGCCGGCGTTGTCTTCAACAACGTCGGTTCCGAGCACCACTATCAACTCCTGGCGGCGGCGGTCAACGCCTACGCGCGAGGAGTGGAACCCGTGGGCTACGTCCCCAAGGACGCAGCCATTCGCCTGCCCGAACGCCACCTCGGCCTTGTCCCGAGCTACGAGCGAGAGCAGGTCGCGGCCTACCTGGACAGCCTGGCCGAGGTGGTCGGCCAGACGGTGGACCTGGACGCCGTGCTTCGTCTGGCCAGGACGGGGAGTCCTCCTCTACCGATGCCGGCCGACGCCTCGGTGATGGGCGGGAGGTCTTTGGCAGCGTGGGCCGGGGAGTCTGTGCAGGTTGGCGAGCGGGTTCGCATCGGCCTGGCCCGGGACGCGGCCTTTAACTTCTACTACGAGGATGGCCTTGACCTCTTGCGGGACCTCGGTGCCGATCTCGTCGAGTTCAGTCCCTTGTCCGACTTGGACCTTCCGCCGGACCTCGACGCCCTCTATCTCGGCGGGGGCTTCCCCGAGGTCTACCGGCAGACCTTGGCGGCCAACGAAGCCCTGCGGGCCGCGGTCGGCGCGGCTATCGCCGCGGGGTTGCCGACCTACGCCGAGTGCGGCGGCCTCATGTTCCTGACCGAAGCCATCGTCGACGAAAGCGGGACGGCTTGGCCGATGGTCGGGGCCATCCCGGTGCGGGCGCGGATGACGCGCCGCCTGGCCTCCCTGGGGTACGCGACGGCCGTCGTCCAGGACGAGGTCCTGATCGCTGGTCCCGGAGAGACGCTGCGGGGCCACGAGTTCCACTGGTCGGTGGTGGACGGGCGGCCCGCAGGTTGGCCCCCGGCCTACCTGGCGACGACGCGGCGCGGCGGGACACGGCCCGACGGGTTTTTCCGCCAAAATCTTCTGGCCAGCTACGTCCATCTTCACTTCGCCGCCAACCCGCGGGCGGCCGCTCGTCTGGTGGCGGCCGCCCGCCGCTACCGGGCGCAGCGCCTGGGGCAGGAGAAGGAGGGCCAGCCATGAGTCAGACCCTGGTCGAACGCTACGGCCTGGCCGCCGCAGACATCGAGGAGCGCTCCTTTCAGATCATCGACCGGTTGGTCCCCGGCGACCTCTTGCCGGCGGACCCGGCCGACCGGGCGGTGGCCAAACGGATCATTCACGCCGCCGGAGACCCGGGCCTGGCGCCCCTCATCGCCATCGCCCCCGGGGCCGTGGCTGGGGGGGTGGCCGCCCTGCGGCGGGGCTGTCCGATCCTGACCGACGTCCGGATGGTCGCCGTGGGGGTGAGTAGGGACCTCGCTGGCAAGTTTGGCAACCCCATCGTCTGCCTGCTCGACGATGCCCGTGTCCCAGCCAAGGCCCGAGCCGAGGGGACCACCCGGGCCGTGGCCGCAGTCAGGCTGCGGGCCGCCGACCTTGCGGGGGCGGTGGTGGCCATCGGCAACGCCCCGACAGCCCTCTTGGCCCTCCTCGACCTGGTCGACGCCGGCGTCGGTGGGTGTCCGGCCCTCGTTGTCGGCATCCCCGTCGGCTTCGTCAACGCCGCCGAGGCCAAGGAGGAACTGGTCGGCCGGAAGGTTCCGTACATCACCGTTCGCGGCCACCGTGGCGGCAGCCCGCTGGCAGCGGCGGCGGTCAACGCCTTGCTCAAGCTGGCTACGGGCCTGGGCGGGCCCGGCGACCACTACCGGGAACGCGACCGCGCCGCGCCTGGGCCGGAGACCGGGGCGACGCAGGGGGAGGCGGGTTTGCACCATGATTGAGGAGAGGAAGGCCGGCGCAGCGACGGGCGCCGGCCCGGGTGAGGGCGCTGGTGCGGGAGCAAACCGGCGCGACCAGAAGAAATTGCGGACTGGCTACACCACGGGGGCCAACGCCACCGCCGCGGCCCTGGCGGCGACCCGTGCCCTGCTGACCCAGACCAGGCAGGACCAGGTGACCATCCGTCTCCCCGGAGGCCGGCAGGCCACCTTCGCCTTGCACTCTTGCGAGTTTGGCCCGGACTTCGCCCGCTGCTCGTGCATCAAGGACGGCGGGGATGACCCCGACGTCACCCACAGGGCTGAGATCGGGGCAACGGTGACCTGGACGACGACGCCGGGCATTGTCGTGGCCGGCGGGCCGGGGGTGGGTACGGTGACAAAGCCCGGGCTGGGGCTGGAGGTCGGGGGGCCGGCGATCAATCCCGTTCCCCGTCGGATGATCGTGGGCCACGTCGGCGAGGCCGCCGGCGAGGTCCTGGCCGAGCGCGGCGACCGGGGCCTGCGGGTCGAGATCTGGGTGACTCGCGGCGAAGAGTTGGCCAGGCGAACCTTGAACCCCCGCTTGGGCATCGTCGGGGGCATCTCCATCCTGGGGACCACGGGCATCGTCGTTCCCTATTCCACCGCGGCCTACCGGGCCACCATCACCCAGGGCATCGACGTCGCCCTGGCCCAAGGGGCCAGCCAACTGGTGTTCACCACCGGCGGGCGCAGTGAGCGGTTCGCCCAGGGCATCTTGAGGGACCTGCCGGAGGTGGCCTTCATCCAGATGGGCGAGTTCCTCGGCTGGTCCCTCAAGGAGGCCGCCGGTCGCCCCGGGGTGACCAAGGTCACGGTGCTCAGCATGGTTGGCAAGCTGTCCAAGGTGGCCCAGGGTCATTTCTTGCTGCACGTCAACAGCTCTCAGGTCGCCCCGGCTTTCCTGGCTCGCCTTGCCGGGGAGGACTGCGGGGCAGCGCCCGCGGTGGTCGAGGAGATCGCCCAGGCCAATACCGCCCGGCACATCCAGGAGATCTGCCTCCGGGAGGGGCTGGGCTGCCTCTTCCAGCGTCTGTGTCAGCTGGCGGCCCAGCGGATGCGCGAGGAGGTCAAGGCCCCCTACGCCATTGAGGCCATCCTCGTCGATTTCGACGGCCGGCCCCTGGGCCGGGCAGAGGTACCGGCCTGGTCGGCCGCGTCGACCGTGGAGATCGTCGGTATCCTGGACGACGGCCCCGACAGCCTGACCTTAAAGACCTTACGCCTCGTCGAGAAGGCAGAGGTGCTGGTGGGCGGCCAGCGCCACCTGGCCTTTTTCGCCGACCATCGGGCCGAAAAATGGCCCATTCGCGGCGATCTGGCCGACCTGGCCCTGCGCCTGGCGGAAGAGACACGACAGTCGGTGGTTCTGGCCTCGGGGGATCCCAACTTTTACGGCATCGCCGGCTATCTCGCTACAGCCCTCGGCAAGGAGCGCATCCGTATCCACCCCAACGTCAGCGCCATGACCCTGGCTTTCGCCCGCGTCAAGATCCCCTGGGACGGCGCGGTCCTCCATTCGGTCCACGGCCGGCCCCTGGATGGTCTGGCAGACTTGGTCCGTCGGGCCGATAAGGTCGGCCTGTTCACCGACGCGACCAACTCTCCCGACGCCATCGGCCGGGACTTGCTCGCCGCCGAGGTGGGCGGGTACCGGGCCTACGTCTGCGAGAACCTGGGTGGCGCCGATGAACGCGTGGTGGAAACGGACCTGGCTGGATTGACGCGACAGATTTGGGCGCCCCTTAACGTCGTCATTTTGGTCCGGGAAAGAGAGGCGACGACCTAGTGCGACACCCCTTGGGCATTCCGGACGACCGCTTCGAACAGCGCACCATCCGGCGGGGCCTCATCACCAAACAGGAAGTGCGGGCTGTAAGCTTGGCCAAGCTTGCCCTTCGACCGGGCGACATCGTTTGGGACATCGGCACGGCTACCGGTTCGGTGGCCATCGAGGCGGCCAACCTCGTCGGACCGGCCGGGTGGGTTCTCGCCGTCGAGAAAAACGCCGAGGATGCCGCCATCGCCCGCCGCAACGTGGAGCGCTTCGGGGCCACCAACGTCACCGTCGTCCATGGGCGGGCGCCGGAGGTCCTGACCGACTGGCCGGATCCTGATGCCGTCTTTATCGGGGGTTCTTCGGGGTCCATAGCTGATTTGGTTCGCCTGGCGGCCGGCCGCCTCCGCCCCAGAGGGCGTCTGGTGGCCAACGTCGTCACCCTGGAAAATCTCCAGCAGTGCCTGGTCGCGTTGCGGGAAGTGGGCTGGCCGTCGCAGATCGTCCTGCTTCAGGTGGCCAGGTCCCGACCGATTCTCGATCTCACCCGGCTCGAGGCGTTGGACCCGGTCTACGTCGTCGCCGCGGTGCGCGATGAGGCTGATGGGGAGGCGGCGCCTCAACCGGAGGGGAACTCGGGGTCCTCCGGGCCCTCGGAAGAAGACGTCCGCCGTTCTGGCGGTGGCTTGGGACGCTTCTACGGACTCGGCGTCGGCCCGGGAGACCCCGAACTCATCACCATAAAAGCCCACCGGATCCTCGCCGCCTGTCCGGTGGTCGCCGTGCCCAAAGGACGCCGGAAAGGCGACGGCTTTGCCTGGCAGGTCGTGCGCCAGTACGTCGACCCGACGCGGCAGGAGGTCCTCGAGCTAGACTTTCCCATGACCCGCGACCTGGCCCGGGTCGAGACGGAGGTCCGGCGCAACACCCTGACTGTCCTCAGACGCTTGGAGGCGGGATTGTCCGTAGCGGCTGTCACCGAAGGCGACCCGTTCTTCTACTCAACCTTCGTCCATCTGTACAATCACCTTCGCCAGGTCAACCCGAAGGTTGAGGTGGAGGTGGTTCCGGGGGTGTCGTCTTTCCTGGCTGCCGCCGCCCGGCTGGGTTTCCCCCTCGGGCTGCGCGACGACCGCCTGGCCGTCGTCGCCGAGGTGGGCGATGTCGAGGACGCGCGGCGGGTCCTGGAGGGTTTCGATACGGTGGTCTTCCTCAAGGTGAGCGCCTATTTCGATACGGTTTGGTCGGCCCTGGAAAGCCTCGGGCGTCTGGCCGATGCCCGCCTGGTGACCCGGGTCAGCGTTCCCGGACAGGAGCAACTCGTCCACGACATCCGGGGACTCCGCGGCCACGACCTCGACTACTTCTCTCTTTTGCTGGTGAGGAAAATCCATGATCGCCACCGGTAAGGTCTATTTCATCGGTGCCGGGCCCGGCGACCCCGAGCTCATCACCGTTAAAGGTCGGCGCCTGCTGGAGACAGCCGACGTCATCGTCTACGCCGATTCCCTCGTCAGCGAGGCCATGCTTCGCTGGGCGCGGCCCGGGGCCGAGATCCATGGCAGCGCCCGACTGACCCTCGAGGAGATCCTGGCCATCCTCGTAACCAGCGCCCGCCAGGGCAAGGTGGTGGCCCGGGTCCACACCGGAGACCCCTCGGTCTACGGGGCCATCTTCGAGCAAATGGCCGCCTTGAACCGCGAGGGGATTCCGTACGAAGTTGTCCCTGGGGTTTCCTCGGTCTTCGCCGCCGCGGCTGCCCTGGGTGCCGAACTGACCGTCCCGGGCCTGGCCCAGACGGTCATCCTGACCCGCCTGGAGGGCCGGACGCCGATGCCCGCCGGGGAAAAACTTCGGGGTCTGGCCGCCCACGGCGCCACCCTCGTCCTCTATCTCTCGGTGGGAATGATCGGTCAGGTCGCCGTGGAACTGGCGGCCGGAGGCTACGGCCAGGCGACGCCCGTGGCGGTGATCCAGAAGGCGAGTTGGCCCGACGAAAAGGTCGTCCGGGGAACCCTCGGCGACATCGCCGACAAGGTCGGCGCGACAGGGATCGACCGGCACGCTCTGATACTGGTCGGACCGGTCTTTGACCCCGACCTGGCCAGGCCCGGTGGCGGTGCCGGTGGCCACCGCTCGCGGCTCTACGACCCAGCTTTTGCCCACGGCCGCCGGCCCGGAGGGAAGGGGTCTTCGAGGTCATGAAGGGGCTGTCCAACCTGGCCATCGTGGCCATCACCAGAGGGGGCGCCGCCCTGGCCGCCCGCCTTGGGCAGGCCTTCCCCGAGGCCGACCTGTGGGTGGCCGAGAGGTTCGCCGGCGAGGCCGCCTTCGACGCCTCCGAAGGGAGACGGCGGACCATTCCTTTCACCGGCTCGCCCGGATGGATTGTGCCGGCCCTTTTTGCCGATTACCGCGGGATCATCTTCCTGTTCTCCATGGGAGTGGTCGTACGGATCCTCGCTCCCCATCTTCGCGGCAAGCACGTCGACCCGGCGGTGGTGGTGGTGGATCAAGGCGGCCATTTCGCCGTGGCCGTGCTGTCGGGGCACCTGGGCGGGGCCAACGAGCTCGCCCAACGCGTCGCCGACGCCATCGGGGCGCAGGCGGTCATCACCACGGCCTCCGACGTCCAGGGGACCATCGCCGTGGACCTGTTCGGCCGGGAGCACGGCTGGCGTATCGACGACCGTAGCTGGGAGCACGTCACGGCGGTCAGCGCCGCGTTGGTCAACGGTGAGCCTGTCGCCCTCTACCAGGAGGCCGGGGAACTCAACTGGTGGCCGGCGAATCGGCCCCTGCCGGCAAACCTTCGCACCGTGGCCGAGCTGGCCGAAGGCGCCGGCGCCGCCGCGGCCCTGGTCATCAGCGACCGGACCGACGTTTTCAAGACTCTGCCCTGCCCGACGGTGGTGTACCGCCCTCGTTCCCTGGCGGTGGGGGTGGGGTGTAACCGGGGCACACCCGCTGGGGAAATCGCCGCCGCCGTGGCCACGACCCTCGAGGATGGGGGCCTTTCGCCCCTGGCCGTGCGCAACTGGGCCAGCATCGAGGCCAAGGCCGACGAGGTTGGGCTGCTGGCGGCGGCCAAGGAGGCCGGGGTGCCGGTGGAGTTTTTCGACAAAGACCGGTTGAACGCGGTGGTCGTGCCCAACCCCAGCCAGGTTGCTTGGCGCTACGTGGGCGTCCAGGGGGTGGCCGAGCCGGCGGCCTTGGTCAGCGCCGGGCCGGGGGCCACGCTGGCTGTGGCCAAACGCAAATTCGCCAACTGCACCGTCGCCGTGGCCAGGACCCGTTGCTAGCAAAGACATCATCGAGGAGGGGCTTTCGCCATGCACATCATGGAAGGTTACCTGCCCATCGAGCACTGTGTCGCCTGGACCGTCGCCGCCGCCCCCTTCGTGGCCGCCGGCGCGCGGTCCATTTCCAGACGGATGGAGGAAAACCCGCGAGTCAAGCTGCTCTTGGGGGTCACGGCGGCTTTCACCTTCACCTTGTCGGCGCTCAAACTCCCTTCGGTGACCGGTAGCAGTTCACACCCGACGGGCATCGGTCTGGGAGCGGTGATCTTCGGCCCCGGGGCCATGACCGTGATCGGGCTCATCGTCCTGCTTTTTCAGGCCCTCCTGTTGGCCCATGGTGGCATCAGCACCCTGGGCGCCAATACCTTTTCCATGGCCATAGTCGGACCTTGGGTCTCCTACGGGATCTATCGATTGGCCCGTCGGGCGGGTCTGTCGCTGGGGCCGGCCCTGTTCTTTGCGGCTGCCCTCGGCGACCTGGCTACGTATGTCACCACTTCCGTCCAGCTGGCCCTGGCGTTTCCGGATCCGGCGCGCGGCGTGGTCGGAGCGATGCTCAAGTTTATGGGAATCTTTGCCATCACCCAGGTTCCCCTGGCCGCCAGTGAGGGTTTCCTGACGGTGCTGGTCATGAACCAGCTCATCGCCTATAGCCGGCCCGAGTTGCGCGACCTGGGCATCGTGACCAAGACCGAGACGGGGGGGATCGCGGAGTGAGGCGGCAAACGGTGCTGCTGGCGCTTATGACGGCGGTGCTCATAAGCTTGCCTCTTTGGCGCGCGGGGCTCCACGGCACGGGGGCCGAGACCTTCGCCGGCACCGACGGGCAGGCCCAGGAACTCATCGCCCAGACCCACCCCAATTACCGGCCATGGATCCGGCCCCTTTGGGAGCCGCCCGGTTCGGAGGTTGAGACGCTTCTCTTTTCCCTGCAGGCGGCGACCGGCGCCGGTGTCATCGGATACTACCTCGGCTTCGTCCGTGGCCGAGTCTCGGCCAAGAGATAGGCGAGAGCATGCGCCTCATCGACCGTGTGGCTCACCACAACCGCTGGCGTCGGCGGCATCCCATAGAGAAGCTGGTCTTGGCTCTCGGGATGCTCATACTGGATCTGGTCCTTCCTCCCTACCCGGCGGGGCCGATCATCGCCGCGATCATGCTCGCGGCAGCCATCGGCGGGGCCGGCGTGCCGGCGGTCGCCTACCTTCGGTTGCTGCTGGCTCCGGTTGGATTTGTCCTGGCCGGCGCCGCGGCGGTGATGGTCGGCGTGGCCGGGGAACCGGGTCTGGGGTGGCATTTCGTCCTGCTCCCGTCGGGAAGGATCATTGCCCTGAAGTTGGTCCTCCGGGCCCTGACCGCCATCGCCAGCCTGAACTTCTTGATCTTGACCACCCCAGTCGAGAATCTGTTGCCGTTGTTCCGTCGGTGGCGTGTGCCCGGGGCGGTCGTCGACCTGATTATGGTTACCTACCGATTCTTATTCGTCTTTTCCGACACCCTGGAAGCCATGCGGACCGCTCAGGACATCCGTCTGGGTTACTCAGGCTGGCGGCGGACCTACCGTTCGCTGGCCATGCTGACGGCAGCCTTCCTCGGCCGGGTCCTCGACCGGGCGCGGCGCCTGGAGATGGGACTCGCCGCCCGGGGGTACCGGGGCGATTTGCCCGTACTCGTCGACGAGGGCCGACCTTCGTGGCCCGTCATGGGCGGAATCCTGGCCTTGCAGTTGGCGACGGCCTTCCTCAGCCTTCATCTGAGCAGGTGATCCTCTTGTCTAAGCCCATCTTGCAGGCCCTCGGCCTGAGTTACCGCTATCCCGACGGAGACACCGTCCTCAATGACCTGACCCTGACCGTGCCCGACAACGGTCGCCTTGCCGTCCTGGGAGCCAACGGTGCCGGCAAGACCACCCTCCTCCTTCTTCTCAGCGGCGTCCTGCGGCCGGACCGCGGCGAAATCCGTCTGGAGGGACGGCCCCTCGACTACAGCCGCCGTGGGGTGGGGGTTTGGCGGCAGGAGATCGGTGTGGTCCTTCAGGACCCCGACGACCAGCTGTTCGCGGCTACCGTCTACCAGGACGTCTCTTTCGGACCGCTGAACCTCGGTCTGCCCTTGCCGGTGGTCCGGGAGCGCGTGGGGGCGGCCCTGGCCGCCCTGGACATAGCCGACCTGGCCGACCGTCCGACCCACGCCCTCAGCTTTGGGCAGCGAAAAAGGGTGGCCATCGCCGGGGTGCTGGCCATGGGGCCACGCCTCATGTTCCTGGACGAGCCGACGGCTGGACTGGATCCTCGAGGGACTCAGCAACTGTTGCTGACCCTGGAGCAGCTGCATCTGGCAGGAACCAGCCTGGTGCTGGTCACCCACGACATCGACTTGGCCTATGGTTGGGCCGGCGAGGTCGCCGTGCTGAACCGGGGAACGGTGGCCCGACAGGGGCCCCCGGCGGAGGTCTTGATGGACCGGGCGCTGCTGGCGGCGGGCGGCCTGCGCCCGCCCTGGGTGCTCGAGGTCGGGTTTAGGCTTCGTGACCTGGGTTGGCTAGCCCCTGGCGTGGGCCTACCCCGGACCCAAGGAGAACTGCTAGAGCGCCTAGCGCGCGTCGTCAGAAGCGAAGGTGGGGGGTCGAGGGAATGAGCGACTACCGAGGAAAGCTGCTGGTCATCGGGATCGGTCCCGGCACCCGCGAACAGATGACCCGGCGGGCCGAGGCGGCCATCGCCGAGGCCGACACGGTCGTGGGGTACAAGACTTACCTGAACCTCCTTGGCGACCTCGGCCCCGGCAAGACGGTCATCGCCAGCGGCATGACCGAGGAGGTCATCCGGGTCCAACAGGCGGTGGACCTGGCTGAGGAGGGGAGGCGGGTGGCCGTTGTCTCCTCGGGAGACCCGGGGGTCTATGGCATGGCCGGCCTCGTCTTCGAGATCCTGCGGGAGCGCGGCTGGGATCCGGCGGCTGGGCTGGAAGTGGAGGTTATCCCCGGGACGACGGCCGCCAACAGCTGCGCCGCCCTGGTCGGTGCGCCGTTGATGCACGACTACGCCACCATCTCCCTGTCCGATCACCTCACCCCCTGGGAGGTTATCGCCCGCCGCGTGGCCGCGGCGGCCGGCGCCGATTTCGTCATCGCCCTCTATAACCCCAGCGCGACCCGGCGAAAGGAGCCTCTGGCCGTGACCAGGGCGACCATCACCCGCCACCGGCCGGGGACCACCCCCGTGGCCCTGGTCCATGAGGCTTATCGTCTCGGCCAACGGGTCGTCATCACCGACCTCGACCACCTCCTCGACCACCCCGTCGGGATGCTGGCCACGGTCATCGTCGGCAACTCCCAGACCTTCGTGTACAAGGGCTTCATGGTTACGCCCCGGGGTTACGCCGGCAAATACCGTTTGGAGAAAGGGGACGCAGGCCAATGACCGAAGCACTGTTGATGGTTGGCCACGGCAGCCGGGTGGCCGAGGGAAACGCGCAGTTCTTATCGCTCGTGGAGGCTGTTCGAGCGGCCGGCGGCGGCGGACTGGTTGAGCCCTGTTTCATCGAACTGGCCGAGCCGGACATCCCCACCGGCCTGGCGCGGTGCGTCGCCGCCGGGGCCGAACGGGTGGTGGTCCTGCCCATCACGCTCTTTGCCGCCGGCCACGCCAAGATCGAGATCCCTGAGTACCTGGACGAGGCGCGTTCGCGCTACCCCAACGTCGAGTTCCGTTATGGGCGGCCCTTCGGTGTCGACCCGCTGGTCCTCGAAGTCCTCGACCACCGGTTCACCGAGGTGGAGGTCGCCCACGGCCCCTTTGACCGGGCCGGCATCGGGGCGGTGTTGGTCGGCCGCGGCTCCAGCGACGCCGACGCCAACTCCGACCTGGCCAAGGTGGCCCGGCTGCTGGCCGAGGACCAGGGCCTGCCAGTGGCGGAGATCAGCTACACGGGGGTTGCCACCCCCGACCCGACGACAGCCATTCGGCGGGCGGTCCGACTCGGCGTCGAGAGGGTGGTGGTCCTGCCTTACCTTTTGTTTGATGGAGTTCTGCTGCGGCGGCTCGCGGGGTGGGTCGAGGATGCGCGTCGCGAATTCCCCACGATCCCCCTTTACCTCGGTCGGAACCTCGGGGGCCATCCGCACCTCGTCCGGGTCGTGCTGGCTCGTCGCCAGGAGGCCCGCCAGGGGGTGGCGCCAATGAATTGTGCCCAGTGCCACCTGCGCTTGGCGCCGAAGGCCGTCGAGACTGCGGCTGCGGGTCAGCAATGACCGCGGGAAAGGGCCTGGTCATTGTCTATACCGGGGACGGCAAGGGCAAGACCACCGCCGCCCTGGGGTTGGCCCTGCGGGCCTGCGGCCACGGTTTGCGCGTCCTGATGGTCCAGTTCATCAAGGGCGGCCGGGCCACCGGCGAGCGACTGGCCGCCCCAAACCTTCCAGGCTTCGAACTGCGGGCCATGGGCGAGGGCTTCACCCTTCCAGGCCATAGCCAAAAGAGCTGGCCAGAGCATCGCCGGGCGGTGGCCGCGGCGTGGGACTACGCCAAAAAACGGGCTCTTTCTGGGGAGTACCGGGTGCTCATCTTGGACGAGATCAACTACGTCCTGGCTCACCCGGAATTGGCCGAGGCGTTGCCCACCGCTCAGGTCTTAGATTTTCTGCGCCGTCGTCCGTCGGAGCTCCATGTCGTCCTCACCGGACGGCGGGCCTTGCCGGAGCTGGTGGCCGCTGCCGATCTGGTCACGACGATGGAGGCGGTCAAGCATCCCTGGGCCGACCAGGGGCTGCCGGCGCAACGGGGCATCGACTTTTGAGCTAGGTGGCGACGATGGCGAAAGGACAAGTGGCGGCGATGCGGGAGGCGGCAGGGAGAGCGCCGCCGTCCGGCGCGAGGAACGAGCAAAGACGGTGGGGAGGAGGCAGTGGATCAAAGTGGATTGGCCAACCGTTATTGCCCGGGTACCGGGGAGCTGGGGCGAATTGGTGCAGGGCCAGGTGGAAGGGGAGGACTTCTTGATCACCTGCCCCGTGGGGATCTACACCGTAGCCTTGGCCCGGCCCCTCGAGGCTAGTGGCTCCGCGGCCGCAGCGGAGTGGCGGCTCGCCGGCGGTCGTCCCAGGCCGCGCACGGCCGCGGCGTTGCTCTCCCTGGCCCGCGCACCCTCCGGTGGCTCCCACGCGGACCTCCGGGCCTTGCCCGCTTATCAACCCACCCAGGGACCTGGCGGCGTTGTCAGGCTCTACAGTCGACTGCGCCCCGGGGCGGGCATGGCCAGCAGCACGGCGGACCTCTGCGCCGCCATGAGTGCGGCGACGGTGGCGGGGGGAGGAGCGCCGCTCGGGCCAGAGGATCTCTTTCTCCGTTGCCTCGCCGTGGAACCCACCGATGGGATCATGTTTCCGGGCATCGCCTTGGTGGACCACCGCCGCGGCCGGCGGGCCGAAGTGCTGGGTCCCCCACCGCCCCTGGCCATCGTCGGGGTTGATCCAGGCGGAATCGTCGACAGCCTGGCCTTCAACCGCCGGGCTGACCTGGCCCGGGCCAACCGTGGCAAGGAACCGCAGGTCGCCGAAGCTCTGGCCCTGGCCGTGACCGCTGTCCGCCGCGGGGACCCGGAGACCCTGGGGCGAGCCAGTACCCTCAGCGCCGCGGCCCATCAGAACCTCCTGCCCAACCCGCTTTGGGAGCCCGTCCGCGAGCTGGCGCAGGATGTCGGAGCGGTGGGGATCAACGTGGCTCACAGCGGGACGGTCATCGGAATCCTGCTCGACCCCCGCCGGGCGGACGTCGTGGCGGTTTGCCGCCACGTCGTGGCCCGCCTGGGGCTGCCCGCGCGGGCGTTGGAACTGATCAGAGGTGGAGTGGATGTCGAGCCGATGGCCGCTGGAACACGGTGGCAACATCTGGCGAGCCGCCCGGGACAGCGGACGGCCGCCGAATCGGTCAAAACTCGCCGGGACCGTCGTGGCAGGTCAAACCCTTCTCGCGTCGAATGAGACTCCCAGTGTCCGAAAGAGTGGGCAGGGACAAAGTCATCGCGTCCCGCCGGCCGCTACCGCCACGGGGCGCCTTCAGGGGGAAGGCCGTTTGAGGGACTTCAGTCGTCGGGTCCTGGAACGGGCTCGGGCCGCCGGGGCCAGTTACGCCGACGTGAGGATGATAAGCAGCCGTCAGGAGACGGTGGCCATCAAGAACGGTAAAGTGGACAATGTCTCGACCGGGCGCGACCGCGGCTTCGGCGTCCGCGTTCTGGCCGACGGGGCGTGGGGCTTCGCCTCCAGCGCGACCCTGTCGCCGGCCGAGGCCGACCGCGTGGCCGACCTGGCCGGGCGCATCGCCCGGGCCTCGGCTCGGGTCAAGGAGAAGGACGTCGTCCTCAGCCCGCTCGAGGCGGTCGAGGGCCGCTGGTGCGGTCCGGTAAAGACCGACCCGTTCGAGGTCAAGCTCGAGGACAAGCTGGCCCTCCTGCTCGACGCGGAGAAGCGGATGCACGCCTCGCCGGAGGTCCGCGTGGCCACCGCCGGCATGCGCCTCGACCACGAGGACAAGGTCTTCGCCTCGACCGAGGGCTCATACATCGAGCAATCGCTGGACGAGGCGGGCGGGGTCATCACCGCCGTCGCCGCCCGTGGGGGCGAGGTCCAGAACCGATCCTACCCGGCCCAGTTCGGCGGGGACTTCCGGCTGGCCGGCTATGAATGGATAGAACAGCTCGACTTCGCCGGACAGGCCGAGCGGGTCGCCCGCGAGGCCGTCGAGCTGCTCGACGCGGAGCAGTGCCCGAGCGGCCACCGGGACCTCATCCTCGAGGGCTCTCAGCTCGGCCTGCAGATCCACGAGTCCTGCGGACACCCCATCGAACTCGACCGGGTCCTGGGGACCGAGGCCGGCTTCGTCGGCAAGAGCTTCCTGACCACCGACCTCCTGGGCGCGAACTTCCGCTACGGGTCGGACCAGGTGACCATGACCGCCGACTCGACCGTGCCGGGTGGCGCCGGCTCCTTCGGTTACGACGACGAGGGCGTGCCTGCCCAGCAGACGACCATCGTCGACAAGGGCATCTTCCAGGGCTACCTGACCTCGCGCGAGACGGCCCCGGTCGTCGGCCAGGTCTCCAACGGCACGATGCGCGCCGTCAACTGGGACCGCATCCCGCTCATCCGGATGACCAACATCAACCTCGAACCGGGTGACTGGTCCCTCGACGAGATCATCAAGGACACCAAGGACGGCATCTACATGGACCTCAACAAGTCCTACTCGATCGACGACCGCCGCTACAACTTCCAGTTCGGGACGGAGGTCGCCTGGGAGGTCAAGGACGGGTCCCTCGGCCGGATGCTGAAGAACCCGACGTACACCGGTCTGACCCCGGAGTTCTGGGGCTCCCTCGACGCCGTCGCCGGCCGCGACGAATGGCGCGTCTGGGGCATCCCCAACTGCGGCAAGGGTGAGCCGATGCAGGCCATCCGGGTCGGCCATGGGGCCGCCCCGGCCCGCTTCCGCCACGTGAGAGTGGGTGTTGGCAAATGTTGACATCCTCCCACCCCTGAAGGGGTGGGATTCCCGAAGGGAAGTTACCAGGTTGCCCGGTCGGGATTTACTCCCAAGGGAGTAGAGTGCCGGGCTTCAG
>JAJYMC010000054.1 GCA_021787335.1 Bacillota bacterium | reverse complement strand
AAAGATTATCACAAAGAGCCAATCTTCAGCTCTAAGTTAACTGGCTTTCGTCTTCGGCAAATCCGATAAGGCTCCGCACAATCCCTTTCGCCTTATCCTTCGCATACTGTTCAGTTTTCAAGGTCCAGTGTCTCAAGGAATTCACGTGACCGCCCGTTGGGGCAGTCACAGTTTTGCATTCTAGCACACTGTTCTCGACTTGTCAACGCTCCGGATGACCGCTCAGACCGACTATAAGATATGTTGTCCAACGTGCATCGCGGTCTATTCAAATCATCCCGGGCGGTCGCGGAGGGCGAATAAAAAGAAGCCTTTGCGGCTTCACCGACAAGCCGAAACCTGTAGCCCCTAGGGGATTCGAACCCCTGTCACCGCCGTGAGAGGGCGATGTCCTAGGCCTCTAGACGAAGGGGCCGTAAAGCAAGTACCATTATACCTCAGGGCCGTGGGGCTGTAAAGTAAGCGCCCGGCCCTGGAACCCCGACCGCAAAGCACGACCGCTATGATTCCTTTGCTGGGGAGGATGGATTCGAACCATCATAAACAGATCCAGAGTCTGTCGTCCTACCATTAGACCACTCCCCAGTGGTCCTCGCGAGAATTCGCGGGCTTGGCTATGTGATCTTCAAAGTGCGTCTTGCGTGCCGCCGTTCCGCGGCGCTTTTATATTATAGCACCGCGACCATCGTTCCGCAACTCATCGTTCGACCGCCATCGGCATGGCTTTTGACGCGTTGTGAGCGTCATGTGCGGCGCGACGACCCATCGACGGCAGAAGGCCGTCGAGCTCGTTCAGGAGGTCTTTGCGGCCTGCCCGGGGACGGTCGGGTAGCCCAGGTCGACCGGCTCCGGCCAGGGGCCGCCCTCCCTGGCTGTGGCGCTGGCCTTTTCCAGCCGGGTGAGGGTACGCTCCCGGCCGAGGAGAGCCATGATGTCGAACAGGCCGGGCCCGATGGTCCGCCCGGTGAGGGCCACCCGGGTCGGATGGATGAGCGCGCCGCCCTTGATCCCGAGGCTCTCGATGAGCCCGCGGTAGGCGGTCTCACAGGCCTCGACGTCGAAGCGCGGCAGGCCGGCCAGGACCGCTCGGGCCTGGTCGAGGAGGCCCGCCGCATCGGTCGAGCTGAGGTGTTTCTGCACGCCCTTCGGGTCGAAGCCGAATTCGTCGCGGAAGAAATAGACCGTGACCTCAGGCAGTTCCCCCAGGGTCTTGACCCGGTCGCGGAGGGCCGTCAGGATGGCCTTGACGAAGGAGCGCGTGGATGGGTCGACCGGTTCCGTGACCAGACCCGCCTTGGCCAGGAAGGGTATCGACAGGTCGGTCAGCCGGTCGAGGTCGATGGTCCGGATGTAGTGCCCGTTCATCCAGGTCAGCTTGGTCGTGTCATAGATGGCCGCGTTCTTGGTCACGCGGTCCAGGGAGAACTGACGGCGCAGCTCGTCAACGGACAGGACCTCTTCGCCGCCCTCGGGCGACCAGCCCAGGAAGACGAGGTAGTTGACGATGGCCTCGGGCAGGTAGCCGGCCTCCTGGAACTCCTCGACGGAGGTCGCGCCGTGCCGCTTGCTCAACTTGGACCGGTCGGGCGCGAGGATCATCGGGACATGGGCGAAGGTCGGGGGATCCCAACCGAAGGCCCGGTAGATGATCATCTGTTTGGGCGTGTTGGAGAGGTGCTCGTCGGCCCGGATGACATGGGTCATCCCCATCGCGTGGTCGTCGACGACGCAGGCGAAGTTATAGGTCGGCACGCCGTCCGACTTCATCAGGACGTAGTCATCGAGGAGGGCGTTGTCGAAGACGACGGTCCCCCGGATGAGGTCCTCGACCACCGTCTGGCCTTCTTTCGGGGTCTTCAGCCGCAGCACCGAGTGCCGTCCCTCGGCGACCAAACGACGCCGGTCCTCCTCGGCCAGGTTCCGGCAGCGGCCGTCATAACGCGGGTCCCGACCCAGCCGACGGGCCTCCTCGCGTCGTTCCGCGAGTTCCTCTGGGGTGCAGTAACAGTCGTAGGCGGCCCCCCGCGCCTTCAGCTCGTCGGCCGCCTTCCGATAGAGATCCAGCCGCTCGGACTGGAAGTACGGGCCGACCGGCCCGCCGGCGACGGGGCCCTCGTCCCACTGCAGCCCAAGCCAGCGCATGGTGCTGGTGATCTGCCTGGTTGAGTCCTCGACCTTGCGGGAGAAGTCCGTGTCCTCGATGCGCAGGATGAAACGCCCGCCGTTGCGCGCGGCGAATAGCCAGTTGAAAAGGGCCGTCCGGGCGCCGCCGATGTGGAGATAGCCGGTGGGGCTGGGGGCGAACCGGACCCGCACCTCGCCGGGGAGGTCCGCGCGCGGGTCGGCCCCGTTTGTCTTATTGGGGTTGTCCATCTGGTGGCCAGCCGCCTTTCATCATCCCCGGCCGAAAGGCCAGGGACGTCGGGAGCCCGGCCAGCAAGCGCGCAGCCGGGTGCACCTTTCAAAGATAACCCATTTTCGCCGAAAAGACAAGAAAACCGCGGCCGTATAGGCGGCCGCGGCTGGAAGACGTCGGCTTCAGCCCAGGAGGCGCTGGAGGACGAACAACAGGGCGACCCCGGGAACTCCGAGGAATCCCACGCCGAGGGCGGTCGCCGGGTTCAGGGCGAGGCGGAACCCGATGTACTGACCGGCCAGGTTCAGGCCCCAGATGACCAGCCCGCCGATGGCCGCGTTGTATAGGGCGTAGACCAGGTAGCGCAGAGGCACCAGGAGCAGGCGGGCCACCAGGTAGAGCAGGATGATGCCGAAGGCGTAGGCGATGATCAGGTTATAGTCCACGATCGTCCACCCCCTCTTTAGCCAATCCTATTGGCGAGGTGGACGACTTATTCCCGGGCCGTCGGAGGCCGGGCCTCCGGCCTTCAGGAGCTCAGCGTCAGCCCTTCGATCTTGGCCCGCTTGATGAGGTACATGTACTTGCGTTCGGCGGCCTCGAGGGCGAAGATGGCGTGGTCGACGAGGTCCGGATCGGTGACCGCCTCGAAGTATGACTTGGCCGTGACCCAGTCGCGCCGGGCCCGCTCGACCGCGTCGCCGAAGGTCGGCGGCTGGCCGACGACCGGTTCATCCTCGGGAAAGATCTTCGAGGTCACCGCGTTGAAAATGTTCCCTGGCTTCATCAGAGACGAAACCTCCTCGTCGAGAGTCGCCATCATCCTATGCGACGCCTTGTGGCGTTGCTCCGATGGACGACCTCACGAGGAGATTGTGTGCAGTTATCGACTTTCTTACAACGCGCGCCGGCCCTCGAGGGCCTTTCCCAGGGTCACCTCGTCGGCATACTCGAGGTCTCCCCCGACCGGCAGCCCTCTGGCCAGGCGGGTCACCCGCACGTTCAGAGGCTTCAGGGCCCGCGCCAGGTACATCGCGGTGACCTCGCCCTCGGCGTTGGGGTCGGTGGCGACGATGACTTCCTTGACCGTCCCGCCCTCCAGGCGGCGAAGGAGTTCCTTTATCCGCAGGTCCTCCGGGCCGATGCCGTCCAGCGGCGAGATGGCCCCGCCGAGGACGTGATAGAGCCCCGCGAATTCGCGGGTCCTCTCGAGGGCCTGGACGTCCTTGGCCTCCTCGACGACGCAGATGACCGAACGGTCCCGGCCGTCGCCGGTGCAGATGGAGCACGGGTCGGCCTCACTCAGGTTGCCGCAGACGCGACAGTGGATGGTCCGTTCCCTGGCCGTCACCATCGCCGCGGCCAGTGATTGGACGTCCTCGGTCGGGCGGGACAGGAGGTAGAAGGCCAGTCGCTGGGCCGTCTTCGGGCCGATCCCGGGGAGTTTGGTCAGCTCATCGATGAGCCGGGCGAGCGCCGGGGAGTAAGGCATGACTCAGAACAGCCCGGGAATCTTGAGGCCCCCGGTCAGCTTGGCCATCTCGGCCGAGATGGTCTCGTCCGCCTTGCGCAATGCTTCGTTGACGGCGGCGACGATGAGGTCCTGGAGCATCTCCACGTCCTTCGGGTCGACCACGTCGGGCTTGATGGTCACGCTCTTCAGCTCGTGATGCCCGTTGACGACGACCTGGACGACCCCGCCGCCGGCGGTCGCCTCGAAGGTCCGGTTGGCCATCTCCTCCTGGGCTTTGGCCATGTCCTGCTGCATCTTCTGGACCTGTTTCATCATTTTGTTGATGTTCATGCCCATGGTTCCCGCCCCCTAGCCTTATTCTTTGACCTCGACGTCGCCGCAGATCTCCCTCGCCGCGGTGACCAGCGGATCCTCTCCCTGGCCGGGCTTCGGCCGGGCAGGCTTGGCGGCCGTCCCGGCAACCTTCTCGGGGACCGCGCCGGCGTCTGGGCCGACGGCCACCTCGGAGGCCAGCCGGCAGATGACCGGGATCTTGCGACCGAGCATCTCCGACAACGCGTCTTCGATGGCCTTGCGGTGCTCGTCGCGCCCGGCCAGGTCGCGCAGGGCCGAGTGGTTGAACGAGACAACCAGGGCCTCGCCGTCGAAGGCCGCGGGCTCCGCCTCGCGCAGCAAGGCGTGGGTGGAGACGCTCCGCTTCTTCAGGGCTTCGGCGAAGTCCGGCCACTTGGCCTGGACCTCGGCCAGAACCGGCGATGGCGCCGCACCTGGCCCCACAGCCGCGGCCGTGGCTTTGGCGACGGGCTCCTTCTTGACCGCGACCTCGGCTTTAGTCTTGGCCGCGGCCGGACGTGCCGGTGCCTGAAGCGTGGCTGTATGCTCCCCGCGCGCCTGCGTGGGTGCAGCTTCGGTCAAGGCCGGGGCAGTGGCGCTCATCCTCGGCCCGGCGGCCTGAAGAAGGGCCATCTCCAGGACCAGGCGCGGCTGAGGCGACCACCGCATCTCGTCTTCCCGGTCCAAGAGGGTCTCGATGACGTCGCGCAAACGTCCGGGGTCGAAGGTGGTCGCCGCCGCGGCCAGCTTGGCCGGGTCGACCGAGAGGGCCAGGCCGGGCGAATCGGGCGAAAGCTTGACCACCAAGAGGTCGCGGAACATGGCGACCAGGTCCTTCAGGAACTGGCGAAGGTCCTCGCCCCCGTCGACCAGGTCGGCCACGGTGTCCAGGCACCCCCGGAGGTCGCCGGCGGCGACCTGACCGGCCAGGGCCAGCAGGACGTCGTCCTTGACCCTGCCGAGGACCGCCCGGACATCCTCCATCGTCAGCGGCCCGGCCGCGAAGGCCAGGCATTGGTCGAGAAGAGAGAGGGCGTCGCGCATGGCCCCTTCGGCCTTACGGGCGATGGTCCGGAGGACTTCGGCGTCGGCCTGCGCCCCGGCCGCCGCGGCGACCTTCACGAGTTGCGCTTCGATCTGGGCCACCGACAGGCGATGAAAATCGAACCTCTGGCAACGCGAGGTGATGGTCACCGGCACCTTCTGGGGCTCGGTCGTGGCCAGGATGAGGACCGCGTGCGGCGGCGGCTCCTCGATGGTCTTCAAAAGGGCGGCGAAGGCCCCGCGGCCTAACATGTGAACCTCGTCGATGATGTATACCCGGCGGCCCGCACCGACCGGCGCCATCTGGATTTTCTCGCGAAGGTCGCGGATGTCGTCGACGAGTCCGTATGAGGCCCCATCGATCTCGATCACGTCCATGGACGAGCCCTGGGTGACGGCCTGGCATGAATCACATTCGTTGCAGGGCTCGCCGTCGCGCAGCGCCTGGCAGTTGATGGCCTTGGCGAGGAGCCTGGCGATGGTCGTCTTGCCCGTCCCTCTGGGCCCGCAGAACAAATAGGCGTGGGCCACGTTCCCGCCGGCCAGCGCGTTCTTGAGGGTCCTGACCACGTGCTCTTGCCCGACGACCTCGCCGAAGGTCTGCGGGCGCCACTCTCGATACAGGGCACGGTACGTCACCGCCGGTCACCCCCTCCGCTCCGCGGTTTTTCGCGGACGCCGTGGTATTCGCGTCGCGCGGCCTGAATCCCTGCGCCACCTGAGGCCGGCCCTTCATCCGCCGCGCTCGCGCGACGACAAATAGGCGCCGTCTAATTGACGGCGCCCATGAAATCTCTTGGTCGTGCACCCACCTTCGACAACCGCCTCCGGGCGTTACCACCGTAGCCAGCTCCAACCAGGTTGCCCCGCGGCACACGCGAGGGCTCATTTACCGTTGCTCCCTTCCGGGCCTGGCGGGGTTCGTGAGTTCACGTTGCGCGGGACCAAGTCTTCGTCGCCGCTTGCGCTGGGCAGGCCCCACAGGACGGAAGCCTCGGGCGGGGATTCAACCCCGCTATAGCGGATTGCGGGTGCAGGGCACCGCTACCTCCCCGTCTAGCACGACCAAAACCGGCCTGCGGGTTGACCCGCAGACAGTACTGCGGAGAGAGTGGGATTTGAACCCACGAGACGAGTTTTGCCCGTCTACTCGCTCTCCAGGCGAGCCCGTTCGACCACTCCGGCATCTCTCCGAACCGCTCTACGACTGAAACCTATTTGGTTGTCCGAACCCTGCGGAGAGAGTGGGATTCGAACCCACGAGGCAGGTGTTAGCCGCCTACTCGCTTTCGAGGCGAGCGCCTTCAACCACTCAGCCATCTCTCCGTGTGCTTGAATAGAGAATCCGTCGATTTGATTTTGGGGATCACGCGCCGCGGGTCCGCGGGACCGGTCAATCGCCGTCGCCGTCGCGGCGCTCGGCGAAGAAGCGGGACATCACCTCGGCGCAATCGTCCTCGAGGCACCCCGCTCGCACCTCGACCTGGTGGTTGTAGGCCTTGTTGCGCACCAGGTTGACCGTGGACTCGACGGCCCCGGCCTTGAGGTCGCGGGCCCCGTAGACGAGCCGTCCCAGGCGGGCCTGAACCATCGCTCCGGCGCACATCGGGCAGGGCTCCACGGTGACGTAGAGCGCGGCCCGGCCCAAACGCCAGCCACCGAGCTTCTCCCCGGCCTCGCGGAGGGCCAGGATCTCGGCGTGCGCGGTCGGGTCGTTGAGCTCCTCCCGGCGATTGCGGGCCCTCGCCACGATGCGGCCATCGGCCACGACGACCGCGCCGATGGGAACCTCGCCGGCGGCCGCCGCCTCGCGGGCTTCGGCCAGAGCTTCACGCATGAATTCTTCGTCACTCATGGGTTTACGGCCCCTGAGTCAAAAATAGGGGCCAGTGGCCGCCGGAAAGAGCGTTCTTTCGCGGCCGGCACCCGGCCCCGGCGGTCTTTGGTGCGCCCGGGAGGACTCGAACCACCGACACGCGGTTTAGGAAACCGCTGCTCTATCCACCTGAGCTACGGGCGCGCAGCGCACAATAGCGCATTTTTTATCATAGCACAGACGGTCCGCGCGTTCAAGTGGACGGCCCGCCGCGTGTGGACGGCCCGCCGCGCGGCGCCCGGGCCGGTCGTTCGTCGCGGCCGAAAAACTAAAGGGATGTGGACACTGGCCACATCCCCTACGGCGCGCCCGGCAGGATTCGAACCTGCGACCTCCAGATTCGTAGTCTGTCACTCTATCCAACTGAGCTACGGGCGCGTGTCTTCCAAGGAACTGCGGAGAGAGAGGGATTCGAACCCTCGCTAGAGCTAAACGCCCTACTACAGGTTTAGCAAACCCGCCCCTTCAGCCTCTTGGGTATCTCTCCGGGTTGTCAAACCAGTCCGAGCGTTCGTCGCGAGGTTGAGCGACTCAGCGCGAAGACTGTGGCTTCTAAAGTAGCTTAAATATCATAGCACATCCGCCGCGGCAAAACAAGTTTTGCGGGTTCGAACGGCGGAGGGGGTGGGATTCGAACCCACGGCCCCTTGCGGGGACACTGGTTTTCAAGACCAGCTCCTTAAACCCCTCGGACACCCCTCCGAGACGTCTTCCTCGTGTCCCTTGAATCCGCGCCTTCCGCCGCGCCACGGCTGCTTTTCAAGACAATCACGGCGGCAACGGAAGCGAAAAAAGTATATCACGCGTTTTCAAGCACTGTCAATTTGGCGGACATTCGCTGGCCTGTTGCGGCACCTTCTTCAGCGCGCCCCGAAGAGCGCACGCAGGTTGTCGTGATATGGCGGCTTGACGACGCCGCGGTCGGTGATGATGGCGGTGATCAGGCGCGCGGGAGTGACGTCAAAAGCCGGGTTGGCCACTTTGACGCCGGGCGGGGCGATGACCGTCTGGCCGATCCTGGTGACCTCCTCCGCCCGCCGCTCTTCGATGACGATACCCTTTCCGTCGGCCAGGCTGAGGTCGATGGTCGATGAAGGAGCCGCGATGTAGAACGGCAGTCCGTGCTCCTTGGCCAGGACGGCCAGGGAATAGGTGCCGATCTTGTTGGCCGTGTCGCCGTTGGCGGCGATCCGGTCGGCCCCGACGATGACGACGTCGACCCGTTTTTGCTGCATCATGTGGCCGGCCATGCTGTCGGTGATGAGGGTCACCGGGATTCCTTCCTGCGACAGCTCCCAGGCCGTCAGCCGGGCCCCCTGCAGCAGCGGTCGCGTCTCGTCGGCCAGCACCTGGACCTGCTTTCCCGCGGCCACCGCCGCCCGGACGACGCCCAGGGCGGTCCCGAACCCGCCGGTGGCCAGGGCCCCGGCGTTGCAGTGGGTCAGGACGGTGGCGGTGTCCGGGACGAGGGCCTGACCGAAATCGCCGAGGCGCCGGTTCATCGCCACGTCCTCGTCGGCGATGGCCTTCGCCTCCTCGAAGAGGGCCACGCTGATGCCCATCGGCCCGCGCGAGGCCTGGGCGGTGGCCACGCGCATCATCCGGTCGACGGCCCAGAACAGGTTGACCGCCGTCGGCCTGGTCCTCTTCAGCCGCTCCCCGATGCCCTCGAGGGCCCCCAGGAACAGCTCCGTCGCAGCGGCCCCGGACGTCCCCCCGGGCACGCCCGGGCGGGAGAAGGTCGCCCCGGTCGCCAGCGCCTTGGCCCCCATGGCCACGCCGTACGCGGCGGCGATGCCGATGGCCGGGGCCCCGCGGACGGCCATGTCCTCGATCGCCTTGGCCACGTCCTCGTAAGTCTCGCACTCCACGGTGACCAGTTCGAGAGGCAGGCGCCGCTGGTCGATGAGGGCCAGACGGCCGTCTTTGTACTGGATCGGTTGGACCGGTTCCATGTGAACCTCCATCGCGAGCGCCGCGTCAGGTGCGACTGTGGGCGAGGGTCGTCCCGCAGGCGCACTCGCGCTTGGGCGGGATGGCCGGGATCATCTTGTAGAGCAGCTCGCGCAGCTTGTCGTTGTTGTCGTTGAAGACCTTGATGACGTCTTCGTGGTTGACCGGCTTGATGTCCGGGCGGCCTTCGAGCCCGGCGTCGTAGTCGGTGATCAGGGCGATGTTCACGTAGCACATGTCGAGTTCGCGGGCCAGCATGCCCTCTGGGTACTGGGTCATGTTGATGACCTCCCAGCCCATCTTGGAGAACCAGCGGCTCTCCGCGCGCGTCGAGAAGCGGGGACCCTGGATGACGACGACCGTCCCGTGGTCGTGAAGGGGCAGGCCGAGAGCCCGTCCCTGGTCGATGGCGACCTTGCGGAGGACGGGGCAGTAGGGGTCGGCGGCGCTGACGTGGGTCGTCAGCGGGCCGTCGTAGAAGGTGTCTGGCCGGCCCCACGTCCGGTCGACGAACTGGTCGGTGACCACGAAATCTCCCGGCTTGATCTCGGGCTGCAGGCTACCGGCGGCGCAGGGCCCGATGACCCGCTCGACGCCGAGTTCCTTCATGGCCCACAGGTTCGCCCGGTAAGGCACCTTGTGCGGCGGGAAGCGATGGTCGCGGCCATGCCGCGGGAGGAAGGCCACCTTCCGGCCGCCCACCTCGGCCAGCGCGATCTTGTCCGACGGGGCCCCGTAGGGGGTCTCCACCCAGACCTCGGTGACGTTGTCGAGGAAGTTGTAGAAACCCGAGCCCCCGAAGATGCCGATCTCCGCCTGCGGTCTTGCCTTGGCCATCGTCCGTCTCTACCTCCATTGGGCGGCCTGACGGTCGCCTGCGTACTGTCGACTCTTTCCTTTTCGCGGTCGGCCCGCCCTACCCTTCCGGCCCGTTTTCTCCGGGCGGTGCGCCACCCGCGGCGGGCGCTTCGTTTTTATGTTTCGCCGCCAGTGCCCTGTCCAGCAAGACTCGGACTTCTTCCGGCGTGAAGCGATAGACCTCGTTGCAGAAGTGACAGCGCATCTCGGTCGGGTCGGTTCTCTCGGCCAGGTCGGCCAGCTCCTCCCGGCCCAGCGAGATCAGGAGCTCGGCGGCCCGGTCGCGGTCGCAGTGACAGCGGAACCGAAGCTCGGTGCGGGCCAAGACCCGGAAGTCGACCCCCGCCAGGCCGGCCTGGAGAAGGTCCTCGGCCGTGCTGCCCGCGTTGATCAGCCGGCTCACCTGGCCCAGGTGGACCAGGTTGTCCTCCAGGCGGGCCGTCATCTGCCCGTCCGCCCCCGGCAGAACCTGCACCATCAGCCCTCCGGAGGCCAGGACCCCGCCGTCGGTCCCGACGAGCACGCCGAGGGCGACGGCCGACGGGGTCTGTTCCGAGACTCGGAAGTAGTTGGCCATGTCCTCGGCGATCTCGCCCGAGACAATCGGGGCGCCGCCGGTGTACGGCTCCTTCAGACGCAGGTCGGTGGTGACGTACAACGACCCGCTGTGACCGACGGCGCGGCCGACGTCGAGCTTGCCGGGCGCGGCCGACGGCAGGTCGACGTCGGGGTTCTTGACGTAGCCCCGGACCTCGCCGTGGGCGTTCGCGGAAGCGATGACCCCGCCGAGGGGACCGTCGCCGAGGATGCGGAGGGTCACCGCCCCGTCGTCTTTCAGGTTGGCCCCCAGGAAAGCGGCGGCCGTCAGGGCTCGGCCCAGCGCGGCCGTTCCCACCGGGTAGGTCCCGTGGCGTCGGGCCGCCTCGCCGGCGATGTCCGTGGTCACCGCGGCGAAAGCCCGCACCAGCCCGTCCGTGTCGGCGGCCCGCAGGAGATAATCCATCGTTTGCCCCCTCAAGAACAACGCCGGGGCGACCGCCCCGGCGTCCTTTTCGTTCAGGACTTCCTAAGCCTTTCGACGAAATAGCGGTGGACCCGCGCGTCCTCGGTCAGCTCAGGATGGAAGGCCGTCACCAGATGTTTGCCACTGGCGGCCATGACTATCTTTTCCCCGACCTTGGCCAGCACTTTCACGCCCTTGCCGACGCTGCCCACGTATGGGGCGCGGATGAAGACCGCCGGCATCGGCTCGGGGCCGAGTTCAGGGATGTCCAGGTCGGCCTCGAAGCTGTCCACCTGGCGACCGAAGGCGTTGCGCTTGGCCACCATATCCATCAGGCCGAGCCTGGGCTGGTCGGAGCCCTCGACCTCGGTGGCCACCAGGATGAGGCCGGCGCATGTCCCATACACGCCCATGCCCCGGGCGGCCTGGCGGGGGATGGCTTCCATGAAACCATAGTGGGTCATCAGCTTGCCGATGGCCGTGCTCTCGCCGCCCGGGATGACCAGCCCGTCCAAGTCGGCCAGTTGCTCGACGCGCTTGATCCGAACCGCTTCCGCGCCGGCCCGCTGAAGGGCCTCGACATGTTCGCTGACGTCACCTTGCAGGTCCAGTACTCCGACTCTCGGCGCCATGTTCGTCCCTTCCGCTCACCAGCCGCGGGTCTGCATCATCTCGGCCTGGTTGATCTTGGAGATCTCGATGCCGGGCATGGCCTCGCCCAGGTCCTTGGAGACTTCGGCGAGGACCTTGGGGTCGTTGTAGTGCGTGGTGGCGAGGACGATGGCCTTCGCCCGGGCGGCTGGGTTCTTCGACTTGAAGATGCCCGAGCCGACGAAGATGCCGTCGGCCCCCAGCTGCATCATCAGGGCAGCGTCGGCCGGGGTGGCGATGCCGCCGGCGGAGAAGTTGACCACCGGGAGCCGGCCGAGCTTCTTGACCTCGGTGAGCAGTTCGGCCGGAGCGCCGAGGTTCTTGGCCTCAGCCATCAGCTCGTCCTCGTCCAGGGTCTGCAGCTTGCGGACCTCGTCCATGACCGTCCGCATGTGCCGGACAGCCTCGACGACATTGCCGGTCCCTGGCTCGCCCTTGGTCCGGACCATGGCCGCCCCTTCGCCGATGCGGCGGAGGGCCTCGCCGAGGTTCCGGGCCCCGCAGACGAAGGGGACCTTGAACTTGTTCTTGTTGATGTGGTGCTCTTCGTCGGCGGGCGTGAGGACCTCGCTCTCGTCGATATAGTCGGCTCCGAGGGCCTCCAGGATCTGCGCTTCGACGAAGTGCCCGATGCGGGCCTTGGCCATGACCGGGATGGTGACGGCCTCCATGATCCGGGTGATGACCGTCGGATCGGCCATCCTGGCCACGCCGCCGGCCGCACGGATGTCGGCCGGGACGCGCTCGAGGGCCATGACCGCCACCGCTCCCGCTTCTTCGGCGATCTTGGCCTGCTCGGGGGTGGTGACGTCCATGATGACGCCGCCCTTGAGCATCTGGGCCAGGCCGACCTTCACCCGCCAAGTGCCCTGAGCCCCGGTGTTCTGCTCTCTGCTGGACATGCTTTCAGTCCTCCCTGTCCTGGGAAATCGCACTGTATATTGTACTACACGGCTTGCCGGAAAAACAAGTTACCTGGCCTGACAGTTGCTGGCCTGACAGTTACCTGGCCTGACAGTTGCTGGCCGGCCGGGCGGCGCGGCCAAAGGCCAGACCGAGTGGCGGTCACCCCTTGATGACGCCCATGGGCCTCAGTGTCAGATGTCGAAGATGACCCTGATCAGATACCGGCCGCTGGTCCCCAATCCCCGCCGCTGAAGCCACAACCCGTGGTAGGTGGCGGCCTTGACCTCGCGCAGGCGGCCGTGCCGAGCGGGGTCGGTCTGCTCCCCGAAGACCCGGGCTTCGAGCTTGAAAGACGAGGGCGCCGTCTTCTCCCCCAGGAAGATGTGCGGGCGGAAGAGGGAGAAAAGGCGGCGCTCCGTGTCGTGCAGGTAAAGCAATTCGTTCAGCCAGCGGACGAGCAGTTCCTCGAGGTCGCTCGCGGCCACCTCCACCCGGGCCTCCTCGACCGAGGCCACCGGTCCTTCGGCGATCATCGCGAAGAGGCCGGCCGCGGCGTTGGCGAAGACCTCTTCCAGGGTTTCCCCCTCGGCCTCGAGGCCGACGTCGGCGGTGTGGTCAAGGAACCGGTAGCCGCGCGCAAAGGTCATTCCTCCCGCGGGTTCTCCTCCCCGCCGGACTCGTTCCCCGGCTCCCCCTCCTTGCCAGGCACGCGGGCCAGGGCGACGACTTCGTCGTCACCGTCGATGCGCTGGACGAGGACCCCCTGGGTGTCCCGACTGAGCTGGGATATCCCGGCCACCTGGAGACGGATGATCATCGCCTTCGTCGTCACCAGCATCACTTCGTCCTCGCCCTCGACCACCTGAGCCCCGGCCACCGTGCCATTGCGGCCGGTGAGGCGGATGGCCTTGATGCCCAGGCCGCCGCGCTTCTGCTCCCGGTACTCAGCGATGGGGGTACGCTTGCCGTGGCCCTTGGTCGTGATGACCAGGAGGTCGGCCCCTTCCCGGGCGACGTTCGCGGCCACCACGGCGTCGCCGTTCCGCCGCCGGATGCCGGCCACGCCCCTGGCGGTGCGGCCCATCGGCCGGACGTCGGTCTCTGGGAAGCGGATGCTCAGGCCTTTCTTGGTCACCAGGAGGACGTCTTCCCGGCCTGAGGTCAGGCGGACCGCGATGAGCTCGTCGCCTTGTTCCAGGGCCAGGGCGATGAGCCCGCCCCGCCGGATGTTCTCGAACTCCGACAGGCCGGTCCGTTTGACCGTGCCCTGCCTGGTCGCGAAGAACAGGAACTGGTCCGGACTGAACTCGCGAACGGGGATGACCGCCGTCACCTTCTCGTCCGGGCCGAGCTGGATAAGGTTGACGATGTTCGTGCCCTTGGCCGTCCGCCCGGCCTCCGGGATCTCGTGGACCTTCAGCCGGAAAGCCCGGCCGGTGTTGGTGAAGAAGACGATGTAGTGGTGCGTGGTGGTGATGAAGATGTGCTCGACGAAGTCCTCTTCCTTCGTCCCCATCCCGGTCACCCCGCGCCCGCCCCGGCGCTGGCTCCGGTAGGTGCTGGCCGGGAGGCGCTTGATGTACCCCTGGTGGGTCATGGTGATGACCATGTCCTCGACGGGGATGAGGTCCTCGTCCTCGAACTCACCGGCGGCCGCGGCGATCTTCGTCCGGCGCTCGTCGCCGTACTTGTCGCGGATCTCGGTCAGCTCGGTCTTGATGATCTGGTAGACCATCCGCTCGTTGGCCAGGATGGCCCGGTAATACTCGATGTCCTTCAGGAGAGCCTGGTATTCCTGCTCGATCTTATCGCGCTCGAGGCCGGTCAGGCGCTGCAGGCGCATGTCCAGGATGGCCTGGGCCTGCTTGTCCGACAGCCCGAACTCGCGCCTAAGGCCGGCGTGGGCGATGTCCACCGTCTTGGACGCCCGGATGAGGTTGATCACCTGGTCGATGTGGTCCAGGGCGATCCGCAGGCCCTCCAGGATGTGGGCCCTGGCTTCTGCCTTGTCCAGGTCGAAGCGCGTGCGGCGGATGACGACTTCCTTCTGGTATATGACGTAATGATAGAGCGTGTCGCGCAGGGTGAGCACCTGCGGCTGCCCGTCGACCAGGGCCAGGTTGATGACCCCGAAGGTGATCTCCATCTGGGTGAACTTGAAGAGCTGGTTCATCACCACGTTGGCGTTGGCGTCCCGCTTGAGCTCGACGACGATGCGCATGCCGTCGCGGTCGGACTCGTCGCGGAGGTCGCTGATGCCGTTGACCCGGCCCTCCCGGACCAGGTTGGCGATCTGCTCGATCAGCCTGGCCTTGTTGACCTGGTAAGGGATCTCGCTGGCGACGATGCGGTAGCGGCCGCCGGCGGTCTCCTCGATGACCGCCCGGGAGCGCAGCTTCAGGCTTCCACGGCCGGTCTCATAGGCCGCCTTGATCCCGTCCCGGCCCATGATCATGGCGCCGGTCGGGAAGTCCGGGCCCTTGATGATGGTCATCAGGTCGGCCGTGGTGCTTTCCGGCTTGTCGATGAGCATGATCACGCCGTCGATGACTTCCCGCAGATTGTGCGGCGGGATGTTGGTGGCCATGCCGACGGCGATGCCTTCTGAACCGTTGATGAGCAGGTTCGGGAAGCGAGCGGGGAGGACCAGCGGCTCGTCGACGCTTTCGTCGAAGTTCGGGGCGAAGTCGACGGTTTTCTTATCGATGTCTCTCAGGAGTTCCCCGGCCAGCTTGGAAAGGCGCGCCTCGGTGTAACGCATGGCCGCCGCGGGGTCGCCGTCGACCGAGCCGAAGTTGCCGTGCCCATCGATCAGCGGGGCGCGCATCGAAAAGTCCTGCGCCAAGCGGACGATGGCGTCGTAGACGGCCACCTCCCCGTGGGGATGGAAGCGGCCGATGACGTCCCCGACGGTCTTGGCCGATTTCTTGTAGGGCTTGTCCGCGGTGAAGCCCTGATCGTACATGGAGAAGAGGATCCGCCGGTGGACCGGCTTGAGGCCGTCCCGGACGTCGGGCAAGGCGCGGCCGACGATGACGCTCATCGCGTAATCGATGTAGGACGTCTTCATCTCGTCGCCTATCTTGGCCGGGACGACCCTTTGGACCACTGCCTCATCGGCCATCGGTTCTGACTCCTCTCGGCTATCCGATCGTGTCGAGGTTCTTGACTTCCTTGGCGTGCTCTTCGATGAACTGCCGGCGCGGCTGGACCTGGTCGCCCATGAGGATGGTGAAGATCTCCTCCACCGACATCTCCTCGTCTTCGGGAATGGTCACATTGAGCATGATCCGCGTCTCGGGGTTCATCGTCGTCTCCCGGAGCTGGTCGGCGTTCATCTCGCCGAGGCCCTTGAAGCGCTGGATGACCACGTTGTCGTCGCGGCCGACTTCCTTCAGGACCTTCTCCAGCTCGCGCTCGTTGAAGGCATACTTCTCGAACTTGCCCTTGCGGACCAGGAACAACGGCGGCTGGGCGATGTAGACATAGCCCGCGTCGATGAGGGGCCGCATGTACCGGTAGAAGAACGTCAGGAGCAGGGTCCGGATGTGCGAGCCGTCAACGTCGGCATCGGTCATCAGGATGATCTTGTGGTAACGCGCCTTGCCCAGGTTGAACTCTTCTTTGATGTTGGTCCCCAGGGCGGTGATGATGGCCGCGATCTCCTCGTGGGCCAGGGCCTTATCGAGGCGGGCCTTCTCGACGTTGAGGATCTTGCCCCCGAGGGGCAGGATGGCCTGGGTGCGGCGGTCGCGGCCCTGTTTGGCCGAGCCGCCGGCTGAGTCGCCCTCGACCAGGAACAACTCGGATTCCGCCGGGTCGCGGCTCGAGCAGTCGGTCAGCTTCCCCGGCAGGGAGGTGAACTCGAGGGCGTTCTTCCGCCTGGTCAGTTCACGGGCCTTGCGGGCGGCCTCGCGAGCCCGGGCGGCGTTGACGGTCTTCTCGATGATGCGCTTGGCGATGCCCGGGTTCTCCTCGAAGAACGTGGTCAGCCCGTCGCCGACGACCGAGTTGACGATGCCCTGCATCTCGGTGTTGCCGAGCTTGGTCTTGGTCTGCCCTTCGAACTCGGGGTTCAAGAGCTTGACGCTGATGATGGCGGTCAGGCCCTCGCGGGTGTCTTCGCCCGCCAGCGTCTCGTCGCCCTTCAGGCCGCCCGCCTTCTTGGCGTAATCGTTGACCACGCGGGTGACGGCGGTCTTGAACCCGGTCTCGTGGTAGCCGCCCTCATGGGTGTGAATGTTGTTGGCGAAGGAGTAGATGCTCTCCGTGTAGCCGTCGTTGTACTGCAGGGCGACCTCGACCGAACTGCCCTCCAGCTGTCTCTCGAGGCAGATGGGTTTGTCGTGGAGGACGTTGCGGTTCTTGTTCAGGTGCAGGACGAAGGAGACGATCCCGCCCTCGTACTGGAAGCTGCGATTCTCGCCGGACCGGTCATCGGCCAGGGTTATCTTCAGGCCGCGGTTCAGGAAGGCGAGCTCCCGCAGCCGCTGGGCGATGGTTTCATAGTCGAAAGCGATGCCGGCCTCGAAGATCTCCGTGTCTGGCTTGAAGGTGATCGTGGTCCCGTGCCGATCGGTCGTGCCGATCTTCTTCAGTTCGTTGACCGGCTTGCCCCGTTCGTACCGCTGGCGGTAGATGCCTCCGTCTTTGTGGACCTCGATCTCCAGCCATTCGGAAAGGGCGTTGGTTACGGACACGCCGACCCCGTGCAGCCCACCGCTGACCTTATAGCCCTCGCCACCGAACTTGGCGCCGGCGTGAAGCATGGTCAGGGCGACTTCGACCGCGGGCCGGCCCGTCTTCGGGTGGATGTCGACCGGGATGCCGCGTCCGTCGTCGATGCCGGTGACGCTTCCGTCCTTGTGGAGGGTGACGTTGATCTCGGTGCACACCCCGGCCAAGGCCTCGTCGACGCTGTTGTCGACAACCTCGTAGAGGAGCTGGTGCAAGCCGCGGATGCCGGTGCTCCCGATGTACATACCCGGGCGCCGCCGAACGGCTTCGAGCCCCTCGAGGATCTGAATCTTGCTGGCATCATAAGCCGCCTCGGCCCCGTTTTCAGCGGGACCACCGGCGGCGGCTGCCCGTCCGTTCCTTTTCAGGTCTTCTGGCATCAGCCGGGCCTCCAATCCCGAGATCGGTCTAGCCTCGCCAATTATAGCACCAAAAGCGGGTGGCTCTCAACTTTAGAGCCATCCGCTCCGCGTCACTCTTTCTCTTCAAGGTCGCCGCTTACGTTCGCTCTTTTCCTGATGGTCCCGATGGAGACAGTGGTCAGGTAGACTTTGTCGGCCGTGAGGACCAGCGACTTGGGGTTGCCCCCGCTAAGGTCTACCGCCGTCCCCTCCGTTCTGACAAGGTCGAGGAACTCCTTGGTGATGGGCGACTCCCCGACCGTCTCCAAGGCGAAGATGCCGACGATCTCGCGGCTCCGGAGGACCGCCTCGCCGCCGATGTTGACTAGCATCGAACCGCTCCCTTCAACGCGCGGAGTCGTCCCGCGCGGCCTTGGCCTTCAAGACCAACCGTCGCCAGCGTTCCCTGAGGGCCGGGTCGCTGATGACGGAGACCTGCTCGTCGATGGCCGCCAGCTCCTCCGCGGAGAGGGGGTTCGGCTGAGGACCCTCCCCCGGCCGTTCCGACCGCTCTCCGGAGGTCGGCCGCGGGGCCGGCAGACCTTGACCGCTGTGAAAGCGGAGGTCCTTGATTAGTCTCTCTCCCAGCCGCTTGTTTATTGCCTCCAGGAGCCCCGGTTTCAACAACGTCAGCTGTTGTGACCAGGCCGGGCTAGAGGTTTCGACGGTCATGACGCCCCGCTCGACCCGCGCCGGCCGGGTGTGACCGGCCAGATCTGGACCGACCGCCTCTTCCCAGATGAACAGGGCCAGCTTCTCGCGGAGGGTCTTCTTGATCTCCATCCGCTCGAGGGTCTCTTCGAGGACTTTCCCCAGGGCCGCCGGTTTCATCGGTCTCGCCCTTCCCCGGCCGGGGTGATGGTCCCCCGGGTGACGTTGTAGAAAGCGACATCCACGGCGAGGCGTCCGGCCAGGGGGGCGCCGTCCGTGCCGGTGATGATGGTCTGCACGCGCCCGACCGTCTCCAGGAGCAGACCGCGCCGCTTCTCATCCAGTTCCGACAGGACATCGTCCAGCAGGAGCAGGGGCGGGTCGCCGCCGTCGGCCGTCATGAACTCGACCTCGGCCAGCTTCAGGGCCAGGGCGGCCGTCCGTTGCTGACCTTGGGAGGAGAAGAGCCGGGCCTCCTGCCGGTTGATATCGAGGCGGAGGTCATCCCGGTGCGGCCCGGCCAGGGTCATCCCCCGCTCGATCTCGGCCGGCCGGAGTCTCTCCAGCCGCCGGCGGAAAGCCCTGGCCAGGTTGTCTGGGTCCCGGTCCGTTTCGGGGACTTCCCGGGAGGAGCGCTGTCCGTCTCCTCCGAGAGAACTTTGATAGCTGACGCTGAGTTCCTCCTGACCGCCGGACACCTGGCGCTGGGCGTCGGAGGCCCACCCGGCGAGCCTCTCGACGGCCTCCAGGCGCCGCCGGATGACCTCCACGCCATGGACGATGAGCTTCTCGTCCCAGACCGGCAGGCCTCTCTCCTCGGCCTGGGGGCCGACTTTGAGCAGCCGGTTGCGTTGGTCGAGGACCCGGTGATAGGCCGCCAGGTGGTGGTAGTAGGCCGCTGACATCTGCGACAATTGAAGGTCGATGTACCGCCGGCGGACCTCCGGTGCGCCTTTGACGAGTTCGAGGTCTTCCGGGGCGAAGAGGACGACCCGAGCCTGTCCGATGAGGTCGCTCAGGCGTCGCTTGGCGACGCCGTTCAGCCTCAGGACTTTACGTCCTTCCGTGGAGAACCCGACCTCGACCTGGACCGCCCCGGCCTGGCTGGCGAAGTCGCCACGGACGAGATAGGCGGGCGCTTCCCAGCGGACCAGCTCCCGGTCATGAGCGACCCGGTGCGAGCGGCCGGTGGCCAGGAGATAGACGGCCTCCAGCGCGTTGGTCTTGCCTTCCGCATTCCCACCGACAAAGACATTGACCTGGCCGTTGAGGGTCAGGTCCAAGGTCGGGAAGGAGCGAAAATCATGGAGTTGGAGGCGTTTCAGTCGCACGGTGTCTCCTCAGGACCGGGTGTGGGCCGGCGTTCAGACGGTCCGCAACGGGAGGATGACGTACACCAGGTCTTCGCGGCCCTTGGCCTTCATCACCGCCGGGCTGATCGGTCCGGTCATCTGGAAATCCACCTCATCGGCCCCGATGTTCTTTAGCCCTTCGATGAGGTACTTGACGTTAAAGGCGATCTGCATGTTCTCCCCGCCGACCGTGGCGGCGATCTCTTCCTGGACGTTGCCGACCTCCGGGGCGTTCGCCGTGATGGTCAGGGTGTCGCCCTTGAAGTCCAACCGGATGGCGTGTCCGCCTTCCTGAGCCAGGACCGAACTGCGCTCGCAGGCGGCCAGGTACTCGGACGTCTGGAGGATCGCCGAGGTCTTTATATCCTTGGGGATGACCTGCCGGTAGTTGGGGAACTGTCCGTCGATGGTCCGCGTGCGGAAGTGGATCCCCTTCGCCTGCAGGATGAACTGCCCACCGTCCAGACCCACGAGGATGTTTTCCTCGACCAGTTCAGCCAGCGTCCGGCTGAGTTCGGTGAGGGCCCGGCCGGGGATTATCGCCTTCTTCTGCCCGTCCGCCCCATCGAGAGGTCCTTCCTTGAGCGCCATCCGGACGCCGTCGGTAGCCACCAGCCTGATCTTCCCGTCCTCCATCTCGAGGAGAGCTCCGGTCAGCATCGGCCTGGTCTCGTCGTGGGAGACGGAGAAGACCGTGCGGTCAACCAATTCGCGCAGTTCCTTGCGGTTCAAGGAAATCATGTTGTCCTGCCCGAACCGACCGAGCGTCGGGAACTCCTCGGCGGAGAAACCATGAATCACGTAATGTGAGCGACCCCAGCGGACCGTGGCGCTCTTTCCCTGCGGCCCGGTCTCCAGAGTAACGTCGCCTCCGGGGATGCGGCGGACGATATCCCCTAGGTAACGGGCGGGCAGGACGACCGCTCCCTCTTCGATGACCTGGCCCGGGGCCTCGGCCTCGATGGCGATCTCATGGTCGGTGGCGCTGAGGGTGATCTTGCCGTCCTTGCCGGAGATGAGGACTCCGGTCAGGACCGGTAGGGTCGTCCTCGGAGAGACCACCCTTTGCACTGTCTGCAGGACGGGCGTGATCTGTTCCTGTTTGAAGGCAAGTTTCATGGAACTTTCAATCCCCCTTTTCCGGTTTCCGGGCGGAGATTCTCTGAAGCCCCAAAGTTTATATAAAGATAGCCGTAATAGTAATAGGCGGTGTGAATATGGGGATAAGGCCCCGGGAGAATGTCACCACTAAGCGTTCGCGTGTTGATAAGCTGTGGATTGTGGGGACGAATAACAGAGAGTTATCCCCGGCTTGGGGACAGTTCGGGTGAAAGAATAAATATCCACAGGTTACGCACACCTTGTGTACTTTTTAGGAACATCAGGTTGTGCGTATCTTTTCGATGAGTTCTTGGATCACGCTGCGCAGGGAGGGGTCGACCTTCATATCGGTGGCGATCTTGTCATGGGCGTGGATGACCGTGGTATGATCCCGGCCCCCGAACTCCTCACCGATCTTAGGCAGAGAGGAATCGGTCAACTCTCGGCAGATATACATGGCGATCTGGCGAGGGAAAGCCAGGGCCCGCGTGCGGCGCGGGGCCTTCAGGTCTTCCACGCTGAGGTTGTAGAAAGCGGCCACGCGTTGCTGGATGAGTTCGATGGACAGGGTCCTGGGGCGTGATTCGGGGAGGATGTCCTTGAGGGCCTCCGCGGCCACGTCGACGGTGACGTCCCGACCGATGAGCGACGCGTAAGCGATGATCCGGATGAGGGCGCCCTCCAGCTCGCGGATGTTGGTCTCGATTTTCGAGCCGATGAAGAGCATCACGTCGTTGGGGATCTCGAGCCGTTCTATCTCGGCCTTCTTTCGAAGGATGGCCACCCGCGTCTCCAAGTCGGGCGGCTGGATGTCGGCGATCAGGCCCCACTCGAAGCGTGACCGCAGACGTTCCTCAAGGGCGGTGATCTCCTTGGGCGGGCGGTCGCTGGAGATGACGATCTGCCGGTTGGCTTCGTGAAGGGAGTTGAAGGTGTGGAAGAACTCTTCCTGGGTGGCCTCCTTGCCGGTCAGGAACTGGATGTCGTCGACGAGGAGGACGTCGATGGTCCGATACTTGTTTCTGAACTCGTGTTGCGTCCGGTCACGGATGGCCGAGATGAGCTCATTGGTGAAGGTCTCCGAGGAGATGTAGACGACCCTCGCCCCGGCCCCCTGGTTCCGGATGAAATGGCCGATGGCCTGCATGAGGTGGGTCTTGCCGAGCCCCACGCCGCCGTATATGAACAGAGGATTATAGGCCCTGGCCGGGGCGCCGGCCACAGCCAGCGAAGCGGCGTGGGCGAAGCGGTTGGAGTTGCCGACGACGAAACGGTCGAAGGTGTACTTCGGGTTGAGGGGCTGCCCAAAGGTCTCCCCATTGAGCGTGGTCAGGATCGGCTGCGGGTTCGCCCAGGTGGCCGCGAGTTCGTTCTCGGCGATGGCCGCCGGACTGGAGTGCTGGACGAAGCGCACCGACATCTCATGACCGGAGATCTCGCGGAGGGTCCTCTTGATCAGGGAGAGGTATTTGGTCTCCAGCCACTCCCGAGCGAAGTCGTTCTGAACGCCGATGACGATGGTGTCATCGTGGAGAGCGAGGGGTTTCGTCCCCTTGAGCCAGGTCTCGAAACCGGCCCGGGGCAGCTCCTGTTCCATGGAAGCCAGAGCCCTGTCCCAAGTCTCGTTGAGTTGATCTTTCATGAAGGAGCCCTCCGAACCCTGAACTTGTCCACATGTTATCCACAGAGAAGAGGATAATCTTATCTGGCTGGCCGAGCAGGACGTGTTGCCCCCAGGCCTTTCCTGTTCGGTATTCTGCGCCACGCTGCGGTGCGTGACTGGCATGCCCGCCGGGACACTGGCGGTGGTTGGGGAAAAAAGTTCAGCCCAAGGGAGCGGCTGAAGTCAAAATCAACAAAGTATCCACAAAGATATCCACACCGTGTGAATACTCGCCAAGGTTTGGTAACAGTGTCTCCCTCTGGTGCATTCCCTTCGAAGGTTACTGGCAGGGATTAGACGACCCCGGGAGGTTTTCCTTTCGTTGTCGGAGAAATATTAGCACGGCCGGAAGCAGGGCAGAGGGCGGTCTGCCGGGCTTCGTCACGACACGGCCTGGCCTTGTCGACGGCCGTGAGGTACAGACGCCGGGCAGGCCATGACGCCTTTTCGCGATCGCGGGCACCAGGTATCCTTGACAGCGGTTTTTTCTGCAGGATATAATCTATAAAGGAGTTCTACGTCCCTGGGCCCTGGGGCCCAAGGTTTTGTTTTTCCGAAGGGAGCGACCAGCATTGAAGCGGACGTACCAACCAAAGGCGCGTAAGCGCAAGAAGGTCCATGGTTTCCTGAAGCGGATGTCGAGCCTCGGTGGCCGGAAGGTTCTCAAGAGCCGCAGGCTCAAGGGACGCAAGCGGTTGGCGGGCTAGAGGCCGCGGATAAGTCCGTGGCCCTTTTCTTCCTCGGGGTGCATGGATGGCAAGCGAAAAAGGGATCGAAAGGCTCCGCTCCGAGAGAGACTTCAGCGCGGTGTATGCCACGGGCAAGTCCTGGGCAGCCCCCGGGGCCGTATTATACTCCAAGGCGACCGACAGGTCCATCGCCAGAATAGGCTTCGTGGCCGGGCGGCGCCTTGGCTCGGCCGTCCAACGCAACCGAGCCAAACGTCTCTTGCGGGAGGCGTTTCGTGAGGCCGTCGGCTGGCGAAAGCCGCCCGGGGGGGTCGACTTGGTCTTGGTCGCCCGGCGCCGCCTGCTCGACCTGGAGTGGGATCAGGTCGTCGGGATGGTTGAGAACCTGTTGGCCAGGGGCCAAGTGTTGGAACGGGAGGCCCGCGAGTGAATCCTCTCAAAGCGGGGGTGACCGGCCTGATCCGATTGTACCGCCGGTACATCTCTCCCCTCAAGAGGCCGTCGTGCCGGTTCTACCCGACCTGTTCGGAATACGCGGAACAGGCCGTGGTCAAGCACGGGGTGGTCAAGGGGCTCCTCCTGGCGGGGTGGCGGGTCCTCCGCTGCAATCCCCTCAACCCAGGCGGTTACGACCCGGTACCGTGACTGGTCAGGGTCTGTCGAATAACGGATTTCCCGGAGAACATAATATGGCCGGTGGGGAACTAAAGGGGGGCGGCTCTTGACCTGGCTTACATCCGTGATGCAACAGGGGATGAACATCTTTTACGGGTGGACAGGAAGCTATGGGTTAGCCATCATCTTCCTGACTTTGGGCATCCGCCTTCTCCTGGCTCCGTTCCAGTACACCCAGGTCCGTTCGACGCAGAAGATGATGATGCTGGAGCCGCAGCGGAAGGCGATCGAGAAGAAGTACAAGAACGATCCCCAGAAGGTCAATCAAGAGACGATGGAGCTTTGGCGGAAGAACAAGGTGAACCCCCTCGGCGGGTGCCTGCCGTTGCTGCTGCAGTTCCCCTTCATCATCGCGCTGTTCAGGGCCCTCGACCGGTTCCAGTACCTCGGCCCGGCCGGGTTCGTCTGGATACCACACCTTGGCAGGCCGGACCCCCTGTTCATCCTACCTGTCCTGACAGGCATCACGACGTGGTGGCAACAGAAGATATCGACGCCGGCGACGGACCAGACCCAGAAGACCATGCTCTTCGCGATGCCGATCCTCATCGCCTTTCTCAGCCTTCGCTTCGCCGCCGGGCTGGCCTTATACTGGGTGGTCTCGAATTTGCTGGCCATTATACAGCAGTACCTGACGCCCAAGCCGTTACCGGTGAAAGGGGAGGGCACAAGTAAGTGAAGCAAGTCGAAAAGCGTGGGAAGACCGTCGATGAGGCCGTCAAGGCGGCGTTGAAGGACCTCGGCGCGACTGAGGCCGAGGTCGAGATCGAAGTCATCGAAGAGCCGAGCAAGGCCCTCTTCGGGCTCTTGGGCGGCAGGGAAGCGCGCGTTGTCGTCAGGATGCGGACCGAGGACCGCGCGGCCGTCGCCCGGCGCCTGCTGGAGGACGTGCTGGGGACGATGGGGCTCGAGGTCGTGATCTCCCTCGAGGATCGCGAGGGCGCCACGATCTTCAATCTCGAGGGCCCGGACCTGGGTATCCTCATCGGCCGGCGCGGGCAGACCGTGGATGCCCTGCAGTACCTGGTGAACCTGGCCGCGAACCGGACGGGGGACGCCGAGAAGGTCCGCTTCATCATCGATGTCGAGGGCTATCGGCGGCGCCGGGAGGAGACCCTCCAGAGACTGGCCGAGCGGCTGGCCGATCGGGTCCAGAGGAGCGGACGGAGTGTCGTCCTCGAGCCGATGAGTGCCCAGGAGCGGCGGGTCATCCACCTGGCTCTGCAGCAGAACCCTTACGTAGAGACACAGAGCGAGGGCGAGGAGCCCCACCGACACGTCATCATTTCCGTCAAACGGTAGAAAAAGAGTCGCCGGTGCTTAGGCCTGGCGGTTCTTTTTCTTTTTTTGGCCGGTCAGGGGGGATCGTCGATGGCCGGGGCCAGGACAGACGACTCTGGTATAAGCACCCCGGGCGCGGGGGAGGACACCATTGCCGCCATCGCGACCCCGCTGGGCGAGGGCGGGATCGGCGTCGTGCGAGTCAGCGGCCCCGGCGCCCTGGCCATCGCCGGACGTGTCTTCCGACCGTCCCGGCCGGGGCCCAAGGGCCCAGCCCAGTCTTTCCGCCTCCGGCATGGCCGGGTCGTGACGGCGGGGGGCGAGGTCATCGACGAGGCCCTCCTGGCGGTCATGCGCGGACCGCGAAGTTACACCCGTGAGGACGTGGTGGAGTTCCAGTGCCACGGCGGGCCGCTGGTCGTCCGGCGGGTCCTGGACGAGGTCCTGTCGGCCGGGGCACGGCTGGCTCGGCCGGGGGAGTTCACCAAGCGCGCCTTCCTCAACGGCCGGCTCGACCTGGCCGAGGCGGAAGCGGTGATGGCCGTGGTCCGGGCGCGCACCGAGGCCAGCCTGCGAGCGGCGATGGAAGGCCTAGGCGGCCGCCTGTCGACCAGGGTCAGGGCCCTGCAGGACCGGCTGGAGCGAGCCATCGCCCAGGTGGAGGCGGGGGTCGACTTCCCGGAAGACGAGATTGATGAGAGCCCCTTCGGCCCGCTCCGTGGGGAGTGTGAGGACCTCCGTTCCTCTCTGGCGGAGCTGATCGCCTCGGCACACACGGGGAAGATCCTCCGGCATGGACTCAAGGTGGTCATCGCCGGTCGGCCCAATGTCGGTAAGTCGTCCTTGCTCAACGCGCTCCTGAGGGAAGGGCGGGCCATCGTCACGCCCGTCCCGGGGACCACGCGCGACGCCATCGAGGAGACTCTCGACCTGCGGGGCGTCCCCGTACGGCTGGTGGATACGGCCGGCTTGCGGGAGACCACCGACCCTGTCGAGAGCCTGGGGGTCGAGCGGAGCGAGGAGTGGCTCAGGTCCGCCGATGTAGTCCTGGCGGTCATCGACGGCGCCGAAGGGCTGAATGAGCGGGACCGCCAGCTCCTCGCCGAGGTGTGGGAGAAAGCCGTGGTCGTGGCCAACAAGGCTGACCTTCTTGAGGGCGCTCGACTGCCGGACCGTCTGGGCGAGGAGATCGAGCGGCTGGCCGGCGGGCGGCCGGTCGTGGTCGTTTCGGCGGTCACCGGCCAGGGCCTCGTGGCGCTGGAGGACGAGCTCCTCCGGTTCGTCTACTCGGACGGAGCCGAAGCCCCGGAGGAAGCCCTGGTCGGGAGCGTCCGGGTCGAGGAGTCCCTGCGCCGGGCGGTTGCCGCTCTTGACCAGGCCCTGACCACCCTGGCCCAGGGTCTCCCGGAGGATCTGGCGGTGGTCGATCTCCGCGAGGCCTGGGCGGCGCTCGGCGAGATCACCGGGGACACGGTCAGCGAGGAGATCCTCGACCGTGTCTTCGCGGATTTTTGCGTCGGGAAGTGAGACCGTGGGCGACCAGGGGCGAAACTACGACGTAATCGTGGTCGGGGCTGGGCATGCCGGTTGCGAGGCGGCGCTGGCCGCGGCCCGACTGGGCTTGACCACCCTCGTCCTGACCATCAGCCTCGAGAACATCGCTCTCATGCCGTGCAACCCCGCCATCGGCGGGCCCGCCAAGGGGCATCTGGTGAGAGAGGTCGACGCCCTGGGCGGTGCGATGGGCCGGGTCGCCGACGCCACGAAGCTTCAGGCGAGGTTGCTCAATACCGGAAAGGGTCCAGCCGTGCAGGCCCTTCGGGTCCAATCGGATAAGCGGGCTTACCAAGCCGAGATGCACCGGGTCCTCGAGTCCACCCCGGGGCTTCACCTCAAACAGGCCTTGGTCGAGGAGATCCTGACCGAAGGCGGCCGGTTCACGGGCGTCCGGACGAGTTCCGGGGTCGTCTACCGGGGTCGGGCCGGCGTCCTGACGACCGGCGTCTATCTCAACAGCCGGGTCATCGTCGGGGATGTGACCTACGACTCGGGCCCGAACGGCTTGATGGCCTCGACGGGGTTGAGCAGGAGCCTTGAGGGACTCGGGCTGATCCTCGGGAGATTCAAAACGGGGACGCCCCCGCGGGTGGACCGGGAGTCCATCGACTTCACGGCCCTGATCGAGCAACCTGGGGCCGAGCGCCCCTATTGCTTCTCTTACATGACGGGCTGCCCGGTCGGCGACCGCGAGCAATTGCCCTGTTGGCTCACGTACACCAACGAGCGGACCCACGCCATCATCCAGACCAATCTTTACCGCGCGCCCCTCTACACCGGGGTCATCAAAGGGATCGGACCGCGCTACTGTCCCTCCATCGAAGACAAGGTCGTCCGGTTCGCCGACAAGGAGCGGCACCCGATCTTCCTCGAGCCTGAGGGGCGGGACACGCGCGAGATGTACGTGCTCGGCTTCTCGACCTCGCTCCCGGAGGAGGTGCAGATCGAAGCCCTCCGGACGATCCGCGGGCTGGAACGGGCGGAGATCATGCGCCCCGGGTACGCCATCGAGTATGACTACCTATTGCCGACCCAACTCAGGCGGACGCTGGAGACCAGAACGGTCGAGGGGCTTTACGCGGCCGGCCAGATCAACGGCACTTCCGGCTACGAGGAGGCGGCGGCTCAGGGTCTGGTGGCCGGGGCCAATGCGGCCCTCAAGGCCCTCGGCCGGCCGCCCCTGGTCCTCGAGCGGTCGGACGCCTACGTCGGGGTCCTCATCGATGACCTGGTCACCAAGGGCACCAATGAACCTTACCGGATGCTCACGGCCAGGTCGGAGTACCGGCTTCTCCTTCGTCAGGACAATGCCGACCTGCGACTGACGCCCAAGGGGCGGGCGGCGGGGCTGGTGTCAGACCGGCAGTACGAGGCCTTCCTGGCGAAGCAGAAGGCGATTGAAGGCGAGAAGAGGCGGCTTGAGGAGACGGTCGTCGGGCCGAGCCCGGCCGTCCAGGATGTCCTCAGGAACCGGGGCTCGGCCGAACTGAGGGCCGCGGTGAGCCTGGCTGACCTTCTCAGGCGCCCCGAGCTCGCCTATGGGGACTTGGCCGGGGTCGACCCGGGGCGGCCGGGGCTTCCGGTGGAAGTCACCGACGAGGTCGAGGTTCAACTGAAGTATGCCGGTTACATCGAGAGGCAAAAGAGCCAGGTCGAACGGATGCGATCGCTAGAAGAACGACGGCTGCCGGCAGACCTGGATTACAGCCGGGTCTATGGCCTGTCGTCGGAGGCCCGGCAGAAACTCTCCGCGCAACGGCCGGAGACGGTGGGCCAGGCCGGACGCATCTCAGGGGTCTCGCCTGCGGACCTATCCCTGCTGCTGGTCTTTCTGGAGGCGGAGAAGAGAAGAACGGCCGGGAGCCGGAGAGGGAGGGCGGGAGATCGTGAGTGAGACAGGGGAACTCGAACGGATGGCGGCCGGTCTGGGCGTGACGGTGAAGCCGGAAGAGGCGGCCCTCCTTGGACGGTTCGAACAGCTTCTCCTGTCCGCCAACCAGGAGACCAACCTGACGCGCATCGTCGAGCACCGGGAGGTGCTCATCAAGCATCATCTCGATTCGCTTACCGCCTTTCTGGCCGTGGACATCCCGGCCGGCGGAAGAGTCGTCGACGTCGGCAGCGGCGGCGGCCTCCCCGGCATCCCGCTGAAGATCCACCGGCCGGACCTGGGAGTGAGCCTTCTGGAGAGCAGCCGGAAGAAATGCGAGTTCCTCCGGGCGGCGGCGCGGGAGCTCGCCCTCCCGGGGCTGGAGGTTCTGGAAGGGCGGGCGGAGGACCTCGGCCGTCAGCCGGAATACCGAGAGTCATTCGACGTCGCCGTGGCCCGGGCCGTGGCTCATCTCGCCGTCCTGGCCGAGATCTGCCTGCCGCTGGTGAAGGTCGGCGGGGCGCTTGTCGCCATGAAAGGGGCGGGCGGCGAAGGCGAGGCCGGGGAAGCGACTGAAGCCATCGAGGCGGTCGGGGGCAATCTCGCGAGGGTCCTCAGGGTCACGTTGCCGGAGGGAGAGGGGGACCGGGCCATCGTCGTCATCCAGAAGGTCTCGGCCACACCCGGACGTTTCCCCAGGAAGGCCGGCATCCCGCAGAAGCGACCCCTGGGCCTGGCGGCCGGGCCGAGGCGCTCGCCAGGCGACCATGAGTGAAGGTAAAGCGGCGACGACGGCGAATCACGGTTCAAGATGAGGTGGAAGAACCGCCGAACCGCACAGATGGGAAGAGGACCAGAGAGGGTGGGCCGAGATGGCCGGGGAAGCCGTCGAGTTCGAAACCAGAGTGATGGACCTGGAAATAGCCTTGATCAAAAGGAACCCCAACCAACCGCGGAAGGATTTCGACCCGGGGAAGCTGGCTGAGTTGTCGCTGTCGGTGCGCCGCCACGGCATCCTGCAACCGCTGCTTGTCAGGCGGGTGGCCGGTGGGTACGAACTGGTCGCCGGGGAGCGACGCCTGCGCGCCGCGGAGATGGCGGGTTTCAAGAAAGTCCCGGTCATCGTCAGGGAGACGGCCGGGGAGGAGCAAGCGGTGCTCAGCCTCGTCGAGAACCTCCAGCGCGAGAACCTCAACTGTCTGGAAGAGGCCTTGGGCTATCGCCGGCTCATCGAGGAGTACGGTCTGACCCAGGAGGAGCTGGGGCAGAGGTTGGGCCGCAGCCAGCCGACAATCGCCAATAAGCTCCGGCTGATGAAGCTCAGCCCGGTGGTCCAGGAGATGGTCCGCTCCGGTCGTCTGAGTGAAACCCACGCGCGGGCGCTGCTCAGGGTGGAGGACGCGAAGACGGCCGAGGACCTGGGGCGGCGTGTCGTCGACGAAGGCCTGTCAGTTCGGCGGACTGAGGAATTGGTGAGCGAGACGGTCGAGGGCATTTCTCGGGAAATGGACGCCCCAGCCGGCGGGGGACAGAAGGTCCGAAGAGTCTTCAAAGATGTCCGGATCTTCCTCAACACCTTCCGGCAGGCCGTGAAGTTGCTGCGTGAAGCTGGGGTTAAGGCGCAGATGCACGAGGTCGACCGGGGCGAGTTTATTGAGGTGACCGTCCGGATCCCCAGGGGAGAAGGCCGTGGCCCGGCAAAGCCCAAGGGGAGCTGAAAAAATATTCCGTAGCCTGGAAGGAGTTTGGCTTAATATGGAGAAATAACCAAGACACAGCTGAATAGGGTCAATAGGTTTCTTCCCGACAAAGGCAAACCTGCCGAAAGGCAGGGACGCAAAGCCACGGGCCTAAAGGCGAAAGCCGATGGTGGCCGGGCTACCGAAGGAGGGCTGGTCTTGGGACATCCCGTCTTTTCGGCGTCATCGTCGGAAGGCGGGTTTTATGTTTTCCGGGAGTGAGCGAGTTCCTGACCACGGAGTGGGAAGGACTGAAAACCACAGGGAGGTGGAAGTTTCGTTGGGTAGGAAGAGTTTAGGCATTGATCTCGGATACGGGTTTGTGAAGGGCACGGACGGTGAGAAGGATTGCCTGTTCCCAAGCGTCGTTGGTCTCGGGCAGCCGCTTTCTTACCAATCCGACCTGGGCGACCGGAGCCAGGTGATGGACAACCTGGTGGTGAGCGTGGGGGGGCGCCGGTATTTTGTCGGCGACCTGGCTCGCCGGCAGAGCGAGATTGCGGCGCGGTCTCTGGACCCCAACAGGGTCCAGGACAAGAACGTCAAGGTGCTGCTGTTGGCCGCCCTTGGCGTGTTCGCGTCAGAACCGCGCCAGTCCTTCAACGTGGTGACCGGCCTGCCGACCAACTACTATGCCAGCTATCGTGACGGTCTGGCCGAGGCTCTGCGTGGGGCCCATGAGGTCACCATGCATGAGGCTGGGTCGGACAGAGACCTGGTCGTCGACGTCGACAAGGTCAAGATTGTGCCCCAGCCGTTCGGCACGTTGTTCGATCAGGTCCTTGATGCCGGCGGCCGGGTGGTCGATCAGGAACTGTCCAAGGCCAAGGTCGGCATCATCGACATCGGCTTCAAGACGGCCGACTTCGCGGTGGCCGACGCCATGGAGTTCATCGACCGGTTGAGCACCTCGACGACGACCGGGATGGCCAGCGCATATGGCATCATCGCCAGCAAGCTGCGGGAGATCTTCGCCATCGACAAGGAGAACTACGAGCTGGACCAGATCGTCGAGCGGGGCGAGATCCGCATCGCCGGCAAGTCGTACGACCTGACCGAGTTCAAGAAGGAGACCCTCGAGTGGGTCGCGGCGAAGATTATCACGGTCATCGACTCGCTGTGGGACTACCGGGACCTTGATAAGATTCTTATCACGGGCGGCGGCGGGCAGGCCCTCGGGCAGTATCTGGTGCCAGAATTTCCCAACGCCGTGATCGTGGACGGGGCCCAGATGGCCAACGCCAGAGGCTTCTACAAGCTGTCCAAGAAGCTGTTCAAGAACGACAACGGCAACCCGTTCACTCAGTAACTCCGGTGTCAAGTGGAACTCCATAGGCGGCCCCGCGGACGGGGCTCAGTTTGCTGTCGGATAAGGTCTGGGAAGGCGGCTGCAAGGCCGCTTTCTTTTTTTTGTGACGCGGGGGGCCGGAATGGGTTTGGCCTTAGAGCCATCAGGGCTGGTGACAGTTGGGCCAAGGGGAGGGCGTTCCGGGTGTGGTGAATGTTAGAAGGAAGAGGGTTTCCCGGCGACGAATTGGTGTGCGAACATCAAGGGGTCGACACGGGGCTAAAGTGGGTGGGGTGATAGGGTGAGCAGAGTCATCGCGGTAGCCAACCAAAAGGGCGGCGTCGGCAAGACCACCACGGCCGTGAATCTTGGCGCGGCCCTGGCTTTCCTGGGACACCGCGTGCTGGTCGTCGACGCCGACCCGCAGGGGAACACGACCAGCGGATTCGGGGTCAACAAGAAGAAGATTACCCAGTGTGTGTACCAGGTCCTGATTGACGATGTGCCGATGCGTGAGGTGGTCGTGGAGACGGATATGGGCGGGCTGGACCTGGTCCCCTCGACCATTGACCTGGCCGGGGCCGAGGTCGAGCTTGTTCCAGCCATGTCACGAGAGACGAAACTGAAGAAGGCCATGGCCGATTTGAGGGAGGACTACGAGTTCGTCCTCATAGACTGCCCGCCATCGCTTGGCTTGCTCACAGTCAACGCCTTGACGGCCGCCGATTCGGTTCTTGTACCAATCCAGTGCGAGTACTACGCCCTGGAAGGGCTCACTCAGCTGATGAACACGGTCCATCTGGTCCAGAACCATTTGAACCCCAGCCTTCAGCTGGAGGGCGTCGTGCTGACGATGTATGATGCGAGGACGAACCTCTCCGCCCAGGTGGCGGAGGAGGTCAAGCGGTTCTTTCGGGACAAGGTCTACCGAACGATCATTCCGCGCAACATCCGCCTGAGCGAGGCGCCGAGCTACGGGAAGCCGATCATTGCTTACGACCCCAAGTCAAGGGGAGCCGAGGTATACACGGAGCTCGCGAAGGAGGTCGCTCTGCATGCCCAAGCGGGGGCTAGGGAGAGGGCTTGAGGCACTTCTCCCCGGGAACGAGGAAGCAACCGGGGAAACCGCGGAAATCGCAATCCGTGAGATCAGGCCCAACCGGTACCAGCCACGGCGTGTGATGGATGAGGAGAAGCTGGCCGAGTTGGTCGAATCCATTCGCGAGCACGGAGTGGTGCAGCCCGTTCTCGTCCGACCGACCGGGGACGGGTACGAGCTGGTCGCCGGCGAGAGGCGTTGGCGGGCGGCGCAATTGGTGGGACTCGAGTCCATTCCCGCCGTGGTCAAGGACTACGACGACGCCCAGAGCATGGAGATTGCCCTGGTTGAAAACCTCCAGAGGGAGGACCTCAACCCGGTTGAAGAGGCGGACGCCTTTAGACGGCTGATGGAGGAGTTCAACCTCACCCAGGAAGATGTGGCAAAGAGGGTGGGGAGGAGCCGACCGGCGGTGGCCAACTCGCTACGCCTGCTGAGCCTTCCGGAAGGGATTCGCGAGGATGTTTCACGTGGAACAATCTCGGCGGGACACGCACGGGCCATCCTCTCGCTCGACCGGGACGAGCTTAGGGACCGGCTCGCTGAGGCGATCAAAGCCAGGCACCTGTCGGTAAGGCAAGCCGAGCAGCTGGCCAAGGAGCTCACGAAACTGAAGCCCCCCAAAGGGCACTCGGCGACCACCCTGGAACCCGCCCTCAAGGAAGTCGAGGAGAACCTCAGGCGCGCTTTTGGCACTCAGGTGCACGTCAGACAGAACAGAGGGAAGGTCAAGGGCCGAATCGAGGTCGAGTATTACAGCCGGGAAGACTTAGAACGGATTCTCGACCTGGTCCTCGGGCGTCGAGTTATACCTGACAACCGGGCGGCAGCGGCCAAAGACTTCCCGACCTGAGCACAAGACACAAGACACTGCCGATTAGAGGGGAATAATACGAGCAGCCGCCACCAGACCCTGGCGGCTACTCTTGTCTATGGCCATCCGTCCGAAGACATTTGCCGTCCAAAACGTTGAACACCCTCTCCACCTCGAAAGGAAGGACCGAACAGTGCGACCTGCCACCAGGAAGGACGACCTTGACACCCCAGCGGTCGTCATCGACCGACATGTCCTCGACACGAATATCGCTGAAATGGCGCGGTTTGCCGCCGACCATCACCTCAAGCTACGCCCCCATGTGAAGGCTCACAAGTCACCGGACATCGCCAGGCGGCAAATAGACGCCGGTGCAGTCGGCATCACCGTGGCAAAGATCGGCGAAGCTGAGGTGATGGCCGCTGCCGGGGTCCGTGACATCTTCGTCGCCAATGAGATCGTCACTCCGACAAAAGTCGACCGGCTCCTGGCCCTCTCTCCAAAGACCCGCCTGGCGGTGGCCGTCGACAACGCGGCCAACCTGCCCCTCCTCGATCGGTCCGCGCGGGCCACAGGGACGAAGCTTGGGGTCCTCATCGAGGTCGATGCCGGCCTGCACCGCTGCGGGGTCCCGGATGCCGGTGCCGCTCTCGAACTCGCCAGGCTTGTGGCCACCTTCGCCCACTTGGAGCTCAGGGGGATCTTCACCCACGCTGGTCAAGTCTATGGCGCATCCTCGCCGAGCGAGGTGGCGGAGATCGGCCGCCATGAGGGCACGCTGATGGTCAGCATAGCTGAAATCCTGAGGTCGGAAGGACTGCCGGTAGACGAGGTCAGCGTGGGTTCGACCCCAACGGCCAAGACCGCGGGGGCGGTGACCGGCGTGACAGAGATCCGACCCGGCAACTACGTCTTCCACGATGCCATCCAGGTCGGACTCGGGGTTGTGCCCGAGGCACGCTGTTCCCTCAGGGTCCTGGCCACCGTCATCTCTCGACCGGCGGCAGACCGCGTGGTCCTCGACGCCGGCAGCAAGACTCTGGGTCTCGACCGCGGCGCCCATGGCACATCAGTCGTTCAGGGATTCGGACGGATCCTTGGCTGGCCGGGTCTCCGTCTGGAACGGTTGTCGGAAGAGCATGGGGTGGCCATCACGGCCCCGGACACCGCCGGCAGCCCCCTCCCGCGGCTCGGCGATACGGTCGAGATCATCCCCAATCACGCCTGCGTTGTCGCCAACCTGGCGAGGGCCCTCGCCGTCATCGAGGGGGACCGGGTGACAGATCGCTGGCCGGTCGCCGCCTCCGGGCGAAGCGACTGAATGATCGGGGCAAGTCCAGGGCAAGTCCAAGACACCCTTGCCACCACCCACGGGCCGATATCCTCGCCCAGCAAATTGAGGGAGCCGGTCGATGACCGGCTCCCTGGTTTTCTCGGAACCTTGAATCTCCTGGCCACGCTGAAACCGTACCGCCTTCTCCAAAAATCCCTGGTTCAGGCGGAGCTGGCTACCGCCCCAGCACCTTTGTCCAGGCCGACGCGCGGGCTGCGTCGCTGATCGTCTTGAACGGCACGCCGGACGACAGCGCGAGCTCCCGGCAGTCCTCAAACTCCGGGGCCACCTGCCGCGTATCTCCCACCCAGCTGACCTTGACCCGCACCGGCCCCCAGGCCGTGTCAACTGAGATGACCTCACGCGGGCAAACCCAGCGCTGGCAGGCGTGGGCCCGAACGCCGAGGGTCGGAGTCTCCTGCAGGACGACCTGGGCCAACTCCTCCCCCAGACCTGTCGGCGCGATAACCCCAAGGAGCACGCCCGGGCGCGACTTCTTCATCCCGATGGGAACGGTGTAAACGTCGAGCGCCCCCCCGGCGAACAGGCGTTCGTTTGCATACCCCAACATCTCGGGGGTCGCGTTATCGATGTTCGCCTCGAGGACGATGACTTCATCCCGCGACAGCTCAGCGGATATCGCCTTGCCCCCGGTGCGCGTGACCTCAACGTCGGGCGTAGCTTCGCCGATGAACACGCGAAGCAGGTTGGCGACAGCGGTCTGGCGAGTCCCGGCGCCATAACCGACTTGCTCGACGCGCATGCTCGGCATGTCCCCCACGCCGGCCGATAGGGACGTCAGCAGGGCGGCGGCGGTAGGCGTCAAAAGCTCTCCTTCCGCCGGGCCCGGGCGCACCGGAAAGCCCTCAACCAGGCGAGCTGTGGCCGGCGCCGGGACGGGAAGCAGGCCGTGAGCCGTCTGAACGGTCCCTGCCCCAAGGGTCAGGACCGATGTGTAGACCCGCTGGACGCCCAGCATCTCGAGACCGAGTAGGGTGCCAACGATGTCGACCAGCGAGTCGATGGCCCCGACCTCGTGAAAATGGACCTTCTCCACGGGAATCCCATGGACCGCGGCCTCCACTTGCCCGAGCCTGGTAAAGACCGACTGGGCCTGCTCCTTGACCCGGCCCGGCAGGGAAGCACGATCAATGATGTCAATGATCGTTCCCAGGTGGCGATGGGGAGGCGTGGGGTCATTGACCTTCACCGAAAACCATGTGCCGGTCAACCCGCCCCGCGTGACCTTCTCCGCCGCCAGCGAATAGCCTGAAACACCAAGCCCGGCCAGGGCCTGGCGCCAAGTCCCGAAGGAAAGCCCGGCATCGAGCAGGGCGCCGACCATCATGTCCCCGGCCGCCCCGTGGAAGCAGTCGAAGAACGCGACCTTCAACTGGACTGACCTCCTCCCAACCGGTTGATCTGAGCCGCCAGGTAGCCGGCCCCGAAGCCGTTGTCTATGTTGACCACGCCGATGCCGGCCGCGCAGCTGTTCAGCATGGTCAGGAGGGCGGAGAGCCCCCCGAAGTTAGCACCGTAGCCAACACTGGTAGGTACGGCAACGACCGGCTTGTCCACGAGGCCCGCGATGACACCGGGGAGGGCCCCCTCCATGCCGGCGACGGCAACGACCACGCGGGCATCCGACAGAGCCTGCTGGCGGTCAAGGAGACGATGCAGGCCGGCCACTCCGACATCGTAGATGCGCTCGACTGAGGCGCCCATGACCTCCGCGGTGACGGCGGCCTCCTCAGCTACCGGCACGTCGGCCGTCCCGCCAGTCGCCACCGCCACCCGGCCAATGCCCTCGATCTGCGGCAGGCCGGGCCGTTCAACCACGACGATCCTTGCCACCTCGTGGTAGCTTGCCCCGGGAATCTCGGCGCGGACGGCCTCGAAGACCTCGGCCGAGGCCCGGGTGGCCATGACCCGGTCATTGTGGGCGGCCAGGCGGCCAAGGATGGCGACGATCTGGGCCGTCGTCTTGCCCTGGCAGAAGACGACCTCGGGATAGCCGGTACGGAGCCCGCGGTGGTGGTCCACCTTGGCGAACTGCAATTCCTCATAGGGCAGAGTCTTGAGGGCGGTGAAGGCTTCATCGACCCCGACGGCCCCAGCCTTCAGCCGCTCCAGAAGCTTCCGTAGGTTCCTCTCATCCAAGCCCCCGCACCGTCCCTCGTCAAAAAATGCCGGGCGCCGCGGCCCCGGCTACCCGCATCGTAGTATAAGCAAGCTCACCTGTCAAACCAAGACCCTCAAGGACAAGCCGCCGGCCTTCGATAAACATGGGTAGTAGCCGGACCGGGGGGGTTCGTAACGGCAGGATAACGCCTCAGTCTGTTGAATAAACTGGGCAGCTTTCCGCGGGCTCCGCAAGGCGGCGCCCTCAACAGACTAGGAGGTCGTCCCTGCCATGACCGACCCCAGCACCTTCTTCGGCGTCCTTCCGCTCGAGACCGTCTTGGTGATAACCCTCTTCCTTCTCCTCTTCGTGCTGGTCATTTTCGTCATCACCTATCGCCGCCTGCTCTCAGCGGACCGCCTGTACCGGAGTTTGTATCAGGGCGCAGACGGGACGGATCTGGAAACGCTGTTCAGGGCCGTCGACGCCCGGCTGCGCCAGACCGACGAGGGCTTGGCCGAACTCAAGACGGCCCGGCAGAGTCTCACCGAGCACCTCGAGTACTGTTATCAGGGGCTCGGAATGGTTCGGTTCAACGCCTTCGAAGGCGTCGGCAGCGACCTGAGCTTTTCCATCGCCTTGCTGGATGGCCACAAGGACGGGGTCGTCCTCTCCAGCCTCTTCGGGCGGGATGAATCCCGGGTCTACGCCAAGCCGCTGCGGGGCGGCCAGTCGACCTACCAGTTGACGGCCGAGGAGAAAGAAGCGATCTACCTGGCCGCGATCGACTGGTCCAAGAAGGCCGCCGTAGCGGGTAGAACCCCAGCGCAGAACCCAGCCGGCAGCTGATCAAGCCTCGCCGGGCTGACCGGAAAACCGCCCAATGCAAGCAGGATTTGGCAGGGCGGCGACGAATACACAAAGTTACCTTAGGCCAGACCGACACTTCAACTACTGTGGGAGGTGAAAAGCTTGACCGCTCGTCGCGGCAGAAAACTTTTTACCGTGATGATTATTCCCCACTCGGAGAGGTCGGTCTATAGCTTTAGCATTCACCTCACCACGGTCCAGGTGGCAAGTTTCCTCTTAATCGCGATCAGCTTGTCCCTCCTGATCTTCGCCAACGTCTATCAGGACATGAAGGCCAACATGACCGAGCTCAAGGAGCTGCGCCTAGTTAATCGTGAGCAGCGCCAAGAACTCGAAAAACTGATGAGTGAAACGAATGATCTTAAAGAGAGCATGCAGCAACTCTCTGAGTTGGACAGGCAGATCCGCGAGATCATCAAGACCAGTCGAGACTTCTCTCGCGTCCAGCTTTCTACCTCCTACCAGCCCAGCACTTTCGCCACCGGGCCGACCCCAGAGACGGTCAGCGACCAGAGCAAATACACTACAGCCTCCATCCTCCCCGGCGATGACCGCGGGAGTTCGGTCAGCCCGGACATCCTGGCCCGCGCGGCCCAGCTGCAAAGCGACCTCAACGCCGTCCAGAAGGACATGAGCAACCGGGTCGTCAGTTTCGAGGACCTGCGCAAGGAACTCACCGAGAATCAGCTCTACCAGGCGGCCAAGCCATCGGTCTTCCCGACCAACGGGGTCATCACCTCAGGCTTCGGCTTCCGGCCCTCGCCCCTCCGCTTTGGTACAGAGTACCACTCCGGGCTCGACATCGCTGCCGCCTATGGAACCCCCATCATCGCCACCGGTGACGGCCAGGTCGTCTTTGTCGGCTGGCGCGGGGGCCTTGGCCGGGCCGCCATCATCGACCACGGGTATGGCTTCAGCAGCCTTTACGGGCACACCCAGAAGATCATCGTCAACGTGGGTGACCGGGTCAAGAAGGGTCAGACCATCGGCTACGTGGGGAGTTCCGGCCGCAGCACCGGTCCCCACCTGCATTATGAGGTCTGGATCAACGGCAAACCGGTCAACCCACGTCCCTACATCACCCAGTAAGTCACTCCGCCCGGCCCAAGGACGGGCATGAAACCAGGAGGCTGACATGTTAGGGAAAAAGGATGGGCGGGACATCAGTTTGGAGAAGATCGACACCATCGTCGGCAAGGAGACCGAGTTCAAAGGCGTCCTCAACTCCTCCGGGGTACTCCGGATCGATGGCAAGGTCGAAGGGGAGATCCACCACCGCGGAGACCTTGTGGTCGGGGAGACCGGGGTCATCGTGGCCACCATCATCCAGGCCCGGCACATCAGCATCGCCGGCCAGGTCAAGGGCAACGTCGAAGCCGAGGGCAAGCTGGAACTGGTGACGACGGGCAGGCTTTACGGGGACATCAAGGTCGCTGGGCTGATCATCGGCGAGGGCGCGGTCTTCCGGGGGAATAGCGAAATGAAGACAGGCGACGAGAAATCGACCCTCAAACCCAAGCCTTCACCGGCCTAAGCCGCAACAGACCTTGCACTAACCCAATCGCCTGGTGATTGGGTTAATTTTATTGGGGCCTGAAGAGACTAGGAAGGACTGACAAGCCGTGAGCACGCTGGTCATTGTCAACAGGGCGGCCGGACATGGAAGGGCTGCCCGCATCTGGGAGCAGATTCGTCCCGTACTGCTCGCGCGCGGTTCTGAATACGAATGGCTCGAGACGCTGCGCCCGGGCCATGCCACGGAGCTCGCCAGAGACGCCGTCAGCCGCGGCTTCCAGCGGATCATCGCCGTGGGTGGGGATGGGACCGTCCACGAGACGGTCAATGGCCTCGCCCAATCGCCCGTCGTCCTGGGAGTCATCCCGGCCGGCACCGGCAACGACTTCGCCAAGACCCTCGCCTTGCCCAAAGACCCGAGCCAGGCTCTGGCCGCCATCGACAGCGGGCGGGTTCGCCGCATTGACCTGGCCCGGGCCAATGACCGCTACTACATGAACGTGGCCGGCGTGGGCTTCGACGCCGAGGTAGCCGGGGAAGCCAATCGCATCCCCAAATACATCAAAGGCGCCGCCGGCTACCTGGTCAGCATCTTCCGCGTCCTACCGAGATACAGCCCCATCACGCTAAGGATCAATCTCGACGGCCGGGTCCTCGAACAGCCCTGCCTGCTGGTCTCGGCGGGGAACGGCCGCTACTACGGGGGCGGGCTGAAGATCTGTCCCGAAGCCGTTCCGGACGACGGGTTGCTCGACGTCATCGTGGGCGGCGACTTCGGGAAAGCGGAGACCCTCGCCGTCTTGCCGAGGGTCTTCACCGGCACCCACATCACCCACCCAAAAGTCAAGACATACCGGGCGGTCAAGGTCAGCATCGAGTCACCTGTCCCGCTCCTGGTCCAGGCCGACGGTGAGATCATTGGGCAGACGCCGGTCACTTTCGAACTCATCCCCGGGGCCCTGGCCGTGGCTGGAGCCCCGCTCCCTTCGGCATAAGGTCAGCGTCAAAGAGGTGATCGGTATGCTTTTCGCCGACCGCCGAGAAGCCGGTGAACTACTCGCGACCAGGTTGGCTGGCTATCTTGGGCAGCAGCCCCTAGTTTTCGGCATCCCCCGCGGCGGAGTGATCGTCGCCGCGCCGGTCGCCGGTCGCCTCGGTGCGCCGCTCGACGTGGTCGTCCCGCGCAAGCTCACTTCCCCTCACAACGAGGAACTCGCCATTGGCGCCGTCGCCGAAGACGGGACGCTATACGTGGATGAGACCTTGGTGGCCTACCTCGGGGTGACTGAAGACTATCTCCGCCGCGAGGCGGCCCATCAGATCGAGGAGATAAAGCGGCGGACTGCGCTCTACCGCCATGGCCGACCAGCTCGTGAGGTCAAGGACCGCACGGTCATCCTCGTCGACGATGGCGTGGCCACGGGCTACACGGTCCTCGCCGCCATGCGTTATCTGCGCCGGCAAGAGCCCCGGCAGCTCATCCTGGCGGTACCGGTCGCCGCCCCAGACACCCTGATAAAGCTGCGAGAGGAGGCCGACCGGGTGGTCGTCGTCTCCTCGCCGGACCCTTTCTACGCCGTCGGTCAGTTCTACCGGCAGTTCGCCCAGACCACCGACGAAGAGGTCATCGACCTGCTTGAGGACGGCATAGGCGTCTCGGCGGTCGGACACGCTAACCCCGAACTCAGGACTTGAGATTCGGGGGGTATGGGCTTGAAAGGCACGATCGCCGTCGAGGGCACCTTGAGACCGATTGCCGACATCCTACGGCGCCAGGGGTACCAGGTGATTGACATCGAAGACGACCTCAGCGGCGCCAATGTCATCGTCGTCAGCGGTTCCGATGACAACCTGATGGGCCGCCAAGACATGGTGGCTGAGGTTCCCGTCATCAACGCCGACGGGCAGACGCCGGAGGATGTCCTCCGTTCGGTCAAGGAGAAGCTCTCCATCGAAGAGTGAGCGCCAAGAAACAGAGGGCCAGGCCGCTCGAGCGACCTGGCCATTTTCCATTTCCACGAAGAGACCGGGGCATGCGCCTCAGAGCGGCGACGACTGGGCCATCAGAGACCGGGAAAGGCCGGCCGCGAGCCCGCCGGCGATGGTCTTCGCCATCCGGAAGACCAGGTTCAACCGCGTGTTCTGGAGCACGAAGTACTCCATGAACCCGCCGACGTTGACGACGCCGGTGATCGACAGATCGCCGACCTCCGGCAGCGCCTTATTCACCCCGGCTCCGGGCCGAAGCGGCCCGAGCCCCAGAGTGATGGTCCCAACACTGTCCAGGTTGCCCAGGCACGCGTCGATGGCCACCAGAGGCCGGCCATGCCCGGTCTGCCGGACCTGACGAAGGGTCTCACTCAGGTTGCTGGCGTGGACCGGGTGGTCGAGGGTCCCGAGAACGGTCACGTTGGGCATCCCGGTCCCCTCGAGTTCGCTCCCGATCAGCGGACCCAGGCAGTCGCCGGTCGACCGGTCAGTCCCGATGCAAAGGACGATGAACTGCTCCGCGACTGGAAAGCACTCAGCCAGGAGACCGCGAAGGAAGAAGGCCACGCGCTCAGAGGCCAGTGGGTCGGTGACGTCGACGCGGTGTTCAGGGCCACCAGCGCGGGGACGATCGCGATAGCGAAGGTCGAGCAAAGCCTTTCCCCCCAGCTTGAGTGCTGGTAAGAAGTATATGGGAAGGCCCGGAAAGATATGCGCGCGACGCTCATAACCATTAGCCAGGGCGGTCCGAGCGCCCGGAGGAAGGGCCGTCGCGTGAGCAGTCGACTCTGGCGCGTGTTTCTCATCAGCGTGGCCTATGCAGGCGCCGTCATCGGCGCCGGCTTCGTCTCAGGCCGCGAGGTCGTCCAGTTCTTCGCCGTCCACGGCGGGCGAGGGCTGGCCGGGGCGGCCCTGGCCACCCTAGCCTTCGCGGGGCTGGGAGCGGCGGCTGCCTATCTCTCCCGGCTGAGCGGCCGCCACGACTACCGGGACTTGGTCGTCCATGTCAGCGGCCCGAGGCTCGGCGAGGGCTTCAGCGTCCTGATGACCCTCACCCTCGCCAGTGCCCTGGCTATCATGCTCGCCGGAGGGGGAGCCCTGGCGCACCAGCAACTCGGCTGGGACTATACCGCGGGCACCGCGGCCACCTCCTCAGTCATCGTCCTCATCCTGGTCTCAGACCTGCGCGGCCTCCTTTGGGTCAATGGCGTCCTCGTGCCGCTCCTCCTCAGCGGGCAACTGGCGGTGGCCATCGCTACCCTGCGGGCCTCACCGATCCCCCTGGCGCGGCTCGTGAACATCAGTCCCGCGGCGGCGGGGCTGCCCTGGTGGCTGATGGCCCTCCTCTATGCCGGCTACAACCTGGTCGTCGGTTTGTCCATTCTGCCCCCGGCCACCAGACGGGCGAAGTCGCCGGGCGAGGCGGCCTTCGCGGCCCTGGCCGGCGGACTCGTCCTCGGGTTCTGCGCCCTGGCGACCACGGCCCTGAGCCTGGCGCTCTGGCCGACCGTGGCCGGCGTCGACATTCCGACCGCCTATGCCGTGGCTCAGCGCTGGCCCGGCCGGCAGGGATTGGTCTCAGTCGCCCTCTGGCTGGCCATGGTCATGTCGGGCACGGCCAACGCCTACGGACTCGGCACTCGCCTCGCCAAGCTGCTCCGTGGACCCATCAACCGGTGGGCGGTCGCCGCGGTGGTAATCTGCCTACCCGTCACGAAGCTTGGCTTCGCTCGGGCGATCGCCATCCTCTACCCGATGGCCGGCGCGGGCGGCCTAGCAGTCATCATAGTTGCGGTCATTCGTCGCTTCAAGGCAGGAAGATGGCCAGCAAGCTAGTAGTGTTAAACGAAACGATAACGGTAGGGAGGGAGCCACGTGCCCGTCGCGGCCGGCGCCGGTCGAAACCACGCAAGACCACCGCGACCGACCGGCGGACCGTGGTTGGGGCTCTTCTTCCTGGCCGTCTTCGCCTTCGTCGCCATCGCCCAAAGGCCGTGGTCCGGTTCAGGCTGGCGGGGCCTTCTCCCGACACCGGCACCGGCGACACCGGTCTGGACCCGCGCCGTCGGTCCGCGCTCGCTCGTGACCGCCGACGGTGACGGGATAGCCCTCCTGACCACGAACGCCGGCGACGCCAGCATCGTCCGCCTGGCTCCGGACGGCACCCTCAGGCAACAGGGCGCGGCCCAAGGTGCCGCCCTCGTCGTCGGGACAGGAGCCCGCCCGGTTTTGCTCCGCACCGACCCCCCGGCCATCGGCCGCCTCCAGGCCGGTGGGGTGACCTGGATCCCCATCGATGTGGGCGCGACTCCGGCCACGGCGATCTCGGCCTTCGGGCGCCGAGAGACCCTCCTGGTGTTGGCTGGTCCGCCAGGCGGGACAAGTCCGGCCGGGAATCTCCTGTGCCTGACCCCGGACGGACGCAAGCGATGGGAGGTCGACGTGACGGAGGGCGTGGTCACGGCCGTCGACGCCGGCAGCCAGGGAGGGTTCGCCGTGGCCACGTTCATTCCGGGCGCCCAGCCCCACGCCTCGGTTGCCTTCCTGACGCCGGACGGAGCCTTCAAGGGGCGATTCGACCTCGGCCCCGACCCGGTCTTTCGGATGTACCTGGACTCCCACGAAGACGCCATCCTGGCTCTCGATGCCACCCAGGCCTGGCTCATCGAAACCAAATCGGGGTCCACGCGGTCGATCGCCGTGGAAGGCCCGTTGGCCGGTGGCTTCGCTCTCAGTGGGGAAGTCCATGTGGCCACGGAGAAAGGTCTCGTGCTTTCAATCGGCCGCGACGGCCAGACAAACTGGCAGCGGCAACTGGCCGGTGCCCCGGTGGACCTCGTGGAGATCCCTTCGGGCGGCCTGCTGGTCCTCGTCGAGGACCGCCTGTACGCCCTTGACGCGGGGGGGCGGGGGCGTTGGACCCTGGCCCTGACGGATGCTCCAAAGCAGGTCGTCGTGCCCGCGGCTGGTGGCCAAGTCGTCGTCCTCACCGCTTCCAAGTTGGCCGGTTACCCCTTGCCCTCGGCAGGCAAGACCGGCCCGTAAGGGGAGAGAGGTGACCCGGTTGTGACTACCCGCCAGCGAGTTCTGGCCGCTTTCGTCGCCGGGACTTGCTCCTATGCCATAGCCGCCCTGCTGGGCCGGACCCATCTCCATCTGGTGGCCCGTGCGGTCATCGTCTTCGCCCTCACCAAGACGGCTGGAGACATCATGGAGGCCCTCGCCAGAGGCTTCTCCGGTCTCATCTTCTACGAGGACTTCCTTCGAGAACTCCTGGTCTTCGTGTTCCTTGGACTCGTGGCAGCCGGCGCCATCACCGCCGGCAGGCTGTGGACGGGGACCGAGGTCGGGCTGGCCCTTCCGGCCATCGGCGCCTATGCCTTCATGGCCTTCGTCCCACGTAAACCTAGGGGGGCAAGGGAATGAATGCCATTGACGCGGGCATCCTCATAGTGCTGGCAGCCGGCCTTGTCTTCGGGTTCATCAAAGGCTTGGCCCGATTGGTCTTCGAGGCTATCGGACTGGTCGCCTCGCTGGCCGTGTCGGTCATCTTCCACGACCGACTGGCTCGTTACCTCGAGGGTGCCTGGCATCTGAGCAGCCGTCTGTCCTCCTTCCTCGCCCCGAGATTGGCCCTCACCGGCCTCACCGGGGGCGCGCAGACGGTCTTGTCGCCACGATTCGCTGAACAGCTCACCGCCGCGCTCAAGCTTCCTGAGCCGTATGCCTCCTCGGTCTCCGCCTACATCGCCAAGCTTTCAGCCGTAGCCGCCGCGGGCGGCAACGGCGGGGGATTGAACCAGGTCTTGGCCCGGGCTCTGGCCGGGGCGGTCATGGATGGCCTGGCCTTCGCCATCCTCATGGCTGCCGTCTCGCTCGCGTTCAGGCTGCTCGCCCCACTCGCCAGCAAGGGCTTCGATCTCGCCGCCGGGGAAGGCCTGAACCGCGCCGGCGGCGCCCTCATCGGGCTCATCCTGGCCGGGCTTCTGGTCACCTTGGGCCTGGGGCTGGCCACCCCGTTCCTGGCCATGACCAACCACCGGCCGTGGGTCCAGGCAGTATCCTCGTCTCGTCTGGCCCCCATGTTCCTGAGGGCCTTCACCGTCTTCGGGCCGTGGACCGTGGGCCGCGTACTCCCCAAATGAGCCCGCGGTCCGGCCCCTGAACCGGTCGTGCCGCAGTCCATCGGCTATGCCCGCATGGCTTAGGGAGTGGACCTCGTTGAGCAGCTTCTTGGTGACCGCCGACCCCTGGCTCAGGCTGACCATCAGCCGGGCGCTTCAGCTCATGCTCGTCTTACTGGCCGCGTGGGCGCTGATCAAGCTGGGCAATGGCTCGATCGGCCGCCTCCTCGACCGCCGCCACGGTCACCCCGCCTACCTCGACGAGAGGCGGGCGATGACCCTGGCCTCGCTGCTCCGAAGCGTCTTCCGGTATCTCGTCGACTTTGTCGCCCTCCTGACCATCCTCGGCCTCTTCAACGTACCGGTGGCCTCCGTCTTGGCCCTTTCTGGGTTCATCGGCCTGGCCGTCGGCTTCGGCGCCCAGAACCTCGTGAAGGACATCATCGCCGGGTTCTTCATCCTTTTCGAGGACGAGTACACCGTGGGCGAAGTGATCGAGACCACCGGCCTCACCGGGACGGTTCTGGACATCGGCCTTCGCACCACCCGCATCAAGGACTTCGGTGGACAGATTCACACCATCCCCAACGGGATGATCGACAAGGTGACGAACCTCAGCCGGAGTGACATGCGGGCCCTGGTGGAGATTCCCGTGGCCTATCGCGTGAGCACCGAGGACGTCATCCGGGCGTTGAACGAGGCCGCGGATGAAGTCCGGCAGGCCGACCCCGACGTCAAGGACGGCCCTCGCGTCCTTGGCATCAGCGCCTTCGGACCCACCGGGGCGACCTATCTGATCCAGGCAGAGACAAACGCCAACAGCCAGTGGCGCGTGGAGAGGGCCATCCGGGCGGCGGTCAGAAAGACCTTCGCCGGACACGGCATTGAGTTAGGGCAGAGTCCCATCGGCGACGCCCAGGCCGATTCCGGCCGCAAGCCGTCGCACAAGGGGTGACCCACATGAATAAGCCGTTCGTCCGGTATCAGGTCGGTGATACCGTCAGAATGAAGAAGGCCCACCCGTGCGGCAGTGACCTGTGGGAGATCACTCGCACAGGCATTGATTTCGGCTTGAAGTGCCATGGCTGCGGACGCCGGGTGATGCTCCCACGGGCCAAGTTCGAGCACGGGGTGAAGGACCTCTTCCCGTTGGGCGTGCCGTTACCGCCGTTACCGCCGCCACGCCGCGACCAAGGCCGACCGGTCGGGCCCGGGCGCGGACGTCCCTCGCCCGGCGGCAGGGGCCGCCCACCAGCAGCGCAGGGTCAGCCGCCGCATTCCAGCCGGGGGCGCCCGAGCGGCCCACGAGCCGATCGGCCGACCGGCCCCAGACCGAGCCGCCCGTCCAAACCTCCGAAGCAACCGTGAACGCAGATTAGGACCCTGGGGACACTGTCCCCGGGGGTCTTAATTCTTAGAGCCAAAAATCCGATAACTTGGAAGCCGAGCATTACATCTTCACGGGGGAGCAACAATGGCGCGGAGCGAATCCAACAAGGAACCGGCTACCCGGCCATCCGTCTCCGAGGCGACCCGCCGCATCCTGGCCAAGATCGACCTCAAACAGGTCCTCGGCCAGATGATGGAAGAGGTCGTCTCCACTTTTGGTTTGAGCGACGCGTCCGTTCTGCTCTTTGACGGAGAGAGCGGGGAGCTTACCGTGGCCGTCGGGCGGCGGGCCAGCCGAGACACCCCCGTTGCTGGCTACCGCCTCAAGGTCGGCCAGGGAATGATCGGCCAGGCCGCATTGACCCGGAAGATCCAATTGGCCAATGACGTCAGCAAGAACCCCTACTTCATCCGAGACTTCTCCGTGATGACCCGGTCCGAGCTGTGCCTGCCGATGATCCGCGATTCCAAGCTGCTGGGCGTCCTTGATCTGCAGAGCCCGCGGCTGAACGCCTTCACCGCCGACATGCTTCCCGGATTGAGGGCCTTCGCTGACGAAGCCGCGCTGGCCGTCGAGCACGCCACGCTCTATCAGAACGCCAGAGACTGGAGCCAGCGTCTGGAGGCCCTCCTGAACGCCTCGGACGCCGGCATCCTGATGACGGATAACAACCATCGCATCCAGGTGGCCAACCTGAAATCCGGCGAACTCCTGGGGGTCGACCCTGCCTGGCTTCGCGGCCGGAAGGGCCCAGCCGCCCTCGTGGAGCGGCTGGGCGAGCGGGCGGCCAGCCCCAAGAAGCTCGAGCGGCTGCTGGTCGGCGCCTTCGCCACTGCTACCAAGACCATCAAAGAGGAAATCGACCTCGGGCACCCACCCGAGACGACCTACAGCCTGTTCAGCACCCCGGTGTACGACGCCAAAGGCACAGCGGCGGGCCGGCTGACGACCATCAGGGACATTTCCAACGAACGCCGAGCGCAGGCCCACCTGAAGGCGGCCACCGAAGCCGCCCTGGCCCTCAGTTCCAGCCTGGACCTGGGCACGGTCCTGCGAGCCCTGGGCCGGGCCATCGGCGAGATCGTCCCCTACGACCGGCTATCCTTGGCCGTCGTCGACGCGGAGGGCCGGCTGTTTCGGCCCGTGGCCGTCCAGGGCCGGCGCAACGTGGTCTTCAACGACCAGGAGTGGCAGCCACTGGACGGCAGCCGCATCGGCCGGGTGATGGAAACGAAGGCTCCCCTCCTGACCCGCGACCTCGATGCCGACCTGCAGTTCACGGAAGACGAACATCTCCGGGCCAACGGGTTAAGGTGCACTCTCTGTCTGCCGCTCGTGTTCGGCGAGAACTGCCTCGGCGCACTCAACATTGCCAGCGTCCGGCCGGAGGCCTATGACGATCTCACCCTGCAGGTGTTGGGCCCTATCGTCGACAACCTCGCCGTGGCCGTCAATAACTCAGTGATGCATGAACAGGTCAAGCGCCGGGCCGAGCAGAACGCCGCCCTGAACTGGATCATCCGGGCGGTGACCACGGCCCCCGCCCTGGAGGCCTTGGTGCCGCAATTGGCTGCGGCCATGTCCGAAGTACTCTCCCTGGATTATCTCAGCCTGGCCCTCAAGTCTGACGGGGGCCCCTTTGAAGTCATTGCCGCCGGTCTCGCCACCGGCGGTAATGGTGACTGGGAACTCCGACGGCTCCGCATTCCCAGCCACCCGGACTCCGAAGACCAGGCCGTCGAAGCCGCCTTCGGCGGTCCTTGGGGCGCCGTCAAGGCCACCCGGACTACCGCCGACATCGAGTTCAACGGCCGCGCTCTAGGCACTCTGAACCTTTCCCGGATGCCGGGGCCCGAGTTCAGCTTCGAGGAAACGGACTTCATCGGTCGGGTAGCCGCGCAGTTGGCCGGGTCCATCGAGAACTCCCGGCTGTATGAGAAGGTGCGCGAGGAGGCCGACACCTCAACGGCCCTGCTTGAAGTGGCCAGGGCGGTCGCCCGGCGGGCCGACCTCCAGGAAGTTTACTCCGTGGCCGCCACCTGCCTTGCCCGGGTGCTGGAGCACCAGGACTTCCAGATTCACTTGCCCGAGCCGGACGGACGCTTCTCCAGCCTGGCCTTCAGGGAGAGGCCCGGCCTGCCTGCCGGACCGACAGCGATGGATCGGCTACCCATCGACGGCGATGTACTCAACCTGATAAACTCGGCCGACCTAACCATCATCCCAGACCCCGGCCAGCATAGGTTCAAAGACCTCCTCGCCCCGCTGGGTCCTGGCCTCGTGGCCGTCAGTCCCCTCAAGAGCGGTGGGGAGAACCTTGGAGTCCTGATCATCTCGTGCCAGTCGGGGACCCGCCTGACCGCCAAGCATGAGCAGATAATCAAGGGGTTGGCCGGCCAGATCGCCACGGCGATCCAGGAAGCCAAGCTGCGGGGCAAGCTCGAACGCAAGGTCAGCCAACTGACGGCGATCAGCCGGGCCAGCCACCATCTCACAGCCATCCTTGACCTCCCGGTCCTCCTTCAGGAGGTCGTCGCTTTTCTGGCTAACGAGCTGGGTTACGACTATGCCGGGCTGTTCCTCTTCGACAAAGAGGCCGAGGAGATCCACCTGGAAGCCAAGGCCGGGAACCTGGCCGACCTCGTTCCCGACGGCTATCGGCAGAGCGTCAACCTTGGTCTCACCGGATGGGCCGTCCGTAACGCCAAACCGCTGGTCTCCGAGGGGGCGACCGGCCAGGCCGAGGTCGCCGGGCAGAAGCTCCCGGCGAAGGCACGCATGTGCCTTCCGCTGGTCGTCGGCCAAGAAGTCCTGGGCGTGCTCGACCTGAATTCGACGAAGCCCGGCGTCTTCACACCTGACGAGGTCACGGCCATCGACATCCTGGCCCGCCAACTGGCCATCGCCATTCACAACGCCAACGTCTTCCGACGCGAACGTGAACTCTACCTATCGGCCGTGAAGACGCTGGCCGAAGCCGTCGACGCCCGCGACCATCACACCAGGGCCCACTCCACCCGGGTGGCTCGATACGCCCTGATGATCGCCCATCAGATAGACCTTCCGGCCGAGGATCTGGCGACCATCGAATACGCCGGACTCCTCCACGACATCGGGAAGATCGGCCTTGACGACGGCATCCTCAGGAAGAAGGGCATCCTCGATCCGCTCGAGAGGGCCCAGATGATGGAGCACCCGACCAAGGGCGCCAACATCCTGCAGCAGGTCGCCGCCTTCCGGGAAATCGTCCCCCTGGTCAAGCACCACCACGAATGGTTCGCCGGCGGGGGGTATCCCGACGGCCTGAGCGGTCCGGCCATCCCGTTGGGGGCCAGGGTGTTGGCCGTCGCCGATGCCTTCGATGCCATGACCACGGACCGGCCCTATCGTCTGGGGCTGACCCCTGAAGAAGCCCTCAACCGCCTCCTGGCCGGCAGCGGCACGCAATTCGACCCGGTCGTCGTCGAGGCCTTCTCGGCCCACCTCCGCAGGCTGAAAGAAGCCCGGGATCCGGCATACATCGCCCTCGCGAAGAGGACCCACGAAGAGGCCCCGGACCTGACCGAGGACCACGCCGGGGCGGCCATCGGCCGCATCCTCCCCGTCCACGGGAAGGAACTCGGGATCCTCTATCAGATCTCCCTCGAGACCCGCTCTCTCCTTAACCTGTCCCACCTCATGCACCGGATCCTTACCATCCTCTACGACGCCATGGGACCCAACGTCTACACCCTCCTGCTGACCGAACCGGACACCGGGGACCTCATCGTCAAGGCCTGCGTGGGCCTTCCGCTCGAGGGGCCGGAACTCCGGGTCCAGAAGGGCGTCGGCATCACCGGCTGGGTGGCCGAGCACGGGCTGCCCCAGGTCGTCGGGGATGTCAGGACCGATGCCCGATATCACTGGGGACCGAACATCCGTGCCCGTTCCGCCCTGGCCGTCCCACTCGTCGTCGAAGGTCGCACCATCGGTGTCCTGGACATCGAATCCGACCAGCTGAACGCCTTCTCCAGGGATGACCTGTATCTCCTGAGCGCGGTCGCCGGCCAGATCTCTATCGCCATCGAGGTGGCCAGGTACCACGAACAGGTCGCCCACGCCGCGACGCACGACGGACTCACCGGCACCTACAACCATTCGCATTTCTACCGCCGCCTGGAAGAGGAACTCGAACGGGCCCGCCGCGAATCAGCCTTACTGGCGGTCGTCCTTCTCGATGTGGACAGCCTGAAGCTGGTCAACGACGTTTACGGGCACCTGGCCGGTGACCGGGCCCTGGTCGAACTGGCGGCCGTCGTCACTCGAAACTATCGCCCGACTGACACCATCGCCCGTTACGGTGGCGACGAATTCGGGATCATCATGCCCGCCGCCGGGACGGCAGAAGCACGACAGGCGGCCGACCGGCTGTCCGCCGGCATCTCCAGCCGCAGCATCACGGTGCAAGGGCATCAGTTCAACCTGCCCGGGGTCACCGTCGGTATCGCCGTCTATCCTGAGGACGGCACTCGACCGGCCGAGTTGGTGGCCCGAGCGGATGAGCGCATGTACCGCCTCAAACAGGAAAAAGCCAGTCGAGCGCCGCTCTCCAGGGCCTGACCGGTCACCCCCGATGCCGTTTTCAGACCGCGTGGAAAGCCGCTCGGCCTCGTCGCCGAGCGGCTTCGCATTACCATCGGAACGGCCAGCCGAGCCGCGAATGAGGCCAGCATGAGGGTCGCCTTGCTTTCAACCCTGCGCAGATGGTATAATTGTGGCCGCATGGCTGCCCCGCTTCATACCAGAGCGTATGAAGCCGTTCAGTCCAAGGGGAGGAGGTGAAGAGCCATGAGGAAGTATGAAGTCATGTACATCATTCGTCCAGACCTGGACGAAGAGCAGACGACCGCAGTCATAGAGAAATTCCAGAACTTGCTGACCAACCAGGGCGCGACCGTCACTAAGACCGAGAAGTGGGGAAAGCGCCGGTTGGCTTACGAGCTAAAAGACTACCTCGAGGGTCAGTACGTGGTGGTCCAATTCGAAAGCGAGGCCGGCGCCGCAGCCGAACTCGAAAGGGTTATGAAGATCACCGACGAAGTAATCCGGGACCTGGTTATTCGCCAGGAAAGCTGAGCCCTCGGGTGGTGCTGAGCCGTGTTGAACCGAATCATCCTCATCGGGCGCCTGGTCAAAGAGCCCGAACTTCGCTACACGCCAAACGGAATCCCGGTGGCGACCTTTCGTCTGGCGGTCGACAGGACCTTCACGAACAGCCAGACCGGGCAGCGAGAGACGGACTTCATTGATATCGTGACCTGGCGTAAGCTGGCCGAGAACTGCGCCCAGCACCTCGGGAAGGGCCGGCTGGTGGGCGTCGAAGGGCGCCTCCAGATCCGCTCTTACGAGACGCAGGATGGCCAGAAGAGGCAGAAGGCCGAAGTGGTCGCCGACAACGTCCAATTCCTCGACCGACCGAAGGAATCCGGCGGTTCCAGCGGCCCCAGCGGCCCCGGACCGGCGGCCGAAGGCGGCGGCGACGACGTCAAGGTATCCGAAGATGACATACCATTCTGAGGTGAAATAGATGGAAAGAATCGAGGGAGCCGTTCCCACCTCCCCGGCCTCCAGCCAGGGGCCGATCGGTCCTTCAGGCCCTGCTCCGATGGGTCCGCGGATCCCGGGCGGCGACCGTGGCCCCGGCGACCGTGGTCCCGGTGACCGTGGTCCCGGCGACCGTGGTCCTGGTGGCCCGCGGCGCGAGTCCAGGCCTCGCCGCGAGAAGGGCCGTCGTCCCAGGAGGCGTGTCTGCAGCTTCTGCGTGGACAAGGTCAAGGACATCGACTACAAGGATGTCGTCAGGCTGCGCCGGTATCTGACCGAGCGGGGCAAGATCCTTCCGCGACGGATCTCCGGCAACTGCGCCAAGCATCAGCGCCAGCTGACCGTGGCCATCAAGCGGGCCCGTAGCATCGCCCTCCTGCCGTTCACGCAGGAATAGCCGGCTCGCGAGGCTAGGTTACATAAAACCCTAAAGAAATGCTTGAAGCCTTTCGACTATATAAGCGAAGGGCTTCTTCATTCTGCAGGGGGTTAGACCGTGGACCTCGCAACCATTATCGGACTGGCCGGGGCCTGGGTCGCTGTTCTCGGGGCGGCCGTCATCGAAGGCACCAACCTGGCCTCTCTCCTGAATATCTCGGCCTTCATCCTCGTCTTCGGCGGCACCTTCGGGGCCACCGTCATGTCCTATTCCATCGAGGACGCCGCCGCCCTGCCGAAGATCCTTGGTCTGGCCTTCAGGAAGCAGGAGACCGAGCCCCTCAAGTTCATCGAATTGCTGGTCGGATACGCCGAGAAGGCCCGCCGCGAAGGCCTTCTCATCCTCCAGGAGTTCATCAAGGACACCGATGACAAGTTCCTGGTCCGCGGGATGAACCTGGTCATCGACGGAGCCGACCCCGAACTGGTCCGGAACATCCTCGAGACCGAGATCGTCTTCCTCGAGAAACGGCACAGCATCGGCGCCAGCATGTTGGAGACCGCCGGCGGTTTCGCTCCGACCTTGGGCATCATCGGGACCGTCGTCGGACTCATCAAGGTGCTCGCCAACCTGGAGAATGCGTCCGAGCTCGGTCCGGCCATCTCCGTGGCCTTCCTCGCCACCTTCTACGGCATCAGCACGGCCAACCTCATCTGGCTGCCCCTGGCCAACAAACTGAAGCATAAAAGCAAGGCCGAACTGCTGATCAAGGAGATGATCCTGGAAGGCATCCTGTCCATCCAGGCCGGCGAGAACCCCCGCATCGTCCGCGAGAAACTCGAGGTCTTCCTCCCGCCCAAGTTACAGGCCGCCGCGAAGACCGAGGAGAAGGGGAAGGGCGGAGGACCCAGTGATTAGGGGCAAGGGCGGTAATGGCGCGGGACACGACGGAGGAGGGCACGACGGCGCCGGCGGGATGCGCTGGCTCCTGACCTACTCCGACCTGATCACCCTACTGATGGTCTTCTTCACCGTCCTGTACTCGATGTCGCGGGTGGACGCCGAGAAGTTCAAGGCCCTGGCCGGGTCGCTCCGGTCGTCCTTCTTCAGCGGCTCCTCCGGGGGCTCCTCGGGCACCGGGTTCATGCCGGGCGGTGCGGGCGGAGCCGAGGGAGGCGGGGGCGACGTCCTCGAGGACCTCGGCTACGAGCTGGCCGCGGAGACGGAGAGCCTGTCCTCGCAGGGTTCGGTGTCCATCTACTACGGCGACCGCGGCCTGACCATCAGCCTCGGGGCCGTCCTCTTCCGGCCTGGCGAGGCCGACCTCTTGAGCGAAGCCAAGGCCATCCTGGACAAGGTCTCACCGACCATCGCCAAGGTGCCGAATTACGTAAGTGTCGAAGGGTACACCGACAACCTGCCTATCAGCACCCACGATTTCCCCTCCAACTGGGAGCTATCCGCGAGGCGGGCGACCAACGTCATCCACTACCTGGTCGACTCCTCGAAGATACCGGCTTCGCGCTTCTTCGTCGTCGGCTACGGTGAATACCGGCCGGTTGCGCCGAACAACACCGAGCGAAACAGGGCCATGAACCGGCGCGTGGACATCGTCATCCTCAAGGCGGCCCCGGTCAACGACCAGGGGCGCCTGATCGACACCGGAAAGTAGGATAGATGGACTCGGCGGCCGGCTTATGAGGGCCGCCGGACGGCCACGACGAACGCGGCGAGACGGGACAGTCCGTCTCGCCTTTTCCTGTTTTTACGAGCCGCTGGAACAGTCTTCGACAAAAGGAGAACCAGCGGGGGCGGCGAATTCATATCAGACACGGCCGGTGGCATGCTCAAAAGGGCCTCCCGAGCCGTTTTTTGACCCCTTCCGGGTATGCTATCCCCGGTATGCGCGACCCCAAGGCCTGCTTAAGGGCCATTTTAAGCGCGTCCAGCAAGGAGACCGAAACCAGTTGGCCAGTGACTCTAGGACCAGGCCCCTCATCGAAGGCGCGTTGATGGCAGCGCTTACCGTCGCCATCACCCTTTTCAGTGTCTACGCCCCGATCATCGGCCTGGTGACCTTGTTCTTCGTCCCCATTCCCCTCATCATCCTGCAGGTCAGGCACGGCCTGCGGATCACCCTCGTGGCGGTGGTCGCCACGGCCCTTCTGACCATCGCCTTCATGGGGCTCGCCAACGGGCTTCTCATCGGTGGTGGCCTGTGGCTGATGGCCTTGAGCTATGGCTTCGCGGTCCGCCGCAAGCTGGGGGCCCTGGCGTCCTACGCCATCACGGCGGCTGCCACCACCGTGGGTGCGGTCGCCACCTGGGCCGGAACACTGCTCATCATGGGTGAGGATAGTGTGGCCCAAGCGGGGGCGTCCTTGACCGAGGCCATCAAGGAGTTCATTCGAGTCAACGGCGCCCGGCTCACCCCGGACCAGATCGACCTGCTCCAGCGACAGACCTCCGTGGCCACCGACTGGGCCCACAAGTACGTTCTGGCCATGCTTATCGGCTCGGCCCTGTTCATGGCCCTCATCGTCTACCTGGCCGCCGGCTGGGTGCTGCCGCGGGTCGGCATCACGGTTCCCCGATTCCCGCCGTTCGCCCGGTGGCAGTTGCCGCTCATGCCGATCCTGCTGGTGTGGGCGGTCGGCCTGATCGTCCTCAGCGGGGCCGGCCGGTTCCCGCAACTCGCTCGGTTCGTGCCGGTCGCCAGCAACCTGTACTCCTTGTGCACCATCGCCTTCATCATCGAGGGGTTGGCCGTCGCTTACTTCTTCCTGACCGCGGTCAAGGTGCCGCCGGTGCTCAGGGTCGTTCTTGTGCTGCTCCTCATGATCAACATGGTCACGGCGAGACTGGCCATGTGGTTCGGGATCTTCGACTACCTTTTCGACTACCGGCGACTGCGGGCCAAGCCCGCCAACTGAGCCGGACCGGGAAAGCGACTGGAGGAATCCGCCGTGCAGGTCATCCTGACCAAAGACGTGAAGACATTGGGCCGAAAGGGTGAAACCGTCAACGTCGCGGAAGGTTACGCCCGCAACTACCTGTTGCCCAGGGGACTGGCCGTGGAGGCCGCGGGCGGCGCCGTCCGCCACTTCGAGAACGAGAAGAAGCGCATCGAGACCCGCGCCGACCATGAGTTGGCCGCCGCCGAGGAGGCTGCCGCCAAGCTCAAGGGCCTGACCGTGATCATCCGGGCCAAGGCCGGGGAAGGCGGGCGGCTGTTCGGCTCCATCACCAGCAAGGACATCGCCGAAAGGGTGCAGAAGGCGGCCCACGTCGAGGTCGACCGGCGCAAGGTGGTCCTCGAGGACGCCATCAAGACCCTTGGCGCTCATGAAGTGCAGATAAAGCTACATCCAAAGGTCGGCGCGGTGATCAAGATCGTCGTCGAACCGGAAGACCGGGCCGTTTGAGGGACCCGAATCGGCTGGACCGCGCCAAGCGGTCAGGGGTGGCGCTCCGAGGGGGAGCGCCGGGGAGGGTATCGCTTGAAGCCGTTTCTTGACAGGTTGGTCCGGAGCAATCCCCGGGCCGGCGTGGAAGGCAAGCTCAGCGAGGAGGACATGCTGCGCCGTCAGGTCAGCGCCCTTTTCGGGCTGCTGTCAGACATCTACGGGGCGGACAAGCTGGTCCTTCGGGCGGGCAAGCTCGAAGCGTTGGAAGGCATGCGCTCGGACGACCTCGGGCAGCAGGTCCTGGCGCTCCAGAAGGTAGTGTATGAAGACCCGACCATAGAAGGGCCGCCCAATCTGAGCGACGTGTCATCGGTGCTCGACGGCATCGAGGACGAGATCGCCGACATCATCGCCCGGAAGACCGTCGAGGACAAGGTCGAGCGGAAGATCGCCGAGCGCATGCAGCAACGTCACGAGGAGTACATCCGGGACATCAAGATGCAGATCGCCAAGGAAGACGGCGGTCCTGAGAACGCGCAGACCCTCAAGAAGTACGCCATCCTCGAGAAGCTGGAGCATAAGCAGCTGTCCCGCTCGGCCATCGACGTCATCCGTCCGGCCACCCTCGGCGAGGTGGTCGGGCAGGACCGGGCGATCAAGGCCCTCTTGGCCAAGATCTCCTCGCCCTACCCGCAGCATGTCATCCTCTACGGACCGCCCGGCGTCGGCAAGACCACCGTCGCCCGCCTCTGTCTGGAGGAGGCCAAGCGACTCAAGCATTCCCCCTTCGCCAAGGACGCGCCATTCATCGAAGTCGATGGGACCACTCTGCGCTGGGATCCCAGGGAGGTCACCAACCCCCTCCTCGGGTCCGTTCACGATCCCATCTACCAGGGGGCCCGACGGGAGCTGGCCGAGGGCGGTGTCCCCGAGCCCAAGCTGGGTCTGGTCACCGAGGCCCACGGGGGCATCCTCTTCATCGACGAGATCGGTGAACTCGAGCCGATGCTCCTGGCCAAGCTCCTGAAGGTCCTCGAGGACAAGCGGGTCAGTTTCGATTCGTCCTACTACGACCCCGATGACCCGAACGTCCCCAAGTACGTCAGGAAACTCTTCGAAGAGGGCGCTCCGGCCGACTTCGTCCTCATCGGGGCGACGACCCGGGACCCGTCCGACATCAGCCCGGCCATCCGTTCCCGCTGCGCCGAAGTCTTCTTCGATCCCCTCGGGCCGGGCGACATCAAGCTCATCGTCAAGAACGCCGCGGGCAAACTGAAGGTCCGGTTGGACCGGGCCATCCCCGATATCATCAGCGAGTACACCATCGAAGGCCGTAAGGCCATCGGCATCCTGGCCGACGCCTACGGGCTGGCGCTCTACCAGAACGCCCACCACGCCAGCCGCGAGGTGGCCGCGACGGCCGAGGGCCGTGAAGTGGCGCCCCACGGCCAGCCGCAACGCGGTGCGAGTCGCGTCCGGCTCTCCCGCGACCACATCCTGCAGGTCATCCAGGTCGGCCGGATGCTCCCGAACAGCCCTCAGAAGGCCAGCGACCGGCCGGAAATCGGGAAGGCCTTCGGACTCGGCGTCTATGGCTACCTCGGTTCGGTCATCGAAGTCGAGGCCATGGTCTACCCGGCGCGGGACCCCGGCAAGGGGACCTTCCGGTTCAACGAGACCGCCGGGTCGATGGCCAAGGATTCCGTGTTCAACGCGGCCTCCGTCATCAGGCGCCTGACCGGCAAAGAAGTGGCCGACTTCGACCTCCATGTCAACGCCATCGGCGGGGGCAACATCGACGGTCCCTCGGCCGGGCTGGCCATCTTCCTGGCCATCTACAGCTCCATGGAGGGCGTGCCCATCCGCCAGGATGTGGCCATCACCGGGGAACTCTCCATCCAGGGGCGCATCCGGGCCATCGGCGGCGTGTTCGAGAAGATCTACGGCGCCAAGCAGGCCGGGATGAAGAGCATCATCCTTCCCAGGGAGAACGTCAAAGACATCCCGGTGGACATCAAGGGCATCGAGGTCATCGCGGTCGAGACCGCCGAAGAAGCCCTTCAGCTAGCGCTGGCCGGGAACGCGACCACGACCGGCAAGTCCGCTTCGTAGGCAAGGGGGGGAGTCTCATGAGCATCCTCGAGAGGGTCCCGCCGCAGAACCTCGAAGCCGAGCAGGCGGTCCTCGGTTCGATGCTCATCGAGCGCGAGGCGCTCATCAAGGCGGCCGACATCCTCCACCAGGAGGACTTCTACCGCGAGGCCAACCGCGAGGTCTTCCAGGCGGTGGTCAACCTTCACGAACATGGGGAGGCCGTCGACCTCGTCACCGTTACCGACGAGCTGAGGAAGCGGGGGCTCCTGGAGAACATCGGCGGCGTGGCCTATCTGACGGCCCTCGCCAACGCCGTCCCCACGGCGGCCAACGCCGAGTACTATGCGCGCATCGTCGAGGAGAAGGCCCTTCTTCGCGAGCTCATCACGGTGGCGACGGACATCGTCGCCAAGGGTTATCAGGGCGCTGAGGAAGTCGCCGTATTGATCGACGACTCCGAGCGGCGCATCTTCGAGATCGCTCAGCGGCGGTCGACCGAAGGCTACGCGGCCATCAGGGGCGTCCTCCTGGACGCCTTCGAACGGATCGAGTTCCTGTACAGCAACAAGGAAGGGGTCACCGGCGTGCCCACGGGGTTCAAGGGTCTGGACGCCCTGACCTCGGGTCTCCAGCCGTCGGACCTCATCGTCATCGCCGCCCGCCCGTCGATGGGCAAGACCACCCTGCTCCTGAACATGGCTCGGAACGCCGCGCTGTCCAAGTCGGTCCCGGTCGCCATTTTCAGCCTGGAGATGTCCAAAGAACAACTGGCCCAGCGCCTTCTTTGCGCCGAAGCCGGCGTTGACGGCCAGCGGCTGCGTACCGGCCACCTGATGGATGCCGACTGGCCTCGGTTGTCGCACGCCCTGGGTCGGCTGAGCGACGCCCCGGTCTTCATCGACGACACCCCTTCGATCTCGGTCATGGAGCTCAGGGCCAAAGCGCGCCGGATCAAGGCCGAGCATGACCTCGGGCTCATCGTCGTCGACTACATCCAGCTCATGCGGACGCGGGGACGGGTGGAGAACCGCCAACAGGAGATCTCGGAGATCTCCCGGTCGCTGAAAGCGCTGGCCCGTGAACTGAAGGTCCCGGTGATCATCGGCTCGCAGCTCAGCCGGGCCGTCGAGCAACGTGATGACAAGAAGCCGATGCTCTCCGACCTCCGTGAGTCCGGCGCCATCGAGCAGGACGCCGACCTGGTGGCCTTCATCTTCCGCGAGGAGTACTACAAGCCCGATACGGAGAAGAAGAACGTCGCCGAGATCATCGTCGCCAAGCAGCGGAACGGCCCGACCGGTTCGGTCGAACTGGTCTTCATGAAGGAAATCGGGCGTTTCGCCGACCCCGAGAAGTTCCGCAAGCCGGCCTGAGGTATCTAGCGTCCACCTGTCCGAACCATATTATAGGGATTATCGGGGCCCCCGGGAGCACGCATCGTGCGCGCCGGGGGCCTCTTGTATCTCGCCCAGCCCCAATACATTTGACACCGGACAACTGTCCGGTGTACGATGGTCTTGATTCAGGCAGGATCTCCCTGCCCTTCCACATTGGGGGTCTGTCGTGTGGCCGCTTCCGACCCGGTCACCCAGTTGGTTCCGACCGAACAGTTCATCAAGATGGCCCGGCAGCAGGGCATCGACATCAACCACCGGACCCTGAGGCTCTATGCCTCACAGGGCCTGTTGCCACACGCCGTGGTCAGGAACCTGCCGTCCGGCGGGCGCAGCGGCTTCTACCCGCGAGACGTCCTCCAGACACTCTTCCTCATCGCCCTCCTCAAGGAACGGGGGCACACTCTGAAGGAGATCCAGGGGATGCTCGGGCGGCTCGAGGAGGTCGCCACTCAACGCGCGGTGCCGGCCACGGTCGTCCACGCCGAACTGGCCATGAGTCTCGAGGGCGGGGCCGAGAACACCGTCCTTTCCCGGAAAGACTACTGGCGACCGATCAGCCGGCTCGTCGCCGAGGAGCTCATCCGCCGAGGCCGCCGGGCCGGCCAGGAGGACATCGAAGCCATCGAACTGGTTGTTCACCTACGGGATTCGGCCGAGGAGCTCCCCGTCCTCCTGTACCTGGCAATGGCGGACGTCGACTTCCGGCGCCCGCGGCCGGAGGATCGCCTGCGACTGCGCGAGTTCACTCCGGAGGGGTGGGCCGGCCCCCTCGACGACGGGCTGATCGCTGAGTGGTCCGGAGAACCCATCGGCTTCGGCGCCCTGGTGTCGGACGGCTCGGTGCACCGGCCAGGTCATCTTGCCGTCTATGGACCGTTCGTCCGTCCGGGCTATCGCGGCCAGGGCGTCGGCGGGCGGCTCTTGGATTCGCTCATCGCGATGGCCCGCGACCGCGGGGCCCTCTGGCTCGAGACTTCGCTGCCGGAGGAGAATGTCAGCCAGGGGGCTTTCCTCAGCGAGCACGGCTTCGTACCGGCGGGGCCCTACTGGCAGATGGTCCATCCACTCGGGAGGCAGGGCGAGGTCGCGCTGCCGCCGGGCTACGAGGTCCGCCCCTACGCCGGCCTGGAAGACGCCGATCTTCTCGCGGCCCTCGGCCGCCGACTGGCTCGAACACCGGCCGACGGCTGGTTGACGGCGATGGACATCGTCCGGGCCGACGACACGCCACTCTTCCGCGGCTGGACCGCCCGACTCAGCTTGGTCCTTCGGGGAGACAGCCCCGTCGGCTTGTGGTGGCTGTCGGCTGCGGGGCACGGGCTCGCGGAGGTCGTCCCCGAAGAGATGGGCGGCGAGATATACGAGGCCATGCTCGCCCTGCTCATCAGCGAGGCTGGCCGGCGGCACACCGGCGAGCTGCAGGCCAGGGTCTCGGACGGTGGACACGACGCCCTGAGCCGCGCAGCCGCCTTGGGCTTCGAAATCGAGCAGCGACTGCTCCGCTACGAGCGGCGATTGGCCTGACCTTGGTATGAGCCATCCGGGGACACGGGAGGCACGGCCGTGGAGATGAGATTCGCTGAACCCTACACCTACTTCGCCAGGCTTTATGACCGCGTGATGCAGGACGTCGGCTATGACCTCTGGGTCGACTACATAGAACAACTCCTCGCTCGCTTTGGGGCCAAACCGCGGACCGTCCTCGACCTCGCCTGTGGCACAGGCAACACGACCCTACCCTTCGCCCAGCGGGGCTACGCCGTGGCCGGGGTCGACCGGTCACCCGAGATGCTGGCCATTGCCCGACGCAAGACGGAGCAGGCCGGCTTGTCCATTCCGTTCACCCAGGCCGACATGCGCCACTTCACGGTGGCGAGTCCCGTGGACCTGGTCACATGCCTGTACGACAGCGTCAACTACGTCCTGGACCTTGACGAACTGGTCGAGGTCTGCCGGCATGTGGAGGGGGCCCTCAGTCCGGGCGGCCTGTTCATCTTCGACGTCAACTCAGCCTACCGCTTATCCAATATTCCCGACACGACCATGTTCGTCGAGGATGACGGCTTCTCACTGGTCTGGGAGAACCAGTTCCATCAGAGGGACCGAATCTGGCAGATCAAGCTGACCGGTTTCGTCCGCTCTGAAGGAGAACTGTACCGGCAGTTCAAGGAGGTCCACAAGGAAAGGGCCTACACACTCGAGGAGATCACCGCGGCCATCGCCCGAGCGAGGCTTCGACTCCTCGGTGCTTACAGTGCCTACAGCTTTGACCCTCCCGAGGACGAGACGGCCCGCATCTACTTCGTGGCTGCCAAAGCCGGTCAGAGCCAGGCGGGTGAGGCTTCTTGACGGCCGGACGCCCCCTGCGCCTACTGGCCTTCTCAGGAAGCCCGCGCCGCCACGGCAACACCGAGCTCCTACTCGACGCCGCCCTCGAGGCGGCGGCCGCCGGCGGAGCCGAGGTCGACAAGGTCGTCCTCGCGCGGCTCGCCTTCGAGGGGTGCCGCGAGTGCGGCGGCTGCGACCGGACCGGGCGGTGTATCGTCGCCGACGCCATGCAAGAGCTTTACCCAAAGCTCCGTGAGGCCGACCGCGTGGTTGTCGCTTCCCCGGTTTTCTTCGGCGGGGTCACCTCCCAGACCAAGGCGATGTTCGACCGCTGCCAGGCGGTCTGGGTCCGCAAATACCGCCTCAAGACCCCGCCCGATGGAGGCGCGACCCGCCGGGACCGGCCAGACGCCGGCGCGCCGAGTCGGTTCGGGGTGACCATCGCCGTGTCCGGGCTCCGGAACCCCGAGATCTTCCGCGGGGTCGTGGCCGAGGCACGGGCCTTCTTCCGGACCAACGACTTCAAGTACGCCGGCGGGTTGTACTTCCCCGGCGTGGACAGCCGCGGGGAGATAAGGCTGAAAGCCGGTGCCCTGGAGCAAGCCGCGGCCCTCGGGCGCTTTCTGGCCGGCAGAGGCCCTCGGCCGGCAGCTCTGGTCCGGGAACCGTGGGCCGAAGCGGTCGGTGACGGAAAGGCCGGATGACAGAAAAGAAGCCCGGCTCAGGCCGGGTGGTACGGGACCAAGACCAGATTGATGGGGGCGTTTGAGCCGCCCGGAATCATGAACTGGAACCACAGGCTCACGCCGGCTCGCGGCAGATACCGCCCGGCCAGCACGGCCTGGAATGGGTCGCGGATCGAGTCGGGGGACCAGGGCAGGTAGACGTCGCCGCCCCCGTCAAGGCCGGGGGCCACCTTGATGGCGCCACCATAGTCGGTCCCGCACGGGTTGACGAGCAAGGCCACGGCCTGGCCGTCGCTCCCGGTCAGCCAGAGATGGAAACGATAGAGCAGTCCGAAGTTGCCGGCCAACGGCTGTGGGTCTCCGGAAGGCGTCAGCCTGTCGGCCACCGCCAAGAATGGGTCGACGACGCCGTCGCCGGCCCGATAGTAGGCCACCCCCCAGGACGTGTCGTAGGCCGCGTCATGAATGCCGTCATTGGCCATATCGAGCAGGCGGTCACAGGCCTTCGCGGTTCCCCGGACGAACTCGTTGCCGCTGCGCGGGTGGGCCAAGAGCGACGGGTAAGCCTTCTCCATAGGCACCTCCGGGTCACAGGCCACGACGGCCACTTCGACCGGGGTTCCCGGGAAGACGCCGATGTCGATGATGCCCCCGATGGTCTGCCCCTGGTCGACCGTCAGCGTGGCCAGGGACGGATCTAGTATCGTGACCTCGCCCTCAGCCAGACGCACGGCCGGATAGTACTGGTTGTCGGACAACCAACGATAGAAGGCCCGCCGACCGACGACGAGCGGGTCGCTCCACGGGCCGCCCACACCACTTCGACGCACCGCCACCCAGGAACCGCCGGGACCGCCGCGGGCCACCAGGGCCACCCGTTGCGGGCGGTGGGTCCCGTTCTGATGATGGAAGAAGACGCGGTTCTCCCCCTGGGGCAAGCTCGGCTCCCGGGCAAGGACGCGGTTGGGTTGAGTGATGCTCTCGGGGTCGTTCGAGAAGAGCAGGGATTGGCCGCCGTCGTTGACCACCAGGTTCAACCGCCGACCAGCGTTCGTGTCCAGGCCGTCGAGTCCGATAACCTGACCCGGACCAGCCCGCCGCAACGCGGCCTGCAATTCGGGGCTGGACGACAGTGATGCGGACTGACTCATTGGGGCACTTCCCTCCCATGATTGACGGGCATACCCGCCTCACATCATACGGAGGAGAAGACCCGGCTGCCACAGCCGCAGTCCCGATGGACGAACATTAAAGAGCCGACGCCGTAGAACGTTCGGTTAGACGTTGACCAATCGACCAACCCCTGGTATGATAAGAGGCGGGCCTCCACTGAGAACAGAACATTGCCGGCCGACCGGGGGGCCCCAGACGGCCGGTTGTTTTTCTGCGCCAAAGTGCAAGACTAGTCCAGACAGGAGGCAGGCAGATGCCCGAAGGCAAAGAGACATACGACGTCGTCATCGTCGGTGCCGGGCCCGCCGGCATCTTCACCGCTCTCGAACTGGCCGACAAGGCCCCCCAGCTGAAAGTCCTCATCGTCGAGAAAGGGCCGGACATCGCCAAGCGTCACTGCCCGATGCAGGTCAAGACCACCGGGTGCACGCGGTGCAAGCCGTGCCTCATCCTTTCGGGGTGGGGAGGCGCCGGCGCTTACAGCGACGGGAAGTTGACCCTGACCCCGGCCGTCGGCGGCTGGCTCGAGCAGTACATCGGCCGCTCGGCTCTGGTCAAGCTGATCAGCTACGTCGACCAGGTCTACCTGAAGTACGGCGCTCCTGAGACGGTCTACGGCACCAACAACGAAATCTTCCGCGAACTCCAGCGCCAGGCGGCCACGGCCGACCTGTCTCTGGTCTCGACCCACGTCCGCCATCTCGGCACCGACCGATGCCTTGAGGTCCTCACCGCCATGCGCGGGCACCTGGAGTCCCGCGTCGAGGTTCGGACCCACGTGCAGGCGGAGGAACTCATCAGCCGGGATGACCGGGTCACGGGCGTCCGGCTCACCCGCGGGCAGGAGGTCAAGAGCCACTATGTCGTCGTCGTCCCCGGGCGGGAGGGCGCCGAGTGGTTCGCCGGCCAGGCCAAGAAACTGAACCTGCCCCTGGCCAACAACCCGGTCGACATCGGCGTCCGCGTCGAGCTTCCGGCCGTCGTCCTCGAAGCCTTCACCCGCGAGCTATACGAGGCCAAGCTCATCTACTACTCCAAGTCCTTCGACGACCAGGTGCGGACCTTCTGCGTCAACCCGTACGGTGAAGTGGTCATCGAGAACAGCGGCGGCCTGCTCACCGTCAACGGCCACAGCTATCTCGACAAGCGCACCGACAACACGAACTTCGCCCTCCTGGTCAGCAAGACGTTCACCGAGCCGTTCAAAGAGCCCCTGGCCTACGGCAAGGACATCGCCACCCTGGCCAATATGCTCGGCGGCGGCGTCCTCGTCCAGCGCCTCGGGGACCTCCTGGCCGGCCGGCGCTCGACCCAGAAGCGCCTGCAACGAGGCATGGTCGAGCCAACCCTCAAGGATGCCACCCCGGGGGACCTCAGCCTGGTCCTGCCATATCGCCACCTGACCAGCATCCTCGAGATGCTCCAGGCGATGGACAAGATCCTCCCCGGTGTATACTCCCGCCACACCCTCCTGTACGGGGTGGAGGTCAAGTTCTATTCGCAACGGCTGGAGCTGTCCAACGCCCTCGAGACGAAGATCCACAATCTCTTCGCCGCCGGGGACGGGGCCGGGGTCACCCGCGGGTTGGTCCAGGCTTCAGCCTCCGGCGTCCATGTGGCCCAGGAAATCCTCAGACGAGAAGGCATCACCGGGGAGGAATGACCGTTGCCGGCGACCGTCATCGTTGGCGCCCAGTGGGGCGACGAAGGCAAGGGAAAGATCACCGACTATCTGGCCGAGAAGGTCGATATGGTGGTCCGCTACCAGGGAGGCAACAACGCGGGGCACACCGTCGTGGTCAAGGGGCGTGAGTACAAGCTTCATCTCATCCCCTCGGGCATCTTCTATCCCGAGAAGGTCTGCGTCATCGGCAACGGAGTCGTCCTCGACCTCGAGGTCCTCGACCACGAGTTGAACTACCTGAAGGAGCAAGGCGTCAGGAGCTTCAACCTCAAGATCAGCGACCGCGCCCACCTGTTGTTGCCGTATCACCGCCGTCTCGACGAGGTCGACGAAGAGCGCAAAGGGAAGAACCGCATCGGCACCACCCGCCGCGGCATCGGCCCCGCCTACGCCGACAAGACCGCGCGCATCGGGCTCCGCGTCTGCGACCTGGCCGACCGGGCGTCCTTCCGGGCCAAGCTGGCCATGGCCCTGGATGAGAAGAACCGGCTATTGGAGCGCGTCTACGGCCAGCCGGGGTTCACCGTCGACGAGATCATCGGCGAGGTCGAGCGGGTCTACGAGCGGATCCGGCCCTTCGTGGCCGACACGTCGCTGGTCATCAACCAGGCCATCGACGAAGGCCGGAAGGTGCTCTTCGAAGGCGCCCAGGGCACGCTTCTCGACATCGACCTGGGCACATACCCTTACGTGACGTCATCTCACCCAATCGCCGGGGGAGCCTGCATCGGGGCCGGTATCGGGCCGACCAGGATCGGCCGTGTCGTCGGGGTCATGAAGTCCTACACGACGCGCGTCGGCGATGGGCCCTTCCCGACCGAACTCCTCGACGAGACCGGGGAGTGGATCCGCCAACGAGGCGCTGAATACGGGACCACCACCGGGCGGCCGCGCCGGTGCGGCTGGCTCGACCTGGTCATCGTCCGCTACGCCGTCCGGACCAGCGGCATCGGGCTGCTCGCCGTCACTCGCCTGGACACCCTCGGCGGGATCGACAAGGTCAAGGTCTGCACCCACTACCGAAAGGGAGACCAGAAGGTGGCCGAATTCCCGGCCTCCCTTGACGACCTGGCCCAGTGCCAGCCGGTCTACGAGGAACTCGAGGGCTGGCCGGCCGACCTCGACCGCCTCACCTCCTTTGACCAACTCCCGCAGGCGGCCCGGGCTTATCTGTCACTTGTCGAGGACCTCACCAAGACGAAGATCGGCCTCGTCTCAGTCGGCCGCGAGCGGACCCAGACCCTGGCCCTGACCGAGGCTTTCTGACCAGGACGCCGGCGCCTGATGGACAAGGGCACCACGGCTGCGAGGAGACCAAATGGACATTGGAGCCCTGGGCGGATGGGCCGGCATCTTCTACGGCTGGGCCGTCAAATACGGCTACGGCGGTATCTTCGCCGCCACTGTCCTTGAGGGCACGGGTCTCCCGATTCCCATCGAGATCCACTTTATCGTGGCCGGGCTTCTGATGGTCCAAGGGAAGATGAGCTTCCCCGTGGTCTGGGTCATCGCCACGATCGGCGAGACTCTGGGCAACCTCGGCGGCTATTGGGTGGGGTACCGCGGGGGGCGCGCCGTCGTCGACCGTTATGGCCGGCGGCTCGGCGTCACCGACAAGGAACTGACCAAAGTCCAAGGCTACTTTGCTCGCTATGGCGGGGCCACCATGGTCGCCGCCCGCTGGTTCGGCATCATCCGGACGCCGGCCATCATCGCCGCCGGGCTTGGCAAGATGCGGCTCGACGCCTACGTCCTCTACCAGCTCATCGCCGAGGCGACCTGGACGGCCGGTTGGCTCTGGCTGTTTTATGCCTTCAGCGGGCACTATGAAGTCGTCATCAATCTGATCAAGCCCCACCTGGCCTGGGTCATCACCCTGGCCGTCGTCGTCATCGGGGGCGCTTGGTGGTGGACTATCCGCCGTGTCAGACGCTGAGTATACGGTCTCCGTGGCGGCCGACGAGGCGGACCTGAAGGCGTTACGCCATGAATGGGACGAGCTCCTCGAGCGCAGCTCGGAGAACCGCCCTTTTTCCACCTGGACCTGGGCCTCGTGCTGGTGGGACCACCACCGCGCGGGCAAACGGCTGTTCATCGTGACTCTACGGGACGGGGAAGGCCGGCTAACCGGTCTGGCCCCGTTCTATCGTGAGTGGCTCGTCCCCGGGGTGCCGGTCCGGCGGCTCCGCCTGATGGGCGCCGGCAACAGCGATTACCTCGACCTGATCCTCACCCGGGGGAAGGAAGAGGACTTGGCCAAGGCTCTCGTCGCCTTTCTGGCCGCCCACGGGCGCGCCTGGCAACTCCTGACCCTCGAAGAAGTGCCCGGCGACTCTCCGGCCCTGGCCGCCTTCCGGAGCGCGGCCGCGGCCGCCGGTTGGCCGTCGGTTCTATTGCCGCAGGAGGTCTGCCCGTACCTCGAGCTCCCCGGGACCTGGGAGGAACTGCGTGCGACGCTCGGCAAGAAGACCCGCAAGCACCTCGATTACTACCGCCGCCGGATCGAGAAGGAGAGCCAGTTCGAGATCCGGCTGGTCGAGGATCCGGCCGCCCTGCCTGCGGCAATGGCTGAGATGTTCCGCCTTCACCAGCGGCGGTGGCAGCGGCGGGGGATGCCCGGCAGTTTCGCCTTGCCATCCGTGCGGCGGTTCCACCTCGACGTCGCCCGCCGGTTCCTCGACGAGGGCCGCCTGCGCCTCTACCTGGCCTATGCCAACGGCGAATGCGTGGCCAGCCAGTACAGCTTCCGGACCTCGGCCGGGACCTTCTACTACTCCGGCGGCTTCGATCCGGCCTGGTCCTGGGCCGGGGTGGGCAGCCTCGTGGTCGCCCACTCCATCCAGCGGGCCATCGCGGAGGGTCTCCGGCTCTTCGACTTCCTCCGTGGGGCCGAAGACTACAAATACCGCTGGACCTCGGCCGAACGGCGCAACCATCAGTTCTCAGCCGTCCGGCCGGGCTCGGGCGCGCGGCCGCTGCTAAAGCTGCTTGACCTGCAAAACAGGGCTGAGCGGTCAAAGAAAGGGCGCATTGAAGCCCAAGATGGGCATTTGGCGGCGATGGGCGGAACTTGCATCGCCCAAACGTATCGGTTATAATAAGCCTTGCAGACATCGCGGGAGTAGTTTAGTGGTAGAACGTTGGCTTCCCAAGCCGAAGGCCGCGGGTTCGAATCCCGTCTCCCGCTCAGCGCCGACCGGTCAACCGGTCGGCGATTCGTTTTCTATCGGCTGCCAGTCGTTGCCTCCGCAGACAAGCTGTGCTAACATTTAGCTGTACGAAACATCAATCGCGCGGAGGGTGATGGACTTGGCTAAACCCACCTATCAGGATGCCGACCTGATCCTGCGCCTCTATGACATGAGGCGCGAAGAACTCCTACGCAAAGCGCGCAAGTGGTTCTCCTCTGAGCTCAAAGCGAAGACCGTCAACGAGTTCAAGGCTCAGTGCCCCCCGGGTTCCGACGCCAACGCCTTCTTCCGTCAGGTGACGAGCTACTGGGACATGGTCGCGGCCCTCGTCCTGCAGGGCGTGCTCAACGAAGAGCTCTTCTTCTCGACCACCGGCGAGCATATCGGCGTCTGGATGGCCGTCGAGCCCTGGATCGGCCAGCTCCGCGAGGAGCGCAAGAACCCACGATACATGGGCCAGATCGAGGAACTGGTCAGGCGGCACATGGCCTGGAGGCAGCGCAAGCTGGCTCAGCCGATAACCCCGGCGGCGGCCAAACCCAGGGCCAAGGTCACCAAGCCGGGCCGGGCGGCCAAGCCGGTCAAAGCCGTGCGGCGCACGGGTCGCGGTCGCTGAGGCAGGTTGCCGTAACCTTCGAAATGTGCTATGATAGACAGCGCGGCTGATTGCCGCACTGATATAAGCCGGCGTAGCTCAATGGTAGAGCAGCTGAATCGTAATCAGCAGGTTGCGGGTTCAAGTCCCATCGCCGGCTCAGAGAAATCGAAGAGGAGGTCGCCAAGTTGGCGGCCTCCTTCTTTTGTGGTCGCGCCCGCGCACGGCGCGGGGAAGGCCACGGTCCGCCGAGGAACCGGTCCAGAAAAGCAGAAGAGGGGAGGCCATCAGGCCCCCCTTCTTCATTTCGGTGCTTACCCCACCGCCTCGACCGTCCCGGCCTTCGCGAACTGGCTGTTATAGAGATCGGCGTAGAACCCATTCTTGGCCAACAGCTCGTGGTGCGTGCCCTGCTCGATCACCCGGCCGTTGTTCATCACCAGGATGAGGCCGGCGTCGCGGATGGTCGAGAGGCGGTGGGCGATGACGAAGTTGGTCCGCCCCTTCATCAGTTCCCGCATGCCGCGCTGGATGAGGACCTCGGTCCGGGTGTCGACGTTGCTGGTGGCTTCGTCGAGGATGAGGATGGCCGGGTCGGCCAGGATGGCCCGGGCGATGGTCAGGAGCTGCTTCTGGCCCTGGGAGATGTTCGAGGCTTCCTCGTTCAGGACGGTATCGTAGCCCTCCGGCAGGCTCCGGATGAAGCGGTCGGCGCGGGCCGCTTTGGCCGCCTGGACGATCTCCTCCTCGGTGGCCCCCTCGCGCCCATAGGCGATGTTGTCCCGGATGGTCCCGTTGAAGAGCCAGGTGTCCTGAAGGACCATGCCGGTCATCCGCCGCAGGTCGCCGCGTTTCATGTTCCGGATGTCGACGCCGTCCACGGTGATGCGGCCGTCACGGACCTCGTAGAAGCGCATCAACAGGTTCACGAGGGTCGTCTTCCCGGCCCCGGTCGGGCCGACGATGGCGATGCTCTCGCCTGGCTTGACCTCCAGGTTCATGTCCTCGATGAGCGGGACGTCAGGCTTATAGCTGAAATCGACGTGGTCGAACCGGACGTCGCCCTTCGGTTCCTTGACGACCTTGGCCGGCACCGGGTCCGGGATCTGCTCGGCCTCGTCGAGGACCTCGAAGACGCGCTCGGCGGCGGCGATGGTCGACTGGATGATGTTGACGATGTTGGCCGTCTGCACGATGGGCTGGCTGAACTGCCGCGAGTACTGGATGAAGGCCTGGACGTCGCCGATCTCGATGGTCCGCTTGGTGACCATGATCCCGCCGACCACCGAGACGAAGACATAGCCGATGTTGTTGATGAAGTTCATCAGCGGGAAGAGGATCCCCGAGACGAACTGGGCCCGCCAGGCCGCGTCGTAGAGCCGGTCGTTGATTGCCCCGAACTCGGCGACCGACCGCTTCTCACGCCCGAAGGCCTTGACGATGGCGTGCCCTGTGTACATCTCCTCGACATGGCCATTCAACTCGCCGATGGTCTTCTGCTGGGTGCCGAAGTACCTTTGCGACCGCTTGGCGATGGCCATCGTGGCCACGAACGACAGCGGGAGCGTGACGACGGCGATGAGGGTCAGGAGCGGGCTGATGGTCAGCATCATGATGAGCACGCCGACGATGGTGACCGCGGATGTGATTAGCTGGGTCACGCCCTGCTGAAGGGTACTGCTGACCATGTCGATGTCGTTGGTCACCCGGCTGAGGATCTCGCCGTGCGTCCGGGAGTCGAAGTACTTCAGGGGAAGCCGCGCCAGCTTAGCCTCGACGTCGCGGCGCATGTCAAAGACCGTGTTCTGGGCCACGCCGGCCATGATGTACTGCTGGATATAGGAGAACAGGGCGCTCAGGAGATACAGGCCGGCCAGGAGCAGGATGATCCGGCCGATGTAGGTGTAATCGACGTGGGCCCCCGGCACCCGCATCATCTTGGCGACGATCCCCTCGAACAGCTTGGTCGTCGCCTTGCCGAGGATCTTCGGCCCGACGATGCTGAAGATGGTGCTGAGGACGGCCATACCGATGATGACGGACAGTTGGGGGCGGCGGGGCTGGAGGTAGACCACCAGGCGGCGGAGCGTGCCGCGGGTGTCCTTGGCCTTCTCGCCTGGCATCATCATCCCGGCGTGGGGTCCGCCACCCATGGGGCCTCCGCGCCCGGGATCCCGCCCGGGGCCGAAGCCGGGGCCGGCTCCAGGGCCTGCCCCCGGCCGCGGGCCGGCGCCCGCGCCGCCATTCTGCTGTCCTCGCTGTTCTGTGCTCATGCCATTTCCTCCTCGGACAGCTGCGACGAGACGATTTCCCGGTAAACGGGGCAGGTCGTCAGCAACTCCTTGTGCCGGCCGATGCCGGCGATCTTGCCCTCGTCGAGGACGATGATCTGGTCGGCGTCCATGACCGTGCTGACTCGCTGGGTGACGATGAGGACGGTGGCGTCGGCCGTCTCCTTCCGGAGGGCGTGCCTGAGCCGCGAGTCAGTCTTGAAGTCGAGGGCCGAGAAGCTGTCATCGAAGACGTAGACTTCAGGCTTCCTGACCAGGGCGCGGGCGATGGACAGGCGCTGTTTCTGGCCGCCCGAGACGTTCGTCCCGCCCTGCGCGATCTCCGAGTCGTAGCCGTCCTTCATGCCGGAGATGAACTCAGTCGCCTGAGCGACCTCGGCCGCCCGCCGGACCTCCTCATCAGTGGCCGTTTCCTTACCGTAGCGGATGTTATCGGCGATGGTCCCGGTGAAAAGGACCGCCTTCTGCGGCACGAAGCCGATCTTCGCCCGCAACTCTTCCTGGGTCATCTCGCGGACATCGACCCCGTCGACCAGGACTTGGCCGCTGTCAACGTCGTAGAATCGCGGGATCAGGCTTATCAAGGAGGTCTTCCCTGAGCCGGTACCGCCGATGACCGCCGTCACTTGACCGGGTTCCGCCCGGAACGAGATATGGCTCAGGGCCGGCTGCTCAGCCCCGGCGTAACCGAAGGTGACGTCCTTGAACTCGACCCGGCCGCGCTGCCCGGTGGCCGATGCCGGCCGGCTTGGGTCGTTGATCTCGGGGGCGGTCTCGAGGATTTGATTGACGCGGACAGCCGAGGCCTCGGCCCGCGGGATCATGACGAACATCATCGACACCATCACCAGTGAGAACATGATCTGCATGGCGTATTGGATGAAGGCCATCATGTCGCCGATGGCCAGATGCCCATTGTCGATGCGGATCCCGCCGAACCAGACGATGGCGATGGAAGTGAAGTTCATCGTCAGCATCAGGACGGGGAAGAGGATGGCCAGGATCCGGTTGACCCGGATGGCCGTGGCCGTCAGGTCGCGATTGGCCTCCTCGAAGCGGCGGCGCTCATAGTCAACGCGGTCGAAGGCGCGGATTACGCGGATGCCAGTGAGGCCTTCCCGCAGGACCCGGTTGAGCTTGTCGAGCTTGGTCTGCATCAGGGTGAAGAGGGGAATGGCCCGCGAGGCCAGGAGGGCGATGACCCCGGCCAGCAGCGGAACGGAGACCACGAGAATCAGCGATAGAGAGCCGTCCCTGGACACGGCCAAGATCGTGCCGCCGATGGCCATGATCGGGGCCATGACCATCATCCGCAGGATCATCACCGTGACCATCTGGACCTGTGTGATGTCGTTGGTCGTCCGGGTGATGAGGGTGGCCGTGCCGATCTTATCGAACTCGTGCAGGGAGAAGCTCTCCACGCGGGAGAAGACCCGGCCGCGGAGGTCCCGGCCGAAGCCGGACGCGACTCGGGCCGATAGGTAGCTCACCAGGACGGCGGCGATGGCGCTGCCGCCGGCGACGAGCAGCATCCGTCCGCCGACGTGCCAGATATAGTTGGTGTCGCCCTTCATCACCCCGGTGTTGATGATGTCCGCCATCAGGGTCGGCAGGCTCAACTCCGCTATGGTCTGCAGAAAGACGAAGCCCAGTACGGCGGCCACGGCGGCCCGATATGGCTTCAAAAAACGGGACAACTTGATCACGAAGCTCCATCTCCCATCGACCGAGCCCATATGGGCCCGGTTTTGTCAACTCCGGTCCAAACAATCTTTGGCGTTGGACCTCTCGAGGGCCTCGAGGAGGGTCCGCAGTGACCCGACGACGCTCTCGAGTTGTCCCTCCGGGATCTCGCCGGTCACTCCCAGCCAGGCCTCGCGGACCCGCGCCTCCATCGCCGACTTGGTCTCAGCCGCCAGTTTGGAGGCGTATACCCGGACCAGGCGCTGGTCGGCCGGGTCGGCCCGTTTCTCCAGGTAGCCCTGGCGGACCAGATGCTCGACCATCTTCGAGACATGGCTCTTGACCGTGCCCGACCGCCGCGCCAACTCGCCGATGGTCACCCCAGGGGAGTGGTCGACCTGCCGGAGGAAGACCAGGGCCATGGGGGGCAGTTCGGACCCACGGAAGGCCTCGCGAAAACGGTCATGCAAGCGGCGGTTGATGGCCCACCACAAGTCGCCGATCTCGTTGGGCGCTCTGGGCATCGACGCTCACCTCGTTCACCAGGAAACGTTCTGTATAGAACAAAATATACAGCCAGGCCGTGGCTTTGGCAAGGGCTATTTAGCTCGACGGCAGGAAAACCAAGCCGAGGGGAAACCCCACCGCCGCCCCGTCTGCTATAATCGAATCGGAGGTGGCTTGGGTGGACAAGGTCATCGAACTGGTCAAAGACCGTCGCCTGACATACCCTCAGAAGCGGCACGAACTGGCCGCGGCCGCCGAGAACTCGTTGCCCTACCTGCAGGTCGGCCGGCGCGTCCAGGAACTGATGGACAGTGGGGTGCTCCACGACCTCGGCGAGGGGCACGCGCCCTATCGCCCGCGCTACATCCTACCGGATTACGTCAAGTTCATCCGCCAGGGCAGCCGGCACCTGGACCTGCCCGCCCCCCGCGACCTCTACGAGGCGGTCAACGCGCTGCTCATCCTCTACCGGAATGTCCCCTCAGTCACCGGCTACCCGGTCTACCTCGGCCAGATCGACGACGTCCTCGAAGGTTTCATCGACACGGTCAGCCCGGCCGAGGCCGAGCGGTTGCTCCGGATGTTCCTGGTGAACATCGACCGGACGTTGCCGGACGCCTTCGTCCACATGAACATCGGCCCCCGGGCGACCGCCGTCGGCCGGCTCGTCCTCAAACTGGAGGGCGAACTGAAAAAGGCCGTGCCCAACCTGTCCCTGAAATTCAGCGAAGAGACGCCGCCTGAATTCGCCCGGTTGGCCGTGACCACGGCCCTCGACACCTCCAAGCCCTACTTCGTCAACCATGCGGAACTCCGCCGCGTCTTCGGCGGCGACGACTACGGCATCGCCAGCTGCTACAACTCCCTGAAGATCGGGGGCGGCAGCTTCACCCTGGTCCGGCTGAACCTCAAGGAAGCCGCCCGCGGGGCGCGGGACTACGATCAGTTCATGGCCGACGTGCTCCCCGAGGTCGTCGACGCTCAGGCCGAGCTGATCAACGCCCGCATCCGCTTCATTGTTGAAGAGGCCGGCTTCTTCGAGTCGTCCTTCCTGGCCCAGGAGGGCCTGATCGACCGGCGCAAGTTCACCGCCATGGCCGGCTTCTTCGGGCTCTATGAAGGGGTCCAGGCCTTTTCCGGCGGGCGCCGGATGGGCCACGACAAGGGGGCCGACGAGATGGCCCTGGCCATCATGGGCCGGGCTCACGACCTCGTCAAGATGCACAAGACGGCTTACGGCAAGGTCTTTGGCGGCCTGCTCGGCGTGCACGCCCAATCGGGCATCGACACCGACGTCGATGTCACGGCCGGCGTCCGCTCCCGCATCGGCGACGAGCCCGCCCTCTACGACCAGATCAGGCTGCAGAGCGCGCTGCAACGCCACTTTGATACGGGAGTCAATGACATCTACATCTTCGAGGCCAACGCCCGCGACAACCCCGACGGGGTGCTCCGCATCGTCCGGGGGGCGATGAAGAACGGGATGCGGATCATGGCCCTGAACACCTCCGACTCAGAGCTCATCCGCATCACCGGCTACCTCGTCAAGCGGTGCGAGGTCGACCGTTACTTCCGCGGGGAGCCGGTCCGTGAGGGCACCGTCAAGCTCGGCGCCGACAGCATCAAGAACAACCGGACCCTGGAGAGAAGGGTCAGGGCTGTCCGTGAAGGCGACGGTCAATAGGATAATCGAGCATTCCCTGATCGACGGGCCGGGCAACCGCCTTGTGGTCTTTCTGCAAGGCTGCAACCTGGCCTGCAACTATTGCCATAACCCGGAGACCCAGCGGGTGTGCGTCGACTGCGGCGAGTGCGTGGCCACCTGCCCGGCCGGGGCCCTGAGCCTGGTCGACGGCCGCGTCGTCCATGACCCGGGGCGTTGCCGCAGCTGCGACACCTGTCTCAAAGTCTGCCCGCACTTCTCTTCGCCCAAGTACCGGCTGGTCGACGTCAACGAGGTCCACGCGCGGCTGCTGGAGCTCCAAGACTTCCTCGACGGCGTGACCGTCTCCGGCGGGGAGTGCACCCTGCAGCACGAGTTCGTGGCCGAACTCTTCCGACGGGTCAAGGCGGACACGTCCCTGACCACCTTCATCGACACCAACGGCCAGATGAGCCAGGAGGCCCTTGAGACCCTCCTGCCGGTGACCGACGGCTTCATGTTCGACCTCAAGGCCCTCGACGCGGACAAGCACACCCAGCTGACGGGGGCCGACAACCGGGTGATCCTCGAGAACATCGCCCGGACCTCGCGGGAGGGGCACCTCCACGAGGTCCGCACGGTCATCGTCGAAGGCTTTACCGACGACGAGGCGGAGATAACCGCCATCGCCAGGCTGGTGAAGGGGCTTGACGGGCGCACCCGCCTCCGGCTCATCCCCTTCCGGCCGAACGGGGTCAAGACGGAACTCGCCCGGCTGCCGGCGTTCGACCGGGCCCGGTACGAGAGCCTGTGCCTCGTGGCCGAGCGCGAGCTGGGAGGGCGGGTCGTACGTAGCCGATAAGACCCGTGGGGGGCATGGACATGAAGCCCGACAGGGTGGACTGGTATCGCCCATGGTTCAACGGTTCGGACAAGGCCTTCGAAGTGCTGCGCCCGGGGAGTACCATCACCCAATGGCGGGAACTGGCGGAGGCCTTCTCACATCAGCCCGGCCGTCTCTGGTACGACGATGACGGGCAGATCGGGCACGATGGGCGGCGCGACGGCTATCTATACATGGTCGACGAACCGGTGCGACCCGGGGCTGGAGTGGCACACGAAGAGGCCGCTAAGGGTACGGTTGGTCACCCGCCTACCGGCCAAAGGAGGGATGAAGTGAGCGAACTGAGGATACGGACAGGCCGCGCAGAAGACATCCCCCAGGTCCTCGACGTCATCGAGGAGTCATTTCGTTTCGGCTACTACGGCGGAGTCCGGGAGAACCCGGACGAGCGCGACCTCTTCGAGTACCTCTACCATTTGCCGGACTTCAGACCAGAGTGGCTGGTGGTCGGCGAGGCTGACGGTCGCCTCGTCAGTCTGGTTGGCATGTTCCCCCGCCCGACCTACATCGGCGGAGCGGTCATCGACAGTTGGATGCTGTCCCCGGCGGCCACGCTCAAGGAGTACCGGGGCCGCGGGTACATGGTCAGGCTCATCGAGGAGCTCGAACGACAAGTCGTCGCCCACGGCGGAACGCTGGTCCTCCTCCACGGGGTGCCCGATTACTATCTGCGGGCCGGGTTCGTCAAGTGCCTGCCGTACTATGAGGTGGTCGTCCGGCCCGACCGTGTGCTTGGGGCCGCCGGGAAGGGCGGCGAGGTCGGTGAGCCACCCGGCGAGACCATGGAACCGGTCGTGGCGGCAGATGCCCCGGGCCTGGCCGAACTGTGGGGCCGCGAGGCCTCCCGCGGTTGTCTCGCCCCGGTCCGCCCGCTCGACTGGTGGCGCCGTGAGATCGCCGTCGATAACGTGAAAAGGGCCGAGCTGGTCCACCGGCCCTTCCCCGACCCTGCGCGGCTGTTCGTCCTGCGGCACGGTGGGACGCCAACCGCACATGCCTACATCGACGAAAGGGAAGGGCGGATGGTCGTAACGGACGGCGCCGCGGCCGATGACGAAGCGGCCGACCGCGCCCTGCAAGACCTCGCCCGGCGGGCGACCGCGCGGGGTACGGAGGAGTTCGCCATCGTCGCCGGACCCGGCAATCGCTTGGCCCGGGCGGGCATGCGGGCCCGCGGCAGCTTCCGCATGGTCCGGCCCAACGCCGGATTCACCAAGGTGGTGGCGCCGTACGCCTTCCTGAAATCCCTCGAACCGGTCCTCTCGTCCCGGTGGGTCGACCGGGGTGGTGACGGGGTCGGGACCATCGCCATAGACCTTGGCGGCCAGAGCGTGTCGCTGGTATACGACTACGACGGCGTCGCGGTCCGCCCGGTCGATTGGCGCCCGAACCTCCGCCTGACGCCGCAGGCGCTGACCCGCCTCGCCCTGGGCTGCTCCTGGCCCGGCGAAGACCTTCTGACCGAGCTCAACCTGCCCCGCGCGGTCAAGCATGCCTTCGGCGTCCTCTTCCCGCCGGCCCATCCCGACCCGGGTCAATATACCTTTTGATTCGAGCACGCCCATCACGCGGAGGTTCTCATGAGCTACATCGCAGAACTGCGGGCCTTGATCGGACATCGTCCCCTGGTCCTCGCCGGTGCTTGCGCAATTGTCCTCGATGAGCGGGACCGACTGCTGATGCAACGCCGCACCGACTCAGGGGCCTGGGGGGTCCCTGGCGGGGGCACCGATCCCGGTGAGGACACCGAGACCACCGCTCGCCGCGAGACTGCCGAGGAGACCGGCCTGGAGCTCGGGGACCTGACTCTCTTCGGTGTCTTTTCCGGGCCCGGTCTGTTCCACCATTAACCTAACGGCGACGAGGTATGGAACGTCACCGTCGCCTACCTGACCCGGTACTTCCACGGCGAAGTTTCACCGCGGGACGGTGAGGGACTGGAGGTCCGTTTCTTTGAGCTTGAGGCCCTGCCCAAGGACACCGCCCCGCCCATCAAACCCATTCTGAGTCGCCTGGTCGAAGCGCATCGGGCCGGTCTTCTACCACGTTGACAGGGCGCAGGGCCCGGGCGACAGCGCCAGTGGCCGCGGAATGAGCGGATTCCCACGGTATCGCCGCATCCATTCGCCCGAAACGAATAATTCCCTGAAGCCAAGGACCGCCCATCGGTAGGAGACCGCGACCGTTCATCGAAAAATTCCCACAGCAAGTATCGATGCCGGGGCGATGGGGGGATGGCGCTCTGAAGGCGCTCCAGTTCACCGACAGCAAGTTCCGCTACGCCCTGGGGAAGGCCCTCGGCCAGGTCTATCCGGGTATCCACCTGAGCTCGCTCGGCAACCTGCTCTATCGCGACGTGCCCGAGCCGCGCCTGCCCGGCCAGCGTTGGGTCCGGGTCCGCACGCGTCTGGCCGGCATCTGCGGCAGCGACCTGAACCTTATCAGGTTGCACAATAGCCCGTCGCTCTCGCCGTTCGTCTCGTTCCCGTTCACCGTCGGGCATGAGAACGTCGGTACTGTAGGCGAGGTCGGTCCGGCGGTCAAGGGCTTCCAACCCGGCGACCGCGTGGCCGTAGACCCCCTGCTGGCCTGCGAGGCCAGGGAGATCGAGCCCCCCTGCCCGCACTGCCAGCGGGGAGACTTCTCCATCTGCGACAACTTCACCCGGGGTGACCTCGCCCGCGGGATGCTCATCGGGAACTGCCGCGACACCGGAGGCGGTTGGAGCGAGTCCTTCGTCGCCCACGAGACCCAGTTGCACCACATCCCCGATGATCTGAGCGACGAGGAAGCCGTCCTCGTCGAACCCCTGTCGTGCTCGCTGCACGCGGTGGCCCGCCACCGGCCGGCGGACGGCGAGGTCGTCCTGGTCGTCGGGGCCGGCATCATCGGCTTGGGCGTCATCGCCTCCCTGCGCGCCCTCGGCCACAAGAACCGGATCATCGCCCTGGCCCGCCACGAGCATCAGGGCGAAGCAGCCGCGCGGATGGGGGCCGACGAAGTGGTCCGGGCGCGGGGCGATTACGACCGCAAGGTGGCCTCTCTGGTCGGAGCCTCCGTCCACCGGCCGATTCTTGGGCCGCCGGTCATCCGCGGGGGTCCGGGATTGATCTACGAGTGCGTGGGCAACTCGCGGAGCATCAGCGACGCGTTACGGTTGGCCGGTTCAGGCGGACGGGTCGTCCTGGCCGGACTGGCCTCGATACCCAGCGGGGTGGACTGGAGCCGCGTCTGGCAGAGCCAGCTGACCATCGCCGGCACCTATGCCAGCGGGCTCGAGGACATCGATGGGCAGGCCGTCTCGAGCTTCGAAAAGGCCCTTCAACTGATGTCCGCGCGAGCCGTTCCTTTCGTCGGCCTCCTGACCCACCGCTTCGCCCTGGCTGATTATCGGCAAGCGTTCGAGACCGCCCTCGACAAGGGCGGCAACGGTCTCATCAAGGCCACCTTCGTCTTCGATTGATGACCCGGCAGTGTGCACCCACCAAGAACGCCCGAGGGGGAATCTGACATGCTACCCGAGTTCCTCGATTTCTCCATGCGGACCCGGGTGATGGGCGCGGCCGGCCTGGTCCGGGAACTGGGTGACCAGGTGACCCGCCTGGGAGTGGAAAGGGCCTTCATCGTCTCCGATCGGACCCTTGAGAAGCTCGGTCTGGTCGAGCGGGCCAGGCAGGGACTGACTGCCGGCGGCGTGACCGTCGTCGGGGAGTTCCTGGACGTCCCGCCCAACTCCGATGTCAACGTGGTCGAGCGGGCGGCCGCGGCCGCGGGCGAGGCGGGGGGTGACGTCCTGGTGGCCATCGGCGGCGGGAGTGTCATCGACACGGCCAAGGGTATGAACATGGTCCTCTCCAAGGGCGGGAACCTCATGGACTACCAGGGCCTCGGGCTCATCAACGAGCCCCTCGGCAAGCTGGTGGCCGTCCCGACGACCGCCGGGACCGGCAGCGAAGTGACCAACATGGCCGTCATCAAGGATCCCGCCGCTCGGGTCAAGTACAGCTTCACGAGCCCCTACTTGGGCCCGGACCTGGCCGTCCTCGATCCGGAGATGACCCTCGGCCTGCCCCCCGGCCTGACTGCCTCCACCGGGATGGACGCCCTGACCCACGCCGTCGAGGCCTATCTCTCGGTATCGGCCAATCCAATCAGCGACGGGCTGGCCCTCTATGCCATCAGGGTCATCAACCAGTGGCTACCCAGGGCCACCCTTGTGGGCTCCAGCGTCGAGGCTCGCTATTGGATGCTCATCGGCAGCAACCTGGCCGGCGCCGCCTTTTCCAACTCCCTCGTCGGCTGCGTCCACGCCATGGCTCACGCCCTGGGCGGGCTCTTCGACGTCCCCCACGGGCTGGCTAACGCCATCCTCCTGGCGCCGGGCTTGGAGTACAACCTCGACGTGGCCGCCGGTCGCATCGCCGAGCTTGCTCCATCGTTCGGGGTCTGGCCGTCGGGCTCCGAAGAAGAGACAGCTCGGGCGGTCATCGAGGCGGTCAAGGTTCTGGCTAAGTCTTGCGGGCTTCCGGCGCGGCTCAGAGACGCGGGCGTTTCGGAGAGCAGTCTCAACGAAGCGGCCGAAGCCGCGGTCATGGACGGGGCCATCTTCACCAACCCACGCCCGGCCACGGCTGAGGAACTGCTCGAGGTGTTGAAGAAGGTCGTCTGAGGGCTTCCGGCCCCCGGGCTTCTTGTCCAACCAGTCTGATGGGAGGTAACAGGAGAATGGCGGTCTTCAAGGATGCTTCCGAAGTCTACCTGTGCATCGGCGGTCTCTTCCGGCGGGCCCTGACCGAGCCCCTGGCGCAGAAGGTCAGTGACTCAAAGATCTCGGTCCGTTTCAACTACAGCGACCCCGACAGCGCCATCACCGTCGACGCCAAGAACCCGCCCCCAGGGGAGCCTTACACCATCTACGAGGGCGACATCAACTTCAAGCCGGACGTCGTGATGTCGATGAAGGCCGACGTCGCCCACCAGTTCTGGCTGGGCAAGGTGAACCTGGTGGCCGCCCTCGCCAAGGGGCAGATGAAGGCGGTCGGTCCCATCCAGAGCATCATCAAGCTCATCCCGGTCATCAAGCCGGCCTTTGAACTGTACCCGCAATACCTGAAGGAGATCGGCCGGGCCGATCTCACCCAGTAAGGGGTGACGGCCGTGGCCACCGGCTACATGGGCCGTCTCCTGCGGGTCGACCTGAGCGCCGGTCGCCTCGAGGACCTGCCGCTCGATCAAGACTGGCTCCGGCGGTACATCGGTGGCAGCGGTCTGGCCGCCAGGTACTTCGCCGAAGCCGTCAGACCGGCCGATGGCGGACCGGCGCGGCCGGACCCGCTCGGGCCGGACAATGAACTCATCATCATGACCGGGCCGCTGGCCGGGACCCCGTTCCCGTCAGCGTCACGCTTCAACGTCGTCGCCCGCTCCCCGCTCAGCGGGATCTGGGGTGAATCCAGCGTCGGCGGGTTCTTCGGACCGCACCTCAAGTTTGCCGGGTACGATGGGATAGTCGTCACCGGGGCCTCCGAGCGCCCAGTCTATCTGGCCATCGATGACGGCCGCGCTGAGCTTCGTGACGCCTCCGACCTGTGGGGGCTCGACACCTATGAGGTCCATGCCCGCTTCAGTCCCGATGGTTGGCGGGTGCTGGCCATCGGGCCGGCCGGCGAGCGGTTGGTCCGCTTCGCCTCGATCGTCCATGACCGAGCTCACGTCGCCGGGCGCGGCGGCCTTGGCGCCGTCATGGGGAGCAAGAGGCTGAAGGCCGTCGTCGTCCGGGGCCGCCAGGAAGTGCCCCTGGCCGACCGCGCGACCATCGACCGCCTCCGCCGCGAGCTCATCGAACGTGGCAAAGAGAGCCTCACCCTCCAGACCTACCGCGAGGTCGGGACGATCTCTTCCATCGAACTGAGCCTGATGGTCGGGGACATGCCGACCAAGAATTGGCGCGAAGGGCTCTGGGAGGAAGGCCTGCAGGCCCTCGGGGGCAACAACTATAACGCGACCATCCTGACCGGGCGCAGGACCTGCTTCGGCTGCCCGGTCAGCTGCAAGCGGGTCGTCCGCGTGGACGATCAGCCCTACCGCGTGGAGCAGGGCCCCGGCCCTGAGTATGAGACCGTGGCCGCCTTCGGGACCGGTCTCAGGGTGGACAATCCGCGGGCCGTGGCCCGGATGAACGACATCTGCAACCGCCAGGGGCTCGACACCATCAGCTGCGGAGGCACCCTGGCCTACGCCTTCGAGGCCTATGAAAGGGGCCTCATCGGGCCGGCCGACACCGACGGGCTCGAACTCAACTGGGGTGACGCCGGCGCCGCGGTGGCCCTGACCCAGCGCATCGCCCGGCGGGAAGGGTTCGGCAAACTTCTCGGCGAGGGCTCCCAGCGCTTCGCGGCGACCCTCGGTCCCGGCGCCGACGAGTTCCTGATGACCGTCAAGGGTGTCGAGGTGCCCTATCACGACCCGCGTGCCATGCACGGCCTGGCCCTGCAGTACGCCACCTCCGACCGCGGGGCCTCGCACCTCTCCGGGTTGACCTTTTACGCTGAGCTGGGGATGGCCTACATCCCCGACCTCGGGGTCGAGCCGCCCGACTCGGCCCAGACCAGCGACGGCAAGGCCGCCCTGCATGCCCGGGCCCAGGACGCCGGGCAGGCCCTTGGTGGCGCTCTGGCCCTATGCTACGCGGGCGGGTCGATCGTCACCGGGGAAGAGGCGGTCGCCGCCCTCAACGCCGCGACCGGCTTCGACCACAGCGTTGAGGAGTTCCTGACCACGGGCCGCCGCATCTGGACCCTCAAGCGGCTCATCAACGGCGCCTTCGGGATGACCCGGGCGGATGACCGTATCCCGGCGCGTTTCCGCGAGCCCTTGCCCGACGGACCGGCGGCCGGCCTCGTCCCAGACATTGAGCGACAGCTCGCCGAATACTATTCACTGATGCAGCTGGACGAGTCCGGACAGCCTGATCCATCCGAGGTCGAAAGACTCGGCCTGTCGGACGTGGCGTCGTGCCTCGCTCCCGCGAAGGCACACCCGCGAAGGCATAGAGTGGACGCTCAGGAGGGCCTTGTGCTATAATGCATAAGGCATCGTATCCAGGACTTGACGAGGGAGGAAAAGACTCATGTCCGAGCCCAAGAAGCATGAGGCCGGGAAGCACATCAAGACCGTCGTCGACCCGTTCAAGCGGGTGACCCCGGACGAACGCTGCTCGTCCTGCCAGACCTCTTGCCAGTCGGCCTGCAAGACCTCTTGCACCGTCGGCAACCAGGTCTGCCCTCGCTGAGCCCGAAAAGCCGTTTACGGGGCCCGTCCGCTCGCGGGACGGGCTTCTTCATTTCGGTCACCGGCGGCGCCTCTTCGGCGCGCGCCGCGTGAGCCTCGGAGGCCTGTCATGAGCCGTCACGATAACCAGAACAGGGACCAGGTCCACCGCTTCCAGTGCCAGGGCGAGCGGCTGGTCCTCGATGTGAACAGCGGAGCGCTCCACGTGGCCGACGAGGTCGCCTGGGACATCATCGGCCTCGACGAGGCGGGCCTGGTCGACGCGGCCGCCGCGGGCGACCGGTTGGCCGGCCGTCACGGGGCCGAGGCCGTTCGGGCGGCCTGGGGCGAACTCGAAGGATTGGCGCGGGAGGGCAGGCTGTGGTCTCCCGGCCCGGCCGCCGAGGAGATGGCCACCCTGACTCCGCCCGGCGCCCCGATCGTCCACGCCCTCTGCCTGAACCTCGCCCACGACTGCAACCTGGCCTGTCGATACTGCTTCGCCGGCCAGGGGCCGTTCGGCGGAGAACGCCGCCTGATGCCGGCCGACACGGCCAGGCGGGCCATCGACTTCCTCATCGCCGCCTCAGGTGACCGCCGCCAACTGGAGATCGACTTCTTCGGCGGTGAGCCGTTGCTCGATCGCGACGTCCTCTTCGACGTCGTCCCCTACGCGGAACGGCGGGCCGCGGAGAGCGGCAAGGCCTTCCGCTTCACCCTGACCACCAACGCCACCCCCCTCACGGACGAGGTCATCGCCTTCCTCAACGCCCATAAGGTCGCCCTGGTCCTAAGCCTCGACGGGCGGCCGGCGGTCCACGACGCGATGCGCCCGATGCGCAACGGGCGGGGGAGTTACGAGGCCGTTCTGGACGGTGCCCGGCGGGCGGTCGCCTCGCGAGGAGGCCAGGACTACTACCTTCGCGGCACCTACACCAATCGCAACCTTGACTTCACCGAGGACGTCCGGCATCTGGCCGACCTCGGCTTCGACCGGCTGTCCCTCGAACCGGTCGTCGGACTGGAGGGCGACGACTACTCCCTCGGCCCCAATGACCTCGCCCGGGCCGAGGCCGAGTACGACCGCCTGACGGCCTACTACCTCCAGCGCCTCGAGGAAGGTCGGCCGCTGATCTTCTTCCACTTCGAGCTGGAGGATCAGAACGGGCCCTGCCTCAAGAAGCGAGCCACGGGTTGCGGGGCCGGCCATGAGTACCTGGCCGTCACCCCCGACGGCGAGCTCTTCCCGTGTCACCAGTTCGTCGGGCGCGAGGGGTTCAAGCTCGGTGACGTCTGGCGCGGCGTCGATCGGCCCGATCTCCCGCGGACCTTCGCTTCCGGCAACGTCTTCACCAAGGAAGAGTGCCGTCACTGCTGGGCCAGGTTCCATTGCGGCGGCGGGTGCAACGCCAACGCCCATCTCATCAACGGCGATATCGCCAAGCCATACGCCGCCGGGTGCCGGTTGCAGAAGAAGCGGCTCGAGTGCGCCCTGTACCTGCAGTACCGGAAGGCGGCCCGCTCTTCGCGTTGACCTCGCGGGCGCCGACACCGGGTGTTTCAGAAGACGAAAAGCCGGCTGGCGCAGAGCCAGCCGGCTTGATGTTTTGGCCCTGAGCCTTCGCGACTGTTCGCCGTTCAGCTCAGACGGGGACGCGGGTTGACCGGTTGCCCGTTGATGCGGATCTCAAAGTGGACGTGCGGACCCGTGGAGTGACCGGTCGACCCGGAGTACGCGATGATATCGCCCTGGGCGACCTCTTGGCCCTCTTTCACGAGAAGCTTCGAGTTGTGGCCGTAGAGGGTCGTCACCCCGTTGCCATGGTCGATCATGACGGTGTAGCCATATCCGCTCACCCAGCCCGCCTCGATGACCGTGCCTGCCTTGGCGGCGTGGACGGCGGTGCCCGTCGGGACGCCGATGTCGAGGCCGGAGTGGAAACCGCCATTGCGCGGGCCGAAAGGCGAGGTGATGGGCCCATGCACCGGCCAGATGAAGCCGGACGCACTGGGCAACGAGTTGCTGGACGAGCCACTGCTGGAACTTGACGAGACGGTCGTGCCGCCCCGGCTGGTGCCTCGGGAAGCCACGGTGATGGGCGTCGCGACGGCCTTCGCCCCGGGCAGGAACAGCAAGCCGCCCACTGTCAAGGGGGTTTCGAGGTCGCGGCCGTTGGCCTTAGCGATGTCGTCGGCCTTGATCCCGTATTTCTGAGCCAAGCCCCAGAGAGTCTGGCCGGACTGGACGGTGACGGCGAGACCGGGGGCGGTCGGAATCTTGATGGTCTGGCCGGGGCCGATGCGCCCCGAGGCGGACAAGCCGTTGGAACCGATGATCGAGCCGACCGTGGTCCCATACTTGGCCGCCAGGTCCCAGATGGTGTCTCCGGACTGGATGGTGTAGGTCACGAGCGTCGGCTGACTGGTCGATGGCTGTGCCGTCGCGGTCGACGCAGCCTGGGAACCAGAGACCGTCGGAGCGGACCCGACAACGGCATCGGCGGTCAGCTCGGTGGCCTCAACGCGTTCGATCCTCCTGGCCAGAGCCGTCCCACTGACGGCGAGACCGGAGACGGCGACGACCGCGGCCAAGGCCACGACGAGGAGTCTTCGCCTACCGTGTGTTTTCAGTTGCCGCACCTCTCTCTCTTGCGCCCGGGGCCGGCCGGGACGGCGCGGCGCCGGGCGGGCGGATGACCGCCACGGAGTAGGGCAAGCTTTCCTGACTTAGCAACCTGACCTGTCATTCTTTTGACCCCGGGGCCGGAAAACCTTGATGTAAATGATGGAAAAAGGTCCGCACCGGAGGGCCTTTTCGGGGGGATTGCATGGTTTCGGCCGGTTTCGGCACAGAATACCATTGGCCTACACAATTTTCCTTGACTTCGTTTATGCTGGTGAGGGAGGAAAAAATCCCATGCCGGTCGAAACCATCGAAGTGCAGGCAGAATCGACGTCCGGGGGATGGACATGACCACCAAGCTGCTTAGTCTGATCAGGAAACCACAGACCAAGGTCATCGGCACAGTCGCGGCGGCCCTGCTCGTCGCCGGCTTGGTGGCTTCTTCAGTCATGGCCTCCACGGGCACCTATGTCCTGGAGGTCAATGGGCAGGCCCTCGGCGTCGTCCATGGGAAGGCCGTAGTCCGCTCCGCCCTGGCGGCCCTGAAGGATGAGGCGGCCAAGCAGTACGGCCGGCCGGTCAGCCTCGGCCGGCAGGTCGCCCTGGTTCGCTACACGTCGGATACAGACGCGGCTGCCGCCGGCGTGGCTCAGGCCGGCGCCGGTCAGTCCAACCCGGCGGCCAAGGGCCAGCCGACCCTGGCCGAACTCAAGAACGAAGCCGCCGTGCGGGAGGTCCTCCGCGGCCTGTCGCCACTGGCCGTTGATGGCTTCATGATCAGGGTCGAGGGGCAGGACGTGGTCGGCCTCTTGGATAAGAACGAGGCCCAGGCGGTCGTCGACGAACTCAAGGCCGAGGAAGCCGCCCGCATCAAACAGCGCGGGGCTTCCGTGAGCAGCCTGGAGATCGTCCAGAAGGTGACCGTCGAAGCAGCCGCCGTTCCCCTCGACAAGCTACGGACCAAGGATGAAGCCAAGCGCATCCTGACCCGTGGCACCGACAGGATCGAGACCTACGTCGTTTCCAGGGGCGACTCCCTGTGGACCATCGCCAACAAGCACGGCATGACCGTGGACACCCTGGTCAAGGCCAACCCCGACCTGCCCAAGTCCCTGACCATCAATCCGGGCCAGAAGCTGAACCTCATCGCCGCCACCCCTTACATCAGCATCGTCAGCGTCGAGGTCAAGACGGTCAAAGAGTGGATCCCGTTCCCCATCCAGGTCATCGAGGACCCCACCCTGTGGCCCTGGCAGGTCACGGTCAAACAGCCGGGCGTGGGCGGGCAGAAGGAAGTCACCTACCGCATCGAGCGGCAGACCTCCAGCCGCCAGCAGAACACGAGCGTCGTCAGCGAGCACATCCTGTCTGAGCCGACGCTCCAGATCGAGGTCCACGGCACCAAGCGGGCCCCTGACCTCGGTACTGGAAGCCTCTACTGGCCGGTGCCCTCCGGTCAGCTCACCTCGGGCTTCGGCTGGCGCAGGCTCAACTACCACACCGGGATCGACCTGGCCGCCCCGCGCGCCACCGAGGTCTCCGCGGCCGATTCCGGGACGGTGGTCTTCATGGGCCTCAAGGGGCGATACGGCAAGACGATCATGCTCGATCACGGCGGCGGCCACCTCGTGACCCTCTACGGACACCTGAACGGCTACGCCGCCGGTCTCAGCGAAGGCAGCACGGTTCAGAAGGGACAGCTCATCGGGTACGTCGGGAGTACCGGCAACAGCACCGGGCCGCACCTGCACTTCGAGGTCCGCGTCGAGGGCAAGGTGGTCAACCCGTTGAACTACTACCCAGCGCACTGAGTTCAGGCCAAGGACGAAAAGCAAGGCCGGGGCGACTGCTCCGGCCTTTTTGCATCGGGGGGTGCCGGCGTGGGTCGGAGTGATGTCCGGACACGGACCATGACCGCCGGGGCTCTGGCCCTGGCCCTGCTCCTCACCGGGGCCTTCTTCTGGTGGCGGTCGGCCCGACTGGCGACGCTGGACTATCGCCCATCGGCCGAGGCGGCCGCCGGGGATGTGACCGTCTATCACCACCCGCTCGGGGCATTCGGCGGAACGGTACCCGCGGATCTGCTGGTGCCGATCGGCCTGACGGGCGCCCCAGTGCGGGCGCGGGCCTATGCGGCCATCGCCGCTCTCCTGGGGTCAGCCCCGGAGACCGGGCTGACCTCGTCCCTGGACCGCTCATGGAGCTTGAAAAAGGTCGCTTTTCGCGACGACTTCGGTGTGATCGATCTGGAAGGGCGAGATCTGACCGCGCCGGCGGTGGCTCAGCTCGGGGAGACCCTTCGCGATGCCGTGCCGGGCCTTAACCGCTACGTCATCACCAGGGACGGTCGGCCGTGGGGGGCCGCCCCGGCGGACCTGGGCGGGCAACGCCTCTACCTCCCCGTGCGCAGCGGAAGCCGAGTATACCTCGCCCGGAAGAGGGTGGAGGACGTCGGCGGCGACACGCCGCTACGGCGCGGCCAGGCCATCATCGCGGCCCTGGCGACCCAGCGCGAGGCGGCGGATGGGATGGGTGCCGCGCAGACCAGCGTCCTCGAACTGCTGCCGAAGCCTGGAGAGGCGGAGCTTACCGCCTGGCACGGGGCCGTGGCGACGGTCACCTTGTCCCCGGAGTACCTGGCTCGCGTCACCGGCGCGGCCAACCGGGCGCTTGTCCTCGACGTCCTCGCCTTCAACGTGGCCGGGGGCGGCGCGGTCCAGACAGTGACCTTCGAAGCGCGGGGCAGCCGGTCGCTGAATCAGATCTGGCCCGGCTCACCGGCATCCCTGAGCTTCCCCCGCCGGCCCAACCCGCGGGATGGGGCGAAGGCCTCCGCGGAGGAAAAGGCCGCGGTCCAGGGAACGGCGCGGGCGGCAAGCCTCCTCGTGGTCGGCGACATCAGCTTGGCACGGCGAGTCGACACCCTCATTCACGAACACGGCGTGGCTTGGCCACTGCAGCCGACGGCCGCCATCTTGGAGTCCGGGGACATCACCGTGGCCAACCTCGAGGCGGCGCTGTCCGACCGAGGTGCCCCGCTGCCGAACAAGGAGATCTGGCTTCGCGGGCGTCCGTCGAGTGGGCCCGCCCTCACCGGGGCCGGCATCGACGCCGTCAACCTGGCCAACAACCACATCCTCGACTACGATACCGAGTCCCTCTTGCAGACCTTCGATGTGCTTCAGCAGAACGGCGTGGTCCATTTCGGGGCCGGCGAGGACCTCGGCCGCGCCCGCCGTCCGGCCTTCATCGAGGCCAAGGGCCTTCGCGTGGCCCTCCTCGGGTACAACGAGTTCGCTCCGCTCTACTTCAGCCTGGACTACCCGCGAAGCTTCGAGGCCACGGCCACGCAGTCGGGCACCCCGCCGCTGCGGCAGGCGATGGTCGAGGCCGATGTGAGAGAGGCCAAGAAGGTCAGCGACGCCGTGGTCGTCTATCTTCACTGGGGCGTCGAGGGCAGTGACTTCCCACTGCCGACACAACGGACGATGGCCCACGGCTTCATCGATGCCGGTGCCGACCTCGTCGCCGGCACGCACCCCCACGTGCTGCAGGGCATCGAACTCTATCGCGGGCGCCCCATCCTCTACAGTCTCGGCAACTACGTCTACGACCAGCGCCAACCGAAGCAGGTCGAGACCCTCATCTTCATGGTCACGCTGACGCCCGGCGGCCTCACCGACCCCCTCGTCGTCCCGGTTACCATCGTCGACGCTCAGCCGCGTCCGGCCGGCGAAGCCGCCGCCGCGGCGCAGTTGAAACGGCTGGACGACCTCTCGAAGCCGCTGGGCGCGGCCATCGGCGACGCCACGCCATCCCAGGGCTATTTCTACGCGCCGGTCCGAGCCCGGCGGTGAGGTGCCGCGCGGTCCGCGAGAGGTCCGATCACCACAATCCGAGTCCGATCCCGCAAACCAGCGCCGTGAGGCGCTTTTCTTGTTCCCACATTTTGTCGAAAGACGGTCCGAAATCAGAAGGAGATGCATATAGCTGGGCGAATAGCATAGCGAACAACACTGGCGGTCCGGGGCTGAGCTTCCTCGGACCAGTTACATCGAGGGTCCACGGAAATGAAACGGGTTCTAGTCGCCGCACTTCTTCTCAGCATCGTGGTCAGCGGGTGTACGGCATATAACGGCAGTGGCTTCAAGGTCTCGTGGCCTTGGCCACGGGGTCCCGGGCAAGTGGTCATCACGCCGCCACCTCCTCCGCCGTCACCACCTCCGCCGCCGGCGAAGACGCCCGTGCATGTCCGTGGCCTCTATCTTACCGGGTACACCGCCGGGTCACGGCAGAGGATGGAGGACCTTCTGGCTTTCGCCAAGAGGTCGGGGCTCAACGCCATGGTCATCGACGCCAAGGACGACGACGGCCGCATCTCCTTCCGCACCGACATCCCGCTGGCCGCCGAGATTGGAGCCAACTCTGACAAGATCGCCGACCCGGCCGGCCTCATGCAGGAACTGGCCGACAACGGCATCTACACCATCGCCCGGATCGTCGTCTTCTGCGACCCGCTGCTCGCCAAGAAGCGGCCCGACCTCGCCATCCTCAACGGCAAGTGGCATGACACGCGCGGTCTCGGCTGGGGTGATCCACTCAATCAGGACGTCTGGAAGTACAACGTGGACATCGCTAAGGCGGCGGCCAAGGCCGGGTTCAAGGAGATCCAGTTCGACTACGTCCGTTTCCCCGAACGCAAACTGGCCTCCTCGGTCCTCGGCCTGTCACGTGAGAAACGCGTCGACGCCATCACCGGCTTCCTCGGCTACGCCGTCAAGGAACTGGAGCCGTACAACGTCTACGTCTCCGCCGACGTCTTCGGCCTGACGACGACGGTCGGGGACGATATGATGATCGGGCAGGACTACGCGGAGATCGCCCGGGCCGTGGACTATATCTCACCGATGGTCTACCCGTCGCACTACTCCGCGGGGAACTACGGACTGAAGGACCCTGACGCGGCCCCGTACGAGACGGTCCTGGCCTCCATCGAGAAGGGCGAGGCCAAGACGCCCGACCTGTCGGCCGACCACGTCCGGCCCTGGATCCAGGACTTCAGCCTGCGTCACCACTACGGCAAGAACGAGGTCGAAGCCCAGCTGCGGGCACTGGCCCAGGTCGGCGTCCACCAGTTCATGCTGTGGGACCCCAACAACCGCTACACGCGTGACGTCGACTTCACGGTCCTGAGCGGCGACGTCAAGTAGAGTGGCTGGGTCAGCGGAACAAACGAGGCGGCCGCCCGGTCAAACCGGACGGCCGCTTGTCAATGTCTTTGCGGATTAGCCCTTGTCCTGTCGTCAACTGGTCATACATGAAGAATATTGCAGCCGCTCATCAAGCGCAAGCAACCCGGGCGGCGGCGACGGAATAGCCGCTAAAGTAACAATTACCACAGCTTCGAGGCGCGGTCATCAGTTATAATCGGAGAGGTAGTCGACCGTAACAAACGTCGCTCGTCGCCCGCTTTCTCAAAGGAGGTGGGTCAGTTTGACCGGTAAAGCCGTCCTCTTCGTTCATCTGCGCCAGGTGGCCCTGGTCCTGGCCATCGGTCTGGTCGTGGCCGTGGTGGCCTATGCCGTCGCGACCCATACCGAGGCCATCCGAGCGTTCACCTATGACCAGCTCCGTGACCGCGGCAAGGCCGTGGCCCTGGCTCGCACGCGCGGCTTCATGAAACTCGAGAGCCAGCACTACATGCTCGAGTACGAGGCCCCCGACGCCGCCGTGGCCCCGATGGTCCTCCGCACGGCCGAGTCCTTCTACGGCCCGGTCACGCGGGACCTGGGCTACACGCCCCACGGTAAGGTGACCCTCATCCTCTACCCCGATCGTGAGGAACTGAGCAACAGCTTCGGCTGGGCCTCGACCCAGGATGCCATGGGTGTCTATTACACCGGGGTCATCCGGGTCCTCTCGCCGCGGGTCTGGACGGGCACCGACGACCCGGTCAGGATGGAGCGGTCGTTCCGGAAGAACGGGCCCATCGCCCACGAACTCACCCATTACGTCCTCGATTACAAGACCGCCGGCAACTACCCGCGGTGGTTCACCGAGGGTCTGGCCCAGTATGAGGAGCACCGTCTGACCGGCTTCGTATGGATCGAGCCGGAGTCCACCTTCAACCAGAACCTGTACACTCTGGCCGACCTGACCGACCGCTTCGACCGCCTGGCCAACCAGGCGCTGGCCTACCGGGAAGCCTTCTCCCTCGTGAGCTTCGTCTCCGAGCGGTTCGGGCCGGACCGTCTCAACGCTCTCATCGATGACCTGGCCTCCGGGACCAGTTTCGACCGCGCCATGAAGCAGCACGTCGGTCTGGCCGGAGACGACCTTCAAAAAGCTTGGCTGACCTGGGTCTACGACCATCCGAACAGGTGGAATCAGTGATTGGCGCTGAAGGAAAAGCTAACCTAGCGACGAATAAGACCGCAGCAGCCGCTTCGTGGACGGCTCCAGTTTCCATGGAGCCGTTCCGGTGTCAGCCCACCAGGAGCGGCGAGCAGGCGGGAGGACAAGACTTGGCCAGAGTCATCATCACCGGCGGCCGGCGGCTGCGCGGTCAGGTCCGCGTGGCGGGCCGGAAGAACTCGGTGGTGGCCCTCATCCCGGCGACCCTGCTGGCCGAGGGACCGAGCCACATCGAGAACCTTCCAGCCATCGCCGACGTCGCGGTCTTCGCCGAAATCCTGCGCCACATGGGCATCGGTGTCCGCCAGGACCGGGAGTCGATGAGCATCGACCCGTCGGGCCTGGGTCCCGGCGTCGCCCCCCCGCAGGAGCTCGTGCAGCGCCTGCGGGCGTCCTACTATCTTCTCGGCGTCCTCCTGGCCAAGTACGGACGGGCCGAGGTGGCTCTGCCCGGCGGCTGCGACATCGGGCTCCGGCCCATCGACCAGCACCTCAAGGGCTTCCGGGCCCTGGGGGCCGAGGCGGCCATCGAGCACGGCGTGGTCAAGGTATGGGCGCCCCACGGTCTCACCGGTGCCCAGATCTACCTCGACGTCGTCAGCGTCGGGGCGACCATCAACATCATGCTCGCGGCGACCCTGGCTGAGGGCACGACGACCATCGAGAACGTGGCCAAAGAGCCACACATCGTCGATATCGCGGACTATCTGAACTCCTGCGGGGCGAAGATCCAGGGCGCGGGCACGGACGTCATTCGCATCCGCGGGGTCAAGTCCCTGACCGGATGCGTCCACGCGGTCATCCCTGACGAGATCGAGGCGGCCACCTTCATGATCGCCGCCGCCGCCACCGGCGGAGATGTGCTCATCGAAAACGTCATCCCCAAGCACCTTGACCCGATCACCGCCAAGCTTGTCGAGGCGGGGGCCGAGGTGACCCAGAACGGGGATTCGGTCCGTGTCACCATGGCCCGTCAGCGGCCGCGGGCGGTCAACGTCAAGACGCTGCCGTACCCGGGTTTCCCTACCGACGCCCAGCAGCCCATGACCGTTCTCCTTTCGACCGCCGAAGGGACGAGCTACGTCACGGAGAGCATCTGGGAGGGCCGGTTCAAGCACGTCGACGAGCTGAAGCGGATGGGCACCAGCATCCGGGTCGAGGGGCGCACGGCCATCGTCGAGGGCGTCCCGCGCCTGATGGGTGCACCCGTCCGGGCGACCGACCTGCGCGCCGGGGCGGCGCTGGTCATCGCCGGCCTGATGGCTGAAGGGCAGACCGAGATCAGCGGGGTCGAGCACGTCGACCGCGGCTACGAGCGGCTGGCCGACAAGTTCCGCGGCCTCGGGGCGAAGATCGTCCGGGTCAAGGACTAGCTGGTGGAGCGCCTGCTCGGGTTCTCCCCATCGCTGCTCGACCGGCAGACGCGGCGTAACTTCGACCTCGACGCTTCTTCGGCCCTGTTCATCGGGGTCTTTTCGGCCATCATCAATCCGTTCGTGCAGGTCGTGGCCATCCACCTGGGCGCGTCGAACACCGCCATCGGCCTCATCGCAGCGGCCCCGTATCTCGGGGCCCTTGTCAGTTTCTATTGGGGGCAGGTCAGCCACGGGCGGGCCAAACTGCCTTTCGTGGTCTGGCCCAACCTGATTGGCCGCCTGACCCTACTTCTGGTGGCATTTACCCACGCGCCTTGGGTTTACGCGACAATCATCTTGCTTTATAATTTTGTTGTGGCCGTGCCTGCACCCGCTTACGGCGGGCTCATGGAGAAGATCTACCCGGCCGCATACAGGGGCCGCCTGTTGGCGGCCATCCGCGTGTTCATGGGCTTCAGCTTCGCCGCCGTGAGTTACTTCGCCGGAAAGGCCCTCGACGTGTTCGGGCATGGCGTCCTCTTTCCCATCGGGGTGGCTTTCGGTGTGACCTCGATCCTCATCTTCTCGGGGGTGACCGAACCGGCCGCGGCCCCGGGTTCAGAACAGCCCGCCGAGGAAAGGCCGGCCCGCTTCATGGCCGTGCTCAGGACCGACCGCCTCTTCGTCACGTACCTCGCCGGTTTCATGGTCTTCGGGGCGGCCAACCTGTTCGTTCTCCCCTTGTACGCGGTATTTCAGGTGCGTGTGTTACACCTCAGCTACGCCCAGGTGGCCCTGCTTTCACTGGCCTGGGCGGTGGCATGGCTGGTGGGTTATCGGGTCTGGGGGCTTGTGGCCGACCGGGCTCGCCCGTCCATCGTCCTCATCGCCGCCGTCCTCGGGTACGCGCTGGCTCCGCTGGCTTACACCCTGGCCCATGGCCTTGGTCCGCTGCTCCTGGCCTCAGCCCTGATCGGCCTGGCCGACGCCGGGCTTGACGTTGGTTGGCTGGCCGAGGTGATGCGACTGGCGGGGGCCAAGACCTCGACCTACTACGGAATCCACCTGACGCTGATGGGTCTGCGCGGGGCGGTGGCGCCGTTCATCGCTACCTCCCTCTTGTCCGTGGTGTCCGTTCGGACGCTCCTGGCCGTCGGTTCGGGGACGATGTTTCTCGGCCTTATCCCCTTCCTCATCGCCGACCGAGCGCCGGCCTTGTCAAATGGCCCGGGACGGAGCATCAAATGGCCCGGTACGGCAAAAAATTAGCCTAGTCTGAGCAGGATTCCAAACAGTTTGATGGAATAAACTTGTCCTGGTTGTGATTGTCTTAACAAGGCCACCTCGGTTTGCCTAGACTGGGCCTCAGTGCAGCGAGTGTCAGCACCACCGGGACAGGCTGGCGGGGTGAACGGCATCAAACGAACGGATGACGATCAAGGCCGGCGGCGGACGGTCGGGGAATACTTCTCGACCGCTTTTTCGGCGGCCGGTACTCTGGCGGTGGGGTTCGTCATCGGGCTGTACGGCGGACAGTGGCTCGATCGGCGCCTCGGCACCTACCCTTGGCTGACTCTGATCGGCCTTGCGCTCGGCGTGACGGCCGGTTTTCGGACGGTCCTCAGAGAACTTGTCCCGGACCTTTTCAGTAAGCGGGACAAGCCGGTCAGTAAGCGGGACAAGCCGGTCAGCAAGCGGGACAAGCCGGATGGAGAGGATTCATGAAAGCCGCTATCATCGGGATCGTCATCGGCTTGGCGGCCGGAGCGTTTAACTACTGGCTCCTTCGGACGGGCCTTCCCAGACCGTCCGAGAGGCCCCCGGAGGCCTCCGGCCCCGCCGGTCCGACAGGTTCAAGGGAGAGCGGGCGGCAGGCCGGCGTTCCGGGCCTGGCCCGCCGGATGCTTCTCCGGACGTTCGCCAACCTGGGTGCGCTTTTCGTGGCCTTCATCTTTCTGCGAGACCAATGGGCGATCCTCGGGACCCTGTTTGGCCTGCTGATCTTTCCGACCGTCACCGTCATGCAGTTGTACTATGAAGGGAGGGCTCGGCGTAGATGAACCCGCTCTTTTTGGCCGCCGAAGGCGCGGCTGAGCACTCCGACATCCTTTTTGTCATTCCCGGCGTCAACCTCCCGGTGACCAGCGCGGTCACCACCATGTGGGGGGTCATGCTGTTCCTCTTCGCCATCGCCATCATCGGGACGCGAAGAATGCAAATTGTCCCTCGCCGCCGTTCGCAGGCTTTGGTCGAGTTCATTGTCGACGGGCTGCTGTCGTTCCTGGGGACGCTCATCGGCAAGAAGCGGGCCAGGCAGTTCCTGCCCATTCTGGCCAGCTTCTTTCTGTTCATCCTCTTCTCCAACTACAGCGGCCTACTCCCCGGGGCCGGGCACGTCCGCGGTCTGCGCCAGCCGACCAGCAACTGGGGCGTCACCGCCGGACTAGCGGGCATCGTCTTTGTCCTCGTCCTTTTCTACGGCATCAAGGAACGGGGCTTCAAGTATTTCGCCCACATGTTTCAGCCCATCTACCTTGCTCCCCTCCTGGTTCCGCTGGGGCTCATCGAGGAAGTCGTCAGGCCCTTCGCCCTCTCCCTGCGTCTTGTGGCCAACATGTTCGGTGGCGAAACGGTCGTCCTGGCCCTCCTGATGGCCATCCCGTACTTCCTACCCATCATTCCCATGGCTCTGGAAATCATCTTCGGGGCCATTCAAGCTTTCATCTTCACCTTCCTCACCGCCATCTATCTGAGCACTGCGGTGGAGGAGGCTCACCACTAAGCTTGCGGTACATAGTTTTCCCTCCCCGGCTTGGGCCGGGCGGTCTGGGGAAAGCGGTCGCTCCGGAAGGGTTTTTTGGGGGATCGGACTCAGCTCATTTCAATTGTGGGAAAGGGGGTCGAGTAGTTTGACTGCAGCTTTCGCGGTTGCGATTTTCGGTGCCGCTGCCGCCATCGCCATCGCCGTCGCCGCCATCGGGTCGGCCACCGCTCAGGGCAAGGCCGCCGCTGCGGCCATGGAGGCCACTGGCCGCCAGCCCGAGGCCGCCAATGACATTCGTACGTCGATGATGCTGGCCTTGGTCTTCATGGAAGCGTTGACCCTGTTCGTGTTCGCTCTGATCTTCGTCCTTAACGGAACTGTCGCCGGGGCTGCCAGGTAACTCGAGGCCCACGGTAGTACCAGTCTGGTTTGTGAATGAGGGGCGGTCGGCCACCCCGCCGGCCGCCCCTGAGAACCAACCCTTCAGCCACCGATCGCAGCCCGCTGTGGGAGGCAATTTTCTTCCCGACAAAGGGGGGAGACCCTTTGGAATTCGGCACCACAGAACTGATTTGGGCAATCATCAACTTCATCGTTTTCGCCGCAGCTATGACCTGGTTGCTTTATAAGCCTGTCCTGAAACTGCTCGACGGCCGGGCGGAGGAGATCGAAGGCCGCCTATCGCGGGCCGAGAGGGCTCAGACCGAAGCCGAGACCACCCGCCAGAAGCTCGAAGCCCAACTGGCCCAGGCCGAGGCGCAGGCCCAGGACATCCTGGCCAAAGCCGCGCAACAGGCTGACGCCAGCCGCCAACAGGTCGTTGGCCAGGCTCGCGAGGAAGCCGAGCGGCTCCTTCAGAAAGCCCAGGAAGCCATCACCCGTGAAAAGGAACGAGCCGTCGCCGAACTCCGCGAAGAAGTCGCCGGACTGGCGACCATGGCCGCGGGACGGATCATCGGCAAGACCCTCACCGTCGCCGACCATAAGCAACTGGTCGACCAGGTCGTCGCCGAGATAGGAGAGCATAAGTCATGACCGGCTCGGTCGCCCGGCGATACGCCGAAGCCCTGTTCGGGCTCGCCCAGGAGAGGGACCTCATCGAGCTGATCCAGGGGGAGCTTCGCCAGGTGGCGGCCCTTCTCGACGCCTCCCCGGACTTCACGACGGTCCTTAATGACCGGCTGGTCTCCCCTCATGACAAGAAAGACCTGGTCGGTAAGGCTTTTCCCAAGGTCCACGAGCTGGTCGCCAACCTTCTCGACCTCCTCATCGACAAGCGCCGCGAAGAGTATATCCCGGAGATCATCGCGGTCTATGGCCGCCTGGTGGATGTTCATAACAACACGATTGAAGTCCAGGTGACCTCGGCCGTGACTCTGGACCATGATGAACAGACGCGCCTCGGGAAGGCCCTGGAAAGGGCCACCGGCAAGCGGGTCAGGTTGCGGACCGATGTGGACAAGCAGATCCTCGGTGGTCTCATGGTCAGGATTGACGACCGGCTCTACGATGGCAGCGTTCGCAGCCGGCTCGACCAACTGCGGCGCGAGATGGCCAACGGCTAAACCAAGTTAGGGGTGACGACATGAGCTCCACACTCCGCCCTGAGGAAATCAGCTCGATCTTGAAACAGCAGATCGAGAAGTATAAGGGGAGCATCGAGGTCAATGAGGTCGGCCGGGTCATCCAGGTCGGTGACGGCATCGCCCGTATCTACGGCCTTAAGTCGGCCATGGCCTCGGAACTCCTCGAGTTCAAGAACGGCGTCTACGGTATGGCCCTCAACCTCGAAGAGGACAACGTGGGGTGCGCCATCCTGGGCGACTACGAGAGCATCCAGGAAGGCGACGAGGTCCGTCGGACCGGCCGCGTCATGGATGTCCCCGTCGGCGACGCCCTCCTCGGTCGCGTGGTCAACCCGCTCGGCCTGCCGCTCGACGGCCTCGGGCCGATCGAGGCCAAGGAACGCCGGCCCATCGAGGTCATCGCCCCGGGCGTCGTCGCCCGGAAGAACGTCCACGAGCCCCTTCAGACGGGCATCAAGGCCATCGACGCGATGACCCCCATCGGCCGCGGCCAGCGCGAGCTGATCATCGGCGACCGGCAGACCGGTAAGACGGCCATCGCCATCGACACCATCATCAACCAGAAGGGGCAGGGCGTGCACTGCTTCTACGTCGGCATCGGCCAGAAGGTCTCGACCGTCGCCAACGTCGTCCAGAAGCTTCGTGAACACGGCGCCATGGAGTACACCACGGTCATCCTGGCCGCCGCCTCCGACCCCGCGCCGCTCCTCTTCATCGCCCCCTACTCCGGTTGCGCCATGGGCGAGCACTACCTATACAACGGCAAGCACGCCCTGGTGGTCTACGACGACCTGTCGAAGCACGCCGTGGCCTACCGGGAGCTGTCCCTGCTGTTGCGCCGGCCGCCCGGGCGTGAGGCCTTCCCCGGAGACGTCTTCTATCTCCACTCCCGCCTCTTGGAGCGCGCCGTCAAGCTCAACGATGAGCTGGGGGCCGGCTCCCTGACCGCCCTCCCGATCATCGAGACGCAACTGGGCGACATCTCGGCCTATATCCCGACCAACGTCATCTCCATCACCGACGGGCAGATCATCCTGGAGTCCGACCTCTTCTTCGCCGGCATCCGCCCGGCCATGAACGCCGGCGTGTCGGTCTCCCGTGTCGGCGGCAGCGCCCAGATCAAGGCCATCAAGCAGGTCGTCCCGTCTCTCCGTATGGACCTCGCCCAATACCGCGAACTGGCCGCCTTCGCTCAGTTCGGCTCCGATCTCGACAAGATCACCCGGGCCCGCCTGGAGCGCGGCAAGCGGATGACCGAGCTGATGAAGCAGGGGCAGTATGAGCCGATGCCGGTCGAGGACCAGGTGGTCACGTTCTACATGGCCACCAAGGGGTACATCGACGACATCGAGGTCGCTGAGGTCCTCCCGTTCGAGAAGGCCTACCTGCAGTACATGCGCACCGCTCATCCGGAGCTCCTCAAGGAGATCCGGGAGAAGAAGATAATCAGCGAAGACCTGTTCAAGCGGCTCAAGGAAGCCACCGACGCATTCAAGGCCGGCCAGTCCAAGACCGTCAGGCCCGCGGAGGGCGGCGAGGCCAAGGCTTCGCAGACGGCTTGAGCCTGATCGGTATGAAGGGGGTGAGCGACCTTGGCAGCCGGTGTACGTGAACTGCGCCGACGCATTCGGGGCTTCAAGAGCACGCAGCAGATCACCAAGGCCATGAAGATGGTGGCGGCGGCCAGGCTCCTCAAGGCTCAGGAACGGGCGACCGCGGCCAGACCATACAGCCGCAAGATCGACGACATGCTCCGGCGGGTCATGGCCGCGCACGCCTCGGCCGGAAGTCGGGCCCCAGGGGAAGCCGAGGCGAGCCCCGTGACCGGCCTGATGACCGCCGAGGCCCTCATGTCCGAGCGGACCGTCCGGAAGGCCGTCTACGTCGTCATGACCAGTGACCGGGGGCTCTCCGGAAACTTCAACGCCAACCTCATCAAACTGGCCGAAGTCACAATGAAGGACCGCCAGGGGGTCGAAGTCTCGGTCTTCCCGGTCGGCCGAAAGGCCTTTGACTTCTTTGCGAAGCGTGGCTACGACCTCGCCGGCCAGATCGTCCCGGCCGGTGACGAAGCCACCTTCGCACAGGCCCGGCACCTTGCCCACGAGTTGACGGCCCTCTTCGTCAGCGGTAAGGCCGATGAGGTCAATCTTGTCTACAGCGAGTTCGTCAACGCTATGACCAACCGGCCCAAGGTTTCCCGGCTCTTCCCCATCGGGGGGCCGGCGGCGGGTGGCGACGGAGAAACCAGCCAACCCGACCTGGCGGCCGGGGCCGCGTCCGGGGCCGAAGTGGATTACATTTATGAGCCCTCTGGGCCAGAAGTCCTTAGCGCCCTCTTGCCGCGGTACATCCAGGTGCTCGTCTACCGGGCCCTCCTGGAGACACGGGCCAGCGAGCACGGGGCCCGGATGACGGCCATGGGTCAGGCCACCGAAAACGCCTCAGAGCTAATCGAGAAGTTGACTCTGGACATGAACCGCGCCCGCCAGGCGGCGATCACCCGCGAAATCGCGGAAATCGTCGGCGGGGCGGAAGCACTCAAATAGGAGGTGGGGGCCTTGGCAGGCGCCAAGCTCGGAAAGGTCCTTCAAGTCATCAGCGCCGTCGTCGACGTCGAGTTCCCCGAGGGCGAGCTTCCCGCACTTTACAACGCCCTCACCATCCGGAGTGAGGATCAACCGGACTACGACCCAAACGACGCCCACAAGATCAACCTCGTCCTCGAGGTGGCCCAGCACCTGGGCAACAACGTCGTCAAGTGTGTGGCCATGTCCTCGACCGACGGCCTGCGCCGCGGGATGGTCGTCGCCGACACCGGCGGCCCCATCACCGTCCCGGTCGGCAAGGCCACCCTGGGCCGCATCTTCAACGTCCTCGGCGACCCCGTGGACAACCAGGGCCCGGTCCAGACGGACAAGCGGCTGCCGATCCACCGTGAGCCGCCGACCTTCAAGGAGCAAGAGCCGTCCCGCTCGGTCCTCGAGACCGGCATCAAGGTCATCGACCTCTTGACCCCGTTCGCCAAGGGCGGCAAGATCGGCCTTTTCGGCGGCGCCGGTCTGGGCAAGACCTTCATCCTCATGGAGCTCATCTACAACATCGGCTTCCAGCACGGCGGCTACTCGGTCTTCTGCGGCGTTGGCGAGCGCACCCGCGAAGGCACGCAGCTCTGGAACGAGATGAAGGAAGCCGGCGTCTTCGACAAGACGGCTCTGGTCTTCGGGCAGATGAACGAACCGCCGGGGGCCCGCCTCCGCATCGGCCTCACCGGCCTGACCATGGCCGAGCACTTCCGCGACGAGGAAGGCCAGGACCTCCTGGTGTTCATCGATAACATCTTCCGTTTCACCCAGGCCGGTTCCGAGGTGTCCGCCCTTCTCGGGCGCATGCCGTCGGCCGTCGGTTACCAGCCCACCCTGGCCACCGAGATGGGCAACCTGCAAGAGCGGATCACCTCGACCAAGAAGGGTTCGATCACCTCGGTCCAGGCCATCTACGTGCCTGCCGACGACCCGACCGACCCCGCCCCGGCGACGACCTTCGCTCACCTGGACGGGTTCATCTACCTGTCCCGCGCGGTCTTCGAACTCGGTCTATACCCGGCCGTCGACCCGTTGTCATCGTTCTCCCGTATCCTCGAGCCTGGCGTCGTCGGCGCCGAGCACTATCAGGTGGCCCGCGGCGTGCAGCAGATCCTTCAGCGCTACCTCGAACTCCAGGACATCATCGCCATCCTCGGCATGGACGAACTGTCCGACGCCGACAAGGTGACCGTCGCGCGGGCCCGCCGCGTCCAGAAGTTCCTGACCCAGCCGTTCCAGGTGGCTCGGGAGTTCACCGGGCGGGAAGGCGAGTACGTCAAGATTCCCGACACCGTCCGTGGCTTCAAGGAGATCCTTGAAGGCCGCTATGACGACCTCCCGGAGGACGCCTTCTACAACGTCGGCCCCATCGAGCAGGCCATCGAGAAGGCCAAGCAACTGACCGGAGGGAAGGTGTAGAGCATGCCTTCAGCCGGGCCGAAAAGCATCCGTCTGGAGGTCATCACCCCCGAACGGGTGGTCGTCGGCGAGGACACGCAATCCATCATCGTCCCCGGCGTGCAGGGCTATCTTGGTGTGCTGCCCGGCCATACGCCGATGGTTGCCAGCCTGAGGATCGGAATCGTCAAGTATAAGCAGGACGGGGCTTTCCGCCGGGTGGCCGTCAGTGGCGGCTTCTTCGAGGTGGCCAAGAACAAGGCCGTCATCCTGGCCGAGACCGCCGAGCGCGGGGAAGAGGTCGATGTCGGCCGCGCCCGGGCGGCCCTGGAGCGCGCCCGCAAGAGGATGGCCTCGCGGCGCGAGGGCGACATCGATCTGGCCCGGGCCGAGGCTTCGTTGCAGCGGGCCCTGACCCGGTTGCGCGCCGCCGGAGCGGCCTCCGAGAAAGTCTTCGGCCAGGCCGAACGGGAGAACCCCGAGCGCGAATAGCCCACCCAGCATCAGGAGATTACGCCCCGTTGGCTCAAAGCCTACGGGGCGTTGCATTTTATCGACACCTTCTTAAACGAATGTTAACTTGCCCCAGTGTCCGGGCCAGCCTAAAATGAAGCTAGAGAGACAAGCTAACGAAGGGAGCGAAGGCCGCCGCGCGTTCGCTTCTCGACATCGAAAGCAAGCCCGCGCAACTCGTCTGGCGGGGAATCCCATCTGGAAGGAAGGGGAGCTCACAAAATGAGCCTATTCTACGATGGCGCTCCGGACCTTCGCCGCCGGAGCTGGTCCCCGTTCGGGAGGACCATCGCCGTGGCGGTCATCGCGGCCGTCCTGGGAGGTCTGGTCGGCGGCGCTTTCGCCCTGCATTTCGCCGGCACGTTCGGCCCGGCCCCGCGCCTCGGCATGGCCACCGGGAGCACGGTCAAGCCGGTCAGCACCGGCGCCGGCACGGAATCGCCGGTCGTCCAGATCGCCGACCAGGTCGGACCGGCCGTGGTTGGGATCACCAACCGGGCTCAGATGACTGAATGGTTCCACCGCTCGGTCATGGTCGACCAGGGGAAGGGCTCGGGGGTCATCTTCGATTCGCGAGGCTACATCGTCACTAACAACCACGTCATCGACGGGGCCGACGAGATCTGGGTCTCCCTGAACGATAACCAACCGCCGCTGAAAGCCAAGCTGATCGGGGCCGACTCGTGGAGTGACCTCGCGGTCATCAAGGTCGACGCCCAGAACCTCCCGACCGCCACCTTCGGCGATTCGGACCAGCTCAAAGTGGGTGAATTGGCCGTCGCCATCGGCAATGCCGTCGGTGAGTTCGAACGGACGGTCACCGCCGGCATCATCAGTGGGCTGAATCGGAAGGTCCAAGTCCAGGACGATAAATACGGGGAGAAAGAACTGACGGTCGTCCAGACCGACGCGGCCATCAATCCCGGGAACAGCGGCGGGCCGCTGGTCAACGGGCAGGGCCAGGTCATCGGGATAAACGCGGTGAAGATCGGGGAGACCGGCGTCGAGGGCTTGGGCTTCGCCATACCCAGCAACACCGTCCGGCAGATCGTCAACGAACTGGTCGACAAGGGCAGCGTGGCCTGGCCGTGGCTGGGCGTCCAGCTGGTCGACAAGGACCAGGCGGCCATCCAGCTCCGGCAGAACTTCGACCACGGCGTGCTGGTGTACAAGACCGTCGCCGGAGGCCCCGCCGCGAAGGGCGGGATCCAGGACGGCGACATCATCCTCTCGATCGGCGGCAAGGCCGTGGAGAGCAGTTCGGATGTCAGAACCCTGGTCCACACGTACAAGGTCGGGCAGAAGGTGGAGGTCCTCGTCCTCAGCAACAGCGCCCGGAAGACCCTCACCGTGACCCTCGGGGAAGCCCCCAAATAGCAAGCGATTTCTATAGAAACAAGGCGGGTTTCACAAAACTTGACCCCCCTGACCCCGGTGCCCAAAGACCGGGGTCATTTTTTGGGGTTTTGAAGGAATTCGCTGGGGTTTGTAGAAATACAATTGGCACTGCCATGTGATAGTAGTCACATAGACAAATTGGCCGTTCTAGCTCGGCAAATGGCCAGCCTAAAAAGGCCCTCCGGGATTGCCGCCGTGGCCCATCATAGTGAAGGCTCGCACAACTGATTGTGAAATGCGGAGCAGCGGTAATAATACCCGCTGCTATCCTGGCGTTCCGGCGACTTCAGGGAAGCGCTGGTTAGGCACAATGTTCCGGCAACAGAGAGCCATGTGCTCTTTGCGCAAGGTGTCCTGGAAGTTTTGGGTTGAAGGAGGTGAAACAACACAGTGACCCATAACAGGTTGGACAACCACCAGACTCTGACGAAAGGAGGCGAGAAAGTGAAGAGAACGATTCTCTTCTTCAGCATCCTGGCCCTCGCGGTGCTGGTCGTTTCGGGAGTCGCCCTGGCTAAGCCAGACTACCAGGCGGCTTTCACGGCCAAGTACGCGGCGGACAAAGGAAGCACACTTGATAGCTGCAACCTCTGCCACAAGTCTGACATGAGCCTGAACAAGTTCGGCGCTGACTTCGCGGCGGCCGGCCATGATTTCGCGGCCATCGAGGCGAAGGACTCAGATGGGGATGGCGCTAGCAATATCGCCGAGATCAACGCTAAGACGTTGCCCGGCGATGCCACGAGCAAGCCCGCCAGCACCGGCAACACCGGCACCGGCGGCGGCTCGACCCCGCCCGCCCCGCCCGCTCCGACCCCGACCATCGACAAGTCCGTGAAGTTCTGGGACCTCGACGGTCATTGGGCCGAGGGCGTCGCGCGGAAGGCGGCCACCCTTGGTATCTTCAAGGGGCGTCCGGACAACTCGTTCGGCCCGAATGACAACGTCAGCCGGGCTGAACTCTCGGCCATCATTCTCCGTACCTTCAAACTGCCTGAAGGCGGAACGGCCACGTTCAAGGACGTCTCGGCCAATGACTGGTTCGCTTCGAGCGTAGCCGGCGCGGCTCAGTACGTGCCCGGTTATGCCGATGGAACCTTCAAGCCGAACGCCGCGGCTGACCGTCAGACCACCGTCGTCGCCCTTCTCCGGGCCACCGGCCTTGAGGGCAACGCTCTGGCCATGGATCCGGCCGAAGTGGCGAGCATCCTCGCCGGCTTCAGCGACGCAAAGACCGTCGCCGCCGATAAGGCGGCGTACTTCGCCTACGCGATCCGCTCCGGGATCATGACGGGGAACAACAACAAGACCCTCACCCCGAACGGTTCGCTCAGCCGGGGCCAGCTGGCTCAGATCTTCGTCAACCTCTACACCAGCAAGATCTCTCTCACCAATCTCGCCAACAACTACGTCGGGTCTGAGACCTGCAAGACGTGCCACAGCCAGAAGTACACTGATTGGAAGACCACGGCTCACTCGAAGATGATTCAGGACGCGAAGGCCCCCGGCGCCATCATCGGTGACTTCTCCACCAACACGAAGTTCGCCGTCGACAAGGTCGCCCTGGTCGTCGCCGGCCAGATGACCAGCCAGCGCTACCTCGAGAAGAGGGGCGATGAGTACTGGTATCTCCCGGCCGCCTGGAACATCGAGACGAAGACGTGGTCCGCTCTGACCCCGTCCAAGTGGAGCGGCAGTTGCACGGGCTGCCATGTCGTGGGTTACAGCGCCTCGACCAAGACCTGGTTCGAGAACGGCGTGACCTGCGAAGCCTGCCACGGCCCCGGGGCCGAGCATGTTGCGCTCAGCGACAAGAGTGCCATCAAGTACTCCGTCGGTGACGACATGTGCTCCCGTTGCCACAGCGGGCAGGTGGCTGCTCTGGAGTCGACCGGCCATTCGAGCTGGTTCAAGACCCAGATCGAGACCAACCCTAGGTACAGCGACAACTGCATCAAGTGCCATTCGGCGACGGTCATCGTCGCCAAGTACAACGGCGAAACCGCCCCGAAGCTGGCCGACTTCAAGACGGGCGCCCTGCAGAACGACCGCAATGGCATCACCTGCGTCGTCTGCCACGACCCGCATAAGCGGACCAACGAGGCTCAGCTCCGGAACACGGTCGAGACCACCTGCACGGTCTGCCATACCAGCGATAAGGGCGGTGCGACCTACACCGCCGGCAGCGCGGTGCACCATCCGACCAAGGAGATGTTCGACGGCGTCGGCGCCATCGACGTTCCGACCATGCCGGCTCCGAAGGTCATCGCCTGCGCGGATTGCCATATGGCCGGCGGCAACCACACCTTCAAGCCGGGCACTCCGACCGCTACCTACCTGTCGCATGGCAAGGCCATTGAGGTCAACCCGTGCAACAAGTGCCACAGCGATATGACCAAGGAGCGCTTCGACGCGTTCCAGAAGGGCATCGAGGATAGGATGACCGAGGTCAAGGGTCTCCTCGACCAGGCCAAGACTAAGCTCGATGCGGCGAAGGCGGCCGGCACCATGACCGACTCCGTCGAGCTGCTCTACAAGCAGGCCTATACCAACTACAGCTTCCTCGAAGCTGACAAGTCCAAGGGCATCCACAACCCGCCGTACTACGACCAGATTCTCACGGTCACCAAGGCCAAGCTCCAGGACTTCCTGAGCAAGGTCAAGTAATCGAGTAACTGGGTAAGTGGACAAACCCCTAATCTTCGGGCACCCGCGAGGGTGCCCGCTTTCTTTATCCGGACCGGCCGCTTCAGGCATCGTCCCTCGCTTTGAACCGCACGCGGCTCGTCGACATGGCCAGGCAGGATGAAGGGCCTCGGCCGGGAATGATGAAGGGTGGGGAGGGGAGAAGATGCGGTTCAGGATCGTCGCCGTGGGACGGGCGAAAGAGCCGTTCATCCAGGCCGGTGTGGCGGAATACCTCAAGCGACTGACGCCCTACGGGCGGTTCGAGATCGTCGAGGTGGCCGACGAGCCCCTTCCGGCACGGCTTGGCCCCGGGGAAGAAAGGAAAATCCTCGCCGCCGAGGGGGCGAGGATACGGGAAGCCTTGCGCGACGGCGACTTCGTCATCTGCCTCGACCGGCAGGGAAAGGCCATGTCCTCGGAGGAGTTCGCCGCGTTTCTGGACGACCTGGCCGGGCGGGGCCGAAGCTCGGTGGCCTTCATCATCGGGGGGACGGTCGGGATCGACTTGGCGCTCCTTAAGGAGACAGGTCAGCGCCTGTCGTTATCCAAGATGACCATGCCGCATCAGCTTGCCCGCCTGGTCCTCCTCGAGCAGGTCTACCGGGCCATCAAGATAAGTCGGGGAGAACCGTACCATCGGTAACTTGGCGAGTTTTTGTCAATTGCAGCGAATTAGGTCCCCTTGCGGCACAATTATCATATGCGGGAGGAGACAAATGCCCGATTCGAATCCCTTCCCCGTCCAGGACAGCGTATTATCGGCCCAAGCAATAGCCGACAGACTTCTGCCCCTCTATGGATTGACCACTCCATATTCCTGTCGGTTTTTCCGGAAAGGTATTTGCGATACCTACCACATACGCTCGACGGATGGCGGATACTACATGAAGGTATACCGGGCCGGACGGCGTTCTTTACTGGATGTGAGTGAGGAGGTAAGGCTTCTCAACCATCTCCTGGAGCAAGGGGTATCCGTTGTCAGACCGGCATCCCGATTGAACGGGGGATACGTCAACGAACTCGAGGCTCCCGAAGGCACCCGGTATTCCGTGCTTTTCCATGCGGTGGAGGGTGAAGAGGAAAGGACGGACCAACACCGCCGGGAGTTCGGTGCTGCGGTTGCACGCATGCACACGGCCGCGGACTCGATGACCCCGACCTACAACAGGCAACACCTGGACATGGGCGCATTGATCGAGGAAAACATGGTGCATATCGGACGATTGATGGGTCACCGCCCGGAAGACTTCGGGCTCATCAGGGGGATCGCCGATCATGCCAAAAACCGTATAGCGTCGCTATTGCCATGCAACCCTCCAGAGTTCGGCATCTGCCACGGGGATCTGCACGGAGGCGATGTCCTCTACGACTCCAACGGCCTGCCGACCCTACTAGATTTCGACAGTTCCGGCTGTGGCTGGCGGGCCGTCGACATTGGGGTCTACCTCTGCGACGAATGGATGGATACGAGCCTGGAAATCGAAACGGTACGGCAGCAGAAACTCGCCGTATTCCTCGATGGGTACCAAACGGTGCGGGGGTTGGGCGATAATGAACTGGCCGTAATCCAACTGACCCCGGCCATAAGGCATATCTTCCTAATGGGCCATGTACTCCGGCACACAACGGTATACACCGGGTGGAACTGGGCCAACGACGGCTTCATTGACTGGCATATGAAGTGGTTCAGGCATTGGCATGAACACGGAATGAATTGACTGTATGGGAGTACCACCGCATCAACCTGGCCGCAGAGCGCGATCATCTTCGTCGCAAAGCCGAGAGATTCGCCGTTTGACATGTCACGGTGAACCGTACCACAAGTGACGGCGAAAAGAAGTGTAGCTGGCTCATTGCCGACTAGGAGGACGATATGCACTGAGGTTCATCGTAAGTTGGCGACAGCTGATGTCACTCATGACGTCTGTTCGCCGCAGTATTCATACAGCCATGAGAGGGATTGAGTAGGATCACACTCAAGGGTGTAGGTGGTGCATGGTGCATGCTGGAGCAACAAATCGAGGGTTTGCGTCATATTGATGACTCCTCGGTTAAGGGGCCAATGCTTATCCAACTCTCCATCGTTGTTGTGAAGATGTACATGCCTAATCCTGCGCCCCAGCGTCTCGACCCACTCATGTAGTGGTCGTGACGAATTGGCTTGTGCGTGCCCGATATCCAGGCACAGCGAAACCCGGGAGTCACCGATTTCGTCAATCAGCCCGGCCAGCAATTCCGGCTCGTCATCGCACACGTTCTCGATGCAGACAAAGAAGCCAGATGGCTTTCCCTCCATATACTCCTTCCAGAAGCCAACCGAGTTTGTCACCCATCGTTGCGCGGGAGCGGTCCTGGGCATGAAGCCCGAATGAAACACCACTTTGGTGGCCTGATGGTGACGGGCCACCCTGAATGTGCTGTTGAAGCGGCGAAAGACAACCCGACGGATCAGGGGGTCCTCCGTTGCAGGGATGAGTTCGTTGAAAGGCCCGTGTACGATTCGGCGCTCAATGCCGCGAAGCCTTTCGTCTACCAATGCCTTCGTCTCTCTATCATCCAGGCACTGAGCCGTCAGATAATCGACGACCTCCATACCTAGGCCGTTCAGCCTTGCGATGGCACTATCATCTCGCGTGTTGATGCAGAGATGCTCTATGACAGTACGACGATTCACACAGGAACCCTCCTCTCACGGACCAGAGCGGCGGCCACGAGTGGCTTACCGCGCTGCATTGCCTCTGCACCCTGCGTTCTTCCCCCGCTACATGGAATCCTCCAAGAACTAACAAGCCTGGTCCCACGATGGGTCGCGGTCGCAACAAGGGAATATCGGGGAGGGGCAATGACCAGGCTGGAAGCGTAAAGTAAGAGAGACACCGGATTCGCCCGGTGCTCTTTTCGCCGTTTCGTACGTCACGGAGAACCGTATCACCACTGACCGAAGACCGCATTCATGGCCACCCTCCCGCGAGCCCATCGGCGGGCTTACCGAGTCGGCCATCACTTCTTGACGATGGACAGGTACTTGTAACCTTTCTCCACGACCCTGATCGTGTAGACTTTGGGTGTAGACGACGGTCTTGAAGTCCTCGCCATCATAGAAGTCCGCCGTCAGCCTGAGCGTGTCCGCGGACAGGGCCTCTTTGCCGCGCAGCTTGATGAACCTTCCCCCGCCGGCGCCCGAGAAGATGGGGGTGACGAACTCTTTGGAGGTCGGGACGTAGCCGGGGACCTCGGCCGGGGTGAAGGTGCCCCCCCCGAAGTACCGCTCGACCGTCTTTATGACGGCGTCGAGCGGGATGTGATACTTCCCGTCGCGTTTATCGTGCCAACGCTCGACCTCATAGAGCTCATCGCCCCCGTCAATGGCCGGGTCGGGCGGGCTCGGCGTGAACGCCGCGCCCCTGAATCGAAGCGTGCTCCATGGCGTCCAAGACCGCCCGCCCGACCTCCTTGGGAACCTCCACGAAGGTGAAGTCGTCGTAGATGTCGATGGCCCCGATGAGGCTGCCGGAGATGTCGGCTCTGCTGGCGATGGTCCGGACGAAATCGGCCGGCGTGACCTGATGCCGCGCCCCGATGTTCATGAACAGCCGCACATAACCAGGTTCGGCCCCGGTGTCCGCGAAGTCCGGACCCTGGCGCGTCTCCTCGGCCGCACGCCGCGATTCCGTCCCGGCTGCGCCCCGCCCTTCCGACATGGCCGCCACCAGAGCCGCGACGAGCCGCTCCGGGTCGTGCTCCTCGAGGAGCCGACCGGCCAGGTCGATGTACTTGGGCCCCTGACCGGCCCCGTCGGCGATCATCGCCCCGATTCGCTCGCCCAGCAGGTCAAGCGCCCGCTCAGCGACGTCGGTCGCCGTCGGGACGCTGCGACGCCTGATCTGCGCCCGGGTCACCCGCTCGATCAGCTTGAGGTGGTGGAACTCGCGTGGCCGGACAAGGGTGAAGGCGGTGCCCTCCCGGCCGATTCGGCCAGTCCGCCCGATACGGTGGACGTGGGATTCAGGCGACTGGGCGATGTCATAGTTGATGACGTGGGTCACGTTCTCCACGTCCAGGCCGCGGGCGGCCACGTCGGTGGCGATAAGTAGCTCCACCTGGCCCTCCTTGAACCGGGCCAGGACTCGGTTGCGCTGGACCTGGTTGAGGTCACCGTGGATGGCCTCGGCCAGATAGCCCCGGGCCTGCAACGCCGAGGCCAGCTCGTCGCATTCCCGCTTGGTCCGGCAGAAGATTATTGCTCGGGAAATGGCCTCGTGGTCGACGATCCGGGTCAGGGCCTCCACCTTGTCCTTGTCCCGAATCTCGAAGTAAGCCTGTTCGATGGCCGGCGGAGCGGCGATCCCCCGGTTGCCGATGCTGACCCGCTCCGGGGCCTTCGCGTACCTTTCGATGATGCGCCGGATGGCCTCGGGCATGGTCGCCGAGAAGCAGACGGTCTGGCGCTCCGGCGGCAGGTGCTCCATCACCTGCTCGATGTCCTCAATGAAGCCCATGCTCAGCATCTCATCGGCCTCGTCCAGCACGAAGGCCCGGACGTGATCGAGCTTCAGGGTGCGCCGTTCGAGATGGTCCAGGACCCGCCCGGGGGTCCCGATGACCACTGAGACGCCGGCCCGGAGGGCCCTGATCTGCCGATCGATGGGCTGGCCGCCGTAGACCGCCAATTCCTTGACGTCCAGGTGCTTGCCGATCTTCCCGAACTCGTCGGCTACCTGTAACGCCAACTCGCGCGTCGGGGCCAGGACAAGGACCTGGGGCCCACGCACGCCCGGTTCCAGCCGCTGCAGGAGGGGTATGGCGAAGGCCGCCGTCTTGCCCGTGCCTGTCTGGGCCTGCCCGATGAGGTCCTTTCCCTCGAGCAGGATCGGGATGGCGGCCTCCTGGATCGGAGAGGACTCCTCGAAGCCCATCTCGTCCAAGGCCTTGAGGATCCGTGGGTCAACTCCCAAAGCTGCAAAGCCCGCTGCTTGTTCCATCGTCGGTTCACTCCTCTTCGAAAGACCATGCGCACCTAGTTTTCCAAGTTGGCCGGAACCTGAACCAGACCACATCATTCCCTGGATAGGGTGTCACTCTCATGATGAAACTCAGCCTGATGAACCAGCTCATCCAGACCGTCGACGGCCAAGGGCGCTCACCGCTGGCCGAGCGCCTGTTGCAGCCATGGGGGTTCGACCCGGGTACGGTCAAGTTCTTCCGGGCCAGCGCCAACTGCCTCTTTGTCTTCCGCCGGCAGGGCCGTCGGTGCTTCCTCAGGTTCAACCACCTTGAGGAGCGCGGCAACGACTCCGTCGGGGATGAACTGAGACTGCACCAGGAACTGCTGGCCCAGGGAATCCCGGTGGCGCGGCCGATCCCATCGTCCGGCGGCAACCTGATTGAGGCACAGGAGACGGCCGTCGGGCCCGTCCTGGCCGTTGTCTTCGAAGCCCTCGAAGGAGAGCAACCTGACCTTGCGGAGATGACCGAAGGGCAGGTCGAGCAGTGGGGGGCCGCCCTTGGCCGGCTGCACCGGGTGCTGAAGACGCTGCCTGCAGACCGGTGGCCGAATCGCCCGTCGTGGAAAGACCTTCTTCGCCTAGCGGAGAGCCAGGCGGCGCCGGACGAATCATACCTGCGGGAGGAGATCGACAAGGTCGCTCAGCTCTTGGCGGCCCTACCGACCGACTCAGAACGCGCCGGCCTCATCCACTTCGACTTCGAGACGGACAATCTGGTCTGGAACGATGGAGAGGTGGCGGCGCTTGACTTCGACGACTCGGCCAGGCTGTGGTACGTCGCCGACATCATCTTCGCCCTGCGGGACCTGTATAGCGGCCGGGCCCCTGACCCGGGCGACCCGTCGTTTCAGCGTTTCCTCAGGGGCTATCGGTCCGAGACCAAGTTGGATGACGCCATGCTGGCCCACCTTCCGGTGTTCATCCGCCTGCACCGGCTCTTCTTCATCGGCCGGTTGAGGCGGGCCGTGGACATCGCCGGCGACGCGGACCTCCCTGATTGGCTACTCAAACTGGGCGGAAAGCTCCGCGGGCGGATCGACGCCTACTGCGCGGACATCAGGGACGGCGCGGTGATCGTCCGATAATAGGAGCCGGTGGGGACCATCGCGATGGTCGCCGCGGGCCAGGTGGGGCGAAAACGGGCAGCTTCTTTGAATCATTGAAAGACCGCGCGGCCCAGCCCGCGCGGTCTTTCCTTGTCTTCGCCAGCTTCACTGAGAATCCCTTGTCATGCGGGCCTCGAAATGGGGCCTTGTTTCACGACTCTCGGGTCCGGTCCCCATAGCCGCTGTCGATTTCGGGAGAAGTCCTGCCGAGCGCGGTTGGGGGGGGATCTCCCTTCCCTCCATGCCGCTCGACGGGGGCCGTTTCGTGGTCACGGCCCAGGGTCAGACCAAGGAAGTTCTGTCATATGTCCTGGCCCTCGTCCTGCTGGCCGCTCTCGGGGGTCTGGTCGCGTGGACTCTGCGGGCGCGGGGCGGCCGCTATCTTGGTCGGCGAGGTCAGAAGCTCCCGACCACCTCATCCACCAAAGACCCGACGTAGGCCACGGCCTTCTTGATCGGCTCGGGCTTGGTCATGTCGACGCCGGCCAGCTTGGCCAGGTCGAGCGGCTTGAGGGTGCCACCGGCCCTGAGGACGGTCAGCCAACGGTCGACGGCCGGCTGCCCTTCCTCGCGGATGGCTTGGGCGACCGCCGTGCCGACGGTCAGCCCGGCCGAGTAGGTGTACGGGTAAAGGCCCCGGTAGTAGTGGGGCTGACGCATCCAGGTCAGCCGGGCGCCGTCATCGATCTCCACCGTGTCGCCCCAGAACTCGGCCAGGATGTCGCCCTGGACTTGGCTCAAGGTATTGGCGGTGATGGGTTCGCCCTTCTCGGCCCGGGCGTAGATGCGTCGCTGCAGCTCGCCCTCGATGAGGTGCCGGACGAAGTTGTGATGGTAGGTGGCCAGGAACTGCATCAGGACCCAGCGGCGCATCCGCGTATCGGCGCTCTTCGCCAGGATATCCTGGCCGACGATGAGCTCGTTGATGGTCGAAGGGGCCTCGACGAAGAACAGGGATGTCCGCGTGTTGGTCAGGCGCAGGTGCTTCTGCGCGGTGACGCCGTGGCCGGCGTGGCCAAGCTCATGGGCCAGGGTCAGGGCGTTGCGCATGTTGTTGGACCAGGTGATGAGGATGTAGGGGTGGACCCCGTAGACCGAGTTGCAGAAGGCCCCGGTGGACTTGCCGATGTTGTCGGCCCGGTCGATCCAACGGTTCTTCAAGCCGGTGGCGATGATCTGGACATATTCGGGGCCGAGGACGGCCAGCCCCTTGACGAGGATGTCGGACGCGGCCTCATAGGTCGTCGGCGGGTTGAACTCCGGGTCGAGCGGGGCCTCGATGTCGCAGTAGAGGAGCTTGTCGAGACCGAGGACGCGCTTCCTCAGCTCGGCGTACCGCCGCATGTGCGGCGCCAGTTCCTTGAGGATGATGTCGTGCAGGTTGTTGTAGACCTCGAGGGTCACTTCCTGCTGGGCCAGGATCATCTCCACGGCCGACTTGTAGCCGCGCAACCTGGCCAGGACGACGTTCTTCTTGACCTCGGTGCCCCAGGTGGCCCCGTACGTGTTCTTGTAGGCGTTGAGCCCCTTGGAGAAGGACGCGTAGGCGTTGCGCCGCAGGGTCGTATCGGCCGAGCGCTCATAGCGTCCTTCGTACCCGGCGAAGGACATCGGGTACTGGTCGCCCTTGGCGTCGGTGATGGGGTCGAAGGTCATGTCCGAACTCTTCGAGCGGTTGTAGATAAGCCCCGGCGCTTCGAGGACTTCGCTCAGGGAGGCCAGAGCCATCTCGGTCTGGGCGCTGAGGATGTGGGGCTTCTCCTCCAGCATCCGCTCGATGGTCCGGCGGAAGTCGGCCAGCCCGGGCTCGGCGGCCAGGTACCGCTCGAGGGTCCCTTCGGGGAGAGCCAACGATTCGGTCTCGATGAAGGACGTCGCGGCCTGCATCTTGGCGGCCAGCGCCCCGACCCGTCCGGCCATCGCCTGGTTGGCCGGCGAGGTGCCGTCGCTCGACAGGTTCAGGGACGCATAGGACATCACTCGGACGAACTGTTTCCGCAGGTCCTCCAGGGCGATGAGGCAGGCCAGCAGGGCACCGGGGCCCTCGCCCAGCTTGCCACGGTACTTGGTGACATTACCGATATTGCTCTCGACCGAGGCCAGCTCGGCCTCCCAGGCCTGGACCGTGGGGAACAGGTCGGCAAGGTTCCAGGTCTCCTCGACCGGCACCTCGGCTCGGGTGAGACGCTTCTGCATCATGATCCCTCCTGTCGATCTACGGGCGGCCCGGCGGGAGCGCTCCGCCGCCGGGGTTCACACAGACACGAAGGAAATCTTTCTGCGCCCGAAGGGGTTCCCCCTGCTGAAAAGAAAAACCGCGTCTTGGACGACGCGGTCCAACGCTGAAGGCCTTTCACGCTGAGTTCCTAGAAGCTCTTCACCACTTCGTCGACCAGCGACTCTACGTAGGTCACGGCCTTCCTTATCGGGTCGGGCTTGCTCATGTCGACCCCGGCCAGCTTGGCCAGGTCGATCGGCTTGAGCGTGCCGCCCGCCCGCAGGACGGAGAGCCAGCGGTCGACGGCCGGCCGCCCCTCCTCGCGGATGGCCTGGGCCACCGCCGTGCCGACGGTCAGACCGGCCGAGTAGGTGTACGGGTAGAGACCGTCGTAGTAGTGCGGCTGGCGCATCCAGGTCAGGCGGGCGCCATCGTCGATCTCCACCGTATCGCCCCAGAACTCGGTCAGGATCTCGCCCTGGACCTGGCTCAGAGCGGCGGCCGTGATCGGCTCGCCGGCCTCGGCGCGCGCGTATAGACGGCGCTGCAGCTCGCCCTCGATGAGGTGGCGGACGAAGTTGTGATGGTAGGTGGCCAGGAACTGCATGATGACCCAGCGGCGCATCCGAGTATCCGTGCTCTTGGCCAGGATGTCCTGGCCGACGATGATCTCGTTGATGGTCGAGGGGGCCTCGACGAAGAACATCGACGGGAAGATGTTCGCCAGGCGCTGGCTGCGTTGGGAGAGCATGTCGTGGCCGGCGTGCCCCAGCTCATGGGCCAGGGTCAGGACGTTCCGCATGTTGTTCGACCAGGTGATGAGGATGTAGGGATGGACCCCGTAAGCCCCGTAGCAGAAGGCGCCGGTGGATTTGCCGACGTTGTCGGCCCGGTCGATCCACCGGTTCTTCATCGCCGTGGCCATTATCTCGGTGTATTCCGTGCCCAGCACGGACAGGCCCTTCAGGATGATGTCGGACGCGGCTTCGAAGGTGGCCGGCGGGCTGAACTCCGGGTCGAGCGGGGCTTCGATGTCGCAGTAGAGGAGCTTGTCGAGACCGAGGACGCGCTTCCGCAACTCGGCGTATCGCCGCATGTGCGGGGCCAGTTCCTTGAGGATGATGTCGTGGAGGTTGTTGTAGACCTCGAGGGACACTTCCTGCTGCGAGAGGATCATGTCGGTGGCCGATTTGTAGCCGCGGAGCTTGGCCAGGACCACGTTCTTCTTGACCTCGGTGCCCCAGAGGGCGCCGTATGTGTTCTGGAAGGCCTTCAGGCCTTTGGTGAACGAGGCGAAGGCGTTTCGCCGCAGGGTCGTGTCGGGGGACCGCTCGTAGGTGCCCTCGTAGACCGCGAACGACATCGGGACCTGATGGCCCTGACCGTCGGTGACCGGGTCGAAGGTCATGTCCGAGCTCTTGGACCGGCCGTAGGTCATCCCCGGGGCGCTCAGGACCTCGCCCAGGGCGGCCAGCGCGAACTCGGTCGGCTGGCTGAGGACGTGTGGCTTCTCCTCGATCATCCGCTCGACCACGCGGCGCAGCGAGGCCAACCCCGGCTCGGTCGTCAGGTATCGCTCGAGGGTGCCATCCGGCAGGGCCAAGGACTCAGACCGGATGAAGGACGTCTCCGCGTCGAGCTTGGCCATGAGCGCGGCCGCCCGGCCGGCGACCATCTGATTGGCCGGCGACGTCCCGTCGGAAGACAGAACGAGGTAAGCGTAGACCGCCGTGCGCATGAACTGCTTCTGCAGTTCCTCCTGGGCGTTGGCGCACTCCAGGAAGGTGGCCGCTCCTTCGCCGAGCCGGCCCTTGTACTTGGTGACGTTGGCGACATTCTTCTCCACCGCGGCCATCTCGTCTTGCCAGGCCTCGATGTTCGGGAAGAGGTCGGTCAGGTTCCAGGTCTCCTCGACCGGCACCTCCGCCCGGGTCAGGCGCTTCTGCATTCGTTGACTCCTCCAGTTCTGCGGCGCATGCGGCGATCGCGATGGTCCATCCGATGTGAGCGCCGGAAGGCTTCGGGGAGCATTTCCGCGCGCAAGAGGGTTAATCCTGCCGCCACCGAAAGGCCTCAGCACCGGCCCCGCAGTGGAGTTTCTCCGCGAAGAGGCTCGGCTCTAGGGTGTACCCGGCGCGTCGGTACAGCTCCTGGGCCGCCGGATTGTCAGAGGCCACGTAGAGGCGCACCCCCGCCAGCCCGCCGTCCTCGGCCAGCGCGTCCGCGCACCCGAGGATGGCCCGGGCCACGCCCAGGCGTCGGAAGTCAGGTCTGACCCAGATCTCGTCGACGTAGATGAAACCCTTCCGACGGTCCAGCTTGGGGAGCAAGCAAACGGTGGCATAGCCTGCCGGTTGGCCCCGGTGATAACCCACGATCACCCAGGCCAAGCGGTCTTCCCAGGGGAAATCATCGACGGACTCATGGCCCGACACACCGGCCGCCCGGCCGCGCTCGACGATCAGGTCCCTGACCGTCCCCGAATCGTACCGGGACGCCACGGCGGCCACGGCCTCGGGCAAGCGTAGCCGGCAGCGGAATCGTTCCGTCCCCGGGTACACCTCGCCGAGGCTCTCGACGCTGAAACCGATGCGCCGGTAGAACCCGACGGCATCCCGGTCCGTCTCAGCCACGACGTCGAGGCAGGTGCAGACGGTGGGCAGGGCGAAGACCATCTCCCATCCGAGGCCTCGGCCCCGCCGGCCGGGAGCCACGGCCAGGTGCCTTATCTCGACGGTCCCGGCCAGTTCGCGTAGCCCGATGACCCCGGCCACTTCCGGCTCGGGTCCATCCCCCAGCCGGACATACAGCCGATGGCCGGGATCCCGTTCATAGGTCTCCATGGTCTGCCGCAACTTCTCGCCGGACGGTTCCCAGACGGCCTCGGCGAGGACGGCGGAGACTTCGGTCCGCCTGGCGGCGTTATGGGGCAAGAGCGGTCTCAGGAGCAGACGGTCCACCTCCCAACCATGAATGGTAACATTCCACAGGAGACCTGAGGTCAGCCGACGAGGAGGATGCAGATGTCTCAAGATCAAGCGGCCGTGCGCCAGCCGAGCCTATCGGACTGGGAACGGAAGATCCTGCCCCTGCGGCAGCAGGCCGTCGTCACCGACCGCTGGCTGGAGACCCGCCTGGAGACCGTGCTCCCCGTGATCATGAGGCGCGAGGGCTTCGACATGTTGGTCCTGCTGGCGCGGGAGGGCAACGGCGAGGCCGTCATGGCGACGATGCTGCCCGCGTCCTCCGGCTTCCGGCGCCTGACCGCTCTGCTCTTCCACCTCCGCGGGGACGGACGGCTCGAACGGCTGACCGTCTCGCGTTACGGGTACGGCCGCTTCTACGAGGCCGTCTGGGACCCGGCCAAGGAAGACCAGTGGGAGTGCCTCGGGAGGATCGTCCGCGAACGCGACCCGAAGGCCATCGCGGTGGACGTCTCCGAGGAATTCGCCCTGGCGGACAGCCTGGGCCACACCCTCCACGAGCGGTTCCTCAGGACCATCGGCCCCGACTGCGCGGCCCGCCTGCGGAGTGGCGAGCGCCTGGCCCTCGGCTGGCTGGAGCGCCGGACGAAGGACGAGATCGAATCCTACCCGGGCATCGTCCAGATCGCCCACGGAGTCATCGCCGAGGCCTTTTCCGATCGCGTGATCCATCCCGGCATCACCACGCCCCGGGACGTCGGCTGGTGGATCCGCCAACGCCTCTGGGACCTCGGGTTGCCCACCTGGTTCCACCCCGACATCGACATCCAGCGGCAGGGCGGAGACGCGCCGGGCCTCGACGCGGCCGTCCTCCCCGGGGACGTCCTCCATTGCGACGTCGGCTTCCACTACCTCGGCCTGGCCACCGATCATCAGGAGATGGCCTACGTCCTTCGGCTTGGCGAGACCGACGCGCCGGAAGGGCTGAAGACCGCGCTGGCCGCGGGCAACCGCCTGCAGGACATCGTCACCGCCGAGTTCGTCGCCGGCCGGACGGGGAACGAGATCCTTCGGGCGTCGGTGGCCAAGGCCACCGCCGAGGGCATCGAGGGCAAGGTCTACACCCATCCGCTGGGGTATCACGGTCACGGGGCGGGACCGACCATCGGCCTCTGGGACCAGCAGGAGGGCGTGCCCGGGCACGGCGACTACCAGCTTTTTGACCACACCTGTTATGCCCTGGAACTGGTCGCCCGGAAGGCCGTCGCGGAATGGGGCGGCCAGGTCGTGGCGATGCCCCTGGAGCAAGACATCGTCTTCACCGGCGGACGCGTTCACTTCCTTGACGGCCGTCAGACACGGTTCCACGTGATATGACGGCCCGCCTAGGCCTGGATGCGAGTGCCTCTGGACAATGATCTTCCTCTCCACTGAGCCAGCGTGAGCCCTCGACCCCAGATTCAGGGGGGCGCCTCACGAGCGGGCTGTGGAACATAGGTGAATATGGCAGGAGGAGAAGACTCACAATCCGCGTAATTCAGAAGTCAGGCAATCGGGCAGGGGGGGGGCTAGGAGTTGGCAAAGAACAGGCGAGTGCTTCGCGGGGACGTTGAACCTTCAGTTGACTTGGCAGCTAAGGCGGACCGATTCGTAGATATCTTTCAACCTTATGAGGCAGCCCATCTAGGGCTTGGCATTCCGCTCTACCAAGATAAGAGAAACGGAGCGCACTATGTTGTGTGTCACGTTAGTGGCGACCTAATCGCGAAAGGGTCAGATCTGGATGCCGCGATGGACGCGGATGAAGAGGAATACCGTTTAAACAGGGAGCTATACACTGACACTTATGCATACAGGCAAATGGAAGCCGATGCCCTTCGACACAGGGCTTTTGAGGACATCGTCGTGGAATTTGACGAGTCATACCGGCCAGACAGGCCCTTGAAGGTCATCGGCGGCCAGCATCGAGTCAAGTCTATCCAAGAGGCCGTCGGACATGGAGTTTCAGAGATTCACGGCCTCAGGGTATTCTTCGACCTTAATGACGAACAGAAAGTGGACATAGCGACAGTCAACAATACATCTATAGTCGTGGCCAATGACCTTCTGGATCGCATGCAGGAGGAACTCCTAGGGACAGACTTACGTGACTGGAGCCAAAGGGCGAGGTTTCTTGACGCTAGGCAAAACTTCGCTGATAAACGCAATCCCGAAGGGATACCCACTGTAAGGTCGGCCAGAACATTCATCGTTAATTACTACCTAGGGATAAACGGCGACGCTCTTGACAGTCTCCACGTACCCTATATTTGTGTAACCGGACCGAGGCTAGATCAGAAGTATGCAGGGTTACACCCCCAGATCGAATGGAAAGACGAAAACCTACTGAGAGCGGGGAAAGAATGGGCACGGTTGCACGCACTCCAGCAAGAACGGGTTCGTAATCGAGATGAGGACAACCATTCAGAGTATGCAAATAAGGCATTGCATCCAACAGTTCTAGCAGCGTGGGCCTATTCAGCTGGCCTCTTCCAAAGGGAGCCCGCACATCTCAATAATCATTACGCGCTGGGGGAGTGGAAGAGAGGGGACCCCTTGAATGCCGTTGCGCTATACGGGGCGAGGTTGAAAGTGATTGACCCGGACAACTACCGCGGCCTAGGGGCCCGGATGAACAGGCGAGAGCTCGGCAGGATGTTTGAAGTCTTTAACCTCCAGGCCAGTAAAGGCTCCGGGATAACTGAAAAGCTTGCAAACGCCGCAATCATGACGTATGAGGCCAAGCAGAGAAACGTAGACGCGGAAAAGGCCAGGAGGAACATCTAGGTGTTTGAGAATTACCTTGAAGACGCTCACTACTTCGCGGCTCAGGCTGAGATCTATAAAGGCGATTCTAGCACCGCGAGAAGGTATTACCGAGCCAGCATCGTGTCTGCTTGGAGCGCGGTGGAGTCCTTTCTAAATTTCGTTGGTGACTTTCTGCAGAAAGACCCAAGGTGCCCGCCGTATGAGGTAGCTCTAATGACGGATAAGGCTTTCAGGCTTAATGGGGGCCTTTTTAAGATCACTGACCAGCCCGAGTACCACCGCCCGGAAGATAAGGTGAAATTCCTCCTGGCCAAGTTCATGCCCCAATATGATCTGGCACATAATGCGTCATGGTCTGCCCTTGTTGAATTCAAGAAGCGAAGAGATTCTCTGGTTCACTCCCGGAGCGAGACCGACACCACGGAGCTCGACGAGTATGAAGCAATCGTCAAACGCGGGTTGAGTGCTACTGTGGGAATAGTAGACGACCTATGTATAGCGACTTTCGGTAGGAGCCTACGGCAACGGGTCAAAGACCTTGGCCTTTATTAGGAACCCGGCTTTCCTTCGACGATGACCCGCTCTCCGTCGACGCGCTTTCGTCCCATGTCTTTCATCAGTTTCCTCTCGGCCCAGGTGTGGGTGGCCACGTTCAGGTCGTAGCCGTCGGGGTACAGGTGCTCGGCCTCGAGGACGAGGGTCACCCGCTTATGGTTGACGGTGACCCGCTTGCCGCGGGTGAAGATGACCATCTCGCCTTTCTCGTTGGGCAGCTCGGCGACCACGCCGCGCTGCCCTATCGTTTCGACGTTGACGCAGTCACCCACCTGCCACTCGCGCGGCTTCGGCGGCGCCTCGGGAGACGGGTCGCCCCCGACCAGGGCACCGGCGGCCGGCTCTGGGGCCGGATCCTTCACTTTCGCGACCGGCGCTTCAGGCGCCTTGCGGACCGGCACTTCGGACCCGGCCGCGACTTCCTGGGCCTTCGTCCCCAGATGCGCCCGCGCCTGGGCGAGGACGCGAGACCCGATCCCGAGCCGCTCGGCGATCCAGAAGGCGTTGCTGGTCCCGGCCTCGCCCATGACCAGTCGATAGAGCGGCTTTAGCGTCTCGGGGTCGAAGTCCATCCGCCCGTTGATGAAGCCCGGGTTGAGGTCGGCCAACCGCTTCACGTCGCTGTAGTGAGTCGTGGCCAAGGTCACCGCGCCCGCCTCGTGCAGCGTCTCCAGGACGGCCATGGCCAGGGCGGCCCCCTCGGCTGGGTCGGTCCCGGTTCCGACCTCGTCGAGGAGGACCAGGGTTGACGGACCGACCTCGTCCAGGATGCCGGCGATCTGTCCCATGTGCGAGGAGAACGTGCTCAGGGATTGCTCGATGCTCTGGGCGTCACCGATGTCAGCCAGGACGCGTTCGAAGACAGCCAGGTCCGTACCCTCGCCGGCCGGGACGTGCAGGCCGGACTGGGCCATCAGGGTCAACAGGCCGACGGTCTTCAGGGCGACGGTCTTGCCCCCGGTGTTGGGACCGGTGATGACCAGCGTTCGGTAGCGACGGCCGAGGACAAGGGCCAACGGGACCGCCTCGCCCTTGATCAGTGGGTGGCGAGCCCCAGCCAGCTGGATCCGGCCCTCGTCATTGACGTCCACCGGCCCGGCCCGCATGGTCAGGCTCAGGCGGCCCTTGGCGAAGGCGAAGTCGTAGGCGGCCATGATCTCCAGGTCGGCCAGGATCCTCGCGGTCTCGGCGCCGACCAGACTCGAGAGGGCGACGAGGACCTGATACTCCTCGGCTTCCTCGACCCCTCTGAGGACGGCCAGTTCGTCCGCCAGCTTTCGGATGGCGGCGGGTTCGATGAAGACGGTCATCCCGCTGCCCGACGTATCGACGACCGCGCCGTCCACCTTGTGGCGCTGGCTGGCTTTGACCGGCAGGGCGTAACGACCGCCCTTGACGCTGATGAAGCTGTCCTGTAGGACGTCGCGATTGGCGGCGGCTGTCAGGAAGGACTGAAGCTTGGACTGGATCCGTTCCTCGGCCACCTGGATCTCCTTGCGGACCCTGGCCAGCTTGGGGCTGGCCGCGTTGGCCACCCGAGCGCCCTCGATGCATCGGTAGACCTCGTCCTCGAGCGACTCGAAGGTCACGATGGCTTCGGCGTAGCGGCTCAAGGTCGGGGCGGCGAGACGCTTGGTGTCCATGTAACGCTTTAGTTCACGACAGCCGCGCAGGCAGTCCGCGACCCGGAGGAGGTCCGAAGGGGCCAGGACTCCGCCGCGCTCGGCCTTGACCACCGGCTCGCGGATGTCCGACAGCCCCTGCATCGGGACCTGGGCCCCCCGGTCCAGGACGGTCCGGGCCTCGGTCGTCTCCTGAACGGCCGCCTCGACCGCCGCCCGCAAAGTCAGCGGCTGCAGGCGTTCCACCAGCTCCCGGCCGAGATTGCTCTGAGCCAACTCGGCCAACGCCGTCCTTATCTTGTCGAACTCGAGGATGGTCAACGTTCTCTGATTCAAGGCTTCCACCTCCCGGGGCAAATG
>JAJYMC010000036.1 GCA_021787335.1 Bacillota bacterium | reverse complement strand
TCGTCGTCGATCTTCATCCCGCGCCGGCGCCAGCTGACCGTGCCCATCTGCAGGTTCTCCAGGACGGTCAGGCCGGGAAAGATGCCGCGGTCCTCGGGGACGAGGACCAGCCCGCGGGGGACGACGCGGTCCGTCGACAGCGCCTCGATGTGGTGCCCGTCGAACTCGATGGTCCCGGTCGACGGGTGGTACATGCCGATGATGGTCTTGAGGATGGACGACTTGCCGGCGCCGTTGGCGCCGAGGAGGGTGACGACCTCGCCTTCCTCGACCTTGAGGGAAACGTCGAAGAGGGCCTGAGCCTCGCCGTAGGCCATGGACATGTGGTCAACCGACAGCAACATCGTCTTCCCTCCTCCCCAGGTAAGCCTCGATGACGGCGTCGTTCTGGCGGATCTCCTCGGGGGTACCGTCGGCGATCTTGACCCCGAAGTTCATCACCGCGATGTGCTCGGCGAGGGCCATGACGACGGGCATGTGGTGCTCGATGAGCAGGATGCTGACGCCGGACTGGCTGATCCGCCGGATGACGTCGACGAGCCATTCCTTTTCCGACGGGTTCATGCCGGCCGCCGGCTCGTCCAGGATGAGCAGCTTCGGCTCGGCGGCCAGGGCCCGGGCGATCTCGAGGACTCTCTGCCGGCCGAGGGTCAGGCTCTTCCCCGGCTGGTCCTTGAACGGCTTCAGTTCGACCAGGTCGAGGAGTTCCTCGGCCCGCTTCCGCAGACCGGCCTCCTCCTTGACCAGGCGGGGCGAGTTCAGGATGACGTCGGCCAGATTGGACTTGCTCCTGGCGTAAAAGCCGACCATCACGTTCTCCTGGACGGAGAGGGTGCCGAAAAGACGGATGGTCTGGAAGGTCCGGCTGACGCGCAGATTGGCGATGGTGTGGGCCGGTAGGTTGGCGATCTCGCGCCCGTCGAGCTTGATCGAGCCGCCGTCGTTCCGGTAGACGCCGCTGATCAGGTTGACCATGGTGCTCTTGCCGGAGCCGTTGGGCCCGATGAGGCCGCGGATCTCGCCTTTTTCGATGGTCAGGTCGACCTTGTTGACCGCGACGAGGCCGCCGAAGCGCTTGACGGCCTGATTCACTTCAAGCAGTGCCAAGTTTGGTCACCCCTTTCCCGCGGACGTCTGGACCGCCGGCGACCGCCGCGAAGCAGCGAGACGGGCGCGGACCTTGTCCCACAGACTGGCCACGCCGCCCGGGAGGAACAGGACGATGAGCAGGATACCCAGGCCGTAGATGGCCATGTAGTAGTCTTTCAGGAAGCGCAGCCACTCGGGCAGGAAGGTCAGGAGAAAGGCCCCGACGACGACCCCGGCGATTGAGCCGCGGCCGCCGACCATGACCATGGTCAGGACGCGGGCGGAGTCCTCGAAGGTGAAGGTGCCCGGGTCGACGTAGCGCATCAGGAAGGCGTAGAGCGTGCCGGCCACGCCGCCGAAGGCCGCCCCGAGGACGAAGGCGAGGACCTTGTGGTAGTAGGTGTTGATGCCCAGGGCGCGGGCCGCGACCTCGCTGCCGCGGACGGCTTCGAAAGCCCGGCCGAGCTTGGAGACGCGGACGCGGTTGGCGATGTAGACCATGATCAGGAGCAGCGTCACCGACAGGTAGTAGTAGGACCAGTGGGTCTTGAAGACCAGCGGCCCGATGGTGGCGTACTTGATGCCGGAGAGACCGATGGCGCCGCCGGTGACCGGGGTCCAGTTCTGGAAGATGAGGCGCATGATCTCGCCGAAGGCGATGGTCATGAAGGCCAGGTAGTGTCCGCCGATGCGGATGGTCGGCAGGCCGATGACGAGCCCGAAGGCCATGGTCACCAGCACCGCCCCGATGAGGGCCAGCGGGAACGGCAGGCCGAACCTGACCGCCAGGACGCCGCTGGTGTAGGCCCCGATGCCGGAGAAGGCCAGCGACGCCAGGTTGAGCATCCCGGTCATCCCGAAGACGACGTTCAGGCCCAGGGCCAGGATGATGTAGATGACCGCCATGTTCAGGAGGAACATGGTGTACGGCGAGGAGATGACCTGGGGTAGGACGAGCAGCGCCACCAAGCCGATGAGATACCAGAGATACGAGCGCTTGAACCGCAAGTCAGTCCCCCCCTTACACTTTCTCGGCGATCCGCTCGCCGAAGATGCCGCGTGGCAGGAAGACCAGGATGGCGATGAGGGTGACGAAGGTGTAGGCGTCCTTATAGACCGGGGAGATAAAGGCCGTGGCGAACGCCTCCACCAGCCCCAGCAGGAGCCCGCCGACGATGGCGCCGGGGATGCTGCCGAAACCGCCGACGATGGTGGCCGCGAAGCCCTTGTTCATGGTGGCCATGCCCATGTCGATGGTCAGGAAGTAAATCGGGGCGATGAGGATGCCGGCGACTGAGCCCAGCAGAGCCGCGAAGAAATAGGTGAGGCTGACCATCCGGTTGACCTTGACCCCCATCAGGGTGGCGGCCTGCTTGTTCTGGGCGGTGGCCCGCATCATCGCTCCGAGCGTGGTCTTCATCATGAAGAGGTAGAACAGGAAGATGAGAAGGCCCGTCACCGCGAGGATGAGCACATGCTGCTTGACGATGCTGATCCCGGCGACGCGCCAGACGCCCCCGAAGTACTCCGGGTAGGGGCGGGGGATGGCTCCCCAGATGATCTTGGCGATGTTCCGTAGGAAGAGGCTGACGCCCAACGTGCTGACGATGACGAACTCGAAGGTGGCGTTGCGCAGAGGCCAGTAGGCGACCCGCTGGAAGGCGGTCGCGCCGAAGAGGGAGATGGCCGCGATGGCCACCAGCATGGCCAGGTACCAGGGCATGACTCCCATGAGGCTGGCACTGAGATAGGCAGCCAAGAGGACGAACTCGCCCTGGGCGAAGTTGAAGGTCTCCGTGGTGTTGTAGATGACCGCGATGGCCAGGGCCAAAAGGGCGTAGATACTGCCCTGCGCCAATCCGTTGACGCCGATCTGGACCAGGCTGCCCATTGGCATGCCTCCATTCAGTCTCGGTGGCTCCCGGGCGACGGGACCGGCCCGCCGCCCGGGGCACCGGTGCTAAGAATGACTATTACTTGAAGCTGATGCTGTTGATGTACTTGAGGCCGCTGACGCCGGTCGGGTCGATCTTGACGACGACGCCGGCCCAGACGCCGAGGTTCTTGTCGTTGAAGGAGTAGCTGGTCATGACGCCCTGCCAGTTCTGAAGGGCGGCCAGACCGTCGCGGACGTTCTGAGCGGTGACGGGCTTCTTGTCGGCGTCGAGCTTCTTGATGACGTCGGCGATCATGTAGACGCGGTCATAGTTATGCATGGCCGTGCGGTCCGGGATCTGGTTGTACTTCGCCTGGTAGGCCTTGACGAAGGCCTGGACCCTGGCGTCCGGGTTACCGGGGGAGTTATCGGTGACGCTGAGGACCTCGATCTTGTTCGTGTAGTCGCCGGCCAGCTGGACGACTTGCGGATGGGCGTAGTAGCTGCCCATGACGGTCTTGATCTGGCTGGTCAGGCCGAGCGTACCGATCTGCTTGACGATGAGGCCGGCCTCGGTCGGGTGCGACCAGCCGAGCAGGGTGTCAGCGCCGGACTTCTTGATCGCCATGAGCTGGCTGGTGAAGTCCTTGTCGCCGATGGTGTAGGCCTGGACGGTCAACGGCTGGAGGTTGTACTTCGCCAGCGCGTCCTTGAGAGCGTTCATCCCACCGACGCCGAAGTCGTCGGTGTCGTAGATGATGGCGAACTTGGACCGATGCTCGTTCTCGACCAGGTATTTGACGGTCAGACTGGCGTTCAAGCTGTCGTCAGCGACGGTGTGGAAGTAGTAGTTGTTCCAGTCGGAGATCGTGTTGACCTTGGGGCTGGTGGCACCGCTCAGGTAGGGCACCTTGAGCTGCGCGATGTAGGGCATGATGGGGATGGAGATGGAGCTCAGCTCGGAACCGAGGACGGCGACGATTTTCGGGTGCTCGGACATCACCTTCTGGAAGGAGCTGATGGCGGTGGCCGCCTTGCTGGCGGTGTCTTCAAAGTCCAGCTGGAGCGTCTTTCCGTCAACCCCGCCCTTGGCGTTGATCTCGTCGACGGCGAGCCTGGTGGCGTTGACGGCGTACTCCTCGCCGGGGGCGAAGGAGCCGGTCGTCGCCTGGAGCTGACCAAGTTCGATGACCTTGCTCGAGGCCCCGCTGTTGCAGCCGGCGACCACGGTGGTGAGACCGAGGGCGGCCACGGCGACCAGGGCGAGCAGCTTCGAATGCAACTTCATTCTCTTACCTCCCTTGGAGTCTTGGGTCAGTGAAGTGCCCCTTGAGTTCCTGCCTGGTGGATCCTCAGGTCGACTTGAAACCCGTTTCCACGGTCTCCAGCCGGTCCCAACCCCCTTTCGCGGTGCTTGTCAGCGGCTCTTGAAGATGGTTTGGTTGATGAAAGGAAGAGGTTAAGCGGCGCCGCTCCACCGCAATAAGAACAGGGCGATGCTCTTGGTGAAGTCCCTCAGGTCGGCCAGTCCGATGTACTCGTCGACGCAGTGGATGTGGGACACGTCGCCGGGGCCGTAGACGACCACCGGGATGCCCCGCTCGGCGAACCAGCCACCGTCGACGATGGCCCCGCGGCCGGTGATCCGGGCGGGCTCGCCGCGGACCGTCTCGATGGCCGCGGCCAGGGCGCGGACGTTGGGGTCAGCGGGGTCGGTCCGGCACGGGCGGAACTGGGCCGGGTCGGCCGCCGGCAGCCACTCTATCTCCGGCGGGTACTTGCGGAGCCAGGGGTCGGCCTTGGCCGCGGCCAGGACGTGCTCCTCGAACTCGCGGCGGACGTCCTCGACCTTCTCGTTGGGCAGGCTGAAGACAGTCGCCAGAAGCTCGCAGGAACTGGGGATGACGGCCATGTTGCCGCCGCCGTGGATGGCGAAGGTGTTGATCATCGCCTGCCCGGGCGGGAGGTGCGGGTGGGCCTTGTAGTTGGCCCAGTGCCGCTCCAGGCTCAGGAGGGCTGGGACGATGACGGTGGCCGTCTTCTCGAGGCAGTTGGCCCCCTCGAGGTCGCCGCCGGTGCTATTGAACAGGCGCCGAGCCACCAGGTGCTGGCTGTAAGGGGCCTTGACGCGAATGGCCACGTTCATGACCCCGATCGAGGTGACGAAGACGTCGCGGCCCCTGGCGCACTCGCCGACGATGGCGAAGTCTCCGATGTAGCCGCGCTCCAGGCAGGCCACCGTGCCGGGCTCGCCGCGCTCCTCGCCCATCACGCTCTGGAGAATGACGTCGCCCTTGAGCTTGTGGCCGAGGGCCTTCAGGGCCCGCAGGGCGAAGATGAAGCCGGCCAGGCCGCTCTTCATGTCGCTGGTGCCGCGGCCGTACATGCGGTCGCCGGCGATCTCCCCGCCGAAGGGTGGATGGCTCCAGGCCTCGGGGAGCAGGACCTCGGCCACGTCGAGGTGACCGTTGAGGACGACCGTCTTTCCGCCGCCGCGTCCCTTGAGGACGCCGACCGCGTTGGGCCGGCCCGGCAGGGCGTCGAACACGTCGACCTCCATCCCGAGTTCCCTCAGGTTGGCCGCCACCCAGTCCTGGGCGGCCTTCTCGTTGCCCCCTGGGGGGTTCTGGGTGTCGAAGGACACCAGGTTCCGCAGGACGGCGTAGAGCTCGTCCCGGTGCGCATCGATGTAGTCGAGGACGTCGCGGTGGTCGCTCATGGCGTCAGGTCAGGCCTCCTCAGAAGATGAGCCGGCGGGCGGCTTCGGTCAGGACGGCGGCGGCCGTCTCCAGTTCGGCCGTGGCCACGAACTCGTCGATGGTGTGGGCCTGCTCCAGGCGACCCGGCCCGTAGAGGGCGCTGTGCGGGTTGCCGGTGATGGCGGCGATGATGGCCGCGTCGGTGTAAGCCGGGAAGCCGTCGACCTCCGCCTTGGCGCCGGTGACGGCGGCGATGGCCGACTTGAAGCCGTCGATGACTGGGGACTTCGGGTCGGTCTCGACCGGTGGGCGGTCGATGTTGAACTGCCTGAACTCGACCTTGAGCCCGGGGAAGCCGGCCATGACCTCGTCGGCCACCTGCCTGACGAGCTCGGCCGAGGCCGCGATGGTCATCGGCGGGACGAGCCGCATGTCGACCTCGACCCGGCAACGGTCGGGGACGACGTTGGTCTTCTCGCCGCCTTCGATCTTCCCGTAGGTGACCGAAGGCCAGCCGAGGCTCGCGTGAGCGTGCGGCAAAGCGGCGACGCGGTCCTTCAGGGCGGCCAGGACCTTGGCCATGCCGTGGATGGCGTCGACGCCGTGCTGCGGGTTGCCGGCGTGGGCGTTCTTGCCGCGGGTGATTATCTCGTACCAGATGACGCCCTTGTGGGCGGTGAGGAGCTTCAGTCCCGTGGGCTCGGTGGCGACGATGATCGTGTCCCGGTCGATGTGGCCGCGCTTGACCAGGTCGACCGCACCGAGCATGTCCGTCCCTTCCTCATCCATGGTCGCGCAGACGAGCAAGTCCTTGCGGGGGCGCTGGCCGGAGGTGGCCAGGTTCTGGAGAGCGACCATGATCGCCGCCAGACCGCCCTTCATGTCGGCCGAGCCGCGTCCGTAAAGCTTGCCGTCCTCGATGACCCCGTCGAAGGGGCCGTGGACCCAACCTTCGCCACGGGGGACGGTGTCCATGTGGCCGAGATAGGCCAGGCCGGGCCGGCGGGTCTGCCCCGGGAGGAGGCCGATGACGTTGGGCCGTCCGGGACGGACCTCGTAGCTGATGACCTCGACGCCGGGCAGGCGCCTCATCCAGTCGGCGACGAACTCGCCGATCTTGGCCTCGCTGCCGGTGGGGTTCTCGCTGGGGATGCGGACGAGTGACTGGGTCAGTTCGATGACGGACATCATGGGTCTCCTTCCTGGAGTGGAGTCGCGCTTGCGTGGAGCGGGCTCAGGATGACTGCGGGCTCAGTGTGACTGCGGGCTCAGTGCGGCCTGATGGTGGGCAGGGTCCGCTGAGGTTGCGGGAAGAACAGGACGCGGACCGGCCGGCCGGCTGCCCGGGTGCCCGCCTGGACGTGGGCGATGGCCCGGTCTAGGGCCTCCTGCGGCGAGCCCGCCGCCTCGATGAACATCGTCTTCAGGGCCTCGGCCGGGGCGCCGGCCGAAGCGGCGAAGAGCTTCAGGCCCTTCTTCTGGACCCGTGAGAGGAGCAGGGCGTGGTCCATCTGGATCTTGTAGCCCTGCTTCAGCCGGGCGATGACGCCGTCCGGGCTGGTCTGGCCGTCATACGGCTTGAGCATGTCCTCGGACCCGACACCCTCGTGGCAGGCGCTGTAGAGGACGATGGCGCCGCCCTCGGCGATCACCGGCTCCGCGGCGAAGACGGGCTTCAGGGACTGATAGAGGTTGATGTTCAGGGGGGTCCCCGGCGTGGTGACGATGACATCGGGCCGCGCGTCCAAGGCCACCTCGGCGTACGAGCGCAGGAAGGCGACGGCCGTGCGATGCGCCCCGATGAGGTCGCCGGCGAAGACACCTACCGGCTCCCCCGCCCGGTCGACCACCGTGTTGACCACGAAGTTCAGACCGAGCCGGGAGGCCGCTTCCTCCATGTCCTCGCTGACCGGGTTGCCATCGAGGATGCCGATGTAGGCGCGAGGGTCGAGGATCATCTCCGGGCGGTGGTTGGTGACGATCGAGGACTCGCTGGAGACGCCCGGTAGGACCAGCTTGCGGCCGCCGGAAAAGCCGGCGAACTCGTGCGGCTCGACCTTGGCCAGTCCGACGCGGAGGTCGCAGTCATAGACCAGGCGGCTGACCTCGATGGGCGTGCCGCGGGCCGTCTGGCCCAGGGAGACGAGCGCCTCACGGGTGTAGGGGTCGTGGTTGACGAGGCGGATCCGGCCCCGGAAGGGCCCGATTATCTCGTCCAGTTCCCGGCCGGTGGCCGCGCGGTGGACGCCGATGGCGACGACGACGGTGATATCCTGAGGGCGCAGACCGCCCGAGAGCATCTCGTCGAGGATGACCGGCAGCAGCCGGCCGGAAGGCGCGTTGCGGGTCGAGTCGGGGACGATGACGCAGGCCCGCCGGGCCTGCCCGGCCAGCTCGGCCAGGGGTCGGGCGCCGATGGGGCGGCGTATGGCTTCCTCGTATGCGCTGCGGGCGGTGATCGGCGCCGGCTCGGTCATCCCGATCAGATCGGCGAACTGCTCCTCCCCGACCTTCAGGGTGACGTGCTCGAGGTCATCCCGATATTCGACCTGGGCCCCGTCGCGCCTGATGGAATACACCGCCATGCCCCCCTCTCGAGGCGACGGCTCTTGCTGAGCCGGTCGCCTTTGCCAACTGTTGACACATCGTCCGCATGATGCCGCCGCTGTCAGGCCATACCATGGGTGGCGACAGGCCGCAACAGACCATTATATAGCCTTTTAGAAAGGAAGTCCTTGCGAAAGTCCTGGGTTCACGCTGTCGTCGTCATGGCGATGGCCACGTTGCCGCGTACCGACTTGCGCAAAAGGTCCAGGCTGACCCGGTCGGTGGGCTGGTGGGCGTAGACCTCCTCGCCGGCTGAATAGCCGATGGTCGGCAGGCCCAGGTCGACCGCGGTCAGGGTGCCGTCGGTGCCGAAGTCCCAGCGGCCGAACCCCGGGTCCTGGCCCAGGGCGGTGAGGGCCGAGCGGACCCGCTCGACGTGCGGCTCGTGGCGATCGGTCAGGAAGGCCGGCTTGTACAGCTCGATGGTCTCCTCGAGGCCCGTGTAGCTCCGGTGGGCGAGCTTCCGGACGGCCACCGTGGCCCGGCCCTCGGGCACCCGGGCGGCGAGGATCTTCGCGAATTGGTCGATTGTAGACACTCTGTCCTCTGAAGGAAGGAAGCGCCGGTCGACCCAGATGGTGCTACGGTCGGGGATGATGCTGCCCCAGCCGGGCGAGGCCGTGATGTTGGTCACCGCCGCGCTGGACTTGCCCAGGAAGGCTTCCTCGGGCAGGCCGCCGGCCATCTCCTCGACGGCCGCGACGACCGGGGCCATCAGGTAGACGGCGTTGACGCCGCGCCATGGTGAGCTCGAGTGGCCGATCTGGCCGACGGTCGAGATCTCGAACTCGGCCCGGCCGCGGTGACCGAGATAGATATCAAGGCTCGTGGCCTCGGCCAGGACCACCAGGCCGATCCGGCCGGGGTACTGGGCCAGGACCTCGGACGCCAGCCGTCGCATGCCCCACATGTCGCCGGGTTCCTCATCGACCACGCCGGTGACGATGATGTCGCCGCCGTGCCTGAGGCCGGCCTTCTTGATCAGGGCCGCCGCGTAGACCTGGGCGGCCGTCGCCCCCTTGACGTCGCTGGCCCCGCGGCCGTGGAGGAATCCGTCGCGGATGACGCCCTCATACGGGGGGAACGGCCAGGCTTCGAGGTTACCCGGGGAGACGTGGTCCATGTGGAAGTTGAAGAGGACGTGCTCGCCGTGACCGTCGCCGCGGATGACCCCGACGACGTTGCCGGTCGAGTCGGCGAAGACCTCGTCGTAGCCGAGCTTGGTCATCTCGGCCTGGATGAGGCCGGCGACCTCGCGTTCCTGGCCGCTGATGCTCGGCGTGCGGACCAGGCGCCGGGCGAAGTCGACGACGTCGTCCCAGACCTCATTGATCAGGCGGTCCATGTCCTGAAGCTCACCGGCCACTGCCGGCCACCTCCTGTCGGGTCGCCTTGGCCTCGCGCGTCGCGTCTCGGCCGGCCGGCCTCGCCACGCCCTCCTCGGCCCGGTAGGCCTGGGCGAGGAGTTCGACGGTGTGGACCACCCGGGCCGGAACGGCCTGCTTCTTCAGCCCGTAGCTCAGGTTGAGCTGGCAGGCCGGGCAGCTGGTGGCGAGGACCTCGGCTTTGGTCTCGGCGACGTGGGCGACCTTGCGCCCGAGGATCTCCTCGGACAACTGCGGATGCGTCAACATGTAGGAACCGGCCGCACCGCAACAGGCGTCGGCCTCCTTCATCTCGCGGAAGTCGACCCCGGGGATGCTCTGCAGGACCGTCCGCGGCTCGGCCGTGACCTTCAGGTAACGGCAGAGGTGGCAGGGGTCGTGGTAGGTGACGGAGGTCTTGACCTCGCCCCTTGGGCGGGCGAAGTCGATCTCCACGAGGTACTGGGAGATGTCCCGGACCTTGGCCGAGAAGGCCTTGGCCCGGTCGCGGTAGACCGGGTCATCGGCCAGAAGCTCGCCGTACTCGGAGAGGGTCGAGGTGCAGCTGCCGCAGTCGCTGACGACGGCCTCGACGTCGAGGTCGGCGAAGTGGTCCAGGTTGCGGCGGGCCATCTCGCTAGCGGTCTCGCGGTCGCCGTAGGACGCGGCCGGGAGGCCGCAGCAGACGGCCTCGGGGACTTCGACGGCGACCCGGTTCCGCTGCAGGACCTCGATGGTGGCCACGCCGGGGGCGTGGTTGAGCCGGTTCGTCGCGCAGCCGATGAAGTAGGCCACCCGGTGGGCCGGGTCGGCCACGGGCTTCAGGTACTTGGGGGCCATGGATTGCAGACTCCGCCCCTCGACCCTGGGCACGAGGCCGTTGGCCTTGGCGACGACGCGGGCGACGCGCTCGAGCCGGGTGACGATGGTCACTGGCCGGAGGGTCTTGGTGTAGTAGCCGAGCAGGGTCACGGCGGCGTTGAAGCGCTTGGGGTCGCGGATGACCCGCACCGCCGCCTTCGCCACGGTCGGCTTCCCCTGGGTCTTCATCAGTTCCTCGCGGGCGGCCAGCATGATCTGATCGGTGCGGACGCCGGATGGGCAATTGACGACGCACTTCTGGCACAGGAGGCACTCATAGATTGGAGCCATGGTCTCCGGGCTGACCGGGAGCTTGCCCTCGATCATCGCCCGGACCAAGGCGATGCGACCACGGGCGACCGACCACTCGACCCGCGTCTCGGCGTACGTCGGGCAGACGGCCTGACAGCCGCCGCACCGGTTGCACTTGGCGACTTCTTCGTAGATGTCTTTGAGGTTCATACGCGGTACACCCCGAAACGGTCGTCCGGGTCGAAGTACCGCTTGACCTCGGCCGACAGGCGGGCGTCATCACGCCGGCCATACAGAGTCCCGAGGCTTGCGGACCAGGGCCCGCGGGCCATCGGGTAGAGCGAACCGCCGCGCCGGCCGAGTTCCTCGGCCAGCCTGGCCAGGTCGTCGTCGGAAGCGTCACGATCGGACGGGAAGATGAAGGCGTCGGCGGCGCCGTTGCCGGCATGGGCGAGGACCGCGAGCCCGGCCCCGGCGGCGCCGGTCAATGCGGCCAGGTCGCGATGGAGCTCAGCGAGCCCGGCGGGGGCGTATCCCGCCTTCAGCCAAACGGCGCGGCCGGTGGCGATGAAGGCGGCGGCCGTTTCGGTCCTGGCCGTCCACAGGGCCGTAGCCTCGGCGGCGCTGAGCCGCTCCAGCGAACCACCCGCGGTCTCGGCCATGGCCGCCAACCGCGAGATGTGGGCCGCGGTCACCGTCGACGAGCCCTCGAAACGGGCATAGACGCGGAAGGTCGGACGCCGGCCGGCGTCCATGGCCGCGGCCGCGGCGCGGGGGTCGAAGTCGGCGAAGTCCAGGGCGGCCGGGGTGATGCCGCCGTTGGCCCGCACGGCCGCGATGAAGCGGCCCGCCCCGTCGGCCGAAGTGAAGGCCACCGAGACGGTCTGGGTCTCCGGGATGGGATAGACGCGGACCGTGGCGTCGAGGATGACCCCGAGGGTCCCCCAGGACCCGACGAGGAGTCGCTTGACGTCGAAGCCGGCGACGTTCTTGACCGTCCGCCCGCCGAAGTGGAGCCGGCGGCCGTCGGCCAGGGCCACGCTGAGGCCGAGGACGTTGTCCTTGACCTCGCCGTAGCGCGGACGATAGGAACCGGCGTCGCCCGTCGCCAGCACGCCGCCGATGGTGGCCCGCCCGGCGAAGTCCGGGTCGGCCGGGAAGAAGAAGCCTTCCGGCGCCAGCTCCGACTGCAGTTCGGCCAGGCCGACCCCGGCGGAGACGCGGATGATGAGGTTGTCGCGATCGAAGTCCAGGACCCTGGGGAGCCGCCTCAGGTCGAGCCGGACGGCCCCGGCCGGGATGTCCTGGCGCGGCCCGACGGCGAGCTTGGTCCCGGCCCCGGTGGGGACGACGGACAGGCCCTTGGCCCCCGCCTCGGCCAATACCTCGGCCACCTCGGCCGGGACCGGCGGGCGGACGACGGCCGTCGCCGACGGGTCCTCGAGGACCGTGGGCGGGATGACCTTCCCCGGGTTGAGGAGGCCGGATGGGTCGAAAACGCGCTTGACACCGGCCATGAAGACCATCTCGTCGCGGCTGAACATCAGCGGCATGCCGGGGAGCTTCAGGCGTCCGACGCCGTGCTCGCCGGTGATGGTCCCGCCCATGGCCGCGGCGGCTTTCATGATCTCGAAGTTGGCCTCGTGCATCCGGCGCGACTCGTCCGAATCGCGCTCGTCATACAGGACGACCGGATGGAAGTTCCCGTCGCCGGCGTGAAAGACGTTGCCGATGACCAGGTCATGGCGCTTGCCGATGTCCTTGATCGTCCGCAACATCTCCGGGAGTAGGCTCGGCGGCACGCCGACGTCCTCTTCGGCGTAGGACGGCCGGAGGCGGGCCAACGAACCCACGGCCTCGCGGCGGCCGCGCCACAGAAGCTCCCGTTCTTGCTCCGAGGCGGCCGTGCGGACCTCACGGGCGCCGTGCTCGCGGCAGATGCGGTCGACGTGGGCGGCGTCCTCGGCCACGGCCTCGGGCGTCCCGTCGACCTCGATCAGGAGGACGGCCTCGGCGTCGAGCGGATAGCCCACCTTGACGTTCTGCTCGACGGCCTGCAGGACGACGTCATCGATGAGTTCGATGGTCGCCGGGGTCACGCCCTCGGCGATCATGTACGAGACGGTCCGCGCGGCGTCGTCGAGATGGTTGAAGATGGCCAGGAGGGTCCGAGTCTCGCCGGGCCGGTTATGGAGCTTCAGTCGGGCCTTGGTGATGACGCCGAAGTTGCCCTCCGACCCGATGAGCACGCCGGTCAGGTCGTAGCCGGGGGTGTAGTCGGAGACGCCGCCGGTGTGGACCACCTCGCCGGTCGACAGGGCGACCTCGAGGCCGCTGACCCAGCGGTTGGTGACGCCGTACTTGATGCACTTGGGCCCGCCGGAGTTCTCGGCGACGTTGCCGCCGAGGGTGGACACGGCCATGCTGGCCGGGTCGGGCGGGTAGAAGCGGCCGAGGGGGGCCACCGCGTCCTGCAGTTCCTGGTTGCGCAGGCCCGGCTCGACCAGAGCCCGGGCGTTGGCCTGGTCCAGGTCGACGAGCCGGTTCATCCGGCTGGTCTCGACGATTACCGCCTGGCCGGCGACGAAGGTGGTCGCCCCGCTGAGGTTGGTGCCGGCGCCGCGGGTGATGACCGGCAGCCCGTGCTTGGTGAGGATGGCGAGGCAGGCCGCGACCTGTTCGGGCGTGCGCGGCAGGACCGCGGCCAGGGGCAGGTGGCCCAGGCTGGTGCCGTCATACTGATAGACCGTCCGGTCGAAGACACGGCAAAGCACCCCGTCGTGGCCCACGACGCGGTTGAGTTCGTGCAGTATGTGCGGCGGAAGGTTCCGCGGATTGGCTTCTCTGAGCTCGTTCATGGGCTTCCCTCTCTCAAGTCCGTCGAACGTGGCGCAAAGTCTGAGGGGGTAACGCGGGTCAGTCGGCCTAAGTCGCGGCGCGGCGGCCTCTGGCCACCCGGCGCTGCGCGGAGGCTGGCGTCGCCTCGGTGTCCCCCTGCCCGCGAAGGACCTCCACCATCTGCTCGCCCACGTCGTAGATGTGGCGGACGATGGTGGCTTCAGCATAAGCAGGGTCGCGCCGCCTGATGGCCTCGATGATGGGGACGTGAGTCTCGGCGACGCTTTCCTTGCTGCCGGCCAGCATGCTGCTGGCGCTGATGAACAGCCTGATCTGGAAGTGGAGGCCGCGCAGGACGCCGTAGAGCCGGCGGTGGCGCGCCTTCTGGAAGATCAGTTCATGGAAGTCGAGGTCGCGCTGGACGACGGTCTTCAGGTCGTCCCGGCGACCGGCCTTGGCCATCTCGTCGACGAGCCGTTCCATCTCATGCAGGTCGTCCTCGGTCAGGTTCGGCAGGGCCAGCCGCACGGCCAGCGCTTCGAGCACGGAACGCAACGAGGTCAGTTCGTGGATGTCCTCCGCCGAAAAGGTGGTGACGAAGGTTCCGCGGTTGGGGACGGTCATCACCAGGCCCTCGCCCTCGAGGTTCTGGATGGCCTCGCGGACCGGCCCGCGGCTGACCCCCATCTGGTTGGCCACCTCGGTCTCGGCCAGGTGGTCGCCGGGTTGATACTCGCCGTTGATGATGGCCTGTCGCAACTGCGTGAGGACATTGTCCCTGAGGTTGTTGGCCTTCACCCGTTGGAAGCTCGGCAACGACGGTTCCCCCTCTTAAGGGAAGTGGTGGATTGGTGCGTGTCGTGACGCGTATGCTGGTGTCATATTAATGTGTCGATTGTCGACAGTTATTCAGATACACCAATTGTCGCCCAATTCCTGCCCAAAGGCAAGCAAAAAACTCTGCCAGAAAAATGGGCCGCCCGCCCTACCGCTGAAAACCGCGCCGCGGGTGGAGAAGCGGCCGAAGTATGTCGCCCCCGACGGCCGGAGATAATGAGAAGCGTCGGAAGCTAGAACCTGCGTGGGGCATCCGACCCGCGCGGAGCCCAGGACCGGGAGGAGATCCACTTTGATCCGTAAGGTCTTCAGATCGCTCATCGCGCCGGTAGTGGCCGCGCTTTCGATCGCCGCGCTGATCATCGTCGGCGCGGGTTGCTCGCTGCTCGGCGGCTCTCAAAAGCCGACCCCGTCGCAGGACCAGATCCGGAGCATCGTCAAGGACGAGATCAGCGGACCGACAGGCACGGCCGCCATCCAGGAGGCCACCAGCCGCGCGGAGATCCAGCCCATGATCAACCAGGCGCTGACCTCGCCGGAGATGCAGAAGGCTCTGCAGGATGCGCTGAGCAAGGTGATGACCGGGCCCGACGCGCAGAAACAACTGAGTGACGCCTTGAAGAAACTGATGGCGACGCCCGACGTCAAGAAGGCCATCAACGACGCCGTGACCTCGTCCCTCATGGACATCATCCGGAAGGGGTCATCCGGGACCAGTGGTGGCGGGGGCGGTTCGTCCGGCGGCGGCGGTGGTGGCTCGTCCGGCGGCGGCGGTGGCGGAGGCTGATTCACGCGGGTCTGGACGGCATGACGAAGCGGAGGGGCAGGCAGCCCCTCCGCTTTTTTCATGTCTTCATTTCGGCCTCTTTCGGGCCTTCTGTCAGACGCTGTCCTACCGCCCGCCGGCCTCGCTCACCTGCGCCGCCCGGACCACCCGGTCAAGGTTGGCGCGGGCCCGACCGTCGTTGGGATCCAGTGATAGAGCGGTCAGGTACTCGGTGCGGGCGGCCTCGCGCTTGCCGCTGACCTCGTAGATCAGGCCCAGCAGGCTGTGGGCGGCCGGAAGTTCGGGCGCGCCGGAGGAATAGAAGGCGATGGCCAGCTTGACCTCGGCCTCGGCCTCCTTGAACTGGCCCGTGGCCCCGAGGGCCCAGCCGAGGCTGTGCCTCGCCCGAGGGCTCAACGGGGCGACCGCCACCGCCTCGCGGTAGTACTCCAGGGACTGGTCATAGAGCTGCAGTTGCCAGTGAGCCTGGGCCAGGTTCAGGTCGAGTTCGGCCGTGTCTTTTTCCGGGGCCAGGGCGAGGGCCTTCTTGAACCAGCGGATGGCCCCCTGGTAGTCGCCGGAGTTGAGCCGTTCGCGGCCCTTGGCCGCGTATCCCTGATAGATGTAATCGTTGGCCTGGCTCAGAAGTTGCTCGGCCTGGGCGGCGGCCGGGTTGCCCTCGGCCCTCAGCCCGTCGCTGGCCGCCCGCAGGTCGGCCATGGCCTCGGTCACGCGACCCTGGGCCATCTTGACCGCCCCGAGGTCGAGCCGGGCCATGGCGTCGCCGGGGTTCCGGTCGACCGAGGTCTTCAGCGCGGTCATGGCCTCGTCAAGGCGTCCCAGCCGGACCAGGGCCTCGCCCCACAGCCGGTAGGCCTGGACGACCAGGCCCCGGTCGACGCTCCCGGCGTTGGCGATGACCCGCTGGTAGGCATCGGCGGCCTCCTTCCAGAGACCGTCGCGGGCGAACAGCCCGGCCATCTCCCAATGGATCGCCCCGTTCTCCGGGTCGACCAGGACCGCCTGGGTCAGGAGGGCCATGGCCTCATCGTTGTAGCCGAGATCGGCCGCGGCCTTGCCGGCGACGTAGAGGGCCACGTTCCTGGTCCCGTCGCGCCGGGTCCGAGCGATCTTGAAGGTCGGGTGCTCGTAGTCTTTCAGGGCCGCGTTGCCAAGGGCGAAGGCGTCCGCGGTCCGGCCCTCGGCCAGCTTGAGTGCGGCCGCCGTGGCCTTGACCTTGCCGCTCCTCGGGTTGGCCCGCATCGCCCGGTCCATGAGGGCCGCCCCGGCCTCGATCTGACCGGCTGCCACGGCCTTCTCGCCCGCCTGGAGGAGGACCTCCGAGCGTCCGGCGAGGGCCAGGGCGAGCTGGTCGCCTGGGGCCGCCAGCGGCCACTGCAGGATGAGCAGGGCCAGCAGGGCCGGCAGGTAAGCCGACTTGGGCCTGGCCCTGGCGGCACCGATGGCCGCGGCCACGATGATGAGCGTCAGGAGCTGGTCGGCCGCCCCCTCCGGGCCGTCGATCAGGGCCAGCAGGATGAACCCGGTAAGGAGCGCGCCGACTGCGCTGAGCAGGCCTTTAAGCCAATTTCGGGCCAAACGGACACCGCCTTATCCGAAAGATGGGCCGGCGGCTGATTTATGCCGGCACCCATTTTTTCGGAAAAAAGCGGTCAAATATTAAGGGCGACCTGGCTTGGTCGCCCCATCGGCGTTCGTCTGGGTCGGATACGGTTCAAGCAAAGCCAGACCTGACAAGTTTTTAGACCACTCCGTGGTCGGCCAGGCCCGCCGGGTCGGTCCCCTTCTCCACCGCGGCCAGGAGGTGACCGACGTACGAGCCGACCGCCGCGGCGTCCTCGGTGTGGATGTAATGCGGGGCGCTGGCGTCGAAGAGGATGTTGGCCGCCCCGGGGAGTTCATCGTCGGCCGCCGAGACCTGCACGATGAGCGGCAGGCGCGGAAAGAACGGGAGCCGGACAGAGAAGTCGGCCTTGGTCTGAATGGATTCGCCGCCGAGCGGCCGGGCGGCCACTGGGAGCCGCTCGGCACGGGTCCCGAAGTGCCCGGCCAACGGCTCGATGGAGTACCTGACAAAAGCCCGCCAGAAGACCTCCCCAGCGGGCAACTCACGGTAAGAGATCGGCCGCCCCTCGAGGGGCGCGCCGTCGGCCCTGGCCAGATGGTTCAGGATGACGATGAGCAGGGTGCCGTTGGGCTCCAGGGCGGTGCCGGCGAAACGGACGCGGCCCGCCGGGTGCTCGACCTCGAACAGGTGGCCGAGGCACGGCAGAAGGATCGTCCCGGAGCCGGCCCCGGTTGCCCTTCCGCCGGCCATGGAGCAGCCGGCGAGGGCGGCCATCCGGGCCGGGTCGGCCGCGGCGAAGGTCGAGGTGCCCTTGGCCAAGGCCCCGGCGTAGTTGCCGACCGGGGTCCGGGCGTAGCTGTCCAGGTAGAGGGGCACGCCAGCCGTCCGCCTACCAGCGCCGGGGCCGGAAGATCAGCCACAGGCCGGCCAGGATGAGCAGCGACGGGAAGGCGTACCTCCCCCAGGCGGGGATCTCGAGGCTCAAGATGAAGGCCCCGAAGACCATCGTCGCCAGAGCCGGGAAGAGCGGCCACGGGCTGGGCCGCGTCCCGACCAGGTAGACGAAGACAAAGGCCAACCCGATGAGCATGAAGAAGAGGCCGCCGGATTCAAACCGACCATGGTTGGGCAAGGCCTGCAGAAGCACAAAGGTCCCGACGGCGGCGACCATGCTGCCGGCGATGAGGAAGCCGATCTCATGCCGCTTCGAATAGGCGACAAAGAAAGCCCCGGCGATGATCCATAGCATCGCCCCGCCGGTCATCCGCCCCAGGTCCAGGAACCTGGCCAGCATGCTCAGCCCGCCGACGGCGATGAGGACGAAACCGAGAATCAGGTTGCGACGGCGATACTCCATTAAAGCGAGACCTCCCGTCATTTCACCCACCACCAATATAACGCCCCCGCCTGGGTTTCCGTTTCACCGAGCGGGGGCTTTCGCTTCACCGCTCGGGCTTGAGCCCAAGCTCGTTGATGTGGTCCAGCATCCGGCGGCTGATGGCGGGGACCATCTCCGACAGCGGCAGACCATACGGGCAGCGCCCTTCGCAGGTCTTGCAGGCCTGGCAGTCGAGGCCCTTGTCGAACGTCTGGAGGTGCGCTTTGGTCAGGCGACCCCAGCCCGAGCGCTTGAAGAAGAGCTCCGAAGAGGCGATGAAGTTAGTTTGGATGCCTTCGGGGCACGGCATGCAGTAGCCGCAGCGACGGCAGAAGGTCGGCCCGATCTCCCGCAGGTCGCGTTCGAGGTCGGCCAGCTCATCCGGGCCGGGGGCGCCGGCCGCGGCGGCCGCCAGGTTGGCGTCGACCTCGGTCACCGAGGCCATCCCCGGGATGGCCACACTGATGGGCTGCGACAGGACCCACCGGATGGAGGCGTTGGCGTTCCGGATGACCCCGCCGGCGAGCGGCTTCATGACGATGACGCCCAGGCCCAGGCGATGGGCCAACGGGTACAGCTCCTCGGCCGCGGCCTTCTCGATGTAGTTGAAGGGGAACTGGACGGTGGCGAAACGGCCCGTGGAGGCGGCCTTGATGATGGTCTCCAGGCGGTGACTGGTGATGCCGATGTAGCGGAGGCGCCCCCGCCGCTGTTCCATCTGCAGGTACTCGAGGGGGCCGTTGGGGGCGAGGATCTTGGTCAGGGACTCCTCGTCCATCACGTTGTGGAACTGGTAGAGGTCGATATAGCTGGTGCGCAGCTTGGATAGGGAGGTCTGGAAGTCGCGGGCCACCCCGTCGACGTCGCGGGACGGTGTCTTGGTGGCGATGATGTACTGGTCGCGGTGAGCCTCCAGGGCCTCGCCGATGATCTCCTCGCTTATCGTGTAACCGCGGGCGGTGTCAAAGAAGTTGATGCCGCGGTCGGCGGCGTGCCGGACCACAGCCAAGGCCTCCTCGCGGCCGGCCACGGTCTGGATGGGGATGCCGCCGAAGCCCAGCCTCGTCACTTTGAGGTCGGTGTTGCCGAGGGGCGCCTTCTCCAAAGCTTCTCTCCTCCTGGTCGTGGAAACGTCAAAGGCCGGGCAAACTGGTACGGATGTCTCTCAGACTCACCGACATCCGGAGGTGCGTTCTTGGCTCATCTATGGCTGGATGTGGTGGCCGCCGCCCTGGCCGGGGCGCTGATGACGATCCAGGGGACGTTCAACTCGGCCCTCCTCAAGAGGATCGGCGTCGCCAACATGGCCGTCCTCGTCTCGCTGATCGGGTTCCTGGCGGCCGTCGTCGTCTTCTTCATCTGGGGGCGTTGGAGCAAGCTCACTCACGTTGTCGGGGCGCCTTGGTACGCCTGGCTCGGCGGGATCCTCGGCGTGGTCATCATCGTCGGCGTGGCCTTCGCCATCGGGCACCTCAGCGCCGCCCTGGCCATCTCCTCGATCATCACCGCCCAATTGGCCACGGCCCTGATCGTCGACCACTTCGGTCTCTTCGGTTCGGAGAAGGTCGGGCTGAGCTGGCTGCGGGCGATTGGGTTCGTGCTGATGGTCATCGGGACGCGGCTGATGGTCGACCGCTAGGGGGCGGCCAGGCGGTCGAGGGCGACGGCCACGCGGTCCGGCAACCCCTCTTCCACCCCATGACGCAGCTCGTGGAGGGGCACGAGGCGGCGATAGAAGCCGACCCGTTGGCCGAAACCGGCGTCCCGCGGCCCTTCGTAGGCCTCCAGGGCGCCCGGCCCCAGGTCTTCCAGGCCGGTGAAGTCGAAGGCCGGGTCGCCGACGGCGGCGTCCTCGAAGTCGATGACCCCGGTCAGGGTCCCGGTGACCGGGTCGACCAGCAGGTGGTCGAAACTCAGGTCTCGATGGAGCAGGACCGGGGTGAACGTGAAGTTCCCATCGTGCCGTAGGAAGCCCGTCAGGAGGTCATCGACGCGGGCCAGTTCGCGCGGCGCAAGGGCCGGCCGGATGACGTCCCGCGTCGTCCGGTACCACTCCTCGTGCCCGCGCCGCCAGGCCTCACCGGAACCGCCCGGGACGCCGGCGGCCAAAGCCGTGTCGACCGGGAGACGGTGCAGGACCGAGAGGAAACGGCCCACGGCCGCGGCCAGGGCCGCCCGCGCCGGTCCGGGCGGGCCGGGCACTTCGGTCAAAGGCACCCCCGGGATCAATGGGTAGCCACCGAAGGGCCAGGCGTAGTCGAGCGCCCCATCGGACGCGACATAGCGATAATCGGGGACCGGCGCCGGCAACGCCGGTCCGATCATTCTCAGGAGCGTCATCTCCCGGCGGACGCCGGCCGCGGCCGCCGCTCGCTTTTGGAAACGAAAGAGGAGGTCCGGCTGGGATGTCCCGGCGGTCCCGCCGCGGGCGCCGTCGGCGCCGCTCCGGCCGTGTCGGACCCGCCACAGCTCGTTGACCCACCCTTCCCCGAAGGGGCTCACCTCGGCCCCGGCGAGTTCCGGGAAGGCCGCCGCGATCAGGGACCGGACCCGTTCAACGTTCATCTTGACCACCGATTCCCGGCGCTGATTCGGGCCTCTCAGCTTTGCAGGGCCGCGGCGGTCTCCTTCAGCTGAGCCATGATCGGCAGGTGCTGCGGGCACTTGGGCTCGCACTCGCCGCACTCGATGCACTCGTGGGCCGGGAGTCCCTTGATCCACGGATTCTTATCGGTTCCCAAAGCGGCGTACTGCTTCTTGGCGTATTCGGTGAGGCCCCAGACCCGGTGGTAGTTCATGTACTTGAAGTTCTCCGGGATGTTGACGTCGTTCGGACAGGGCTGGCAGTAGCCGCAACCCGTGCAATAGAGGTCGGCCAGCTTGGCGTTCTCGTCGTGCATGGCCTCGATGCGCCGCCGCTCCTCCGGGCTGATCTGGTCAGGTCGCGATGCCGTGGCCGCGTTCTCCTCGACCATCTCGATGGAGCCCATGCCGGACAGGGCCGTGCTCACGCCCGGATGCGACAGGACGAAGCGCAGAGCCAGTTCCGGCGTGCTCTTGACCCCGCCGGCCACGGCGCCCATGATCTTCTCCGAGGGGAAACCGAGCCGGCCGCCGCCGACCGAGCCCATGGTGGCCACGCCCATGCCCTTCTCCTTGGCGTGGTGAATCTCTTGTTCGTTGGCCCGGTCGAGGACGTTGTACTGGACGGTCATCGATTCGAAGTAACCCGTGTCGATGAGCTTGTGGAGGGCCTCCGGGGTGTCGTGGAAGGAGAAGGAGATGTGCCGGATGAGCCCCTCGTCCTTGGCCTTGCGGGCAAACTCCAGCGGGCCGCCCTTGACGTCGAGTTTCTCTGTGAAGACCTTCCAGTTGATCCCCCACATGTGATAGAAGTCGACGTATTCGAGCCGCATCCGCTGCAGGGACTGCTCGAACCACTTCCGGCAGTCGTCGGCCGAGGCGTTCTCCGTCGGGTACTTGGTCGAGAGGTAGAGCTTCTCCCGCGGGTAACCCTTGACGGCCTTGCCGAGGGTCTCCTCGCTGGTCGATTTCATATACTTCGGGGCGGTGTCGAGATAATTGACGCCCAGGTCGATGGCCCGGCGGATGACCTTGATCGCCTCTTCCTGGTCCTCAGGCAGGCGCATGGCGCCGAAGCCGAGGGCGGAAACCTTGATGCCGAGTTTGCCGAAGTCGCGATATTGCATGAATGGGACCTCCTTGGCGGTTGGTGGGTGCTATTCGCGGTTGCCTATGGGACAATGATTCGTATTTTGTTCGCCAGCCGAAGAAATCCTCCTGCCTCGGCGGTCACGTTTGCCAGTCGAGCCTGGGCAATCCCCGGCGGGCCGCCATCGAGTCGTACAGCCGAAGCACGGCCACGGGCCCTTCGCGCAGCGCCTGTTGAGCGTCAGCCGAGGGCTTGCCGCCGATGACGGTCTCGAAGATGAACGCCCCGGCCGTCCCGCCCAGGTGGCCCTGGCCGTCGCCGCCGGTGAAGAGGTCGTCCCGGGCGGCCGTCGTATCGACGCCGGCGCGAGCCCGGTCGATGACCTCCTGTACGGCGCTGAAGCACTTCTCCGTGTCCTCGCGATAGCGCCGGCCGAGGGTGGAGAAGCGGGCGAACCCTTCGAGATACAACAGGTCCAGGAGGATGCCCACCGGGTCGGAAAGGACCGGGGCGCTCTCCGGGTGCCGCCATCGGTACAGGTACACGGCGGCGTGGTTGAGCTCGTGGGCGGTCACGACCCGCAGGTCGCCCGGGTCTTTCAGGTGGTAGAGGTCCAGAACCACGCGGGCCGTGGGCCCGGCCATGAGGGCCTCCCCGTCTGTATACGACCCGCCGAGGGCGATCGGATAGACCTCGATCGCGGCGTCAAGCTCGTCTCGCCAGGGCACGTGGCGCAGCCCCGCATCTGCGGCCGCCCTGAACCACGATTGGTCGGCCGAGAGCGTCTTCACGTAACGCTCCAGGGCGTCGGCCCCGGCTCGGATCTGGTCCAGGCTCAGTCTTGGCTGGCGAGTCGGCTCACCACGGGCGAAATGGCCAATGGCCTCGCGCATGGCGGCGGGGGGCAGGCCCTCGCTCCGGGCGACCAGCGCGGTCGTCCAGTGGCCGCAGAGCTCGTCGACGGCCTTCCGGCGGTCGTCGGGGCGGGCTCCGCGGGCCAACCGCAGGACGGCCTCGGCCGCCTCGGGCTTCAGCACGGGCTCGAGCACAGTCTCACTTCCTTCGCGCCACCATCCGGGTCCAACGTAAGCCGCAGGATGCTATGGGTATCATTCAACCCGGCGTTTGGGCAAGCCACAATTGGTAGAGATCACGGCGGGTGAGCTTGCCCTGAAAGCGATGATCAATGAGGCTTGCCACGCACTCAAGAAAGCCTAGCCGGAGATCCTCAGCCAGACCTATCACATCGCTAAACGTCCTGAGCAACTCACAGTAGCCATCCGCGGTATATGTCCGCTGGACCCCATAACGACTCAAATTCACTGTCCTGAACAGGTTTGATCTTTCCAACTCCTCGTGTCTGGCCGGTACGTCTGCCACCGTTGGCGGGCGGTAATCTGGGTCGGAATTCCGATCCCAGCGGGCGTAGCAAGCTTGGCTTTCGACCGTGAATGGATCAAGTGAGTCGCTGACCCCCCAAAGGGTATCGATGATGGCCAGGGTTCCTCCTGGGCGTAGGGCCTGGACGCACTTCTTTACGCGACTCTTCTCATCGAGCCAATGGAAGGCGGTTGCCGCCAGCACGACATCGAAGGGTTCGTCGGGCAGTTCCCAGTCTTCGAAAGTGGACACTATCACTCTCGCATTAGGGAATCTGGCCAGGTTCCTACTGGCTATCGCGGCCAACCGCTCACCGGCTTCGACCGCCACAAGCGATACCCCATGCTCGGCAAGGGGCAAGGTAAGCTGTCCAGTCCCGCAGCCAATCTCCAGTACGCGTCCGCCAACGGTCAGACCGGTCAACCGTACAAGATCAGCCACGAGTTGGGCGGGGTAGCGCGGGCGCGCCTGATCGTACAGCTCAGCCACACCGTCAAACGGGGCGGATTTGCGCGGCGACACACGGCATCACCTCCGGTGGGCAAATGAGGGATCAATCGCAGCGGTTAACCGGCAGTCCTTGTGGGGGCTGCTTCTTTCGTATACGGGCGATACTAAAACTCATCAGAGGGGGTGCGCCGCTTGTCAGAGATGGTGCAGCCATTCCGCTTCTCTCCGCGGGCCAACCGGGCCCACGAGGTCCGCTGGCGCGAATGGGGCCGCGAGGCCTTCGACGAGGCCAAGAAGGTCGACCGCCCGGTCCTTCTGTCCATCAGCGGGGTCTGGTGTCACTGGTGTCATGTCATGGACGAGACGACCTACTCCGACCCCGAGGTCATCCGGCTCATCAACGAGAACTTCGTCCCCGTGCGGGTCGACACCGACCAGCGCCCCGACGTCAACGAGCGCTACAACCTCGGGGGCTGGCCGACGACGGCCCTCCTGAGCCCCGACGGCGAGCTCATGGGCGGAGGCACCTACATCCCGCTCGAGCAGATGGTCCCGTGGCTCGAGGGGGTCATCGACTCCTGGCGCGACGAGCGCAAGGACATCGGCCGCCGCCTGGCCGAGCGCCGCCGCACTTTGGAGCGGACCCCGGCCACGACCCAGCCGGGCCGCCTCGACCCGGACATTCACCGCCATGTGGTCCGGTCCCTGCGCGACTCCTTCGACGACCGTCACGCCGGCTTCGGCCGCGGCACCAAGTTCCCGATGGTCGAGGCCATCGAACTGGCCATGGACGCCTACGTGACGGCCCGCGACGACGACCTCCGGAACATCTTCGCCCGGACCATCGAAGCGATGGTCGACGGGGGCATGTACGACCACGTCGAGGGCGGCTTCTTCCGTTATTCGACGACCCGCGACTGGAGCGTCCCGCACTACGAGAAGATGCTCGAGGACAACGCGGCCCTCCTGGGGGCGCTGCTGGACGCGGTCCGTATCGTCGGCACCCCCAAGCTCTACGGGGCCGCCGAAGACGTCGTCCGCTTCCTCAACGAGGTCCTCTATCAGGACCACTTCGGTGTGTACGCGGGGACTCAGGACGCCGACGAGGAGTATTATCGGCTTGACATAAAGGAGCGCCGCGAGCGCAAGGCCCCGGCCCTCGACCGCAACGTCTACGTCAACTGGAACGCCGACGCGATCCGCGCGTTGGTGGACGCCTCGTGGGTCCTCGACGTCGTCAATCACCTGCAGCGGGCCATCGAGGTGATGAACTTCCTCCTCGAGCACGCCTACGACCGCGAGCGCGGGATGGCCCACTACCTGCCGGTGCCGCCGACGGCGGTGGTCCGCAACGACGCGCCCAGCGAGGAGGGGGCCTCCCTGCCCGTCCCGCCACATGGCCCTGGCACCTGGAAGCCGCAACTCTGGAGCCTCCTCGGCGACCAGGTCTCGTCCGGGCGGGCGCTGGTGCGGCTCTATCACAGCACCGGCGAGGACCGCTGGCTGGAGACGGCCGAGGCCCTGGCCGAGTTCATCCTCAAGAACCTTAAGGCCCCCGGCGGAGGCTTCCACGACCTGCGGCCAGACCGCGAGGCCCCCGGCGAGCTGGCCCGCCCGAAGGTCACCCTGGAGGGCAACGCGCGCGCCGCCCGGTTCCTCCTGGAACTGGCGGCGACGGTCATCGACGAGGACCGCGCGGCGCGCTACCGTCGCGAGGCCGTGACCGCCCTGAGCCGTTTCGCCGACACTTACCGGGACTATGGCGTCATGGCCTCGGGCTACGCCCTGGCGGTGGCCGACGCCTTGCGGCCATGGACCACCGTGACCATCATCGGCGACCGCCGCGACGCCGCCACGGCCGACCTCGAGGACGTCTGTTGGGCGGCCTACCGGCCGCAGACGGTCATCCGGCTCCTCGACCCGGCCGAAAAAGCCGACGTCACCGAGGCCCTGGGCTTTGGCCGCGACCCGGACCCGCGGGCCTATGTCTGCGTGGGGACCAAGTGCCTCGCCCCGATCGGCGACTCCAGCGTCCTCCGGGGCATCCTCGAGAAGGAACCCGTCCGGGAAGTGGCCGAGGGTCCGGTGCGGACCCTCGCGGTCGACGAGAAGGATGCGGACCGACCGTCGCCTGGCGGTGGTGGCTCTTGAGCCGCTGCCCGGTGCCTGAAGAGTAGGGCGAGTCATGTCCGATGGAAAGGCCGACCGCGCATAGAGGTCGGTCTTTTCCATGTTCGGGACCTCTCCCTTCAGGCGAGGGCGGCCTCAAGGACGTCGAACATCTTGTTCCAGCCGTCCTCGGTCCCCTTGACCCACTCGGCCAGCAGAGAGCTGACCTCCGCCGGCGTCAGAGCGTCTTCGTGCGGAACGGTGATCTCCTGCGTCAGGGTCAACCGACACCCCTTGTCCAGGGGCGCGAACGCGCTCGGTCGAGGCCTCGAAGCGGCGCGAGATCTGGGCCGTGGTGTGCGCTTCTTTCATCAGAGGAGCCCCCCTTCGTCGTCGAGGGCGCGGTCGAAGCGCCGGCGGGCCATCAGGCGGTACAGGGCCTGCTGGACTTTGAGCAGTTCCTCGCCCCAGTGCTGCCAGTAAAGGCTCTGCCAAGCCCACAGGGCGGCCTCGCGGTCGCTCGTCGTGCCGCGGCCATAGAGCTCCAGGCCGTCGATGAGGTCGCGGTAGACGCCGGCCAGGGCGTCGGCCAGCCGTGGACTGGCCCGGCGCCACCCCTCGTACGCCTGCTGTGACCGGGCGAAGTTGGCTTCGTCGGGTGGGGCGTGGCCGGTCTCCTGACCCTCGGAAAGGGCCAGGAAGGCCGCGTGCACCTCGCACAGGGCGGCCTGCAGGGCGGTCAGGTCGCCATCGCCGGCCCCGCCGGCCTGGTCTCCCCCACGGCCTTCCGCGAGCGCCGTCAGTCGCTCGGCGGCGGCCACGAACCGCGATAGGGCCTGTCCACCGGAAGTCTCTGGAACACCGTCGTGGCGCATGTGGACCTCCTCACGCACCGCGTTCGTCGCCCCCTCGGCAGGAAGCGGCTGAACCGCGGAGAACAGATATCGGGTGTCGGTGCGGGTCGAAATGACCGTCCGGCGCAGCCAGGGAAAGGAGCAACCAACGTGATCGTCTACCTGAACGGTGACTATCTACCATCCGAGAAAGCGCTGATCCCGGTCGAGGAGCGGGCCAGCAACTTCGGCGACGGCATCTACGAGGTCGCCTCGTTCGCCGGTGGGCGCTTCTTCGCCTTCGATGAGCACATGGACCGCCTGCGTTACAGCGCCCGGGAGATCCAGCTCAAGCTGCCCGAAGACCCGGCCGTCTACGCCAAGGTGGCCGAGCGGCTATGGGGCGAGAACAACCTCGGGGATTACGGGACCGTTTATATTCAGGTAACACGCGGCGCCGCCCCGCGGATGCACGCCTTCCCGGCCAACGGCACGCGACCGACGGTCTATCTCACCACCAAGCCCGGCAAATATGTGCCGGACGAGGACCGCGCCCAGGGGCGACCGGCCATCACCCACCCCGACCTGCGCTGGGGACGCTGCGACATCAAGAGCCTGAACCTGCTCCCCAACGTCCTGGCCAAGCAGGCCGCGGCCGAGGCGGGGGCGCAGGACTGCATCCTCGTACGCGACGGCATTGCCATCGAGGGGGCGTCCTCCAACTTCTTCGCCGTCCTGGGCGGAACCTTGGTCACCCACCCCAGGGGCCCGCATATCCTGGGCGGCATCACCCGCCAGCACGTCCTCCGGCTGGCCGAGGCCATGGGCATCCCGGTTCGCGAGGAACCCATCCCGGTCGAGGCCGTCTGGAAAGCGGACGAGCTCTTCTTCTGCGGGACGACGACGGAGGTCATGCCGATCACCAAGATCGACGGGAAAATCGCCGGCGGCGGCCGGCGCGGACCCATCGCCGACAAGCTGCAGACCGCGCTGCACAAGGAGATGTGGGGCAAGTAGGCCCCGCGGCGCGCCGGCGGGCGCGCCCCGAAAAGGACGACCGACTGACATGCCAACGCCCCGGCCCAGTGCCGGGGCGTTTTTCGTCCCCACGGCAGGTCAAGCGCCCGGCCCTTGGGGCGCCCTAGGACCCGGCCGCCTGGGCCGGCTCCAGCTTGGCCACCGCCTCGATGTGGCCGGTCATCGGGAACATGTCGACCGGCTGAACCTCCAGGGTCCGGTAGCCCAGGTCCCGCAGGCCGGCCAGGTCGCGGGCCAGGGTGGCCGGATTGCACGAGACATAGATGATCCGCGCCGGCCGCATCTCGGCCATGGCCTGCAGGACGCGGGGGTCACAGCCCTTGCGCGGCGGGTCGACGACGATGAGGTCGGGGGCCACCCCGCCCTGCTGCATCTGCGGCAGCACCTTCTCGGCCTCGCCGACCAGGAACTCGACGTTCTCGATCCGGTTGAGCCGGGCGTTCTTCTTGGCGTCGTTGACCGCCTCGGACACCGCCTCGACCCCATAGGCTTTCTTGGCCCGCTGGGCCAGGAACAACGTGATGCTCCCGATGCCGCAGTAGACGTCGATGACCGTCTCGCGGTAGGTCAGGTCGGCGTACTTGAGGACCTGCCGGTAGAGGAGGGCCGTCTGATCCGGGTTGGTCTGGTAGAATGACTGCGGCGAGATCTTGAAACGCAGGTCGTCGTATGGCCCGCCGACGTGGATGGTGTCCTCGATGCTCTCGACCCCGGCCAGGAGCCTGGTCTCGGGGCCCATGATGACGTTGGTCCGGGCCTGGTTGATGTTCTGGAAGACCCCGACCACCTGGGGCAGCCGCAGCATGAGTTCTTCGGCCAGCTTGCGCCCGGGCCCGAAGTCCCGCGTGGCGGTGACGAAGACGACCATGGCCTGACCGGTCTTGGCGGCCACCCGGCTGAGGATGTGCCGCAGCGTCCCGCCACCGGTCTCCTCGTCGTAGGGCCGGACGTTGTACTTCTCGGCCAGGATGCGCGCCTCGCGCATGATCCGGTTGTTCGTCTGGTGCTGGATGTAGCACTCGTCGGCCGGGACGATGTCGTGGGTGCCCCTGGTGTAGCAGCCGACGACCAGGCGCCCCTCGGACAGGCCAACCGGGAACTGCACCTTGTTGCGGTAGTACCAGGGGTCGCTGGCGCCCAGGCAGGGCTTGACCTCGACCCCCTGAAGCCGGCCGAGGCGGGTCACGGCGTCCTCGACGACCTTTGTCTTCAAGGCCAGCTGAGCCTGGTAGTCGACCTGCTGGAGCTGGCACCCGCCGCACTCGTAGAAGAGCCCGCAGCGCGGCTGGACCCGGTCCGGCGAGGGCGAGCGGACAAAGGCCAGTTCCCCACGGGCATAGTTCTTGTGGACCTCCTCGATGCGGACGTCGATGGTGTCACCGGGGACGGCGTAGGGCACGAAGACGGTGAAGTTGCGGAAGCGCCCGACGCCCTCGCCGCTGTGGGAGAGGCCGGTGATGGGGATGCGGAAAGTCTTTCCCCGGCTGAGCGGGACGCTCTTGGCGGTCGCGGCGTTGTCGTGGTCGGTCATGGTGGAGATCCTCCCTCGATAGGAAGGATTCCCCAAGCGGGGAGCTTTTCCTCCCCCGAAGGATATCGCTATGGCCCCTGGAGGAATCTTCCGTTCGGGGGCGAAACCTGTACCCGTTTCCTGTCGATTGCTGTAAATTAACGTAACCGCAAGTCGCCAAGAGTCGGCCAGACCGTCGGAGGGCGACCAGCAAAACGGGTGGTCTAGCATGCAGGACGTCATTCAGGCCCAGGATAACCGGTCGCCCCTCGACCGCTCCCTCGGCACCCTGCTCGAGGAGATCGACCGGACCGCCTCCTTCCTTGAAGTCGGTGTCGGCGAAGGCCGTCTGACCAGGCAGGCCGCCCGGCGGTTCCGCCGTGTCGTGGCCGTCGATTGGGATCCGCGCAGCCTGATCACCGCCCGGCCGAAGGTCGGCGGGCGGGCCGTTTCCCTCCTTATGATGGACGCCCACCGCCTCGAGTTCCCCGACGAGCTCTTCGACGCGGTGGCCGAGTTCAACGCCCTGGGTCACTTCAGCGATCCCGGGCTGGTCGCGGCGGAGATGATCCGGGTCGTCCGGCCGGGCGGGGTGGTCATGTTCCTCGCCAGTTGGCGTTCGGAGGTGCTCCTCCTGAAGGCCGGATGGCTCCAGGCCCACCTGGCCAGGGCCGGCGTGATCACTCGCCTGATGATCACCGGCCGAGTGGTCGCCCTGATCGCCAGGCGCCTTCCGGTGAGACCAATATCCATGCCGGTATAAGAAACCACAAAAGCAAGGGCCTGTGCCCTTGCTTTCGTGGTCCGTGAGCCTCTCCGATCGGCTGCCCGGCGGAACGGTCCCTTAACACGGGCCGTCTCGGCGCCGGTGCGGCTACCGGGTCGGAGGCGGCGAGTCATCGAGCTGTGGCGGGTACACGGTCGGGAACGGGGCGGCCTCGAACCCCTCGCAAAGGGTACCGAGTTCGCGGCAGGTCGGCGGGACGGGGCAGTAGCCGAAGCTGGGGATTCGCAGTTGCACGCGCCCCTCGCTCTTGACGATCGCCCGCAGGCCGATGGTCACGCAGACGGTCGGGACAGTGTCGGTGGTCGTGAACCTGGCGCCCAGACACTCGAAGGTCACCACTTCGATCTTCCCGAACATCATCGACGGGTTGGGCATGTACAGGAGGACGTCTTTATCGAAGCAGATATACTGGTACGTGAGATTCGGGATGGTGATGGTGTACGTGACCCCCAAGGAGTCGGTGAAGACGACGCTCGCTGGCCCACAGATCGTGGCGGTGATCCGCTGCAGGAGCGGTTCGCCCGGGACCGGAGACTCCGAAATCGGGCCGACCACGGCCGGTCCCGCCGTGCAGCTGACGAAGGTGAAAGGCGGGGTGGGCGGCGGCGCCGCCGGGGTGATGACGACACCGAGTGCGGTGAACAAGACGCAGAACTCCTCGCACTCGACGTTGGAGCAGGAATCGAAGACCTTCTTCACATCGACGCAGACGATCTCCCAGGGCGGTGGGGGCGGGGGCGGCGGCCAGTGGGTCGGGTGGCATCCCCCTTGGGCTCCCACATCAGCCTGCCCACCGTCATTGATCAGTTCCTTCTCTTCTGACATTGGCTTACTTCGCACCTCCTTTCCTGTTGGGTCCACTTTTTCTAGCGGTAAGCCCGGACAGTGTGGCTCCCAGTCCTGGTTCCAGGATATGACTTACCCCAGTTAATGGTGCAGTGGTCTGGCAAGACTGGGCGAAAATGGTGACCGAGTCAAAAAGAAGCCCCCCGGTCCGCACCGGACCTGGGGGCTTGATCAATGGGCTGGTGTCCTTGCTTTCGTGGTCCGTGAGCCTCTCCGATCGGCTGCCCGGCGGAACGGTCCTTCAACAGGGGTGACCGTCGCGGCGCCGGGGCGGGGGCCAGGTCGGAGGCGGCGTGCCTTCGAGCTGCGGCGGGTACACGGTCGGGAACGGGGCGGCCTCGAACCCCTCGCAGAGGGTGCCGAGTTCGCGGCAGGTCGGCGGGACGGGGCAGTAGCCGAAGCTGGGGATTCGCAATTGCACGCGCCCCTCGCTCTTGACGATCGCCCGTAGGCCGATGGTCACGCAGACGGAGAAGACCGTGTCGACGGCCTGGAACCTGGCGGTCAGACACTCGAAGGTCACCACTTCGATCTTCCCGAACATCATCGACGGGTTGGGCATGTATAGGAGGACGTCTTTATCGAAGCAGATATGCTGGTACGTGAGATTCGAGATGGTGACGGTGTACGTGACCGGCGGCGTCGCGGAGTCGGTGAAGACGACGGTCGCCGACCCACAAATCGTGGCGGTGATCCGCTGCAGGAGCGGTTCTCCCGGGACCGCGGACTCCGTGATCGGGCCGACATCGGCCGTCCCCGCCGTGCAGCTGACGAGGGTGAAGGGCGGGGTGGGCCCCCCCGCCGGCGGCGCCGGGGTGATGGTGACACCGGCCACGGTGGGGTAGAACTGGACGCAGAACTCTTCGCAGTCCACGTTGGAGCAGGAATCGAAGACCTTCTTCACGTCGACGCAGACGATCTCCCAGGGTGGGGGGGGCGGGGGCGGCGGCCAGTGGGTGGGGTGCGGCGGCCACCCCCCATGGAGCGCCTCCGCATCAGGCTGCCCGCTAGCATTGACCAGTTCCTTCTCTTCTGACATTGGCTTACTTCGCACCTCCTTTCCTGTTGGGACCACTTCTTCTAGCGTTGAGCCCGGACTGAGCGCGATTCCCAGTCCTGGTTCCAGGGTATGACTCACCCCAGTTAATGGTGCGGAGGTCTGGCAAGGCTGGGCGAAAATGGTGACCGAGGCAAAAAGAAACCCCCCGGTCCACATCGGATCGGGGGGCTGAAGGTCAACGGGGCTCCGTGCCTCGGCGAAGCCAGAGCACGAAGCTTTCACCTTCGACGGCCCATTCCTGCCGGACGTGTCCCTCGCCCGGTGCGACGTCCGCGGCGCCGGGTTCAAAGCGCTCGGCCAGGGTCTCCAGGCGGATGTAGTCGGCGTGCCGGGCGGCCGCGCGGGCCAGGTCGCCCGCCGCGAGGTAGGTCAGCTCGACGGAATCGGCCACTTCCAGCCCGGCTTCCCGGCGAGCCCGCTGAATCCGGTTGACCAGTTCGCGGGCCAGCCCTTCGAGCCTCAAGTCGGCGGAGACCTCGGTCCGCAGGGTCACCCACAGCCCACCGGCGCTCTCGGCGACCCAACCGGGGCCCGGCTCGGCCTCCGGACCGGCCCCGTCCAAGCGGCACTCCTTGACGTTCAGCTCGTCGGCCAGGAGGTCGGCCAAGGCCGCCACCGACTGTCGCTGCTCGGCGGACAGGCCGCCGGCGACCAGTTCGGGCAACGGCTGCCGGGTCTTGATGCCGGCCCGGCCGCGGGCCGCCCGGCCCATGGCGACCAGGCGCCGCGCGGCCTCCATTCCGGCCTCGAGGGCCGTGTCGCGGAGCCTTGGGTCCGGTCGCGGGTAGTCGCAGAGGTGAACGCTGTCTGGTTCGGCTCGGCCGGCGACCTCCGCCCCCTCCGGCCCCTCTCCGCCCGTCCCTGTCAGGTCGCGGTAGACCTGCTCGGCCAGGAAGGGCGTGAACGGGGCCATCAGCTTGGCCGTCGACCGGAGGACATGGTGGAGCGTGGCGTAGGCCTGGTCCTTGTCCTGGTCGGCCGCGGCCTTCCAGAAGCGGCGTCGGGAGCGGCGCACGTACCAGTTGGAGAGGTCGTCGACGAAGACGGTCAGGGCCCGAGCGGCCGTCGTCACGTCATAGGCGTCGAGGGCGGTCCGGACCTCCTCCGTGGTCCCCGTCAGGCGCGATAGGATCCAGCGATCGAGCGGCGCGTCGGCCCCCGATGGGCCGCTTGGCCGACCGCCCGGCTGAGCGCCAGCGGCCGGGCGCCAGCGATCGATGCCGGCATAGAGGGTGAAGAAGCTGGGGACGTTCCAAAGCGTGTCCAGGGTCGTCCGCTGGGCCTCGGCAATGCCCTCCAGGGTGATGCGCTTGGAGACCCAGGGCGGGCTGGTGACGTAGAGGAACCAGCGCAGGGCGTCGGCCCCGTAGCGGTCGAGGACCACCCACGGGTCGAGGACGTTTCCCTTGTGCTTGGACATGGCCTGACCGGTCTCGTCGAGCCCGTGCCCGGTGACAAGGACGTGGCGGTACGGGGCCTGTTTGAAGAGGAGGGTCGAGATGGCCAAGAGGGTGTAAAACCAGCCCCGCGTCTGATCCACGGCTTCGCAAATGTAGTCGGCCGGGAAGTGCTCGTCGAAGGTCGCCTGGTTCTCGAACGGGTAGTGCCACTGGGCGAAGGGCATCGACCCGGCGTCGAACCAGCAGTCGATGACCTCGGGGACGCGGCGCATCGCCCCGCCGCACTTGGGGCAGCGCAGCCGGACCTCGTCGATATACGGCCGGTGCGGGTCGAAGGCCTCCCCGTCGGGCACCGGCGCGACGGACATCCGCCGCAGTTCCTCGAAGCCCCCCACGCAATGCTTGTGCCCGCAGTCCGGGCAGACCCAGACCGGCAACGGCGTGCCCCAGTAACGCTCGCGGCTGAGGTTCCAGTCAACCACGTTCTCCAGCCAATCGCCAAAGCGCCCGTCGCCGACGTGTCCGGGGTGCCAGTCGACGGCGGCGTTCTCCGCCAGGAGCCGGTCGCGGACGGCGGTCATCCGGATGAACCAGGCCCCGCGGGCGTAGTACAGCAGCGGGGTGTCGCAGCGCCAGCAGAACGGGTAGGGATGGCGGTACTTCATTTCCCGAAAGAGCAGGCCCCGCCGCGCCAGGTCGGCGACGATCTCCGGGTCGGCGTCCTTGACGAAGCGGCCCGCCCACGGGGTCACCTCGGCGGTGAAGCGGCCGCGGGTGTCGACCGGTTGGAACACGGCCAGTCCCTCGGCCTGTCCGACCCGCAGGTCGTCCTCGCCGAAGGCCGGGGCCAGGTGGACCAGGCCGGTGCCGTCCTCGAGGGTGACGAAGTCGGCCCCGACGACGACGAAGGCCCGCCCGCTGGCCGGGGCTGGGGCCGGGGCCTCGGCCGCGAAGAAGTCGAAGGGCGGCCGGTATCTCAGCCCTAGAAGCCCTTCTCCGTCGAGTTCCGCCAGGACACGGAAGGGGCGCGTCGCGTCCGGTGCGGCCCTTTCCGCACCGGCCGGGCCATCCGGTCCGAAGACTTCTTCGAGCCGCCCCTTGGCGACGACGAGCTTCTCGCTTTGGCCGGGTCCAGGGCCCGCCGACTCGACAACGACATAAGCCTCACCCGGCCGGACGGCAACGGCGACGTTTGATGGAAGGGTCCACGGGGTCGTCGTCCAGACCAGGAGGGCAACGTCACGTTGGCCGGCGACTTGGCCTTCGACGGGGAAGCGGACGAAGACCGAGGGGTCTTCGACTTCGGCGTACCCTTGGGCGACCTCGTGGTCGGAGAGGGCCGTCCCGCAGCGCGGACAGTACGGCACCACCTTATGGCCTTGGTAGAGGAGCCCCAGGTCCCAAATCTGCCGCAGGGCCCACCAGACTGACTCCACGTATCCGTTTCGGTAGGTGACGTAGGCATCGTCCAGGTCGACCCAGTATCCGATGCGCTCGGTGAGGCGTTCCCATTCCTCTTCATACTGAAAGACACTCTCCTTGCATCTCTTGGTGAAAGCCTCAACCCCATAGGCCTCGATGTCCGCCTTGCCCGACAGGCCGAGCCGTTTCTCGACCTCCAGTTCGACCGGCAGTCCGTGGGTGTCCCACCCGGCCTTGCGATCGACGAAGAACCCGTCCATCGCTTTGTACCGGGTGATGAGGTCCTTCATCGACCGGGGCAGGACGTGGCCGACGTGCGGCCGCCCGTTGGCCGTCGGCGGCCCCTCGAAGAAAACGAAGGCCGGCCGGCCGCGGCGGCCGTCCAGGCTCCGACGAAAGACCCCGGCCGAACGCCAGAAGTCGAGGACCTCGGCTTCCAGCGCCGGCCAGTTCGGCCTCCCGACTCGCTTGAACATCAAGGAATCCCCCTCCCTGCCGCGGAACGCAAAAACCCCCCGTCCGATAAGGACGAGGGGTTAGAGACCTCCCGTGGTACCACCTTGCTTGGCGACGGCTTCAAAGAAGCCGCGCCCACTCACCGGGGTGCCGGACGCATCTGTCCGAGACCCTGTCCGCCTAACGGTGGCTGCCGTCCAAGCCTACTCCCGTGCGGTTTCGGTTGGCGACTCCCCGGTGATCTTCGGCCTTCCTCGGCCGCCGGGCTCCCACCTCCCCCGGCTCGCTTTGTGCCTCAGTCCGGCTTACTTTCCGGATCATCATCTTTGCGCTCGCGGTGTGATTTGGCCTGATTCTATCACCCAACCGCTGAGCCGTCAACTCGGCCCTGTGCACTCGACCCTGTGCTAAAAACCACTAACGCAAACCGCCCTGTACACCGATACTAGGTGTATAGCACAACAGCTAGATAGGTGGTTGACCTCCTCCCCGGATTGAAATCCGGGGATTCCCCGAGGCGGCCTTAAGCCGCCCTGGAGTCGCGGCTTGCATGGGCAGCCGCGGATTTGGCGCCGGTCGGCACCCAGCGATGGCGGTCCCACCGCAGAGCCAGGGGCGCTGGGGCTTTGGCCTCCGCCCCGTCTCCCTTCGAGGGAGCCTGAAAACCAGCCGCCTTGTTCAGGATGTTTCTCGCGGCGTTGGCGTCGGCGTGAAAGACAGTTCCGCAATGGCGGCAGACGACCTTGTGGCGGACCGGCCGGGCGACCGGCTGCCCGCAGACGGCGCAGTGTGATGAGGTGCCCCGCGCCTCGACGGCGACGACCCGGATCCCCACCCGCCCGAGAGCCGCCTCAAGCGTCCGACGCCACCGGGCGAACGCCCAGAAGTTGTGGACCAAGAGGTTCCCTGGGCCGAAGTCCATGTCCTCACGGATGCCGGTCAGGTCTTCCAGGGCCACGTGGGTCACGCCGGTTCGACGGAGCCCGACGGCGACCTGCCGGGCCAGGGCCTGTAGAGCGTGCAGCAGACGCAGGCGACGCCTGCGGTATGACCGTCGCACCGCCCTGGAGGTGCGGAGCCCCTGCTGGGCCAAGCGGGCTTGCTCCC